>JADCGR010000048.1 GCA_020248905.1 Curvibacter sp. | reverse complement strand
GCCCGTTGCGCACCGCCTTGACCGCCTGCTGGCGCATCACCTGCAGCGAGTGATGATCGAACGACCGACCGTCGGTATCACGTTTGCATCGCATGCGCGCAGCATACCTTAACTGGCATTACTTATGCAAGCGTTAGTAAGAATCAATACAACGACTTCCTACTTTTTCGGAAAGATTTTCGAGAGGACGTAGCTCGCCAAGGGCTCGCGGGAGACGAGCCTCTTTGGGCTCTAATGAGGCCATCCTATATGGCATTCGGACGTTACGACATTGACCAAAAGGGAATAGGATTCCTTTTCGAGCGCACAGGCCATGCTGACGTTTTTGACGCGTTGTCGTAAGAATCGCCATTGTTGCGAAAGACCCCCTCTCGAATCAAGGCCCCTGCCGTGCATAACCCTCGAGCAAACAAAGGGGCGAGCCTATTGCATCAGTCGAGACGAGGCCCAACAGCAAGGCCGCCCGCCCGCTTGCCGTTTGTGCGTATCATCCCTCCAGCCGGCGAGTAACCTCGCCGTCGGCTCCGCCTAACTTGAACGTTCGCTTCGCACGAAAAAATTTTCGATCCGTCGCATCATCGCCAGACACTGTCGCGCAGCCCCATGTATTCGCCAGCTCAAGATGGATTCTCGTTTCGTGGATCGGAAGTGAGCTACACCGAGCATCGGCCCAGTGATGAGCTTGCAGAGGTAGTGCACTGCTTTTGGGAGCTTCGCACACTGGCACAACTATCCGAAGAGTTTCAGTACCACGCGCTGCCAGATGCTTGCGTGAACCTCCTGCTCAATCTCGTGGACACCAATATTGCGGGAATAACCTCACTGTACACCGAGGCGACGACGCTTAACCTTGGAAAATCGTTTCACTACGTTGGCGTGCAACTCTTTCCGGGCGTATGGCAGGGAGACGCCACCGAAGTCTCGGATCGCTACGTTGGAGCACCGTACAAAGGTGCGCTGCCGTTAACGCAGACCGGACGACGGCTCGTTGGCATGAAGTTCGAGGACATGCCACAACTGCTGTCTGACCTCGTGCTGTGGTGTATTTCGCATGGTTGTGTGCGTGCGAACCCACTTACGGCCCGAATTCTGTCGAGGGTCGACGACATACGGTCAGTGGCGGATATGGCGGCCTTGGCTGAGTTGTCTCCACGGCAACTCCAGCGCAAACTCAAGGAACTCACAGGCTTCGCGCCGCATGACTTCCTCAAAGTTCTTCGCGTGCAGCAGTCATTCCGCAAGCACTATCTCGATCTGTACGCCGATCAGGCCCACTTCACTAATGCGTTCCGGCATGCGATCGGCTATACGCCGGCGCAGTATCGCAAGCGCTTCGGTGTCTGATCCATACAAGACAACCTGCCGCAAGCCCGCTAGCCTCCAAGCTCCACTATCACTCAAGGAGTTTGCGATGAGTAAGCCGAACGCGATTGGCTGGTTCGATTTGTATGTAGACGATATCGAACGAGCAACGAATTTCTACCAAACGGTCCTTCAAGTGCGGTTGGAGCCGATTGTCGATCCGACTGGAGAGACCACAATGCGGAGTTTCTCCGGCGATATGGACGCGTATGGCGCGGCAGGGGCGCTCGTCAAGTCGCCCCACGCTCGACCAGGCCAAGGCGGGACCATGGTTTACTTCAGCGTTACTGACTGCGCGATTGAGCAGGCACGCGTAGCTGCGGCAGGCGGCAAAGTGCTGCGCCCAAAGTTCCCCATCGGTGAATTCGGCTGGGTGACGATGTGCATGGATACCGAGGGAAACGCTTTCGGACTGAACTCCATGCAATAGCGTCCAGTTTCTGGCGAGGCGTCACTCAGCACCGCTCAAGTTCATCCGCAGGGGCGGGCACAGCGAAACCAGCCTAGGGTACTCCGCGTTGTCTGGCCTTAGACGCCTCGCTCCAAGAGCGGCGCAGCTAGAACGTCGAACGTTGGCTCAGGTCACCAGGGGAGACTCAGCTCGGCCATTCAGCTTCAAATCGCCAGCGGATCCACATCCACCGCCCACCGTATCAGCGCCTTGCCCTCAGGCCCCTGCCTTACCTCGTGCAGCGTGTCATGCCAGCCCGCCAGAAAGCGCTGCAGCGCCGCGCGTGAGGGGCTTTCGATCAGCATCTGCGCGCGTTCCACATTGGCCACGCGCTGTACCGTCATGGGCACGGCTGGGTAGAGCGTGACGTTCAGTGACACAGCGGCCTCGGCACCCAGACGGCTGGCCGCATTGAGGAAAGCCTGTGCGCTTTCCTGTGTGCGGGCTTCGGCGCGCACCAGGGCCTGGTAGCTGTAAGGCGGCAGGCCGGCCTGTTCGCGTTCCTTGAGCTGCTGCGCGGCGAAGCCCGGGTAGTCGTGCTTCTTCAGGTTCTCGTACAGCGGGTGCTTGGGGTGGTGGGTCTGCACCCACATCTCGCTTTGCGCGCTGATACCGGCGTCACGCCCCGCGCGTCCTGCGGCCTGCATGAGCAGGCTGAACAGGCGCTCGGGGGCGCGGAAGTCGCTGGAGAAGAGCGCGCTGTCGGGGTTGGCCGCGGCCACCAGCGTGATGCGCCGAAAGTCGTGGCCCTTGGCAATCATCTGGGTGCCCACGAGCACGTCCACCTCGCCGCTGTGCACCTGGGCGAGTTGCGCTTCGAGCTCGCCTTTGAGCTTCGTAGTGTCGGCGTCGATGCGGGTGATGCGCACGGGGCCGCCGTCGGGCCGGGTGACGCCCGCCAGCAGTTCCGCCAGGTGTTCCTCCAGCCTTTCGGTGCCGCGCCCGATGGGGCGGATGTCGGGGCTGCCGCAGGCCGGGCAGGCCCGTGGCACGCGCTCGGTGTGGCCGCAGTGGTGGCAGCGCAGGGTGCGGTCCAGCTTGTGGAAGACGCGGTACGCGCTGCAGTGCGGGCATTCGCTCTTCCACTCGCACTCACTGCAGTGCAGCACCGGCGCGTAGCCGCGCCGGTTGAGGAGCACCATGCTTTGTTCGCCGCAGGCGATGCGTTCGGTGATGGCCTGGAGCAGCGGGGGCGAAAACACCGCGCCGCGAGGCTGGTGGTTCATGTCCACCCGCCGCACGGCAGGCAAGGCACCTGCGGTGCCAGGCAAGGCGCCGCTTTCTGCGCGGCCCACGCGGCTGGGCATGTGCAGGCGCACGTAGCGCCCGCCTTCGGCGACGGGGCGGCTGTGGTGCCAGCTTTCCAGCGAAGGCGTGGCCGAGCCCAGGATGACCTTGGCGCTTTCGAGCCGACCGCGGTAGACGGCCAGATCGCGGGCGGAGTAACGCGCGCCCTCCTGCTGCTTGTAGCTCGGATCGTGTTCTTCATCGACCACGATGAGCCGCAGCCGGGGCATGGATGCAAACACGGCCATGCGTGTGCCCAGCACGATGCGCGCTGCGCCGCTGTGCGCGGCCAGCCAGCTCTTGAGCCGCTGGGGGTTGCTCATGCCGCTGTGCAACGAGACCACCGCGTGCGCACCAAAGCGGGCCGCAAAGCGCGCCTCCAGCTGGGGCGTGAGGTTGATCTCGGGCACCATGACCAGCGCCTGGGCCTGGGGCTCGCGCGCCAGCAGGGTTTGCACGCTGCGCAGGTAGACCTCGGTCTTGCCGCTGCCCGTGGCACCAAACAGCAGGAAGGGGCCGGCCTCGGCGTCGATGCGCTCCAGCGCGGCCTGCTGCTCGGGCGTGAGGGGCGGCGGGCTTTCGCCCGTGGGTGTGTGCTCGCCTGCGGCGTCCAGGCGCTTGAGCCGGCGCGCGAGCTGCACCGGGTCCAGCTCGCGCAGCTGTGGCGGTAGCGCGGCCAGCGCCACCTCGCCGCTCGCGCGCTGGTAGTAGCGCGCGGCGAAGTCCACCAGCCGACGCCAGGCGGGCGTGAGCGGTGCGAGTGCGTCCAGCGCGCTGCTGATGGGGCGCAACCTGTCGCTGGCGATCTTTGGGCCGCCGGCCATCGGCGCATCCCAGACCACGCCCAGGGTCTCGCGCCGCCCCAGAGGTACGCGCACCAGCGTGCCCGGCGCAAGTGCCTGCTCGCTCAGGTAGCTCAGGGCTCCCCCCACCTGGCTGTGCGCCGGCGTCTGGACCAGGATGGGGAGCTGCGTGGGCATGCCAGGGGTTGACGTGAGGCCGGTCGTTCAGAAGAACTTGCGAATTTTTCTCTAAGTCATTGATACTGAATGGATTTGTGATCGATTCAGGTTTTCTGTGGATAACTTTGTTGAAATCTTGTCGCTGCAAGCCGTGAGGCTTTGAAAATCAAGGCTTTCCACAAAATGCCCGCCAAAAGAGCATCGCACTAAGCCAATATAAATCAATAACTTACGTTCGCTATTGGTTCTATAGCAACAGTCGATCTTCTAATAGGCCGATGACGCGCTGCAACACATCTTTTGTGCATAAGTGAGCCTGCACTGAGCGTCTTTGCGCGTGCGCCGGGGTGTGTCGAAATTGGGGAAATCCATAATTCCCGGCCGCCGGGCGCTCTATTGACGCAGTCGCCGAGAGTGCCCGTGCACCGCCTCCACCAGCGCGGCCACATGGTCTGGCGGGGTGTACTGGCTGATGCCGTGGCCCAGGTTGAAGATGTGCGTGGGGCCGCTGCGTGTCTTGTCGGTATGCGGCCTGCCAAAG
>JADCGR010000047.1 GCA_020248905.1 Curvibacter sp. | reverse complement strand
TTCAACCGCTTCCGTAAACTGCTGGTTCGCTACGAGAAGCTAGATCGAAGCTTTACCGCTCTGAACCATCTTGCCGCCGCCATCATCGCCTTCCGCAAAGTTCCGCTCTCAGTGAACCTTATTTACGGATAAGTTCTAAGACAGTGGCTGGGGGTGATCGGTGGGGCGTGTCCACGCAAGGCGGTAGGGGGCCAGCGCCTCCAGGGTCACAATCCAAGGGGAGACGGTGGTGGCAAAGTTCTTCCCCAAAAAAGGACCCAAAGGCGCCATTTCCCAGAACTGGTGATCGCGCGCAGACCAGTCGTTCAGCAAGCCAATGCCAAAAATATGGTTATCGGCTGCGTCGAGTCGGATAGGATGACCCAGGTCGTTTCCGGGTCCGACGTAGATTGCGAGCTCCAGCTCGTAATCCAGGTGAGTACATGGGCCGAATATTGGTGTGCTGGTCCCAGGCGCAAGACGTTGTCCCCGGGGGCGATGAAAGCGTTGACCGCTCACCCCCATACTAGAGACGCGACCATGGTACGCAATCGGGAGCCACTGAAAATTAGGGGTAAGAGGACGATCGGGAAAGATGAGTCTGCCCACATTGAGCGCATGGTCGATCGAGGTATAGAAATCGGTGTAATCACCGGGCTGAGTTGGGAGGCGGTGTTCAATACGTGTCAATGGAACCAGGCATCGGCGCACTTTTTGTCGGACTGGCTCCGAAGCGTTTTCGGTCAACAACTCAAACAGTGACCGGCGCAGCGCGCTCCAGGCACCAGGCCCCATAGCCAGCAGGCCATTGAGTGCCTCACTATTGCAGGCTTGCAAAGCGGCAGCCGCGTTTCCTGTCACCAGACTTTCGCCGGCCAGGGCACGCAGATCCAAAACCTGGTCGCCGATAGCCACGCCGCCGCGAAACGTGTTGGTGCTTCTGGCCTCCCGGAATACGCCAAATGGCAAGTTCTGCAGGGGGAAGTCCCCGCAACCCGGGCTGGCGCTGTCTAGCCAGCTGCGACGCGCTACATCATGGGTCGGGTTCAATAGTTTTGTGGCCATGCTTGTTCAGCATCCGTTCAGGCAGCGAGCACTGCGTCGTCAAAAATGGCGACGGCACGGGTCCAGCCGGCCGATGCGCCGCGAATCTTGTGCGGAAAGCACGAAATATAAAAACCGTTTGGTGGCAGACTCTCCAAGTTGTGCATCTTCTCAATATGGCAGTAGCCGATGTCACGGCCAGCCTTGTGGCCTTCCCAGATCAGCGACGCATCATGAGTTTCTCCATATTTTTTTGCCGTGTACACAAAGGGAGCGTCCCAGCTCCAAGCGTCGGTTCCAGTAAGGCGAACGCCGCGCTCTAAAAGATACATCGTAGCTTCGTAGCCCATGCCGCAGCCTGCGGATACATAGTCAGGGTGCCCGTAGCGTGAACCGGCGCGCGTGTTAATGACCACGATTTCCAGAGGCGTCAGGGTGTGGTCAATACGCCTGAGTTCCGCCTCAACATCTCCGGCCGTGACCACATAACCGTCTCCGAAATGACGGAAATCCAGTTTTACGCCAGGCTGAAAGCACCACTCTAGCGGCACATCGTGAATGGCAATGGCGGGTTTCTTGCCTCCGTGTTTCGCATCCATGGTCGAGTGAAAGTGGTATGGCGCATCGAGATGGGTACCATTGTGGGTGGAGAGTTGAACCATCTCGACCGCCCAGCCTTCACCATCGGGTAGATCCTGCTTTTGCAGTCCGGGGAAAAAAGGCTCAATTTGTTCAAAGGTGTTCTTGTGGGTGAAGTACTGAATCTTGGGTGCGAACGCGGGCGGGTCACTGAGCACATCGTTTTCAAGAAAGATCGACAGGTCGATAAATTTTCGGGGCATCATGGTCTCCTTGGTGAAGTGTCAGGGCGTCTGCCATTTCAGCAGGCGTCGTTCTGTCAAAGCGAGCAGCGCGTTGCTTAAAAATCCAATCAAGCCAAGTAACGCGATGCCTGCAAATAGCTCACTGGCGCGAAAAGATCGGGCGGCCAGCAAAATCGCTTGGCCCAAACCTGACTGCGAGGCAATCATTTCGCCGACCACTGCGACGATGAGCGAGATGGTCATCGACAGGCGCATGCCCGCCAATATGTCAGGCAGGGCGTTGGGCAACCCAATCTTGAGCACGAAGGCGGTTCGCGACAATTGCAAGGCCCGCGCGACCTCGCGCAACCGCAGATGCACCGATGCCACGCCATGCACCGTCGCCAACAGCACCGGCCACATGGCCCCAAAAGCCACAACAGCCAACACCATCCCACTGCTCAGACCCAATAGCGATATAGCCAGAGGCATGACAGCCGAAGCGGGCATGGGCCGGACAAATTCAAGGGTCGGGGCCGTCCATTGACGTACGGTATCGGATGCACCGATCAGTGCGCCCACGAGAACCCCAATCAGGGAAGCCAGCAGCCAACCGAATAGCATGCGCAAAACAGTATCGCCGGTAAACACAAGCAACTCACCCTGCAATCCGTCAAGCAGGCTGGTCAGCGTTGCCTCCGGTGTCGGCAGGAAGACCTTGCTGATCCAGCCCTGGTGACTGGCCAGCCACCACAGTCCGCCCAGCACCGACAAAACAATGAGACTCTCAATTGTCGAACGCAGGGGCAAGCACTTCATGGTGACTCTCCAGCTGCGCGTACACCCATACGCCGCGCTGTTGCGCGCTCCAGGCGCAGCGCCACTGCGTTCAGAGTAAAGCCGACGACACCAATCCATCCCAGCCAACCCAGCATCAGGTCAGGGGCCAGGCTTTGTTGTGCAATCATGAGCGCATACCCCATGCCATGCGGATTGGCGGCAATCTCCACCGTCACGGCCACTACCAGCGCGATGGATACGCCGAGCCTCAGCGCCACAAACAGGCGCGGCACCATGGCAGGCAGCAAGATCTTGCGGATCCGTGCCCAAGGGCTGAGTTCCAGCGCGCGGGCAACCTCTAGCAAGCCGGGTTCAATCTGGCGAGCAGCGGCTTGCGCAAGAATCAATAGTGGCCAGAACGTCGCAAAAGCCACAACACTGATCTCCATTCGGAATCCAAAACCAAAGACCAGCATTGCCAGCGGAATTAGGGCGACGGAGGGGATCGGTCGCAGCATCTCGATGCTCAGAAAACTCATACTCGCAGCGCGTCGGGACAACCCAAGGAGAATGCCCACAGCGAGACCCAGACCTGCCCCGAGCATCAAGCCTGCTGATGCACTGCCCAGCGTGAATAGAGTGGCGCGCAGAACACCGCTGTCGCTGCCCGATGCCATTGCGTTGGTAAAGGCTATCAGCGCCTGCGAGGGTGGTGCCAAGGCATCACTTGCAGGCGTCAATGTCCGGGTGGCCCACTCCAATAGTGCGAGCAACATTGCCGGGAATACCCACGGGCGCAACCCCCTTCGCAAAGCATCCACTGTCAGAGCCGGCATCAGTGATGTCCTAAAAAACCGTAGAGCTCACGTCGAAGGCGCAGAAATTCAGGGTGTTCCTTGGTGGCGAGCTGATCACGTGGGCGTGGAATTGGCACGTTGACTATCGCAGCCAAGCTCGGCTTATCCACGGTCGGATAAGCACGCAGGACAATGACCCGATCACTGAGATAGATCGCTTCTTCCAGGTCGTGTGTGACAAACAGCACGGTCAGGCCACTCAAGCGAACCAGACGCGACAACTCATCTTGCAGATTCTCACGTGTCATCGCATCCAAGGCACCAAACGGTTCGTCCATCATCATGAGCTGAGGCCCTTGTGCCAAGCAGCGCGCAATTTGCACCCGCTGTTGCATGCCCCCCGAGAGCTGGGCCGGAAATTTTTCGGCGTGGGCGCTCAAGCCCACCGTTTCAAGTACTTTGGCTATGTGCGCCGGCCGCTCTGCCTTGGTGACACCCGCTGCCTCCAAAGCCAGTGCAATGTTGCCGCCCACACTGCGCCAGGGGAGAAGCGCCCGCCCATAGTCCTGGAAGACAAATGCCACTTCCCTGGAAGGGCCGCTGACGGTACGTCCCGCCCTAACGACTTGCCCGCCAGATGGGTGCAGAAAGCCCGCTGCTGCGCGCAGCAGCGTTGTCTTTCCGCAGCCCGAGGGGCCAATGATGCAAACAAATTCGCCTGCTGCTACAGAAAAATCGATGGGCGAAAGGATCTCCCGACCTCCAAGATGGATGTTCACTCCCTGGAAATCCAGTAGGGTGGTAGAGATAGCGCTGGACATCACTCACTTCACGATTAGCTGTGCCACGTTTGGAGTCCCTTTAAGCATCTCCTGGTCTTTCATCAATCCGATCCAGTAATTGAGTTGCTTTTCGGTAACCACCGGTCCAGGCGGCGAAATCTGTATCTTGGCCAGCACTTCGGGCGGAAGTTTGATGTATTTCCCGATGGCGGCGCGCACCTTGTCATTATTCTTTGCGTTTTGAATGAACGCGGCACCTTCCTGCACGGCTTCCCGGAAAGCCTTCACCGTAGCAGGGTTGTTCTGTGCCCAGTCGCGCCGTGCCGTGTAGATGATGGTGGGATTGCCCTCGGGCAGGAAGGTGGAGTAGTAGGACGCCACATAGCCTGCACCGCTATCGGTGATGCGACTCATGAAGGGGTCGGCTGTGACCACTGCGTCGATGGACCCGCCGCGCAATAAGTCACCGTGCTGTGGAAAGGATGCTTCAACAAAAGTAACCTTGCGGTAATCCACGCCGTTTTGCTTCAGCCAGGCACGAAACGTCACATGCAAGAAGGCTCCGAGCCCCGGCACACCAATTTTTTTCCCCAGACAGTCTTGGGGCATCTTGATGCCTGATCCCGCACGGGCCACCAGTCCAAATCCCGTGATCGCCTTTGACGTTACACCGCCGCCCGCAACCACAACATGGTCGAGCCCACCGTCAACACCTTGCAGGTAGACCGATGGCGTCGGCCCGCCAATTTGCAACGAGTCGGACTGGATAGCCGCTGGAATTGTCGAATTGAGTGGAATGAACTTGAGCTCAACATCAAGATTACGTTTCCGGAAATAACCTTCTTCGGCCGCCACGAAGACAGACGTGAAATCGGTGACGGCTGTGTAGCCAAACACCACCTTGGCGCCTTGTGCGCGTACCGGCCATGCGGCGGACAGACCGGCTGCTGCAGCACTCGAGAGCAGGGTGCGTCTTTTCATGAGAGTCTCCTTCGGGGTTGGGAAAGGGATGCAGGCTGCGCCCGCAGGGCGGCTCGAAGGCCGCCTACGATGAAGTCTACGAGGAGAGGCCGTGCTGAGGGATCGCAGGGCGTGTTGAGCTTACCCGACAGTCGATGAACTCGCTTGTCGCTGAGGTGATGCGTTAGGGCCCCAAGCGCAAACTGATATCCCCAAACTACCTGTTGACGGGTTGCTTGAGGCATCGCTTCGGCCAGCGCCTCAATGAACACACGCGCCAATGGATCAAAGTAAGTTCTTAGAACACGGTTGGCTGCATCGGTGGCGTGTGAAAGCTCGCGCGCAACCAGAAGCGCGTAGTACTCTCCCTCGGAGCTGGCACGAAGACGTAGAACCGGATCCACGAAAGCTTCAACGATACGGACCAACCTCGCCTGCGGATCGACCGCTTGCCGAGCCAATTGCAGTTCGCGCAACCGTTCTTCAATGGTGTTGTTCCAGTGAGCAAAGATGGCTTCAAACAACGATTGCTTTTGGCCGTAGTAATAGCTCACAAGCGCCAAGGGGACGCTCGCCTCATCGGCGATTTGGCGGATGGTCACCGCATGATAGCCCCGTTGCGCAAATAACTTCTCGGCAGCCAGCAAGATAGCGGCCCTGCGATCCGTTCTGGCGGCTTTACGTTGGGACAGCATGACCACATTTGAACAATCGTACAAACATTGAATATTCGTAGAAACCCTGCCTTTGAGCCAATACGCATCATGAACCGCCCCGGGTGTTGCGGAGACTCGTCAAGTACATCGGCGAAAACACGATGCGCGGCTCTTTGGCCTCAGTCGTACTTGGGAAAGATCCCGAATCAGGCTCGATTCGTATTCCTTTCTTCGTGCTCGAGATCATCAAACCAACCAATACGTGCGGCGGTACGCCCTCAGTTTTCTGCCGAGACGAAGCAAAGGTACGCAACGGCGTGCCCTCGTTGGATCTGCATTCGGTTTGCAGTACTCCCCGCCCTTGAGTCTGTGCGGAGGAGCGCAGGCTTGGACGGATCAAGTGCAGCGCATGTTTGAGCGTAGCGAGTTTTCGCAGACCCCGGCCAAGTAGAGCGCCGTAGCTTGCCTCGGCATTGCCGGGGTCACAGACACCAGAGCCATCTTTCTTTGCTTACTTTCTTTGGCCAAGCAAAGAAAGTCGGCGCCCGCCGCGACGAGACCCGGCAAAACCCCGCAAAGGAAAAGCTAAGCCACCACCCGCAACTTGGGCCCGGCCAACTCAGGCTGGAGCACCAAGCGCTGCAACGCCGTATAGCAATAGAAGTGCCGCCCGGTCGCACGCCCAATCGCACACAGCCCCACGCGCTCAGCGACCATGTGTCCCATCTGCGTAATGCCACTGCGGGAAACAACAATAGGCACCCCCATCTGGGCTGATTTGATCACCATCTCGCTCGTCAGGCGCCCGGTGGTGTAGAAGACTTTGCTGGCGTCGTCCATCAACGCAGGATCCTGCATCCAGATCCAGCCCGCGATCGTGTCAATCGCGTTGTGCCGCCCGACATCCTCGACGAAGATCAGCATCTCCTCGCCACGGAACAGCGCGCACGCATGCACGGAGCCGGCGGACTTGTAGGTGCTCTCCTGCAGGCGGATGGCATTGACGATGCCGTAGAGCTGGGCCTGGGTCAGGCGCGCGTCGGGCGACAGGTCGATCTGGTCGACCTCATCCATGAGGTCACCAAAAACGCTGCCCTGCCCGCAGCCTGTGGTGACGACGCGCTTGGCGGTGCGCTCCTCCACGTTGGCGATACCCTCGCGGGTCTTGACGGCAGCAGCGCCCACATCCCAGTCCACGGTGATGGACTCGACCTCCTCGACCGAGCGCACCAGGCGCTGATTGCGCAGGTAGCCCAACACCAGCAGCTCGGGTTGGGCGCCAAGAGTCATGAGCGTGACGAGCTCGCGCTTGTCCACGTAGACCGTCAGTGCGCGCTCGGCGGGAACGGACAGCGTGCTCGCGTCACCATGTTCGTTGACGACCGCGACCTCGCGCGTCAGCGGTGCGCTGGCGCGAGTCAGTTCGGGCAGGTGACGGTGAATCATGACGGCAGGGTACAACAAAAAAGGCCAGGGTCTCGCGACCCTGACCTTTCGGCCTTGATCGACCGGTGGCTCAGGACTTCTTGGCCGGCGCGGCGGGCGCAGGGGCTGCAGGCGCAGCCGCTGTTGCAGGCTTGTACGGACCGGGGTCCACGCAGGGGGCGGTGGCCACCGGCTTGTCATCCTTGCCAGCCTTGCCCGACTTACGGTAGTGCGCTGCGGTCTTGTCCTGATACTTGCAGAGCAGATAGGCATCGACCTTGCCAGCGTGGGCCGTCTTGGCGGCCGCCTCGGCAGCGGCTGCCTTGGCGGCGTCGCTGGGCGCCGGCAACTTGGCCTGGGCGCTCACGCTGAAGACGCCAGTCATCAGGATTATGGCAATAGCTTTCATGGGTGCATCTCTCGTCTTGTTCGGGTTCTCAGACCTTCACCGGGGCGCCGGGCGCGACGGGCTGGGTGCGCTGCGCCGGAATCTTGCCGGCCCTGATGTCGGCATACCAGAGCTCATGGTGTTCCTTGGCCCAGGTTTCGTCCACGTAGCCGGTACGCATGGCACTGTAGGCACCAGCCATACCGATGGTGCCCATGTAGATGTGGCCGATGAACATGGCCATCATCAGCACGGCGGCGGCGGCGTGGATCATGTGCGCGATCTGCATGTCGCCACGCAGGTACTGCAGACCCGGGATGAGCATGTCCAGCACGAGGCCCGAGCCGACGACGATCAGTCCCAACACAAACACACCCGCCCAGAACAGCACCTTCTCGCCAGCGTTGAAGCGGTGGGAGGGCACCTCTTCACCAGAGAATAGGCCACCACCCTTGAGCAGCCACGCGATGTCTTCCTTGCGCGGCAGATTGTCCTTGACGAAGGTGCCGATGACAATCAACAACGATACCGCAAACACCGGGCCAGCGAAGTTGTGCATGTTCTTGAGCACATACGTCAGCCAGCCGAACAGGGTGCCGCCGATGATTGGGTGCAGGAAATACTTGCCAAAAGCCATCACGATGCCGGAGATGGCCAGGATGCTGAACGCAATGGCATTCGCCCAGTGCGCCGAGCGCTCGAACGCCGTGAAGCGCTCGATCTTGCGACCAGTCTCGGCACCATGCAGCTGCATGGTGCCCTTGCGCCAGTAGAACAGGCCCACGGCGCCCAGAGCGATCAGCAGCAGCGCGCCGCCGTAGGGGAGGATCCAGTGGTTGCGCACCTGACGCCAGGCTTCCCCCGCCGTAGTGAGCATGGAGCCCGGGTACTGCACGAAAGGCTGGATGAGGTTGCCTGCTTCGGGCGCCTGTTTCGCGGGCAGGCTGCTGAAGCCGGTTACACCGGCGCCGACCGAGCGCCACATGGGCGCGTTGTTGCCAGGCTGCACGGCGGCACGCTCGGCATTGGTCTGCGTGGCATAGCCCGGCTCTTCGCTGGCATCGGGCTTCACATCAAAGATGTTTTGGCTTTTGATACCACCCTGCTGCTGGGCCGGAGCTGCCTGCGCCGGGGGTGCATCGAGCTTGAGCCTGTCTTGCTGGGCCTGGGCCGTACCTGTCAAGGCCATGGCCATCACGAAAGCCGTGGCGAGAGCTTTTTTCATGGACGGTCCGTTCTTCAGTTGACCCGGGTGTACTCGTTTTGACCGTACTGGCCGCGCGCCTTGAGCTTGGACTCCCAGCTCGTCTTGTCACCGGCCTTCCAGCCGGGTTCAACGTAGGCCTTGCCGGTGCCGGTGTGCGACGGCGCGTCGGGCTTGGCGCCACCGAGCGACTGGTCCACCTCGCCGCAGGCGGCGAGCACGAAGGCAGCGAAGACGATGGTCAGGGCCTTCTTCATGACTTGGCTCCTGCAGGTGCGGGCTGGCCGGCCTGACGCGAGCCGTAGGCGGTACCCCAGCCCCAGACTTCAGCGCCCTTGCCGCGCTGCAACACGCGCGTGCGGAAGATGTCGGCCACCATGTCGCCGTCGCCAGCAAGCAGCGCCTTGGTCGAGCACATCTCGGCGCAGGCGGGCAACTTGCCCTCCGCCAGGCGGTTGCGACCGTACTTTTCGAACTCGGACTGGCTGCCATGGGTTTCCGGGCCACCGGCACAGAAGGTGCACTTGTCCATCTTGCCGCGCACACCGAAGGTGCCAGCCGAGGGGAACTGGGGCGCACCGAAGGGGCAGGCGTAGGAGCAGTACCCGCAGCCAATGCAGATGTCCTTGTCGTGCAGCACCACGCCTTCATCGGTTCGGTAGAAGCAGTTGACGGGGCAGACGGCCATGCAGGGTGCGTCGCTGCAGTGCATGCAGGCGACCGAGATGGACTTCTCACCGGGGACACCGTCGTTGAGGGTGACCACGCGGCGGCGGTTCACGCCCCAGGGCACCTCGTGCTCGTTCTTGCAGGCGGTGACGCAGCCGTTGCACTCGATGCAGCGCTCGGCGTCACAAACAAATTTCATTCGTGCCATGACGTCTCTCCTTACGCTTTCTCGATCTGGCAGATCGTGGTCTTGGTTTCCTGCATCATGGTCACGATGTCGTAACCATAGGTGGTCGCCGTGTTGACGGCCTCACCGCGCACGATGGGCGCTGCCCCCTTGGGGTAGTGGGACAGCATGTCCGCTCCTTGCCAGTGACCGGAGAAGTGGAAGGGCATCCAGACGGTGTGCTCGTCCACGCGCTCGGTCACCATGGCCTGCACATTGATACGCGCGCCGGTGGGCGAGCTCATCCAGACGCGCTCGCCGTTGCGGATGCCGCGGGCGGCAGCAGCCTTGGGATGGATCTCCACGAAGGATTCCTGCTGCAGCTCGGCCAGCCAGGGGTTGGCGCGGGTTTCCTCGCCGCCCCCCTCGTACTCGACCAGACGGCCAGAGGTCATGATGAGCGGGAATTTCTCGTGGAGCTTGTTCTCCACGTTCTTTGCCTGGAGCGACTTGTACAGGATGGGCAGGCGCCAGCGGGTCTTCTGGTCGTCGTGGCTCGGGTACTTGGCGATCATGTCCGGGCGGGTGCCGTAGACGGGCTCGCGGTGCTGCGGGATCGGGTCCGGGAAGTTCCACACGACGGCGCGTGCCTTGGCGTTGCCGAAGGGATGGCAGCCGTGGTTCTTCATGAACACGCGGATCATGCCGCCCGAAGGATCGTTCTTCCAGTTCTTGCCCTCGGCCGCCTTCTGCTCGGCCTCGGTCAGCTCGCCCCACCAGCCCAACTTCTTGAGCAGCACGTGGTCAAGTTCAGGGTAACCGGTGGTGATGTCTGCGCCCAACGAGTGCGAGCCGTTCTCGGCGAGAAGGCTCTTGCCCTCACGCTCCACGCCGAAGTTGGCGCGGAAGTTTCCGCCGCCTTCCATGACGTGCTTGGAGGTGTCGTAGAGGTTGGGCGAGCCGGGGTGCTTGAGCTCGGGCGTACCGTAGCAGGGCCAGGGCAGACCGAAGTAGTCGCCGGTCATGTCATAGCCGGTTTCCTTGTCGACCACCGTGCCCTTGCACTTGAGCGTCTTCACGTCGAAGGCGTTCATGTGGCGCATGTGAGCCTTGAGTCGCTCCGGGCTCTGGCCAGTGTAGCCAATGGTCCAGACCGACTTGTTGATCTCGCGCAGGATGTCCTCGGGGACGGGCTCGTCCATGCCCTTGACCTTCTGCATCTTGTAGTTCTTGACCAGTTCCTTCCCAAAACCGAGCTTCTCGGCCAGCTGGTACATGATCATGTGGTCGCTGCGGCTGTCCCACAGCGGCTCGATGACCTTCTCGCGCCACTGGATGGACCGGTTGGAGGCCGTGCAGGAGCCACTGGTCTCAAACTGCGTGGCAGCGGGAAGCAGGTAGACCGCACGGCTGGGATTGAGGTCCTTCGGATCGCCGGGCATGGCGGCCATGGCCGCCGTGGCCGAGGGGTACGGATCAACCACGACCAGCAGATCCAGCTTGTCCATGGCGCGCTTCATTTCCAGACCACGGGTCTGGGAGTTGGGGGCGTGACCCCAGTAAAAGACGCCGCGCAGGTTGGAATCTTGGTCGATGAGCTCGTTCTTCTCCAGCACGCCGTCGATCCAGCGCGACACCGTGATGCCGGGCTTGGTCATCATGGCGGGGCTGGCGAAGCGGCCCTTGACCCACTCGAAATCCACGCCCCAGGTGTTGCAGAAGTGCCTCCAGGAGCCTTCCACCAGGCCGTAATAGCCGGGCAACGAGTCAGGGTTGGGGCCCACGTCGGTAGCGCCCTGTACGTTGTCGTGGCCGCGGAAAATGTTGGTGCCACCGCCAGTCTTACCGACATTGCCGAGTGCGAGCTGCAGGATGCAGGAGGCACGCACCATTGCGTTACCGATGGTGTGCTGCGTCTGGCCCATGCACCAAACGATGGTGCCGGGGCGGCTCTCATGCAGCATCTTCGCGACCTTGACCATCTGGGCCTCGGGCACGCCGCAGGCTTCCTCGACGACGGCCGGGGTCCACTTGGCGAGGACTTCTTTCTTCACGTCCTCCATGCCATAGACACGGTCGTTGATGTACTTCTTGTCTTCCCAGCCGTTCTTGAAGATGTGGTAGAGCAGGCCGAACAGGTAGGGGATGTCGGTGCCTGAGCGTATGCGCACGTACTCGTCGGCCTTGGCTGCAGTGCGGGTAAAGCGCGGATCCACCACGATCATCTTGCAGCCGATCTCCTTGGCGTGCAGCATGTGCAGCAGGCTGACTGGATGGGCCTCGGCGGCGTTGGAACCGATGTAGAGCGCGACCTTGCTGTTCTGCATATCGTTGTACGAGTTGGTCATCGCACCATAGCCCCACGTATTGGCCACGCCGGCCACCGTGGTGGAGTGACAGATTCGGGCCTGGTGGTCACAGTTGTTGGTGCCCCAGAAGCTCACGAACTTGCGCAGCAGGTAAGCCTGCTCGTTGTTGTACTTGGAGGAGCCGACGAAGTAGATACTGTCGGGGCCGCCGGCCTTGCGCAACTCCATCATGCGCTCGGCGATTTCCTTGTAGGCCGTGTCCCAGCTGATGCGCTCGTACTTGCCGTTGACGAGCTTCATGGGGTAGCGCAGGCGGTACTCGCCATGTCCGTGCTCGCGGATCGAGGCGCCCTTGGCGCAGTGCGCGCCCAAGTTGATGGGCGAGTCGAATACTGGCTCCTGCCGCGTCCAGATACCGTTTTCCACCACGGCATCCACCGCGCAGCCGACCGAGCAGTGCGTGCAGACGGTGCGCTTGACTTCGATCTTGCCGTCGCCCACCCCCACCTTGCTGGCGGCGTAGGACTTCTTGACGAGCGTGAGCTGCGAGGCGGCCAGGCCAACACCAAGGCCCAGACCCGAGCGACGCAGGAAGGCGCGACGGTCCATGGTGGGCAGGGCCTGCGAAAGGCCGCGGCGCAGGCTGTGCACGAAGGGCGAACGGCCAGTGGCCTCGGTCGCCGGGGATTTCTTGGTGAGCAACATGGTGGTCTCCGTGATCAGAGGCGGGTGGTCTGATAGTAGTGCTTGACGTGCTCGGACAGCTGGTAGCCACCGCCACGCTTCGGAGCGGGCTTGAGCTCCCGCGTCACCTGTTCAGCCGGCTTGGCCGTCGGCATCATGCTGGCCACCGCTGCCATGGCACCGGCGGTGCCCGCACCCGCAAACACGGTGCGGCGGGACAGTTTTCCTTGGGGTTGACTCATGCTGTGTCTCCAAAAAGCTTCCACTTAGGAACATAAATACATAACCACGCCGCCCAATTTAACAATGCAAGGTGGTTTGAGCAAGGCGCAAGACTCAGGGTTTTCCGAGGGGGCAAAGCCCTTGCTTCCCCGGGGGAACGCATTCGTTAATCAACCACTTATATATCTATTGCGAGCCTACCGAACCGACAAACTCGTCGCAAAGAAGGCAAATCATGGTCTTGCACACATGCTGCGACGCAGCATGTCCATGTACTTGGACAAGCTGACGCCAACGATGCGACAACTTGTCGCAGCACCAGGGTAACGTGGCGCCGGCCTCGCGCTTCAAAAAATGGCTGCAAGCTGTTGCAGACGGGTGAATCCCGCGATTCCCGATAAAAACACTCAGGAGTCGCCGATAGAATTCCGCAGCGCGTTTGAGCCTGCACCTTGAGTTCATCCCCTGCCCTGACCGATACCAGCAAGATGGCCGAAGGTTGGCCCTGCTGGTCGATCCTGGTCGTTGACGATGAGCCGGGCATGCGCAATTTCCTGGTCAAGACCCTGGCGCCGCGCTGCCAGACGGTACTGGAGGCGGGCAGTGCGGAGGAAGGCGCCGCGCTGCTGCGCGGCAACCACGTCGACCTCATCGTCCTGGACATCGCCCTGCCCGGACGCAATGGTCTGGAATGGCTCAAGGATCTGCGCGAGCACGGCTACACGGGCCAGGTCGTCCTCATCACTGCCTTCGCTGATCTGGAAACGGCCATCGAGGCCCTGCGCGCGGGGGCTTCGGACTTCATCCTCAAACCCTTTCGCGTGCCGCAGATTCTCAATGCCGTACGCCGCTGTTTCGAGAGTGCCCGGCTCGCACGCGAGAACTTCGTGTTGCGCCACACGCTCTCGCGCAGCCAGTTTGCCGACAACGGGCTGGTGGGCCGTTCGGCCCAGATTGCCGAACTCTCGGCCGCAGTGCGCCGCGTGGCCCCCGTCAACAGCACCGCACTGCTTCAGGGCGAGTCGGGCACAGGCAAGGAGCTGGTGGCGCGCGCCCTGCACGCGCTGAGCCCGCGGATGCAGGGGCCCTTCGTGCCTGTCAATTGCGCCTCGGTCTCGCCCGAGCAGATGGAAAGCGAGCTCTTCGGCCATGCCAAGGGCGCGTTCGCTGGTGCCACACGCGCGCGCGACGGTCTCTTCTACTACGCCCAGGGCGGCACCCTCTTCCTCGACGAAGTGGCCGAGCTCCCGCTGACCCTGCAGGCCACGCTGCTGCGCGCGCTGGAAGACCTGACGATCCGTCCGGTAGGCAGCCAGCAACTGCAGCCTGTGAACGTGCGCATCATCGCGGCCACCAACCGCGACCTGCAGCAGGAGGTGGCCGAGGGGCGCTTTCGCAAGGACCTGTATTACCGCCTGCAAGTCGTGGAGCTGCGCCTTCCGGCATTGCGCGACCACAAGGAAGACATCCCGGACCTGGTGGCGCACTTCAATGCACGGCTGGCCCCCTTGCTGGGCGCGCAGCCGCTGGAGCTGACGCCGGCAGAGGCCGATTACCTGCAGCAGTACGACTGGCCCGGCAATGTGCGCGAGCTGCGTAACCTGATCGAGCGCTCGCTCATTCTGGGCGCGCTCAACGTCTCTGCGCTCTATGCCACGGACAAGCGCCGCCGCGCCGCATCGGCCACCCTGCCCACCGACTTGCAGGCGCTGGAAAAGCAGCACATTCTGATGGTGCTGGATTCGGTGCAGGGCGACAAGACCCGCGCCGCGCAATTGCTCGGCATCTCCCGCCGAACGCTGGAGCGCCGCTGCGCCGAGTGGGCCCTGCCGTGAAGCGCCGACTGGCCGAGGAGGGCAAGCTGCTGGCGCCGCGCTGGCTCACGCATTCCATCCGCAACAAGCTGCTAGCCATGGCCCTGCTGCCGCTGCTGGTGGTGCTGCCGCTGCTGGTGGGCGCGCTGGTGCTGTGGGGCAATGCCGCCTACGACCGGCTGCTCATCACCAAGGTGCGCAGCGACCTGGCCGTGGCACGCGGCTATTTCGAGCAAGTGCTGGCCGAGGTCGGCTACGGCACCAACGCTGTGGCGGGCTCCTACGCGCTGCAGCTGCCCCTGCAGCGGCGTGACCTGGCCGCCGTCCAGGCCCTGCTGGAGCGTGAAAGTCAACGACTGGGTTTCGATTTCATCAACCTGTACCGACTGGACGGCCAGCTCATCGCGGCTGACTGGCTGAGACCCGCGCAGGCGAACGCAGGACTTCGCGCGCCGGCGAAGGGTGCGGGCGCCATCCATGCGCGCATCAGCACCGACCACGCCAGCCTCGCACGGCTGGCGCCGGGCGACCTGCTGGCGCTGGCACCCCACCTGGCCGCGCGCATCCAGATTCCACTGATCCGCACACGCAGTGCGGCACCCCACGACCGCGATCTCGAAGACCGCGCCCTGATCATGCTGGCCACTACACCCGTGCGAGACGCCAACGGCAGCATCGTGGCGCTGCTGCGTGGCGGTGTACTGCTCAACCAGAACCTGCCCTTCATCGATCACATCAACCGCATCGTCTACCCCGAGGGCTCACTGCCCTTTGGCAGCCACGGCACGGCCACGCTGTTCATGGACGATGTGCGCATCACCACCAATGTGCGTTTGTTCCGCGATGAGCGCGCGATCGGCACGCGGGTCTCGCAGGCCGTGCGCGAGGCCGTGCTCACCCATGGCCAGACGTGGCTGGACCGGGCCTTCGTGGTCAACGACTGGTATGTGTCGGCCTACGAGCCCCTGCTGGACGCCGCGGGCGAGCGGGTGGGCATGCTCTACGTGGGTTATCTGGAGCAACCCTTCCGCTACGTGAAGTACGGCATGCTCGCGCTCATCGTCGGCATCTTCCTCGTCGTCATGCTGCTGGCGGCGCTGTTCTCGCTGCGCTGGGCGCGCAGCATTTTCCGCCCGCTGGAGCAGATGAACCAGACCATGCAGCGCGTGGAAGAGGGTGATACGGGCGCGCGCGTCGGGCCGGTTGCGGCGCGCGACGAGATCGGTGCCCTCGCCCGCCATCTGGACGAGCTGCTGGACGTGATCGACGACAAGGCGCGCGCCTTGCAGCGCTGGGCCGAGGAGCTGGACGCCAAGGTGATCGAACGCACCACCGAGCTGGCGCGCAGCAACGCCTCGCTGCTGCAGGCACAGCAGCAGCTTGTCAAGTCCGAGAAGCTCGCCGCCATCGGCCAGCTCACGGCCAGCGTGGCGCACGAGATCAACAACCCCATCGCCGTGATCCAGGGCAATCTGGACCTCATGCGCGAGACACTGGGCCCGCGGGCCACCGACGTGCAGGGCGAGCTCGACCTGCTGGACCAGCAGGTCGAGCGCATGCGTCTGATCATTACGCAGCTGCTGCAGTACGCCAGGCCGACGGAATACGCCGGCTACGTGGATGCGGTGGAGGTGAACGAAGTGCTGGAAAACTCGCTGGTGCTGGTGGCCCATCTGCTGGCGCGCACGCGCATCGAAGTCCGGCGCGAGTTACAGGCCACGGCGCGCGCGGGCATCAACCGGCAGGAACTGCAGCAGGTTGTCATCAACCTGCTGATCAACGCCATCCAGGCCATGCCCGAGGGCGGCACTCTGCGCCTGCGCACGCGCGACCGACGGGATCTGCCAGGCGACGGCAGAGCCGGCGTGCTGCTGGAGATCAGCGACAGCGGGCCAGGCCTGAGCGAGCGTGTGAAGGAGCGCCTATTCCGGCCCTTCTTCACCACCAAGAACGACGGCAACGGCCTGGGCCTGTGGATCAGTGTGGGTCTGGTAGAACGCTACGGAGGCAGTATCGAGGGCGTGAACAAGCGAGAACTGGGCGAGGAAAGCACAGGCGCCACCTTTCGCGTGTGGCTGCTGACCGAGCCGCTGGCGCCTGCGGCTGACTCCAGCGGGCCAATGGAAGCGCGACGGGCGTAGAGCCCGAACGGCATAGCGGTTAAGTCAGCATGTCGAAACCCTGCTGTTCCACGCTGACGAAGGCGCGTGTGAAGCCGGCCAGCGCGGCGTAAAAGCGCGCACGGGGGTGCGCCTCAAGCGCTTCGCACAGCTGGTTCACCCAGGGCTGCAGGTGGTCGGCGAAGAACTCGCGCTGCTTGGTGAGGTTGGCCACCGCAACGTCATCACCCGCGATCAGGTAGCGCATGACCTCGCAAAGATAGGCCATGTGGTCCTCGGTCTCGGGCAAGGTCTCGTCACGCGCCAGGCCCAGGGCCGCCAGATCGGTGCGCAGCTTTGCCAGCGGCTTTTCGTTCAGAAATCCGGTGAGGTAATGCGAGCCGAAGAGGTAGACCTCGGGCTTGCCCACGCCACCAAAGAGCGTGTTGTACTCGGAAGAAATCGTGGCCAGGTCCTGGTCGCGCGCCGCAGCCACCAGGGCACGCCAGGGCTCCTCCAGAAAACCGCCTTCGGCTGGCGCCTCGGTCGCCGCCACGCGCAGCTGCGCCAGCAGCTCGGCGCCGGGCGGTGCGTAGTAAAGCGCGGCCAGCAGGCCGTAGACCTCGGCGCGCGCGGTTTCCTCGTCCAGGCCACCCTGCACGAGCTGGGCATCGATGGTATCGGGTTGGGTCATGGCATCAGCCCTTCGGGTCGTGTCACAGATCGGTGATCCTGGTTTCGTTGGGATTGCTGTAGATGTCGATCACGCGGCAGTCGCCGCACATCTTCAGGCGCTCCAGCGCCTCGCCCTGGAACATGGCGTGGCCCGCCAGCTTGCCCAGCATGGCCTCGATGGCCTTGAGCGTGCCGAAGGGCTTGCTGCAGCGGATGCACGCATAGGGCTGCATCTCGTTGAGGACCACAGCCTCCTTGCGCTGCGGCGTCAGCCGCAGCTGCGGCACCAGCGTGATGGCCTGCTCCGGACAGGTTTTGGCACACAGGCCGCACTGCACGCAGTTCTTCTCGATGAAGCGAAGCTGCGGCGCATTGGGGTTGTCCTGCAGCGCGCTGGCCGGGCAGGCGTTCACGCAGCTCAGGCACATGGTGCAGGCGTCCTTGTTGATGGCCAGCGCGCCCAGCGGCGAGCCCTGCGCGGGCAGCGCGATCAGCTCCGGCCTGGCCGGTGCCTGCTCGACCAGATGGTCCAGCGCCAGCTCCAGCGTGGCGCGCTTGTCGGCCTGCACGGCGAAGCCCGCCGTCTTGCCCACGCCTTGCGCCGGTGGAGACTGCAAGGCGGCATCCAGATCGGCAAGGTCACGCGCATCGCGCGCATGCAACAGGCGGAAATGCTGCCCCTGGTAGCCCAGGCCGCTCAGGATGGCCTGGGCCACGTCCATCTGTGCGCGCACCGCATCGCGGTACTGCGGGGCTTCCTCGTCCGTCATCAGCACCCAGACGTTGCGTGCGCCGTAGGCCACCGCCGTGAGCCACACGTCCAGGCCCATGGAGGCTGTGTGCCACAGCGGAACAGGGATCACGCGCGCGGGCACGCCGCGCACCTCGGCATTGACCCGGGCCGCACGACCCAGCTCGTTGATGAGCTTCGTGCCACCCTCCTGGCTGTGCAGCAGCAAAGCGGGCTCGCGCCCGCCGGCACGCTGGTAGCTAGACAGCAGGGTCTTGAACTTCACGCCCTGCTCGCTGGCCCGCGGATAGGCAAAGGTCAGCGCGCCGCTCGGGCAGACGGTGGTGCAGGCGCCACAACCCACGCACAGATTGGGATTGACCTTGATCTGTTGGCGCTCTTTCTCGGAGCTGATGGCCGAGGCCGAGCAGACGTCGATGCAGGCGTTGCATCCGGTCTTCTCGTTGCGGCTGTGCGCGCAGAGCTTGTGCTTGTAGCTGAAGAACTTGGGCTTCTCGAACTCGCCCACCAGGCCACGCAGGGCGATCAGCGCACGGGTATCGGCGCCATTCCACTGGAAGTAGCCCTGCGGCTTGGCATGCTGGGTGAACGCTGCTGTGCTGCGCAGATCGAGCACCAGGTCGAAGGTGTCGCTGTCGGACTGCGGGTCACGCGTGAAATCAATGGCGCCGGCCACACCGCAGGCCCTGACGCAGGCGCGGTGTGACTTGCACAAGGCGCTATCAATTTGATAGTCGAAGCCGATCGCGCCTTCCGGGCAGACGGCGATGCAGGCATTGCAGCGCGTGCAAAGGTCAAGGTCGATCGCGTTGCTGCGTTCCCACTTGAGCTCGAAAGCGCCCAGCCAGCCGGTGAGGGCCTCGATGCGGCCGGTCATCACGGGGTAGCGACGCTCCTGCATGCCGCCGCTGGCGCCCTTGCCCGTGCTGAAGATCGTCACGTCGAGCATGTCGGCAAGCAGGTCGGCTGCGCGCTCGGCCGCATCCAGCGCGCCGATGACCAGCACCCGCCCGGCGCTCTTGTAGCTCACCGTGGGTACGGACTCGGGGTCGGGCAGGCGCGCAGCGGCCAACAGCGCGGCCATCTTGGGCATGGCGCGGGCGGCGTCCTTGCTCCAGCCCCCGGTCTCGCGGATGTTCACGAAGCGGATGGGCACAGCCCCCGCGCCCTCGGTCTGCTCGGCGAGCTCGGTGAACAGGCGCGCCTCCTGGGTGCAGGCCACCACCACATCGTCGCCCTGGCCCAGGGCCTGCTGGAAGGCACCGGCCTCGCGCCGGCACAGGGTGCTGTGCTGCGTCAGCGGCTCATCCAGCGCCGCGCCCAGACCCTTGGGGTCCAGCGGCATGGTCTTGTTGCAGTCGCAGATCAGGGTGGTCATGATGTGTTTTCTCTTCAGATACTTCTTCAGGGTCGGGGGCCGGCCGGGCCTCGGTGCCGGTCGCCACGGCTTCGGGCGCAGGTGATGCGGTCTCCCGGACAGGCTGCGCCACGGTAGCAGGCACTGGCTCTTTCTCTTCCTCCACCAGGCCCAGGAAATGCGCACTGGCCATCTTGCGCAGCATGGATGCCGGCATGGGATTGGGTGTGTTGTAGTCGTCGATGTAGACGTCCATGCCGTCCATCACATTGAAGTGCGGATCGGAGAACAGCTTGCGCATGGCAGCGTGCTTGACCTCGGGGTCCACATCCCGCGCCACGAAACGCTGGAAGTCGGACTGGGGCGTCAGGGCCTGCACGTCCTGTAGCGTCGGCGGTGGTGCGACGGGCTCGGAGGGAATCTGCGGCGTTGACACCGCCGCCTGCGCAGGCGCCTTGGCAACGGGTAGCTCAGCGATCGGTGCCGGCGGCTCTTCGACCGGCTTGCCCTCGCGCAGCGCCTGCTTGCGTTGCGACCAGCGACCCAGGAAGCCCTCAGCCATCCTCGCCTCCACCGTACCGTTTGCCGGTGCTCACCGAGGCCGGCTGCCCGAAGCGGTCGGTCAACGGCCGGAAGCTGTCGGGGCGCTTGCGTTTCTTGGGCTCGATCTTGTAGTGCTCGTCAGCGTAGGTCTTGAACCAGGCCACCACCTCGGGCGGCGCTGGCACCTGCTCCACCGTCTCCTGGGCGTCGAGCCAGCGGCCGGCGTCGTGGTAACTCACAGACACGGCCGCAGGGCGCGGAATCGGCTCGTCAGCCACCGTTGCTTCTTCCTCCATGCGCCAGAGCACGAACCAGCAAGGCGCGGGCGTGGTGGCATTGAGGTAATAGCCCTCGGCATCATCGCGGAACAGTTCCACCGCAAAGCCCGGGTGCAGCCACTGCTCGCCGTTCTCATCCTGGCGCAGCCGGCGCGGCTCGCTGCCAAACGTGGGCTCGTTCATCACCACGTCGGCCAGCACCCAGCGCCAGGGCTGCCACTGGCTCATGGGGCCGCTGATGCGCTCCTTGCGCATGAGGACGGCGACTTGAAGGGACGGCTGCTTGCTGCTCATGAGGCCGCCACTGTAGCGGATAGGCAGGGCCCTGCATAAGAGGGGAACTACCGGGGCAAGTTGGGACAATTTGTCGCGAACTAGATGCGGCCTTTGTCAGACCGGCTGGCCTGCAGTGCCCAACAAGCCCTGCTTGGCGCTAGGCTTGCCAGGGATTGAAGAGCACCGGGTAAGGCAGGAAGTCGCGCTCGTTGCGCTTGACGATGGTCAGGCCATGGCATTGAGCCATGGCCATCATGGGCGCGCTGCGCCTCGGTGGCGCGCAGCTTCAAGATGCCCTTCTCGGTTTCACCCAGCGTGATGACGCTCAGGTACAGGCTGTCTTCGTCCTGGGCGTCCAGCCAGTCGATCACGTGCTGGTTTGGCTCGCGCCGGGCGTATTCGGACAGAACGCAGGTGTCGAGTAGCCACTTCATAGCGGGATATCACGCCCGGTGTCGCGGCTGCGCGCGAGGTCGAGCTGGTCAATGGCCAGATCGGGTTGCAGCACAGCGCTGGACAGGCGCCCTTTGCGACGGGTGAGCCGCGCGTATTGCTGGGCCGAGACCACTACAGCGGTAGGCTTGCCATGCATGGGCAAAGGCCACACAGAGCCTATGCAGTCCGACAAGTATTCGGGTGAACTGGTGCTCACGCCGCTGGAGCTGATCCACCGCATCGCCCAACTGGTGCCGCCACCGCGCACGCACCGGCACAGGTACTACGGCGTGCTGGCCCCGAACTCGCCGCTGCAGGCGGCGGTGACGGCTATGGCGCACTGTCCCCATCCACCGAAGGCTCTTGCCGGCGCGCCGCCATCCTTTATCGTTCCTGACCACCCGTCCAATTGCATGTCCAGCGGCATTCTGTATGGCCTGTCGGCCTATGTTCTTTGGGGGGTTGTTTGAGACCTGGCTAGAGTTGGCAAGTGTCGGACAGCTCGACGGGCAGGGCGACCACCACACGCCAGCTCCTTAAGTAGAGAAAGCGTTCCGCAAATACCTGGAGTGCGGCATCTTCGCCCACGGCTTTGCCCGCGTTCGCTGCGACGACTGTGGAGACGACTTTTTGGTGGCCTTCTCCTGCAAAGGCCGTGGCGTCTGCCCCTCATGCAACACACGCCGCATGGCCGAGGCAGCCGCCCACCTGTGCGACCACGTGTTTCCGCGCCTGCCGGTGCGCCAGTGGGTGCTGTCTGTCCCGAAGCGCATTCGCTACTACCTGCAGCGTGACAAAGGCGCACTCAATGCCGCGCTGCACATTTTCTTGCGCGCGGTGCAGCAAAGCCTGCAGGCCCATTGCCCCAGTGCTGCACAGTGTGACCCCGTCAGCCTGCGCCTGGGCGCAGTTGCCTTTATTCACCGGTTCGGTTCCAACCTGAACGCGCATGTGCATTTCCATGTGTGCGTGGTCGATGGGGTGTTTGAGCCGCTGCCCGCCGGTGTGCAGCCGATCACGTTTCACCCCGCCCAGATCGACGAGGTCGCCCTTGCCCAGATGCAGACCCAAGTACAGAACAGCGTGCGCAAGCGCCGGCTGCGCGCCTTTGTGGCACGCGGCCACCTGGGGGCGCATGACGCCAAAGAGATGAGCGAGCGCGGCGCTTCCAGCCAACACGGCGGCGGGTTTTCAGTGGATGCGGGGGTGCGCATCGAAGCCGCCGACCGTGCAGGCCTGGAGCGCCTGCTGCGCTACTGCGCCCGCCCACCCTTTGCCATGGACCGCCTAAAACGGCGCGGCGCTGATCTGGTGTACCGCATGGTGACGACCTACGCCTCACCCGCTGCGGCCTGTTTGACGAGCTGGCTGAAATTGCTCTTGGCGTCCTGCAATTGCCACGTGGCTTCACTCAAGATGGGCTTTCCATATATTGTGGACAGTCTGGTCAAAATTTACCTGCTCGCAATAATTCTGGACAGGACTCGAACCGACGCCGTATCGATCCTCTGCGTCATCCGTAAAGACCTTGCAGGTACCACCCCGGCTCCCCTGCACTGCGGCGCCGGTAGACCCAGAGCAGCCCTGCGTGCGGGCTGCGGGCAACGTAGTAGTCACGCAGGGCTAGCTCCTGGCCTTCCATTTCTGCGCCCGGGAGCAGACTCCACCAGCCCGACTCCAGCCGCTCGGGGCCAGCCAGCAGGGTGAGTGACCCCTGGTAGATGGGCCGCTCGTCCTGGACGGTCAGGCGCAGCGGCTCGCGCAGCAGCCAGGGCGGCTGCAGCAGCAGCTGCGCAGGCAGCTTGGATTTTTTGCGTCTGGATACGACCGCGATGGTGGCAGGCTGCCAGCGTTGCATGTGCTGCGGCCGGTGATCGGCGATCAATTGCCCGCGCAGCACACGGTCAGGGCCCAGGCGCGCGGAGACACGCTCGACGAACTGCTGCAGGGTTTCGCCTTCGCGCTGGTCTTCGGGCAGCAGGCTCATGGACTGCGTCGCCAACGCAGCGGTCTGCGGCGCTTCGAGCCGGATGGCGACCACGGGGGCAAGCAGCGTCACGCGCGCCAGATGCTCGGCCAGCAGACGGGTGAGATGCGCCATATCGCGCGTGGCTTGCGCGGTGCGTACCGTCAGACTGCCATTCCCAGCATCCCCCCGGCGCACAAGATCGTGCTCCCAGTGCAGGGTGAGGGCCACCACGCCGCGCTGCCGCGCCAGCAACCAGGTGCCCAGCTGAGCGAGCAGTCGGCGCGCACCAAAGAGCAGGCCCTCGGCCAGTTCGATACGGCCCGCGAATTCGAGCCGGGCGCTGAAGGTTTCGGGCAGTGCGATCCACTTGAATGCATCGGGACGCAGGCCGTAGGCACGGTCCAGTGCTTCCAGTAGGGCGCCTCCGAAGCGACGCGACAGGCCGCCACGCGGCATCGCGCGCAACTGCCCCAGGGTGCGGCAGCCTAGACGCTGCAGCGTAGGGACGTGAGGATGCGTCGCGCTCAGCACCGCGATGGGCAGGGCGTCCAGGGTGCGCTGCAGCGCGGCGGGGCCACAGGCTTGGGCTGGCAAAGGTGCAGGAGCGGGTGATGCAGTGGCCGTGTCCGTCGCAACTTCGGCAGCCGAAAGGCGACGCAAGAGCGCGACAGCAGCCAGCGCGGTAGGCGCAGCCGCGAGGGCGCTGGCGCCTTGTCCGGCAGCTTGCACACGCACGTGCTGCAGCAGCGCGCGCTGGCCACCAAAGAGGCGCAGGCTGTCCTGCGCCTCCAGCAGCACGGACTCCTCCAGCACGCAGACCCGGGGGCTGAACTGCAGGGCCCACCAGGCAAGGGCCAGTTGTTCAGGCGGGTCAATGGCGGCGTCATGCGGTGGCGAGCTTGCGGATGCGGGCGCGCGCAGGGCGATCCACAGCATGAGCATCTTTCGACGTTCGGCCGCGCCGGGGCTTGAGTGCGGCCAGCACGGGCAGCGGGGCATCCAGGGCCAGCGCCTGCTCCAGCAGGGGACCACGGCGCTTGACGATCTGCACGCTGACTTGCGTACCCTCGCCGGCCTGCACGATCAGACGCAAGGGCGCAGGGGAGGATTCGCGTTGGGCATCAAGTGCGCGCATGGCGAACACCAGCGGCTGCGCTGCGCTACCACCCAGGTGCAGGCGACGCAGTTGCTCGCTACGCGCCTGCGGCAGCCAGGCCAGCAGCGCGCCGATGTCCTTGCAGCGCAGCGCCTGCTCGGCAGCCCACAGGCGCTCGGCCGGGCTACGCGTCTCGATGCGCAGCACACGATCTGGCGCGATGTCCATGGCGGCGAGCACCGGCAGATGCGGCAGGTGCGGTGCGCCCACCAGTACCAGGGGGCCGCGCTGCACTGCAGACTGCAATGCAGGCAGCAGCAGGCGCCATTCATGCGGACCGCTTTGCGTCTGCAGGATTTCGGTCAGCTGGCCAAGTGGCCAGCCGCCGCCGGGCAGCTGCGCGTCAAGCGCGGTGTGACCACTGGGCAGGATGGCCTGCGGATGGGGGGCGAGTTGATCGGCGCGCCAGACGCCTGCGATCTCATCCGGCAACGGCGACGCCTGGAGGGAGCGCAGAACGGCAACCATGGCGCAGGCTTTCCGCGCATCAAAGTGCGATGAGGTCGGCCGTGCCCGAGAGCAGCGGACGGCAGAGGATCTTGTAGCCGTCGGCGTCGAAGCCGGCGGCCGGCTGGTCCAAGGTGCGCGCCCGGGCCAGGGTGTTGGCGCTACCCAGGTAGCACCAGTTGCGAATGACGTGGATCTGCTCCAAGCCCTCTTCGTCGCGCTCGCGCAGACCGATGGCACCGGCATGGGGCCAGCAGGCCACGCGCAGGGTCTCCAGTGCGGCGAGCAGGCGTGCCTGGTGGGCCGCCAAGGTTTCGTCACCGCGGCATACGCCCGCGCATTGCCGCAGCGCGGCACGGAAGCACGCACGCCCGGACGCGAGCTTCTCCAGGCCGAGCGCGCCGTAGCACAGCTTGTGCAGATCGGCCAAGTTGCGCAGGCCGTCGAGCGCGGCATGGCGGCTGCTGTAGAGGCCGAACAGATCAGGCGTGATGGCGAAGTTGTGTGTGCGCGCGTCGACCACTTCGGGCAGGCCAGCGGTATCGAGCCGCAGGGCGCAAAGCTGGCGGCTGCGACGCAGCTTTTGGTTGTACAGCGGGTGCTGTTGCTTGATGAGGCTGGCTTCCAGCAGGAGTGCGCCTACTTCACCTGCCGTACGCTGATGGGTGATACGGCGCGTCTGGCGCAGCAGGCGCGCCTCGTCGGGGTTGCGCAGGTGCGAGAGCACGCGCGCGCGCAGGTTCACGCTCTTGCCAATGTAGAGGGGCAAAGCATTGGCGGGCTCACCATGGAAGGTGTAGACGCCGGGCAGCGGCGGCAGCGCCTCCACGCTCTCGCGCAGATGCTCGGGGTATTCATAGACGCGGGCCTCGTCAAACTCGGGGCGGCGGCGGGCGGGGATGTGCATGGTCGGTGGGCGACTCAGGGCGTTGCTTCAGCCGCGCCAGCGGTTCGAGCGTGAGGGTTCGGCAAGCGGAGTATTTTCTCGGAAACTGTTCATACATACAGTATATGAATTTTGACGCTTCAGGGGAACCGTGGCCATGGGAGACCCCCGCTTTAACTGACAATACAAGCTGTCCATCGCAACAGAAACAGGATGTCTCATGAAAGGTGATCCGCAAGCCATCGCCCATCTGCAGGCCCAGCTGAAAAACGAGCTGACCGCCATCAACCAGTACTTTGTGCATTACCGCATGCTCAAGCACTGGGGCCTGGACAAACTGGCCAAGAAGGAATACGAGGAATCCATCGGCGAGATGAAGCACGCCGACTGGCTGATGGACCGCATCTTCACGCTGGATGGCCTGCCCAATCTGCAGGACCTGGGCAAGCTCAATATTGCCGAGAGCGTGCCGGAGATGCTGCGCAGCGACATGGCCATGGAACTGGGCGCACAGGCAACCATCAAGTCCGGCATCGCCCACTGTGAGTCGGTCCGTGACTATGTCTCGCGCGACCTGCTGCAAAAGATCCTGGACGACACCGAGGAACATATTGATTTCCTCGAAACCCAGATCGAACTGATCGACAAGGTGGGCTTGCCCAACTACCTGCAGAACCAGATGGGTGAAGTTTCCTGACGCCTGCTCACTCCGGAAGAAGGGCTATGCACGGCGTAGCCCTTTTTCATGCGCACCGTGCGGGCACGCAAGGTCAGGCCACGACGACCTGCGGCATGCTTATGCCCAGCTCCTGGCTGAGGTGGCCCATCCTAGGGCTGCCGCTACGGCACTCCGACCAGAGCGCACGGGCACAGCCTTCGCACTTGCCGCACTGGGTGGCGACGCCGAGTTCGAGCTGGATTTCGTCAAAATCGGCCCCGGCACGGGCCGCACGCTCGATGGCCCTGTCGGAAACCCGATGGCAGACGCAGACGATCATGAGGTGAAACTGGATCAACGATTTAAAAATGATAATGGTTTTTAATACGATTAAGCAAGTCTTCAGGATGCTCGCGTCTCGGGCAAGGGTTCAGTGAGCCTGGGGTCTGCAAGCGCCTGGCGCGGCAAGCGGGGCGCGTGTTGGCTGGCTGCGGCGCTGGCCATCTTCACGCTTCTTTGGGACGGAAGCCCCCTGGACCTCTGGGTCATGCGCCAGATCGGTGACGCCAACGGCTTTGCCTGGCGCGATCACTGGCTCCTCTCCAAGGTGCTGCATGACGCCATGCACCAGCTGGCCCTGCTGGCCTACGGTTTGACGCTTATGTCGATCTGGTGGCCCCTGGGCCCCTGGCGAAGGTTGCGTCGCTCCCAAAGACTGGAAGCTTTTTGCGGCATCACCCTGTGCGTGCTGCTGATCGCCGGGCTCAAGGTGTTCAGCCACACCAGCTGCCCCTGGGACCTGCAGGAGTTCGGGGGCAGCGCCCGCTACCTCTCGCACTGGACGTGGGGCGGGATCGATGGCGGGCCAGAGCATTGTTTCCCGGCGGGCCATGTGTCGTCGGTTTTCTCGTTCTTCGCCCTGGCCCTCCCCTGGCTGGCTGGTGATGCGAGCGAGCGGCGCTTCGGGCGCCGAATCTTGTTAGGCGTCCTCGTGCTGGGCGCCTTGCTGGGCTTGGGGCAGACATTGCGAGGCGCTCACTTTCCCAGCCACACCCTCTGGACGGCCCTGATCTGCTGGGTGGTGGCCTTGCTGAACCACGCGCTTTTCAAACGGCTGCCTGTGGCCCGATTCGAGAATCGTCAGGGCTGAAATCACGGAACTTTCTGGCTTAGCACTCTCTCTCATAGAGTGCTAATATTCATGCTCTTGTGCTGAAAGGAGTTCTGGGATGACTGCTCTGACTGCTTCCTCCGGTTCCGCCCTGACCGTTGCCAACCCGTGGGCGCTGGTGCCCCCGCTGGGCAATCTGGACGCCTATATCACGGCTGTCAACCGCATGCCCATGCTCACCCCCGAGGAGGAGCAGGAGTACGCGCGCAAGTTCCGTGAGCACAGCGATCTTGAATCCGCCGGTAAGTTGGTGCTCTCTCACCTTCGCCTGGTGGTGTCCGTCTCGCGCCAGTATCTGGGTTACGGCCTGCCTCACGGCGACCTGATCCAAGAAGGCAATGTGGGCCTGATGAAGGCCGTCAAGCGCTTCGACCCGGACCAGGGCGTGCGGCTGGTGAGCTACGCGCTGCACTGGATCAAGGCCGAAATCCACGAATACATCCTGAAGAACTGGCGCATGGTCAAGGTCGCCACGACCAAGGCCCAGCGCAAGCTCTTCTTCAACCTGCGCTCCATGAAGCAGGGCTACAAGGCCGACGCAGCCGCTGCCGACGCCGCGACCCACCGCGAAACACTGAGCGAGCACGAGATTGACCTGATGGCCCGCGAACTCAAGGTCAAGCGTGAGGAGGTCATCGAGATGGAGACCCGCCTGTCGGGCGGTGACGTGGCGCTGGACCCGGGTCCCACCGAAGACGGCGAAGACAGCTACGGCCCGATCGCTTACTTGGCCGATGCCAATCATGAGCCCACGGCCATGATCGAGGCGCGCCAGCGCGATCGCCTGACCAGCGATGGCATCACGTCAGCGCTGTCCACGCTCGATGCGCGCAGCCGCCGCATCGTCGAGGAGCGCTGGCTCAAGGTCAACGATGACAGCTCTGGGGGCATGACGCTGCACGAACTGGCCGCTGAATATGGCGTGAGCGCCGAACGCATCCGCCAAATTGAAGCGGCGGCCTTGAAGAAGATGAAGGCGGCGCTGGCAGAATACGCGTGACCTTGATACCTACCTCAACCGGCCCCGACTTGCCCACAGAGTCTGGGGCCTTTTTAATTCGGGAGTTGCAAGCATGCGCTTGATCCTTTTCCCCCTGCGTCGCGCCGCTTTGGCGCTGCTCCTCTCGACGTGTGCGCTTGGCAGCCAAGCGGCCGATCCCTGGCCCAGCAAGCCAGTGCGCATCCTGGTCGGTTTTCCGGCCGGTACCTCGCCCGACCTGGTAGCCCGTACCTTGTCCGAGCCGCTGGGCAAGGCGCTGGGACAGTCCGTGGTGGTGGAAAACCGCCCGGGGGCGGGTGGCAACATCGCGGCCGACCTGGTGGCCAAAGCAACGGACGGTCACACGCTGGGCGTGATGATCAATGGCAACCTCACGATTGCCAAGCTGCTCAATCCGAGGACGCCGTATGACCCCGCCAGGGACCTGACGCCCATCAGCCTGGTGGGCACTGCGCCGCTGGTGCTGGCCGTACCAGTCAACGCTGCAGGTAGCACGCCGGCCGAGGCGCTGGCCATTGCACGCCAGAGCGGCGAAAAGCTGAGTTACGGATCGCCCGGCGTCGGGACCGTGGGGCATCTGGGCATGGAGTTGCTCAAAGCCCGCACCGGGATTGCGCCGGTGCATGTGCCCTACCCCGGTTATCCGCAGGTGGTCACGTCCATGATCGCCGGCGACATCCAGCTCTCCTTGCTGCCCCCGGGCCTGGCCCAGGCACAGGCTGCTGCGGGCAAGGTGCGGCTGCTGGGCGTCACGTCGACGGGCCGAAGCGCGCTGGTACCCGGCGTACCTAGCCTGGCCGAAGCCGGCGTGAAGGACTTCCAGCTCGAAATCTGGAACGCAGTCGCGGGCCCGGCCACGCTGCCGCCGCCGGTGGTGGCAAGACTTTCCGCCCTGCTCAGCGAGATTACCCGCAGCCCCGAGGTGCGTCAGCGGCTGTACCAGCAAGGCTGGCAGGTGGTGGGTGGCAGTTCCGAGGCGCTGGCACTGCGTATCAAGGCCGATACGGCAGCGCTGGGCAAGATCATTGCCGAGCGTAATATCAAAGTGGATTGACTCCCCGGGGCGATCGCACCTGCATGATGAAGGCCCGCAGCTCTGCGGGCCTTGTCGCGCAAGGGCCGATCACTGCCCCTTGAGCAGCAACTGGATGTCAGCCGCGAGCGCCGCGGCGCCGGTACCGTAGCGCGAATAGAGTCGCAGCCGGCCCTGCGTGTCGTAGACGTACATCCCCGCCGAGTGGTCCATGGTATAGCTCGTGGGCGTCTTGCCCTCGACCTTCTTGTAATAAACCTTGTAGTCTTTGGCCAGCGCCGCCAGTTTGCCTGCGTCTGCGGCGTAGAGCGCGAGGAATCCCGGATCGAAGCTGGCCATATAGGCCCTCATGATCTCCGGTGTATCACGCTCAGGATCAACGGTGATGAACAGACCCTGCAGCTTGTCGCCATCCGGGCCCAGCAGCTTGCGCACCTCCACCAGCTCGTTGAGCGAGGTCGGGCAGACGTCGGGGCACTGGGTAAAGCCAAAGAAGATCACGACGACCTTGCCCTGGAAGTCCTTGAGCGTGCGGGCCTGCCCATTGTGATCGGTGAGGGCGAAGTCCCTGGCGTAGTCTGCGCCCGTGACATCAATGGAACTGAAAGACGGCTTGGCGCTCTCAGAGCAGGCGCCTAGCAGCAGGGCTACGACCGTCAGTAGGCCAGCGGCGATGGATCGGAACATGGCGGCAGCTTGCATGGGGCCTCAAAGAAGGTAATGGTCGAGTAGCAGGGCGGCGAACAGAGCGCTCAGATGAATCAGCGAGAAACGGAACGTCCTGCGCGCGAGTTCGTCCGAATAGTGGCGCCAGAGCTGGAGCGCATAGAGGAAGAAGCCGGCATTGAGGAGCACGGCCGCCGCAAGATAGATCCAGGAGCTCATACCGTAGACAAAGGGCATGAGGCAGGCCGCGAACAGCACCAGGGTGTAGAGCAGGATCTGCAGGCGAGTGAACGCGTTGCCGTGCGTCACGGGCAGCATGGGCAAGCCGGACTTGCGGTAGTCCTCCACGCGGTACAAGGCCAGGGCCCAGAAGTGCGGTGGTGTCCAGAGGAAGATGATGAGGAAGAGGATCAGCGCCTCGGGGCCCACGTGGTTGGTCATCGCGGCCCAGCCCAGCACCGGTGGCATGGCGCCCGAGGCGCCGCCGATCACGATGTTCTGCGGTGTCAGCGGCTTGAGGATGACGGTGTAGATCACCGCGTAACCGACAAAGGTCGCGAACGTCAGCCACATGGTCAGCGGGTTGATCCAGACGTAGAGCAGTCCTGAGCCCGCCGCGCACAGCACCGCCGAGAACAGAAGCGTCTGCACGTCGCTGAGCTCGCCCTTGGCGGTTGGACGCCAGGCGGTGCGCTTCATCTTGGCGTCAATGCCTTTTTCGACGATGCAGTTGAAGGCCGCCGCCGCACCGGCCACCAGCCAGATGCCCAGACAGGCGATGAGCATGAGCCGCAACTCGGACCAACGCGGCAGGCCTGGCACGGCAAGCACCATGCCGATCAGCGCGCAAAAAACGATGAGCTGCACCACACGGGGTTTGGTCAGCGCATAGAACTGGCTGAACACGGAAGTGGTAGGAGCGATGGCACTCATACGGCAGGACTCGAAACAGGGGTGACGCGCTGGCCCACAGGTACGCGGGCTGCCGATGCGAACACCCAGGTCAGCAGCACCACAAGCGCGGCGGCGCCGCCCGTGTGCAGCACGGCGGCAAGCAGAGGCCAGCCGAGCACCACATTGCTCAGACCGCTCAGGAACTGCAGCAGCAGCACCCCCGCGATCCAGCGGGCCGCGCTGCGCCAGGCCGGCTGGCGGTGCAGCCGCCAGGCCAGCACGGCCAGTAGACCCATGACGACATAGGCGCCCAGCCGATGCACGTAATGAATGGCTGTCAGCGCCGCAAAAGTGATGTGCTCGCCACCGGACGTGAGCCCCAGCGCCCGCCAGAGTTCGAAACCCTGGCGGAAGTTCATCTCGGGCCACCAGCTTCCCTGGCACATCGGGAACTCGGTACAGGCCAGCACGGCGTAATTGGTGCTAACCCAGCCGCCCAGCGCGATCTGCAAGGCCAGCAGGGCCGCAGCCCAGCCGGCGAGGCTGCGCAGCCGGCTCGGCAGTTCCCGGCTGGCGGTGGCGTCATGGAGCTGCGAATAGCGCACGGCCTGCAGCGTCAGCAGGGCGAGCAGGAACAGACCGCCCATCAAGTGCAGCGTCACGATGGCGGGAAACAACTTCATGGTGACCGTGAGCGCACCGAATGCGCCCTGCACGCAAACCCAGACCAAGGTCAGGGTGGCCCACCAGGGGCTGAGCACATGTGCGCCACCGCCCTGGCGGCGCTGGCGTGCGTGCTCGATCCAGGTTGTCAGCGCGAGCACGAGGATGAGCACGCCGACCCCGGTGGCGAGGTAGCGGTGGATCATCTCGATCCAGGCCTTGCCGTGCGTGACGGGGCCGGTGGGCATGGCCTCTTGGGCTGCGCTGATCTCGGCCCGTGCGCCCACGGGGCTGGCCTTGCCGTAGCAGCCGGGCCAGTCGGGGCAGCCCAGGCCGGAATCAGTGAGTCGGGTGAAGGCCCCGAAGAGCACGAGGTCGAACGTGAGAAAGAGCGTGAGCACGGTCAGCGATTGCAGGCGGCGGGCTGTGCCGGCCCGCCGGTTACGCAGCCAGGCCCATGCCAGAGGGCCGGCCGCGAGCACCAGGCCCATGGCCATCAGTCTCAGCGCCGGCGACAGGTCATAAAGGGCGGGAACGTCCATGGATCAGCGCCCCGCCTGGTCCCATGAGGCCGAAGCCCGCATGAGGCGCTCCAGATCCCGCTTGGCGCGGGCGGCGGTCTCCAGCGTCATGCCCGCCGGGAAACGCATCATCCAGTTGCCCATGGGATCTACCACGTAGAGGTGGTTCTCCATCGACTCGCCGCTGGCAGGCTGGAGCCATTTCGCGAGCTCGGCGGCCGGCACGCGCAGCACAGTCAACCCCTCCAGTAACGGTTGCAGGGCGGGGGCCACGGGGTCGAGGTCCTGCAGCAGCCACACACGCTCCATGCGGTCCCGGTTCTTGCCCATCAGCTCGCGTAGCTGGCGCTGGAAATACAGCTGCTGCTGACACGATTCACCGCAGGCGCCGCGACCCACGCTCACAAGCAGCCACTGGCCTTTGAGCTCGGGCAGGCGGTGGGTGCGCCCCTCCAGGTCAAGCCCGAGCATCTCGGGCAGCGGACGTTGCGGATCGATGAGATCGCCAAAGTTGCGGCGCCCCTCGGGCCGGATGACGTAATAGGTCAAATAGGAGGCGATCACCGGCGCCGCACAGACCAGCAGCAGCGCAATCATCTTCCAGCGGCCCGCGCGCGTGCGGCGCTCCGCCTCGGCCTGGGCCGGCCCGGGCTCAGGCAGGCTGTAAATCGTGAGGCCCAGCACATGGTCTTGCACCGGTTCAGGACCTGCGGGCTTGGAGTCTTCGGACAACTTGGAACCAGACATAAAGAATTGCTATCAGGGCACACAGCCCGAACCACTGAAACGCGTAGCCGTAGTGCTTGTCGACGCCCGCATTGATCTGCGGCCAGTCGCGGGACAGTCCATCGAGGGCAGCGCCGGTCTGCTGGATCGACAGACCCGCCAGCGGCAGGCCGGTCTCTTCCCGGAAACGGACCAGATCGAGATTTTGCCGGATCGCGCCCGCGTCAGCCGCGCCCATTTCGTATAGCCTCGCAGGTGGCAGTGCCAGACGCCCTTCGACCACGACCGGCCCGGAGGGCGTTTCAATGGCTGGCACCCGGGCCCGGTCCTCGAAGTTGCGAGGCACCCAGCCACGTTGCACCAGGATGACGCCCCCGCTCTGCTCAAGCTGAAGCGGCGTGACGACGAAGAAACCCGGCCGTCCGTTCATCTGCCGGTTGTCGAGGAACACGGTGCGCCCCGACACCCATTGCCCCCGCGCCTGGACGCGGCGGTGCAGCTGCGCGGCCTGCGCCAGTGGCTCCGACGCATTGCGGGCGTCAAGCACGGGCTCGCGGGCGCGCGACTCGATGGCTGCCTGCAGGGTCTGCTTTTCGGCAGCACGCCCGAGCTGCCAGCGCCCAAGCGCGGCCGTGACGGTGACGCCCAACACCGTGGCCAGGGTCACCAGCAAGAAACGTTGATTCGCACTCACGCGATAATTCCGGTCATGAAATACCTCGTCGCCTTGGCCTTTCTGGCCATCATTGCCAGCCTGGGCTCAGCCCTGTTCTTCATGATGCGCGACGGCCGTGACGGCAAGCCCAAGACCAGCAATATGGTGCGCGCACTGGCATTGCGCGTGGGCTTGTCCATCCTCGTCTTCCTTTGCATTCTCATCGCCTGGAAGCTGGGCTACATCCAGCCCACCGGCATCAGGCCGGGCCAGTAAACACGACACACCTTGAAAAAACAAAAGCCGCGCGATGCGGCTTTTGTTCTTGTTGCCACGCTGTGTGGGCGTAGTGAGCGGGATGTAGTGCTAGGCGGACGGAGCGCAGGAACCGGAACATACCTTGGCATACGTGAGGATTCCGAGCACCGCCCAACGACGCAATGCGCCGGCGCAGTAGCCCGGTTACATCCAGTAGACGAGGACGTACAGACCCAGCCACACGACGTCCACAAAGTGCCAGTACCAAGCCGCGCCTTCGAAGCCGAAGTGGCGCTCGGACGTGAAGTGGCCCTTCTGCAGACGCAGGGTGATGAAGAGCAGCATCAGCATGCCGACAAACACGTGGAAGCCGTGGAAGCCCGTCAGCATGAAGAAGGTCGAGCCGAAGATGCCGGAGTTCAGCTTCAGGTTCAGGTCGGTATAGGCGTGGTAGTACTCGTAGCCCTGCACGAAAAGGAAGGTCAGGCCCAGAAGCACCGTCACCCACATGTAGGTCACGGTCTTGCTGCGATTGCCATCACGCAGGGCGTGGTGGGCAACAGTCAGGGTGGCGCCAGAGGACAGCAGCAGCGCGGTGTTGATCGTGGGCAACCAGAAAGGGCCCATGGTCTGGAAAGGCTCGACGAAGCCGCCTGGCGAGGCTGTAGCTCCCGCAACGACACTGGGCCACACGGCTTTGAAGTCGGGCCACAGCAGCGCATTGTCCAGACTGCCGAGCATGGGCACGGAGTGCGAGCGCGCCCACCACAGGGCGGTGAAGAAGGCGCCGAAAAACATTACCTCGGAGAAGATGAACCAGGTCATGCTCCAGCGGTAGGAGATGTCTATCTTGTGGCCGTACCGACCGCCCTCGCTTTCGGCGATGGACTCGCGGAACCACTGGTAGAGGACGAACAGCCACCACACCATGCCCAGCAACAGGGAGTACTTGCCCCAGCTGGAACCATTGACCCACTGGCCAGCGCCCAGGATCACGAAGAACAGGCCGATCGCCGCCATCACGGGGTGACGGGACGGTCCGGGCACGTAGTAGTACGGGGTGGCGCCGTGGGTAGTCGAACTCATGTCTGCTCCATTCCTTCCAGTTCTGCTTATCTCAAATTCTGCAGGTGGCTGGGACGCGGCCTCATGCGGCCACAGCCCAGTTCACCAATCCGATCAAAAACAACACAAACAGGACGCCCCCCGCCACGCCCACGCCGATGACGTGGTAGGGGCTGAGCCGTCCGATGTCTTCCTGCAAGCCACTGCTGCGGCGTACGCCCAGGAAGGACCAGGCTACGGCCTTGACGGTGGCCCAAAGGGAGCCCTTGCGTGAGACCGGCGCAGTCATGCGCCACCCTCCTGTGCAAGCGGACCTCGCACAGCCGTGGATCCGGGCGCCGCCGGCGTCTTGCTACCGACTTCGAAGAAGGTGTAGGACAAGGTGATTGTGGTCACGTCCCTGGAGAGTTTGGGGTCGACCACAAAGACCACGGGCCACTGCTTCTTCTCGCCGGGCGAGAGTGTGTACTCATTGAAGCAGAAGCATTCAAGCTTGTTGAAGTGAGCGGCCGCCTGACGTGGGGCATAGCTGGGAATAGCCTGAGCCGCCATGCGACGGTCCTGTACATTTTCGAACTCGTACATCACGGTCGCGAGCTCGCCCGGGTGCACCTGCAGCGAAGTCCGGGCGGGCTTAAAGCGCCATGGTCCGCGCACGTTGGCATCGAATTCGACGGTGATTGTTCGGCTGGTGTCGACCTGCGTATTGGTCGCACCGCGGCCACCCTTGCGCTCCTGCTCGCCCACAGCAAGCACGTTAATGCCCAGCGCCTCGCAAAGCTGCTTGTAGATGGGCACCAGCGCGTAGCCAAAGCAGAACATACCGGCCACCACGATGGCCAGCTTACCCACCATCCGGGCGTTTTCGCGCTGCAGCTTCATGCCATCAACTGCCGAAAAAAACGTACTTGGCCACGACGCCCAGGAAGAATGCCAGCGCTACGGAGGCCAGCACCAGCCCCATGCGCAAATTGGCCTTTTTCTGCTCGGGCGTCATGACGCAGCCTTGCTTGCAAACGATCAGCCGATGACCCTGGTGGCCGTGGCGTCGAGCTTCGGGGGATTCTCGAAGGTGTGGAACGGCGCCGGTGACGGCACTTCCCACTCCAAACCCTCCGCAGCCTCCCAGGGCTTCTGGGGTGCCTTCTCGCCCTGGCCGCGCATGGCCGGGATGATCACGAAGACGAAGAAGAACACCTGGGCCAGACCAAAGCCGAAGGCGCCCACCGAGGCGATGGCGTTGAAGTCGGCGAACTGCATGGGGTAGTCGGCGTAGCGACGCGGCATACCGGCCAGCCCCAGGAAGTGCATCGGGAAGAAGGTGATGTTGAAGGAGATCATCGACCACCAGAAGTGGATCTTGCCCCGCGTCTCGCTGTACATGACGCCGGTCCACTTGGGCAGCCAGTAGTAAATGCCCGCGAACATGGCAAACAGCGAGCCGGCCACGAGCACATAGTGGAAGTGGGCCACGACGTAGTAGGTGTCCTGCAGCTGGATGTCGATCGGGGCCATGGACAGGATGAGGCCAGTGAAGCCGCCCATGGTGAACACGAAGATAAAGCCCACAGACCACAGCATGGGCGTCTCGAAGGTCATCGAGCCTTTCCACATGGTGGCCAGCCAGTTGAAGATCTTCACGCCGGTAGGCACGGAGATCAGCATGGTGGCGTACATGAAGAACAGCTGGCCGGTCACCGGCATGCCGGTGGTGTACATGTGGTGCGCCCAGACGATGAAGGACAGGATCGCAATGGAGGCCGTGGCATACACCATGGAGGCGTAGCCGAACAGCTTCTTGCGCGAGAAAGCCGGCACGATGGCGCTGATGATGCCGAACGCCGGCAGGATCATGATGTAGACCTCGGGGTGGCCGAAGAACCAGAAGATGTGCTGGTACATCACCGGGTCGCCGCCGCCAGCGGGGTTGAAGAAAGTGGTGCCGAAGTGCCGATCGGTGAGCGTCATGGTGATCGCGCCGGCCAGCACGGGCATGACGGCGATCAGCAGGTAGGCGGTGATCAGCCAGGTCCAGCAAAACAGCGGCATCTTCATCAGAGTCATGCCGGGTGCGCGCATGTTCAGGATGGTCACGATGATGTTGATCGAGCCCATGATGGAGGATGCACCCAGGATGTGCAGCGCGAAGATGCCGGCGTCCATGGACGGACCCATCTGCAGCGTCAGCGGGGCATAAAGCGTCCAGCCGGCTGCCGGCGCGCCACCCGGCATGAAGAACGATCCTGCAAGCATCAGCGCTGCCGGAATCATGAGCCAGAAGCTGAAGTTGTTCATCCGCGCGAAGGCCATATCAGAGGCGCCGATCTGCAGCGGGATCATCCAGTTCGCAAAGCCCACGAAGGCCGGCATGATGGCGCCGAACACCATGATCAGGCCGTGCATGGTGGTGAGCTGGTTGAACAGCTCGGGATTGACGACCTGCAAGCCCGGCTGGAACAGCTCAACGCGGATCAGCAGGGCCAGCACGCCGCCAATCATCAGCATGGTGAAAGCAAACAGCAGGTACAGGGTACCGATATCCTTGTGGTTGGTCGCATAGACCCAGCGGCGCCAGCCCGTCGGGGCGTGGTGGTCGTCATGGGCGTGGTGATCGTGGTGGTCTAGAACGGCACTCATCGTGATTTCCTTCTAAATACTCTGGGCGTCTGACGACTGTTACTTGCGGGCGACCTTGATGTCGGCGGGCTGCACGATCTGGCCCGTCTTGTTGGACCAGTTGTTCTTGGTGTAGGTGACTACGGCGGCGATCTCGGTGTCGCTTAGCTGCTTCCAGGCGGGCATGGCGCCCTTGCCGTTGAGCATGATGTCGATCTGCCTGGACTTGTCAGCGCTCAGCACCAGGGCCGAGCCGTCGAGCGCCTTGATCGGGCCCGCGCCCTTGCCGTTGGCCTGGTGGCAAGCTGCGCAGTTTGCGGCGTAGACCTTCTCGCCACGCTTGGCGAGGTCGGTGAGGGCCCAGACCTTGTTCGGATCGTCGGCCTTGGCGGCCTGGCGCTTTTTCTGCTCGTCGACCCACTTGGAATAGTCTTCCGCCGAGAGCACCTTCACGTGGATCGGCATGTAGGCGTGTTCCTTGCCGCAGAGCTCGGCGCACTGGCCGTAAAAGTCGCCCGTCTTTTCGGCGCGGAACCAAGTGTCGCGCACGAAGCCGGGGATGGCGTCTTGCTTGACGCCGAAGGCGGGCACCATCCAAGCGTGGATCACGTCGTTGGCCGTGGTGATGATGCGGATCTTCTTGTCCACGGGAACAACCAGCGGGTTGTCCACCTTGAGCAGGTAGTCGTCAGTGGCCGGCGGCTTGCCGGACTCGGACATTTGGCGGTGGGCATTGTCCAGGGTCGAAACGAAACCGATGCCCTCGCCTTCGCCTTTGATGTAGTCGTAACCCCACTTCCACTGGTAACCCGTGGCCTTGATGGTGAGATCGGCGTTGCTGGTGTCCTTCTGGGCCACGACGACCTTGGTCGCGGGCAGGGCCATGAGGATAACAATGATGAAGGGAATCACGGTCCATGCGATTTCGACTGTCACGGACTCATGGAAATCAGCCGGCTTGTGCCCGACCGACTTGCGATGCTTGACGATGGAATAGAACATCACCCCGAACACGCCGACGAAGATGACGGTGCAGATGATGAGCATGAACCAGTGGAGCCACTGCTGCTCGGCGGCAATACGGGTCGCCGCGGGACCGAGGTTGAGCTGGTTGACCGCCGGGCCACCGGGCAGATCGTTGACAGCCTGGGCTACGGTGAATGACGCCGTGCCAGCCCAGGCGCCAGCAGTGAGCAGCAGTGAAACCAGTTTGTGGGAGATGCTCTTCATCATGTTCAATTCTTCAAGGTCTTAGGTATTCCAGGACTGCCCGACATGCGGCTTGGGGCCGATGATGCCTGTCGCTCTGTGCAGCGTAACAGGCACCCAGATGCCGTCGAATTGCAAATTCAGCGAGCGCTGATTGTAGCCGAGCGTTTCTTGCTCTCCCGGGGTCAGAGGGCGACCTCCCCCTCTGCCGCAGCGGAAAACGCCGCCTCCGCGCGGCCATCTGCACGGCCATCTGCGCGGCCATCTGCAACGCCCGCAGGCCTCAAACGCGCCCCCGGCGCAATGCACCCCGCATTTCGTCCAGGCTCAGCGCAGTTTCGGCTGCGACCGCCAGCCGTCGCTGCGGCCGCCACGCATGGCCGTAGATGACTTCGAAGGTCAGCCGCAAGCGGCCATCGGCCGGATCGGCCAGCGTTTGCAAAGCCGTATGCAGCCGATCGCGCCAGCCGCAGCCGCGCAGCGCCGTGAAGCGCGCGGGATGCAGGTTGCGCCCGAGCTCACGCAGCTCCTGCAGCAGGCGCTGCGGGGAGTCGAACGTCAGTTCGATACGCTCCATGTCCATCACGGGCTCGGCCAAGCCGGCTTCGACCAGCATGTCCCCCCAGTCATGCATGTCGGTGAACTCATGGGCAGGCGCGGGCCAGCCCTGTGCTGCGTAGAGTGCGCGCAGTTCGCGCAGGCTGTCGGGTCCCAGGCAGGAAAACATCAGGACGCCGTCGACGGCCAGCGCGTCATGCCACTGACGGATCAATCGCTGCGGATCGGCGACCATGTGCAGGCTCATATTGGCCCAGAGCAGATCCACCGGTGCCGCAGCAGCGGCGGCCTGTCGATGCGACCACCAGCGTCGCGGCTGCCACCAGGCAATCGCTGCGGCTTGCTCGGCCAGGCGGCGCTCTGCGGGCTCTTCGGCCTGCACCAGGCAGGCCGCCCGGGGATAGCGGCGAGCGAGCAGTCGCTGCGCCTGCAGGCCACCACGCACGGGCTCCCAGTGCAACCACCGTTCCGGCTGGCGCACGATCCAGTCCAGGCGCTGCTCCATGCGTCGTGCGACCTCCTCGTGCAGCCAGGCCGATGCCATCTGGGATCGCCGTTGCCACCGGCTGGCAGCCCGGGGGTCGATGGTGGGAGGTCGGACGTCGCGCATGGGGACAAGCCCGCGAGTATATTGACTGTCTCGGGCCGCGCCGGCCCTGCCTTTCATGCCCATGCTGCGCACCCTGCTCCACCGCCTCAGTGTCGCCCTGCCCAGCCAGTGCGCGATCTGCCAGAGCTGGCCAGCGCAGCCCGTCTGCCAGAGCTGCCTGGGCCGGTTTGCGCGCCCGCAGCCCCGCTGCCCCGGCTGTGCCATGCCGCTGCCCGCTGGCGTCACGCGTTGCGGTACCTGCCTCAGCGCCGCGCCGGTCATCGATCTGTGCCTGGCCGCCGTGCCCTACGAATACCCATGGAGCGACCTGGTCGCGCGCTACAAGTTCGGGACCAGCCCGGGCTGGTCGCATGCGCTGGCCGAGCTGATGCGCGCCACCCCCGGTGCACAGGCGGCACTGCAAAGCGCCGAGTTGCTGCTACCCATGCCACTTTCGAAGCAACGCCTGCGCGAGCGCGGCTTCAACCAGGCGCTCGAACTGGCCCGGCAGCTAGACCCACACAAGACGCGCTCGGGGCTGCTGCTGCGACTGCGCGACACGCCCGCGCAGAGCAGCCTTGCGCGCGAGGCGCGGCTACGCAACGTGCGGGGCGCCTTCGGACTGGCCGATGGCGGCGCGGCGGCGCTAGCAGGACGAAACGTGATGCTGATCGACGATGTGATGACCAGCGGCGCTTCACTGGGCACGGCTGCCGCAGTGGTGCGAGCAGCTGGCGCCTCCCACATCAGCGCACTGGTGCTGGCTCGGACGGAGTAGCCCCGCGTCATCCCACGCCGGTCGGAGAGGTATGCGATGCGCAGCGACAATCCGGGCATGTTCCACGTCGTCCTCGTCCATCCCGAGATCCCGCCCAACACGGGTAATGTCATCCGTCTGTGCGCCAACACGGGTTGTACCCTCCATCTCATTGAGCCGCTGGGTTTCTCCATGGAAGACCGGCTCATGCGACGGGCCGGGCTGGACTACCACGAGTACGCCGAGGTCAGACGCCATGCGAGCTGGGAGGCGTTTCTGGGCGCCGAGCAGCCGACCAGCGAGCGACTCTTTGGCCTCACAACGCGCGGCACTCGCTTCGTGCATGAGGTCGGCTTCGTACCGGGGGACTGGCTGGTATTTGGCGCTGAGACCCGCGGCCTGCCACCGGATATCCGTGCCAGCATGCCAGCCGCGCAGCAACTGAAGCTGCCCATGCGCGCGGGCCAGCGCAGCCTGAATCTTTCCAACGCTGTCGCGGTGACGGTGTTCGAGGCCTGGCGGCAGAACCGCTTTGCCGCAGCGCAGGCCGTTCAGGGATAGCGCCGCGCAATGGACTCGGCAACGCAGACCGGCTTGGCGACTCCCTCGCGCTCGATGGTGACCTCCCAGCTCATCTGCATGCCCTGCCCGTCGATGGGGTCGCACGCCAGCAGCTTCATGCGGGCACGTAAGCGGCTGCCGACAGGCACGGGAGCCATGAAGCGCACGCGGTTGAGCCCATAGTTCACGCCCATGCGTGATTCGACGACCCGCAGGCTGCTTTCGAAGAACTGCGGCAGCAGGGACAAGGTCAGGAACCCGTGCGCGATCGGCGCGCCGAATGGCCCCGCTCTCGCCTTGTCCACATCGACATGGATCCACTGGTGGTCACCCGTGGCCTGGGCAAACTGGTTGACCTGCTCCTGCGTGATGGTGAGCCAGTCGCTGACGGCGACTTCCTGGCCCACCAGCGCGGGCAACTCCTGCAACGTCTGAAACGTTTTCATGCCAAGCACTGTAGCGGGCACAGCCGCCCGCCGGGTGTCATGCGTGCGACCGGAATGCAGGGCTCAGGTCTCGAGCCAGCGGCAAATGCCCTGCCACTGCTCGAGGTCCTTGTCGACGCGGCTTGGCGCAACATCGAAGAGGGTGAGGCCGTGCGCAGCAAGGTGGATGTAGTTCTGGGTGTCGCGCAGATAGGCCAGCACCGGTAGTCCCAGGCTTTCAACAAAACCCCGTAAACGGTCGGCCGAGAGCGTGCGCGCGTCCACACGCATGCCCACGATACCGATCTGCAGGCCCTTGTGCGCGTGCGACTTGATCTCGTCGAGGAATCCGCGGGTGGCAAAAATGTCGAATACGCTCGGCTGCAGGGGAACGAGGACCTTGTCGGCATGCTGGAGGATGTCCTTGAGCCGCGAGCCTTTCAGGCCGGCTGGGGTATCAAGCACCACGTGCGTGACGCCCTTGGGCAGCTTGGCGATCCGGTCCTCCCCCACCTCCCAGGGCTGGATGGGTCGCGCGCCGGCAGGCCGCAATCCCAGCCACAGTCGGGACGACTGCTGACGATCTGCGTCGCCCAGCATGACCCGGTAACCCTGGGCTGCGAAATAGCCTGCGATATTGGTGGACACTGTGGACTTGCCCACACCGCCCTTGGGATTGGCGACCACGACGACCGGCATCTTTGGCTCCTTGAAGTCCGCGCAAACCCTATGTTAGCGTAGGGTTCGACCCAACACACCACGGATCGCGCAGCGCGTCCCACTCATGGAACACGCCCCCGGCTGGCTCGGCCACACCTTCATCTACCTCTGCGCTGCGGTCATCGCCGTGCCGCTCAGCAAGTAGCTGGGCCTGGGTGCCATCATCGGCTACCTGGGCGCCGGGCTCATCATCGGCCCCTGGGGCCTGGGTCTGGTGAGCGAGGTGCAGGACGTGCTGCATTTCGCCGAATTCGGTGTGGTGCTCATGCTCTTCCTCATCCGGCTGGAGCTGGAGCCACGCCGGCTCTGGAGTCTGCGCCGGCCCATTTTTGCACGGCTGCGGCGCTGCTGCTGGTTGTGGGCATCGCCAGCCTGATGCAGCAGGCGGGCCTGTCCATGGGCCTGGGCGCCTTCCTGGCGGGCGTGCTGCTGGCCGAAAGCGAGTACCGGCGCGAACTCGAAACCGACATCGAACCCTTCAAGGGTCTGCTGCTCGGCCTGTTCTTCATCGCGGTCGGCATGAGCATCGACCTGGACGCGCTGCGCTTTGCGCCGCTGGTGATGGCGCTGCTGGTCGTGGGCTTCATGGCCATCAAGGCTCTGCTCCTGCTCTGGATGGTGCGCGCCATGGGCGTGCCGCTACAGGAGCGCCCCGTGATTGCCCTGCTGCTGGCGCAGGGCGGCGAGTTCGCCTTCGTCGTCTTCCAGGTTGGGGCGGGGGCAGGCGTGCTGTCGTCGGCATCGGCCTCGCTGCTCATCGGCGCCGTGGCCCTGTCCATGCTGCTCAGCCCCCTGCTGCTGGTGGCCCTGGACCGCTGGCTGATGCCGCGCATGGCAGAAAGCCAGCCCAGCCCCGCCGAGCTGGCCGAGCCACAGGAAGCGCCGGTGCTGATCGCTGGCTTCGGACGCTACGGGCAGATCGTGGCGCGCGTCATGCTGGCGCAGGGCATCCCCAGCACCGTGCTGGACCATGACGCTGACATGACCGAGGCCGCGCGCAGCTTCGGATACCGCGTGCACTTCGGGGACGCCGCACGGCTGGACCTGCTGCGCATGGCTGGTGCCGACACAGCCCGCGTGTTGGTCATCGCCGTCGATGACAAGGAGCAGTCGTTGCGCATCGTCGATCTGGTGCGTGCGCACTTCCCCTCGCTGCGGATCGTGGCGCGGGCGCGTGACGTGACGCACTGGCACGAGCTGCGCGAGCGCGGCGTGCAGCTCGTGCAACGCGAGCTGTTCGAGTCCAGCCTACGTAACGCACGCAGCGTGCTCGAGCTGCTTGGCCATAGCCCGGATTCAGCGCGCGCGTTTGCGCAGCGCTTGCGGCAGCACAACCTGGAGCTGTTCGAGAAGATGCATCCCCACTTCCGCGATCGTCAGCAACTGATTGCGGTGGTCAAGCAGGGACGCCAGCAACTGGAGGAGCAGATGGCGCAGGAGCGCAAGGCGCAGCTGGGGTCTCACCACACGGGTCCGAAACGCTAGGGAAGGTCTCAGCACGTCCCGCCGTGCGCGGTCACACAGGCCACGCAACGCTCAGTGCAGGGCGTCCCAGACGAGCTTCAGGCCCGTGAGCAGCAGACCCAGGTGGATCAGCTGGTAAAAGAGGCGCGGATCCATGCGCCGGGCCATGCGCACCCCGATCCAGACACCCACCGGCGCCAGCGGCAACAGCGCCAGCGAGGTGGCCAGATTACGCCAGTCCAGCAGACCCAGCCAGGCGTAAGGCAGCCACTTGGAAAGGTTGATAAAGAAAAAGAACCACGAGAGCGTAGCCGCAAAAACCACCGGCGACAGACGCAGGGGCAAAACGTAGGCGGTAAGCGGCGGGCCGCCCGCATGGGCAATGAAGCTGGTGAAGCCCGAGGCCGTGGTGAGCACGCCGCCCAGCCAGCGCGGCGGTGGCGCGCTGTCCGCGCGCGGGGGAAACAGCACACGCTGGGCCAGAAACAGCAGGGTGAACACGCCCACGATGCCGGCCACAACCGGTGCTGCAAGCAGCTTGAACAGCAGCGCACCAATCAGCGTGCCCAGCAGACCGAACGGGAGGAGGAACTTCAGCAGGGCGCGGTCAAAGTCCTTGCGTAGCGCAGTAATGCCCAGCAGGTCCATGAGCAGCAGCACGGGCATGAGGATCGCCGCCGCCTGCGGCACCGTCACCGCCAAAGCCATCATGGGCACTGCGAGCGAGCCGAAACCGGCGCCAAAGCCGCTCTTGCTGACACCCAACAGCAACACCGCCGGCACCGCCACCAGATAGAAAAACGGATCGGTGATAGGCACAAGGTTCACAGCAATAAAGTTTAGCCCTCCCCTGGAAGGGGAGGGTTGGGAGGGGTGAGCGTGCATGTCGCCGCAGGGCGCGGACAGCGACACCGGAGCTGGCCTGCGCCCTCCCCTGGAAGGGGAGGGTTGGGAGGGGTGAGCGTGCATGTCGCCGCAGGGCGCGGACAGCGACACCGGAGC
>JADCGR010000046.1 GCA_020248905.1 Curvibacter sp. | reverse complement strand
TGCGCCCTCCCCTGGAAGGGGAGGGTTGGGAGGGGTGAGCGTGCATGTCGCCGCAGGGCGCGGACAGCGACACCGGAGCTGGCCTGCGCCCTCCCCTGGAAGGGGAGGGTTGGGAGGGGTGAGCGTGCATGTCGCCGCCGGGGCGCGGACAGCGACACCGAAGCGCACCAGCACCGCAGGGCTTGCCAGGTGCTTACAGCACCCGGCAAGCCTGTTCGAAGGACAGGCGCGGGTTGCGCTTGAATTCCTTGCTGTGGTCGGCGTAACCGAGGTTGATCAGGAAGTTGGCGCTGAAGCGACCGTCGGCAAAGAACTCGGTATTGACCTTGGCCAGATCGACGCCGCTCATGGGACCGCAGTCCAGGCCGACGGCGCGTGCCGCAATGATGAAGTAGGCGCCGCCCAGCGTTCCGTTGCGATTTGCCGTGTTGGTGGCGAGGGTCGCGTTGCCTTCGAACATCTCCTTGGCGCCAGCGCCGTGCCAGACCTGGGGCATGTGCTCGTAGAACTTCGTATCGGTCGCGACGATCACGGTCACGGGCGCCGACTTGGTCTTGTCAACGTTGCCCGGTGAGAGCGCGGGTATCAGGCGGGCCTTGGCCTGCGGCGTGGTGAGGAAGACATAGCGCGTGGGCTGCGTGTTCATGGAGGTCGGCGCCATCTTTGCGATGTCGTAGGCCTCCTGCAGCAGCGACCGGGGCACCGGCTGGTCAAGAAAGCCGTTGGCGGTGCGGGCGTTGAAGAAAAGCTGGTCTAAGGATGTCTGATCGATTTTCATGGTGGGTCTCGGTCAAGAAAGAAAGCAAATTATGCGGATCCGACGTTTGCGGCACCGCCCCCTACTCGGCCTTGATGCCGGTGTCGCGCACCAGTTTGCTCCAGCGCTCAACTTCCCGGCGCACGAGGGCACGGGTCTGTTGGGGGGAGAGCGCCAGGGGTTTGCCACCCGCCTTGCGGAAGTTCTCCTGCAGGTCAGGCTGGGCAATCACCCGCGCCAGCTCGTTACGCACGCGCTTCTGTACCGCTGCGGGCGTCTCGCCGGGCACGAAATAGCCAAACCAGGATTCAGCTTCGATCCGGGCCACGCCCGTCTCGGTCTGCGTGGGCACCGCCGGGTGCATGGGGTCGCGTTCGGCACCCGAGAGGGCCAGCGGCTTGACGGTGCCGGTATTCACGTGGGGACGGGCGGTGGACGCGAGGTCGAAGAACAGGCCGACACGGCCGCCCAGCAGACCCTGGGGCGCCGCCTGCGCGCCAGGTTCGTCGTGTCCATGCGGGTCTCCTCCAGGAGAGATGGGGGTCAGCGCTCCAGCGCGCCACCGGGCAGCCAGCGGGCTCCGCGCCGATAAAGCTCCTCGACGACATGGCCCTTGAGCATGGGCATGTCCATCTCGACCGTGTTGCCGATGCAGGTCTGGATGTAAGCTAGGTGACGGTAGCCCTCGGGGAAAGTCGCCAGCGCCTGCGGGTCGAGCTTGAGCATGGCGGTCGGGTCCACCGGATCGATGCGATCTTTCTCATAGATGGGCTGGCGGTGCAGGAGCTTCCACTCAGGGTAGTCCACCTTACGCCGGGCGGTGCGGAGCTCTTGGAGTTCGTGCTTCACGTGCAGGTGTCCCGGGGGCACGGCATAGGCCTCGAGGGCCGCCTAGCTTTCGAACACCTTGTAAAGCACCGCGTCGCAGGCGTGGTCGATGCGGCTGCTTTCCACGCCGATCTTCCGATGCAGCAACCCGAGGATAAGGCCGCGCAGGCTCTCGAAGCTTCGCTTGAGCCGCGCGATCCGCAAGGCCAGGATCACCGTCATGGCCCGCACAAAGGGGAAGGCGCCCGAAAAGATGTCCCAGATGGGGATACGCGGAACGTTCAGCGCGGACTTCGCGGTGTAGACCGAGACACCGAAGGGCGGCGTGAGCGGGCCGATCTCCACCGCCACAACCGTGATCACGCCAAACCAGACGATGTCCATGCCGAAGCTGCGTGCGATGGGCTGCATGATCAGCATGATGGACACAGAATCAATGATGCAGCCCAGCGCCAAAACGATGGCCAGATAGGCGAACACGAAGCCGTAAGGACCCCAGCCCATACCGGTGATGCCCTCGCTCACCGCCGCCGGTGTGCCGCTGAGCGCGAGCATACGGCTGTCGAGCATGGCCGAGATGATGAGTAGCCTGTGCGTTTGAGGAAATCAATGGTCTTGCACCACTGCTCGGTCAAACGGGTTTCGCCGGCGCAGGCGTGCAGATGCTGGCTCTGGCTGCTCAAGATATATCTGAGCCGCAGGTCGGGGGCCCGGGAGACAGTTGTGGACGGTTTTGCCGAGATCGCGCTCTTTGTTCAGGTGGCATAGGCCGGCAGCCTGAGCCGCGCCGCTGAGGCGCTGGGCCTGTGCAAAGCTGCGGCCAGCCGTCACCTGCAGGCGCCGGAAAGCTCTCTGGCGACCCACTTGTTGCGCAACACGCGCAGGCTGTTCCTGGCGTTTCCAGGGCGGGAGTTCTACAGCCGTACCAGGACGCTGCTGGGCGATCTACGGGATGCGCAAGACGCGGTGAACGCCAGCATGCTCAACTCCATGGGCACGCTGCGCATCAGCGCGTCGCTGTCCTTCTCGATGCAGAGCATCGCGCCCCCGCTGCGCGCCTGCACGGAGCGCTATCCCAATGTGCACGTTCATGTGCAAGCGGCCAACCGCTATCCGGACATCATCGACGACAACATTGATGTGGCGATCCGCAATCGCGGCCAACGACGGCCAGATCCTGCGGGCAGCGGCGCTCGACGGCATAGGTATTCTTGTGCAGCCCGCCTACATCGTCTATGAAGACATGCTGGCTGGCCGCCCGGTACTGGTCCTCGACGAATGGGACCCTCCCCGTCTGACCATCAACCTGGCCTATCCAAGCCGCAAGCACTTTTCGGCCAAGGTACCTACCATCATCGACTTCATGTCCGAGCACTTCGCACACATGGATTACGAGAAGAAAGGACCGGTTGCTTCGGTGTGAGCCGGGGCCGACCAGCGCGATACCACCGCTGAATTTCTGGAAATACCGCTCGGTAGTATCCCAAATTGCCGCTCCCTGCAACTGGAACAAGAATACGGGATTCATAAGGCTACATGGAGACCCATCGCATGAATTTCATTGATTCCGGTCTGAACCGCCGCGACGCCCTCAAGTGGCTCGGTTCTGCCGGCTTGGCCGCCTGCGGCGTCTCGGCTCACGCCCAGGGTGCTTGGCCGAACAAGCCGATCCGCTGGATCACGCCGTTTGCCCCAGGCGGCACGTCCAGCATAGTCGCGCGAAGTATTGGCACCGAACTGACCAAGCAAATGGGCGTGTCCTTTGTGATCGATAACAAGGGAGGTGGCGGCGGCGTTCCCGCAATGCAGGAGCTCCAGCGCGCACCCGCCGATGGCTACACCATCATCATGAGCCACATCGGTCTGATGGCGGTCAACCCGCTGATCTACCCCGATGCCGGCTATGACGTGAACAAGGACTTCGTGCCCGTCAGCCTGCTCACCCGCGTGCCCAGCATCTACGTGGTGCACAGGGATGTGCCCGTGACGGACTTCAAGTCCTTCATCGCCTACGTCAAGTCGCGCCCGGGCCAGATCAACTACGCCTCGGCCGGCAACGCCAGCGCGGGCCATCTGGCGGTCGAGGCCCTGAAACTGCGCACGGGCATGTTCATCACCCACATCCCCTACCGTGGCACCGGCCCGGCCCTCAACGACGTGCTGGCTGGCCGCATCGAGTTCTTCTCGGCAGGCACGCCCGCCCTGCTGCCGCACATCAAGAGCGGCGCGCTGCGCTGCATTGCCGTGGGTTCAGCCAGGCGCAGCTCCGCCCTGCCCGATGTGCCCTCGGTGGCTGAGCTCTTTCCGGGCTTCGAGACCGTGCAGTGGTACGGTATCCACGCTCGCGCAGGCACACCGCTGGAGATCATCACGCGCCTGCAGCAGGAATGCGCCAAGGCCGTGCGCGCGCCGGACGTAGTGGCCAAGTTCGAAGCCGAAAGCGCCACCTCCGAGGGCGGCACAGCCAAGGAGTATGGCGACTTCGTGCGCAAGGAACAGGAGCGCTGGAAGGACGTGGTCGTCAAGGCCAGCATCCGCGCCAACTGATCGTCCTGCGCCCATAGGAAAAGCCGCGTGCGCCAACGCGCATGCGGCTTTTTTTGTTTAGAGCACTGTCGCGGGATCCTTTCGTCTGAGGTTCAGACGAGGCGCAGGTCCACAACGATGTTGCCACGCGTTGCGTTGGAATACGGGCAGACCTTGTGCGCCGTGTCCACCAGGTCCTGTGCCACCGCACGGTCCAGGCCCGGCAGGCTCACGGCCAGACGTGCGGCAATACCGAAGCCCTGGGGGATGGGACCGATGTCTACCTCAGCGTCAATGGACGCATCGGCGGGCACGGCGATCTTTTTCATGCCGGCGACGTGCTTGATCGCACCCATGAAGCAGGCGGAGTAACCCGCAGCAAAGAGCTGCTCCGGGTTGGTCGCATTGCCGGCCCCGCCCATGGCTTTGGGCGGGGACAGCCTGACATCGAGCAGGCCGTCGTCGGTGGTGGAACGACCTTCGCGGCCACCCGTCGTGTGGGCCTTTGCGGTGTAAACCACTTTCTCAAGAATGTTGGGCATGGTGAGCTCCTGGTTGGGGGTTGGAAAAATGATCAGGCCGTCTGAAGACGGTCGCGCAGCTGCTGGACCTGGCGCGTGAGGTCCGCTAGTTCGTTGATCGAGCACTGCATCGCGTCAAGCATGCAGGCCGGTATGTCAGCGGCCCTGGCCTTGAGCTTGCGGCCGGCCGCAGTGAGCTGGACCAGCACACGACGCTCATCGGCTGCGTCACGCAGACGGCTGATATAACCCGCGCCCTCGAGACGTTTGAGCAGGGGCGTGAGCGTTCCCGAATCCAGGTAGAGGCGCTCGCCGATCTCGGAGACGGTCAATCCGTCGCGCTCCCAGAGCACTAGCATGGTCACGTACTGCGGATACGTGAGGTCCAGCGCATCAAGACGCGGCTTGTAGGCTTTTGACATGGCGTGCGATGCCGAATACAGGGCGAAGCAAAGCTGGTTGTCCAGCCGCAGGGCGCGGTCAGGGGAGATGGTTTTGCGGGGCATGGGCTAAATTATCGCATCACATTATATTTGACGCAATATATTTGCGACACGATGGCTGCCATGGACGAGGACCGGACTGTCTGGGCTTAGAAAAACAGCACAAGACTGCATCAGACGCTGGGCTACATCAGTCCGATGGCCTTTAAGAATCCCTGGTTCGCGGCCCAGCAGCAGGACCGGGTAGCCGCATAATGGGTCGGCTTATGGAGTATGGGAAACAGGGGCAACCTCACGGACAGATTGCCCTGGGGCACGAGCTCGAGTTCCAGCTTGTCGCTGCGGTACAGCCCGTCGAAGACGTGGCTATCGGCCTGGCGCGGGAAGCTGCAGATGATCTTGCGCACGCGGCCGGTCGCCAGCATCGCAGCTTGACCTGTGTCGCCATTGCCGGCGTTGTTGTTCACGACAGTCAGGTCCCTCGCGCCCTGCTCGATCAGGCCGTCGATCAGCTCCAGCGGGGTGCCGGCCGTGCCGAAGCCGCCAATCATCACGGTGGACCCATCCTTCACGCCGGCCAGCGCCTCGGCCACCGAGGCCGCGATCTTGTTGATCATCGGAAATGATTCACTGAAATGAATCGACGCAAAGTGTAGGCTTTTTTGCCAAGGGGCTGGGCTGCGTGGGTGACAACTCGCTTATGCTTTCCCGCATGTTCCAGCCCTCGCAAGCCGATGTGCGCCGCTTCTTCTGCGGCGTTTACGCCAAATCCCGCGCCGGCCAGCCCATGGAGGCCATCGAGTTGCTGGCCAGCCAGTGGATCAACGAACACCCCGAGTACCACGCCGAGTTCGCCGACCTGGATGGCGCGCTGGCTCGCATGACCCAGACCGATCCCGGGCGCGAGAACCCTTTCCTGCACCTGTCCATGCACCTTTCCATCAGCGAGCAGTGCAGCATCGACCAGCCTCGGGGCATTCGTCAGGCCGTCGAGCTGCTGGCTGCCAGACGCGAAAACCTGCACGCCGCGCACCACGAGGTGATGGACTGCCTGGGCCGCATGGTCTGGGAAAGCCAGCGTGCCGGACGACCGCCGGACGGCGCGGCTTACATCAATTGCGTGCAGCAGCGCGGGACGGAGAACTGAGAAGCTGCCTGCGGCCCGGGTTGCTGGCCATCCATGTGCATCAAGGTCAAGCGCACCGGCGAAGAACGAAAGAGAAAGCCGCTCATCGAGCGGCTTTCGTACTTCGGTTTCGGCGGTTCAGCGGAACTTGCTCTGCGGCACGGTCTTGACCTCGGCAGGCAGGCTGCTGATGTAAGCCGCCAGGTCCTTGAGCTCGGCGTTGCTGAACTGCTTGGCAATGCCGCCCATGATGCCGTTGGCGCGACCCCAGGTGGCCTGGCCTTCGACCTTGTAGGACTTGAGGGCCACGAACAGGTAATCGGCAGGCTGGCCACCGACCTTGGGATAGCTCGGGTCCACGGGCTTGTTGAAGTTGTCACCGTGGCAAGCGATGCAACCACCCTTGTTCAGCAGTTCGGCGACCTTGGTCGATGGCGCAGGCGCAGCCTTGGGGGCCGCCGCAGCCGCGCTCTTGCCGTGGCCTTCGTAGAAGAGGGCGATGTCGGCCATGTCCTGCTCGCTCAGGCTCTCGGCAATCGCACGCATCGAGGGGTGCTTGCGCTCGCCTTTCTGGTAAGCCGCAAGCGCGGAGGCAATGTACCTGGCGTTCTGGCCCGAAATGGCGGGCACGCGATAGACCTCGGGGAAGCTGGCCTGATAGCCCGGAATGCCGTGGCAGCCGATGCACATGGCGACCTTCTTCTCGCCCGCCTTGGCGTCACCCTTGAGCTCCTGGGCATGGGCCGAAAACACCGTCGCAGAAGCGACAAGCAGGGGGGAGAGCGTCAGCAACAGTTTTTTCATTTTGCGAGGACAATCAGCCTTAGGTTGACAGAAATCAGCGTCACATTATATCTGCCACCATCCCCGGGGTTGGCCCTCACTGCACCGCAACGTCCCATGAAATTCCAAGGCACTTCCAACTACGTCGCCACCCAGGATCTGATGCTGGCGGTCAACGCGGCCATCACGCTCAAGCGTCCGCTGCTGGTCAAGGGCGAGCCCGGCACCGGCAAGACCCTCTTGGCCGAGGAAGTGTCCCAGGCGCTGGGGCTGCCCCTGCTGCAATGGCACATCAAGTCCACCACAAAGGCCCAGCAGGGACTGTACGAGTACGACGCGGTCAGCCGGCTGCGCGACAGCCAGCTGGGCGACGAAAAGGTCAAGGACATCCACAACTACATCGTCAAGGGCGTGCTTTGGCAGGCCTTCACGTCGGAGCAGCCCGTCGCACTGCTGATCGACGAGATCGACAAGGCAGACATCGAGTTCCCCAACGACCTGCTGCGCGAACTCGACCGCATGGAGTTTTTCTGCTACGAGACGCGCGAACTTATCAGGGCTTGGCATCGGCCGCTGGTGTTCATCACGTCCAACAACGAGAAGGAGCTGCCCGACGCCTTTCTGCGCCGCTGCTTCTTCCACTACATCAAGTTCCCGGACGCGGAGACGATGCACAAGATCGTGGCGGTGCACTTCCCCGGCCTCAAGCAGGAGCTGCTCGCCGCCGCGATGAAGACATTCTTCGATGTGCGCAACCTGCCCGGCCTGAAGAAAAAGCCTTCCACCAGCGAACTGCTGGACTGGCTCAAGCTGCTGCTGGCCGAGGACATTCCGGCGCAAGCGCTCCAGAGCAAGGACGAGAAAGTCGCCGTGCCGCCGCTGGTGGGTGCCCTGCTCAAGAATGAGCAGGACGTGAGCCTGTTCGAGAAGTTGGTCTTCATGCAGCGACACAACCGTTGACAATAATGAAACATCTACAACGATTGCAGTGCAGGTTCACATCGCATAGCGATGTGAAGGCGTTTTGCGCCAGCCTAAACCACAATCACCCCGGATCATGAAACTCTCGGGTAAAGACATGCTCGTGCTCGCTGGCAGCTTCGCGGCTGGCGCGGTGATCGGCTACGTCATTGCCCGCCTGCAGGGCATGGACACCCTGGAAGGCAGCGCTGCGGGTCTGGTCATCACCCTGCTCGGGGGTGCGTTCTGCCTGCGCCTGGCGTGGCGGGTGCGCGCGGCCAGCCGGATGGATTGAGATGTCCTGGGTCGCACCGGTCACGCTCGCGCTGCGCGGTGTGCAGCTTGTCCCCCTGGAGCCGGCGCACGAGGCCGGCCTGCGCGCCGCCGCCGCCGACGGCCAGCTCTGGAAGCTGCGTGTGACCTCGGTGCCCGAGCCGCAGGAAACCCGCGCCTACATCGACACCGCCCTGAAACAGCGCAGCGAAGGCCTGCGCCTCGCCTTCGCGGTGCTGGATGAACTCAGCGGGCGCGTGCTGGGCAGCACGAGTTACCACGACATCCTTCCTGCGGTGCAGCGCCTGGAGGTCGGCTATACCTGGTACGCCCAAAGCGCGCAGCGCACCCATGTCAACACCTGCTGCAAGCTGATGCTGCTGACCCACGCCTTCGAGACGCTGGGTGCGCGGGTGGTGGGCTGGCGCACCGACAACTACAACTTTGCGTCACAGGCGGCTATCGAGCGTCTGGGCGCGAAGAAGGACGGCGTGATCCGCGGGCACGCGATGCGCCGCGACGGCACCGTGCGCGACACGGTGATGTACAGCCTGACGCAGGGCGAATGGCCCGAGGTGCGTGCGCACCTGCGCCACCTGCTGGACCGGCCACGTTGAAGGGAGCCTGATCGTGCTCATCGACTTTTTCTACACCCTGCGCGCCGCGAAACTGCCGGTCTCTGTCAAGGAATACCTGACCCTGCTTGAAGCACTCAAGGAAGGCGTGGTAGGGCCCAAGGTCTCACCCGAGGACGAGAGCGGCTACTCGGTTGACGATTTCTATTACCTGAGCCGCACCGCCCTGGTGAAGGATGAGAAGCACTACGACAAGTTCGACCGCGCCTTTGCCGCCTACTTCAAGGGCGTTGAGCTGCTGGCTGATTTCACGCGGGATATCCCGCTGGAATGGCTGCGCAAGAACCTGGAGCTCAACCTCAGCCCCGAGGAGAAGGCTGCCATCGAAAAGATGGGCTGGGACGAGCTCATGGAAACGCTGAGAAAGCGCTTCGAGGAACAGAAGGAGCGCCATGAGGGCGGGGACAAGTGGATCGGCACCGGCGGAACCAGCCCCTTCGGGGCCAATGGCTACAACCCCCAGGGCATCCGCATAGGGCAGGAGAAAAGTCGCAACAAGAGCGCTGTGAAAGTCTGGGATCAGCGCGCCTACAAGGATTACGACGACACCCAGGAGCTGGGCACGCGCAATATCAAGGTCGCGCTGCGCCGGCTGCGTCGCTTTGCGCGCGAGGGGCACGAGGACGAGCTGGACCTGGACGACACCATCCGCAAGACCGCCGAGAACGCCGGCTACCTCGACATCCGCATGCGGCCCGAGCGACACAACAACGTCAAGGTGCTGCTGCTCATGGATGTGGGGGGCACCATGGACGAGCACATTGCGCGCGTGGAGGAGCTCTTCAGCGCCACCAAGACCGAGTTCAAGCACCTGGAGTTCTACTACTTCCACAACTGCGTCTATGACTTCATGTGGAAGAACAACCGGCGTCGCTACAGCGAGAAATTTGCGACCTGGGACATCATCCGTAAGTACAACAAGGACTACAAGCTCATCTTCGTGGGGGACGCCACCATGAGCCCCTACGAAATCCTGCAGCCCGGCGGCAGCGTGGAGTACAACAACGAGGAAGCTGGCGCCGAGTGGCTGCAGCGCCTCACCAGCGCCTTCCCCAAATTTGTCTGGATCAACCCCGAACCGCAGGGCGTCTGGCAATACCGCCAGAGCATCAGCATCATGCAGCAGCTGATGAACCAGCGTATGTACCCGTTGACCATCAAGGGGATCGAGGAAGCCATGCGGCTGCTGACAAAATAGCGTCATCCGTTCACCCGGGGGCGCTGCCCCGGTGTTCCCCGACCCGTCCAGTTTCTGGAGGCCAGAATGAACGTCAAGCGTTCCATCGATGTCACCGAGAAGGTTTTTCTTGTCGTGATTGCGATCTTCACGGTGGTCGCCATGCTGCAGGAAATTGCAGTGGTGATCGAGAACCAGCGGGTCGAACTCAAGGACCTGCTGCTGATGTTCATTTACGCCGAGGTGCTGGGCATGCTCGGCGCCTTCTACAGCAGCCACCGCATTCCCATCACCATTCCGCTCTTCATCGCGATGACCGCGTTGAGCCGGCTGATCATCCTGCAGGGCAAGGAAGGCGATCCTTCCATCCTGCTGTACGAGAGCGGCGCCATCCTGATGATTGCCATCGCCTGCTGGGTGGTGAGCAAGCTGCGTCAGGACGATGACCGAGGGCAGGGCTGAAGACGCGATGGGCGGGATTTACAATGCCGTCTGCTCAGCCGCCGTAGTTCAATGGATAGAACGAGCGCCTCCTAAGCGCTAGATACAGGTTCGATTCCTGTCGGGGGCGCCAGTGGGCCGCAAAGCAGCGGGTGGTCACTGGCGCGTGGCATCCCGCGCGATGGCGGGGCCGAAATTCTGCAGTGGCCCCAGGGGGTTGCGCGCCACCTCCACTTCTTTCACCGCCGGTTGGCCGCTCCAGGCGCGGTAGACCACCACATCGTCAACCAACAGGACCACGGCGGTAAAGCGCCAGCCGGTGGTTCGCGTCTCGCGCCGGAACGCGAAAAAATCGGACCAGAAACTCCCCAGGCGCTGTTTCTCGATATTGGACCCGACGATCTCCAGGCCCCGGCAGGCATCGCCTGCCTCCAGGCAGCTGCGTATGCCGGGCGCCAGGTCTTCCCGCCTGAGCATGCCGCTGGGCAGGAAACGTCGGGCTACATCGGGCTGGTTGAGGGTCAGTGTGTTGGGATGCTGTTCGCTCGTAAAGCCGGATGCCTCAAGGTCTGCTCGCCGGCTTTTTATTGGGCTCCAGAGCCAGCAGGGCGGCCTGGGCTGCCTCGTAACTCTCAAACGTACTCGTCCGGTTGGCGGACTTGGGCAGCAACGAGGTGCAGCCGGCGAGCAACACACAGACGCAGAGGAAAAAAGCGCTGGGGGAAAAAATGGCATGACGCAGCATGGCCCTCATTCTGGCCCAGCTTGAGACCTGCCGCACCGCCGGACTCACCCTGGGTTGGAAGTGCGCGACATCTCCACGCCCTGCACCGCCTATGGCGAAGCTCAGCGCGCGACGTAACCCGGATTTGGCAACACGCCCTCGATTTTCGGGCTGTTGAGCTTGCGGGCGCTGACCTTGCCGCCACGCGCCTTGAGCCAGGCCTCCACCACATCCCAGATAGGCTTGTTGCCAGCGCTGCGTGCTTCTTCGGCCACCGGCGCCCAGCCGGCCACCGTGTAGCTCTTGTCGGCCTCAATCAGTTTGCCGTTTAGACGCATGTTGTCGATGCGCCTGCCCATGCCAGCCACCGGGTTGCAGGTGTAGGATAGGCCGCCCACGCGCACCATGTCGCCGCCCTGCTGGTAATAAGGATCAGGATTGAACAGGTTATCGCAAACGTCTTCCAGGACCGTCTTGATCATGATGCCACTCATCTGTGACACCGTGGCGTAGGAGTAGGTGGTGGCCGTCATGTCCATTAGCCACTCACGGGTGATGGCTTGGCCCGGCAGCAGGCTGGTACCCCAGCGGAACCCCGGGGAGAAGGCGATCTGCGCGCCCTGCACGTCGAGCATGGCGTCGAGCAGCAACTGGTCACCGGTGCCATTGAAGTTGCCTCGACGGTACAGCGTGCCCTCGGTCACCGCCAGCACCTCGCCAAGCTTGGCTTCGTAGGGCGCACGGATGCGGGTGATCAGTGTGTCCATCTCTTTGTCGGCAGGCAGCATGTTGGAGAACACGGGCAGGAGCCTGTAGCGGAAGTCCGTGATCTCTTTGCCCTTGACCTCGAAGTCCAGTACCCCGAGGAACTTGCCGTTGGAGCCGGCGTTGGTGACGATGGTCTTGCCGCCCTTGTTGCCAACCAGCGTGGCCACGGGCATGCCGTCGTGGGTGTGGCCGCCCAGGATGGCGTCGATGCCGCTCACGCGACTGGCCATCTTCAAGTCCACGTCCATGCCATTGTGCGAGAGGACGACCACGACGCGCGCGCCCTTGCCGCGCGCTTGGTCCACCATCTTCTGCAGGTTCTCGTCCTGGATGCCGAAGGACCAGTCGGCCACCATGTAACGCGGGTTGGCAATGGGCGTGTAGGGGAAAGCCTGGCCGATGATGGCGCAGGGCACGCCATTGATCTCGCGGATCACGTAGGGCTTGAATACAGGGTCACCAAAGTCCGTGGTGGTGACGTTATGAGCCACGAAATCGACCTCGCCGGCAAAGTCCTTTTCGATGATTTCCTTCACGCGCTCCATGCCATAGGTGAACTCCCAGTGGCCGGTCATCACGTCCACGCCCAACAGCTTGCAGGCGTCGACCATGTCCTGGGCGTTGGTCCACAGCGAGGTGGCGCTGCCCTGCCACGTGTCACCGCCATCGAGCAGCAGCGAGCCCGGGCGGCTGACCTTCAGTCGCTTGACCAGGGTGGCGAGGTGCGCGAAGCCGCCCACCTTGCCGTAGCGCCGTGCGGCCTTCTCGAAGTCAAGACAGGTCAGCGCGTGGGCCTCGGCCGTACCCGGGCGCACCTGGGCCACCTTGAGCAGGTTCTCAGCGACGAGGTGTGGCAGCTTGCCCTTCATGCTGCCTGTGCCCAGGTTGACGCTGGGCTCACGGAAGTAGATGGGCTTGAGCTGCGCGTGGCAGTCGGTCATGTGCAGGAAGGACACATTGCCGAACCTCGGAATCTCGTACAGCCCCCGGGCGGCCGTGGCTGCGTCAGCCTCGGCGTAGGCGCCCAGACCCATACCAGCCATGGTGCCTGCACCCAGCACCTGCATGAATTCACGCTTGGAAAGATTCATGATTCCGCATTCACTTATTTCATTGAAGAAAAAAGACCCGGGCGTACCCGGGTCGACGGTGATACTTTTACTTGTTCACCGGGGAGTTCGGGTCGAGCAGCAGCGCCATGACGTGGCGCACCTGCTGTTCGGTGAGCACTCCCTTGTGACCCGCACGGGGCATCTGCGAGCAGGCGTTGTAGGCGCGCGCGTTCCAGATCTTGCCCCAGGTGTACTGCACAATGGCGGCCGACTCGGGAGCGTAGAGATTGTTTACCCCGCGGAGCTTGCCGTAGTTGTAGAGGCTCGGGCCCAGCGTACCGAAGGAGATTTCCTCCTTGCTGATCTGGTGGCAGTTGTAGCAGTTGCCGCCGTTCTCGCTGCCGGCGGCGTCCGTCCAGGTCATGCCACGGCCGCTCTGGGCAATGCGTTCGCCCTGCCTCCAGTCGCCGATGTAGTGACCGCCCGCAGGCCACTTGATCGTGGCGAAGTTGGCGGCCTCGATCGCCTTGGCGATCTTCTCGTCCAACGGCTTGCCGGCTACGTCGGCCTTCAGGCATTCCAGGTTGGCGTTATCGAGCTCAAGGCGGTCCACCTTGGCCTGCCCCTCGTCGCGGAACGACGCCTTCATGATATCGGCGGTGATCTTGTCGAGTTCGGTGCTGCTGGGCAGCGTGGAGCAACCCGCAGCCAGCAAGGTGGCGGTGCTGATGCCCAGGGCCAGGTACTTGATCTGCTTGTTCATGTTATCTCTCCTCGGACTTCAGCGCTTGATGGCTGGCGCAATACTCTCGGCGCCCTTGGCGTTCACACCCATGTACACCCCGAGAGCGATGGTGGCGTCGCTGCCAAAATGCGGATAGGGGAAACGCTGCTGGCGGTAGCAGTCGTTCAGGCGTAGCTGCATGCTCCACATCTGACCATTCGAAACGCGGTAGGCCGGCCAGGCGGCAAAGCCGACGCCATCACCCGGATTCTTGGTTAGGTTGGGCAGATCCTGCAGCCGTATGCGCTTGCCGTCCTCGCTATGGCAGGAGGCACAGGCGAAGTCGTGCGTACCACCACGCAGGAAGAAAATGCGCTTGCCCACCTCGTACAGCACCTTCTCTTCACTGGTGCGGTAAGGCAGGTTGAACTTCATGCCGCGCGACTCGGCGGCGATCCAGGTCGCCAGCGCCGTCACGTTGTTCTGCTCGCTGCGGCCGAATGGCATGCGGGCGATCTCTGCGGCGTTGTATCCCTGCAAGGTCTCCATGCAGGTCAGCAGGCGCGACTCCAGATCCTGCACTCGCCTGGTGTCCTCGAAGTAACGGGGCAACTCCACGAAAGCCCCCTTGACCACGCCCGGCCCCTTGCCAAGATCGCATTTCTCCAGCGAAACGTTCTTTGGACCGCGCTTTTGCTTCCAGAGCTCTTCGCCCTTGGCTTCGAACAGCTCGGCCGGGTTGCCATCGGCCAGCATCTTGCGGTATTCGGCGATGCCGTCGGCGGTCGACTTTTGCGCCATCGCCGTGCTGCCAACCAGCGTGGCCGCCAGGGCCAGGGTCCAACGCTTCATGGGTATCTCCTCGTCGGGTGTTGTCGGGGTAAAAAAATGGAGAAGGACCCGCGTCCTCCTCCATCGGTGCTGAGCATGCGCCCGCTCAGGACACCGTGGCCTCGTCGGTGCGGGTGGCGCCTTTGTTGTCCTTCCAGCTCACGGTGACCTTGTCGCCTGCCTTGGCGCCCTTCACGGAAAACTGCATGAAGGGGTTCTTGGAAACGGCTGGGCCCCATTCAGCGGTCAAGACGACCTTGCCGTTGAGCGAGGCGGTCACATCGCTGATGAACCAGGCCGGCACCGTGTTGCCCGCCGAGTCCTTGCGTTGACCGGTTTCCATTTCATGGCTCATGAGGACGCGCACGGTGGCCTTGTCGCCAGTGGCTTGCGCGCGAATACGCATCGGATCTGACATATGAATACTCCTGAAGGTATGTGTATCTTTGCTGCTCGGAGGCGTCAGCCGCCGCAACCGCCCAGCGTAACCTTGACTTCCTTCTTCGCGAAGAGGGCCTTGCCGTCGTTCATGATGGCCACGGCGTACACATCGGAAGACTGCCCCATCTTGGCGCGGGTTGCGAAGTTGGCTTCGACCGCATCGCTCACGTTGAAAAGGGCTACCATCGCCGACGGATTCTTCTCGACGAGGATGAGCATCCGCTTGACGCCAGGTAGCGTGGTGCTGGCCGAAAGCGGTACCACCGCGCCGTTCTCGGCAATGTCTGGTCCGCCCACGATCACGTCCTTGCTCTCCACAAGGGCGCTGGCACCCAGGGCCTTGACCACATCGGCGGGGGTCTTGGCATTGAAGGCTGCGGTTTCATAGGCCGCCGCTTGCAGCGGGTACAGCCCGGTGGAGGCCAGCAGCCCAGCCACAACGGCGCTCTGTTTCAGTGTCTCGCGACGAGTTTGCATGTGATGCTCCTTGAATAAGTCCATGCTAATTTAGAAAATTTCCCTGAACGGTTGGTGTTTTTCCCAGTAACCCTTTTTTACCCCAACCCTCACCTGTCCGCTCCGCTCGCCAGCCAGACCGCGATGGTGCGGGCCTGCGCCTCGCTCAGCGCCTGCGACGGCATGGGGATGGGACCCCAGACGCCCGAGCCGCCATTCCTGATCTTGTCGGCCAGATAGTCCGCCTTGCCCGCATGCTTGCTGGCAATGTCCTTGAAGCTCGGGCCGACCATCTTCTTGTCCATGGCGTGGCAGGCGGTGCAACTGTACTTGGACAGCAGGGCCTGTACGGCCTTGGCAACGCCACCTTCAGCCTTTGCTGAGGGCCTCGCCTCGGCTTTGGCGGGTGGCGCTGCGGACACAACGGCGGCAGCAGAGCCCATCCCTTTAGGCCCGGGCTTGGTGGTATCGGCGCCGCGCTGCGGACCCACGAGGCGATTCTGATCGGCCAGGTTTCCATGGGCATCGCGCGCATAGTCGGGCAGATAGGAAGACACCTTGGCGGGGGTCACGCAGTCCTTCATGCAGGCGACGTTCTTCGTATCCGGCTTGCGGCCACCGTTGCCGAACTCCTTACCCGGCCAGAGGGCGTGGTCCAGGGTCATGCCATGACGGTTGGGCATGCGCTGTTGCACATCGGCAATGTTCTGGTCCGACAACACAAAGTTGTCGGACACGATACCGCCGAGGTTGAGCATGAAGGCAGTTACCGCGTAAACCTCCTCGGTGCTCAGCGACTTGGGTACATTCCAGGGCATGGCCCGGTTGATGTAGTCCCACAACGTGGAGACCGTGGGCACCTTCATCAGCGTGGTCCGGCCTGGGTAGTCGGTGCGTCGCAGATTGGCAACGCGGCCGGTGCGGATGTCCTCGGCAGTGGTACCACCGATCAGAGGGTTGAACACTTCTCCCGATTCACCAAAGATACCGTGGCAATGGGCGCACTTGGCCTCCCAAACCTCCTGGCCCCTGGCGACGCTGCCCGCCCCTGCAGGCAGGCCCTTGAAGTCGGGGCGTACATCAATGTCCCAGGCGGCCACTTCCTTCGGGGTTGCGTCGCGGCCGATTCCCGGGTACCTCGCACTCTGGGCCTGCGCGACAAGTGCCGCAGCCAGCAGCGCGGTTGCGAGGGCAACGTCAAGAAACCTGGACATTTTTCACCTCGCCGCTGTCCTGAACGAGCCACGACTGGATGGCATTGTTGTGATAGATCGAACGCGTCCCTCGGACGGTGCGCAGCTGCTTGTAGGTGGGCTGCACATAGCCCGTGTCGTCCGTCGCACGACTCTGGATGATCGCGGGCTTGCCGTCCCACACCCAGTCGATGTTGAAACGCGTCAGCGCCTTTGATAGCACGGGTGTCTCGAGACGCGCGCGGCGCCAGTTGCGGCCACCGTCGACCGACACATCCACCGCCTTGACCTTGCCGCGGCCAGACCAGGCCAGGCCCGAGATGTTGTAAAAGCCCTTATCCAGCAGCACCTGACCGCCCGACGGCGTGGTCACCACACTCTTGCACTCCTGAATGCCGCTGTACTGGCGGTGCAGGCCGTCGGGCATGAGGTCGATGTAGTGGACCGCCTCGTCCTTGGCCGCCCAGGGCATGTCACCCACTTCAATCCGACGCAGGTACTTGACCCAACTCACGCCCTGCACGCCCGGCACCACGAGGCGCAGCGGGTAGCCCTGCTCGGGACGCAGCATCTCGCCGTTCTGACCGTAGGCCACGGTGACCTCGCCGGACTTGATGAGGTCCATAGGGATGGTGCGGGTCATCGAAGAGCCGTCGGCCCCTTCAGCGAGCACGAACCGGCCCTTCTTGAAATCAGCGCCAGCCATTTCGAGCAGCGTCACCAGCGGCACGCCGGTGAACTCGCTGCAGGAGATCATGCCGTGGGTGTACTGCACCGTAGGCACGGCTACATTGCCCCACTCCATACCGGTGTTGGCGCCGCATTCGATGAAATGGAATCGCGACACCGAGGGCAGACGCATGATCTCGTCCACAGTGAAGACCTTGGCGGCCTTGACGAGGCCATTGATCATCAGGCGATGCCTGGACGGGTCCACGTCCCACCAGCCCTGGTGATGGCGCTCGAAGTGCAGGCCGCTGGGCGTGACGATGCCAAACAGCGACTGCAGCGGCGCGAAGGATACCGAGGCCTGGGTGGTCTGAGTCAGGCCCGGGCTCTGGCGCCGCTGGACGTTAGCCTCAAATCTGGACGGCTTGCCATAGCCTTCGACCGCCACGCCCTGGCCCAGGCCCCTGCTGTGCTCGGGCAGGTTCAGGATGTTGGGGTCCCCGCCCTCGGCCGGGACCGGATTGCTCTGGGCCAGCGCGCCCGCTCCCGCCATGCCAGCCGCAGCGGCAAAGGCGCTACGGATGAAACTGCGGCGATCGGCCTTGGCCTGCGCGAAGACGGCCCTGATGCCGTCGCGGTTCAGAAAACTCTCAGGGGCCTTGCGAACCCTGCCCGAGCGACTCGCGTCCTGCATCACATCCTCCTGCCTTGGCTTGCCGCTGGGAAGGACCAGGCGCCCCGGCCGGTCTCTGCACCTTCCAAAGCTTGAACGTCGATCATTTTTTACATCCAAATATCCGAATACACCAATATATCAAGATTCGAGACTACCTCGGGTAGTTACACAGAGTCCGAGCTACGCGAAGGCTCATGGGCACTTGTGGCCTGCCCGACCCGCCTGACGCGCAGGGGGCGCTGACGATGCCCGACGCGGGCCGTGTAACGGCCTGGCTACCATCGGCGAATTGCGGATGGCAGTTGATACGCGATGCGCAAGGGCCCTGTCGCAGCAGCATGCGTTCGCGCCAATCTTGCACACCCGAAAGCTCACTTTCCTCTCATGACTGACGCCATGCCACGAAAGCCCGCCGCGGGCCCCTCCTCCCCCAAGCCCAACACGAGCGACCGAGCAGAACACCAGAAGGATGTGATCAACGGCCTGCGGCGCATCAAGGGCCAGGCGCGCGGTCTCACGGAGATGATCCAGGCAAACCGCAGCTGCGAAGACGTGGCGCTGCAGATGTAGACGGCGCGCGAGGCCATGGGCAAGACCTTCTATCGCACGATGGCCTGTACCGTGATCGCGGCGGTGCAGGGGGCGGGCGACGACGAGCGGCTGGTCCAGAAGGTGGAGAAGTCCACGCGCCTGCTTCAGAAGTTCGGCGCAGCGCCCGGCCCCGGGAGCGAGCCGTCGCTCGGCGCGCGTCAGCCGCGCTCAGGCCTCTCCCAGCACGCGGCGGCGGCGCTCGATCATGCGCCAGACAAAGGGTGTGAAGATCAACTGCATGGCCAGCTCCATCTTGCCGCCGGGGATGACGATGGTGTTGGCCCGGCTCATCCACGACTGGTCGATCATGTTGAGCAGGTAGGGGAAGTCGATCCCCTTGGGATTGGCAAACCGGATGACCACCATGCTCTCGTCGGCCGACGGAATGTCACGGGCGATGAAGGGGTTGGACGTGTCCACCACCGGAACCCGCTGGAAGTTCACATGCGTGTTGGAGAACTGCGGGACGATGTAGTCCACGTAGTCGGGCATGCGCCGCAAGATGGTGTCGGTCACCGCCTCGGTGCTGTAGCCACGCTGGTGCTTGTCGCGCCAGAGCTTCTGGATCCACTCGAGGTTGATCACGGGTACCACGCCTATGCGCAGGTCCGGGTACTGGGCGATGTTGTGCTCCGGCGTGACCAGGGCACCGTGCAGCCCTTCGTAAAACAGTATGTCGGTATCAACGGGCAAGTCCTCCCACGGCGTGAAGGTGCCGGACGCCTGGCCTTGCTCGGCAGCGTCGGCCTCATGATGGAGATAACGACGCCGGCGCCCCTGCCCCGACTCGCTGTAGCGACGGAACAGGTCTTCCAGTTCGGCAAACAGATTGGATTCAGGCCCGAAATGGCTTAAGTGCTGGTTACCGGCCTGCTCTGCCTCGACAGCGCGCCGTTCCATCTCGGCACGGTCGTAACGATGGAAGCTGTCGCCCTCGACGATGGCCGCCTTCACCCCCTCACGCCGGAAGATGTTGGCAAACGTGCGCGTGACCGTGGATGTGCCGGCGCCAGACGAGCCGGTGATGGCGATGATGGGATGACGTTCGGACACGGAGCGCGGCTCTCCAGAAGGCAGTAGGTCCGCGACGTCAGCAACGCAAGAGGTCGCGCGGGGCAAAAAGCGAAGGACCGGCCGCATCAAGGGGCTTGGAGAGCGCAGCGCCTGCCAATGAAGCCGAGCCGGCCGCATCCTTGCGCATGCTGTCGCTGAAGTCCCATGGCGTGGCATTGTGGACGGCCAGCCCGTCAGCCGGCGGCCACGCCGGCGTTGCCTCGGATGCGACAGGTGGCTGACTCAGGCTCATGAATGCCATGGTACGCCTCAAATCTCTACGGCCAGCAGACGCTCGCCAGCCCAGTGCGCCTGGTGCCACTGCGCCAGTTGCGCCAGGCGTATTCCGCCCAGGTCGGGCAGGACCTGCAGGGCACGGCTGAAATCATGCTGGCGGGTGTAGGGCGTGGGCGTGATCACCGTGGCCAGGCCGGCCAGCGTCGCGGCCTTGAGGCCATTGCCCGAATCCTCAAAGGCCAGGCACGCGCTCGGGTCCAGCGACATCAGTTGCAGGATCTGCTGGTAGACCATGGGATGGGGCTTCTTGAGCGGCGCGCTCGAGCCGTCGCCAATGGCGACGAAGGAATGGCGCCAGCCCGGCCCCATAGCACGGCGCAGCAGCGCGGCAATATTGACCGGCGAGGTGGTCGTGGCGATGGCCAGTTGCACGCCCGCCGTGGCCGCCTCGTCAAACAACTCCAGCACACCTGGACGAAGACCGACGGCCCCGTCCTGGATGGCCGCTTCGTAACGGGCGCTCTTGAGTTCGTGGATGCGGGTAATCGTGTGCTGCATGGCGTGCGCATCGATGGCTCGCACATCCGGCTTGCGTTGCTGCCAGTAGTGCTGCAGCCGGCCCCAACCGCCAGAGATGTCAAGCAGGTCGGTGTAGAGGGCCGAGTCCCAGTGCCAGTCGAGGCCGAGTTCGCTGAACGCGTGGTTGAAGGACTCGCGATGGAGGTCCTCGGTGTCAGCCAGCGTGCCGTCGACATCAAAGATCAGGGCTTGCAACTTGGGATCGCTCATGGTGTACCTCGTAGGTCGTTGGGGGGCGGCCTGGTGGGCCTATGCCGACTATAAAAACACCTTGAAATAAGGTAAATTCAATATTTATTACATAACACTTAAGTAAATACTTAATGAAAAACGCCACGTTCCGGCAGCTTCGGGTTTTTAGCGAGGTGGCGCGGCAGCTCAGCTTCAGCAAGGCCGCGCAGCACCTGCACCTGAGCCCGCCAGCCGTAACTATGCAGGTAAAGGAGCTGGAGAGCCACGTGGGCATGCCGCTGTTTGAGCGCAAGGGTCGCCAGGTGGCGCTGACCCTGGCGGGGGAGTACATGCTGGTTTACGCGCGTCGCATCCTTGCCACGCTCAAGGATGCGGAAGACGCCGTGGCCCGGTTGCAGAAACTGGAAATCGGCACCCTGACCATCGGCATGGTCAGTACGGCCGAGTACTTTCTGCCACGCCTGCTGGCCGGCTTCCAGGCCGAGCACCCGGGCATCGACATCCGCCTCGTCGTCAGCAACCGCGACCAGCTGGTGCGCATGCTGCAGGCCAACGAGGTCGACATCGCCATCATGGGCCGCCCGCCCAGGGAAATGGCCACTCGCGCCGAACCCTTTGCCGCCCATCCCCATGTCTTCGTGGCGCCACCGGGCCACCCGCTGCTGAACCGCGGCCATCCGCCCTTGCAGACGCTGCTGGCCTACAAGCTGATCCTGCGCGAAGAGGGCTCGGGCACGCGCGCCGCGCTGGACCACTTCGTGCGCGAACACAACTTCGAACATCCCGACACCATGGAGATGTCGAGCAACGAGACCATCAAGCAGGCCGTTATGGCCGGCATGGGCGTGGGATTTCTGTCGCTGCACACCATCGGCCTGGAGCTGGACAACAAACTGCTGGTCGTGGTGGACATTGAAGGCAGCCCGGTGGTGCGGGCCTGGAACGTGGTGCACACCCTGTCTAAGCTGCTTTCACCGGCGGCCGAGGCGCTGCGTTACTTCATTCTGGAGCGAGGCGAACAGTTCCTGGCTGATCAGTTCGGCCGCCACATCAGCCTGTACGGCATCGTCCTGCCCGAATAAAGGCTCGATTCATCAGGACATAGAATCCCGACGAAGAAAAACATCAGGAATGCCTGATTGTGCGCAACTACACCCTCAAGCAGCTGCAGACCTTCATCGAAGTCGCGCGTGAAAAATCCGTTTCGCGCGCGGCAGAGCGCCTCTTCGTGACCCAACCGGCCGTGTCGATGCAGATCCGGCAGCTGGAGGAAGCCTTCGGCCTGGCGCTGATCGAGCCCGTGGGGCGCAACATCCAGCTCACGCACGCGGGCCAGGAATTCCTGGTCCACGCGATCGCAGCCATCGGCAAGCTCAAGGACCTCGAAGCCAGCATGGCGGAGCATGTGGGCGCCAAGAAGGGCCGCATCGAGCTGGGCATCGTCAGCACAGCCAAGTACTTTGTACCCATGCTGCTGGTGCGCTTTGCCAAGCTGATGCCGGGCATCGACATCGCGCTGCGCATCGACAACCGCGACAACATCCTCGGCATGCTCCAGCGCAACGAGCTGGACCTGGTGATCATGGGCCGCGCCCCTGCCAACCTCGACTGCGAGGCCACCCCCTTCGCCACCAACCCGCTGGGCATCATCGCGCCGCCCGACCACCCTCTCGTGCGGCGCAAGCGCATGGCCTTCGACATGGTCAAGGACTACCCCTTCGTCGTGCGTGAACATGGCTCGGGCACGCGGGCGGCCATGCAGCGACTATTCGAGCAGTACGAGTTCCCGGTCAAGATCGCCATGGAGATGCCCAGCAACGAGACCATCAAGCAGGCGGTCATGGCTGGCATGGGCCTGAGCTTCCTGTCGTTGCGCACCGTGCGTCACGAGCTGGCCTCGGGTCACGTGGCCCAGCTCGATATCAGCGGCATGCCGATTGTAGGCAAGTGGTACGTCACCCACCTGAGCCAGAAGAAGCTCTCGCCCGCCTCTCAATCCTTCAAGAAGTTCCTGATCGAGCAGGCGGAGCCTCTGATCGACGCCTGGGCCTGAGAGCGGGCCCCAACACCGAGGGAGATCCCATGGGCGCAACACTGGACGGCAAGCTCGTCGTCGCCATTTCCTCCCGGGCCCTGTTCGACTTCGAAGAGGAGAACGAGGTCTTCGAGCACGGCCAGGGTCCCCACAAGGACCGCGCCTACATGAAGCTGCAGCTGGACAAGCTGGACGTTCCCGCCAAGCCCGGAGTGGCGTTTTCCATGGTCAGGAAGCTGCTGGCCTTCAACGACGCAAAGGCACAGCGTGTCGAGGTCGTCATCCTCTCGCGCAATGACCCGGTCTCGGGCATGCGCGTGTTCCGCTCGGCCCAGCATTACGGCCTGCCCATCGAGCGCGGCAGCTTCACACGCGGCCAATCGCCCTGGCGCTACCTCAAGCCCCTGCACGCCAACCTTTTCCTTTCTGCCAACCCCCAGGACGTGCGCGCCGCACTGGCCCAGGGCTTTCCTGCTGCCACGGTGGCAACGCACTCCGCCCGGGCGCAGGACAACCACCCGAATGAGGTGCGCATCGCCTTCGACGGCGATGCCGTGCTTTTCGGCGACGAGGCAGAACGCGTTTTCCGTTCCTCGGGCCTGCCCGCCTTCCAGCAACACGAACGCGACAAGGCGCATCAGCCCCTGCCCGATGGCCCTTTCAAGCCATTGCTGGCCGCGCTGCACCGGCTGCAGCAGGAGGGCACGCCCACCATGCGCATCCGCACCGCACTGGTCACCGCGCGCAGCGCGCCGGCCCACGAGCGCGCCATCCGCACGCTGATGGACTGGAGCATCGAAGTCGACGAGGCCATGTTCCTTGGTGGACTGCCCAAGGGCGAGTTCCTGCGCGAGTTCGAGCCCGACTTTTTCTTTGACGACCAGACTGGCCACATTGAATCGGCCGCGCGGCACGTGCCGGCCGGGCATGTGGCCAGCGGCGTGGCCAACCCCTGAACACTTTCCCCCTACGCAAAACCTGCCTATGTCCCTGATAAAGAAAGCGATCGATTTCAAGGACTTCCTCGGACGTGTCCGGGCCCTCGCCCTGCCCTACTTCCGGTCGGAAGAGAAGTGGAAGGCACGCAGCCTGCTGGCTGCCATCGTGGCGCTGAACCTGGCCTTCGTCTACACGTTGGTGATGTTCAACGAATGGAATCGCTACTTCTACGACGCGCTGCAGGAACGCAATTACCCCGTCTTCATTGAGCAGCTCGTGCGCTACACGGTGCTGGCTTTCATCTACATCATCATTGCCGTCTACCGTTTTTACCTGACCCAGCACCTCGAGATGGGCTGGCGCGCCTGGATGACGCGCAACACCATGCAACGCTGGCTGGACCACCAGGTCTACTACCACCTGGAGCTCACGCGCTACGCCAAGCTTGCGCCGGACCAGTCCCCCGACAACCCGGACCAGCGCATGCAGGAAGACCTCAAGCTCTTCACCACCGCCACCGTGGGCCTAAGCATGGGCCTGCTGAATGCCGTGGTCACGCTCGCGAGCTTTGTCGGCATTCTCTGGACGCTGAGTGGCGAATTCAGCTTCTCCTGGGGTGAAAGCGAGTTCGCCATTCCGGGTTTCATGCTGTGGGTGGCCATCCTCTACTGCGCGCTGGGCACCGTGCTCACGCATTACGTCGGACGCCGCCTCATCCCGCTGAACTACGAGCAGCAGCGGCGCGAAGCCGATTTCCGCCACAACCTGGTGCGCGTGCGGGAGTACAGCGAAGCCATTGCGCTGGACCGGGGGGAGAAGGTGGAATACAAGCAGCTCGACCTGCGCCTGGGCCATGTGCTGGGCAACTACCTCAAGCTCATCGACGCACAGAAACGCCTGACCATGTTCACGGCCACCTTCAGCCAGGCCTCCACCGTCTTTCCCTTCATCGTGGCCGCGCCGCGCTTCTTCAGCGGCGCCATCCAGCTCGGCACGCTGATGCAGATCGCCTCGGCGTTCAATCGCGTGCAGGACTCGCTTTCGTGGTTCATCGACAACTACGACGCCATCGCCGCCTGGCGCGCCACGACCGACCGCCTCACGCATTTTGAATCTGCCATCCAGAAGGCCAGCCACAAAGTGCCCATGGAACGCGAGTGCGCCAACGGTGGCGGCCTGCAGGCCAGCGATCTCTCGCTGGATCTCCCCACAGGCAACCGCCTGCTCGCAAACACCGCGCTGCGGGTGCGGCCGGGCGACAGCATCCTGCTCCGCGGGCCCTCGGGTAGCGGCAAGTCCACGCTGTTTCGCGCGCTGGCGGGCATCTGGCCGCTGGCCTCAGGCCGTGTGGCCCTGCCTGAGTCCAGCATGTTCATCCCGCAGCGCCCTTACTTCCCCAATGCTGCACTGCGCGACGCGCTGGCCTACCCCGAGCCGTCGGAGAAGTACGACGACGAAACCCTCAAGCAGGCCCTGCGCGACGCCCTGCTGCCCCATCTCGTCGACCAGCTCGACGTGACCGACGCCTGGGGCCAGAAGCTCTCGGGTGGCGAGCAGCAGCGCCTGGCCCTGGCGCGCGTCTTCCTTAAGAGGCCCACATGGATCTTCGCCGACGAGGCCACCAGCGCGCTGGACGAGGAAGCCGAAAAGACGCTCTACGCCAAGCTGATGGCTTTGGTGAAATCGCGCAACGGTGCTATTGTTTCAATAGCGCACCGGCACACGGTGGCCACCTTCCACAGCCATAGCTGGACGCTGGAGAAGCGCAGCGACGAGACCGTGGCACTGTTTCAGCTAAGACAGGCATAACTGCCCCAGGCTTCGCTCCCTACGTTCGCCACGCACCCCCCCTTAGGAGAGGTCAACGCCAGGGGCGCGGCCGAGCCGATTCCACGGCGTTCCGCGACCAAACCCCGTCCCCAGTCAACCTATTTGTTTTGGAGCAAACCCTGCGCGGTAGCCTTCCCACCCGCGCGCGCGCAGCTCGCAGGCCGGGCACTGGGCACAGCCATAGCCCCAGGCGTGGCGATGCGTTCGATCTCCCAGGTAGCAGGTGTGGGTGTGCTCGACGATCAGGTCGACCAGGCTCGCGCCACCCAGACGCTCGGCCAGGCGCCAGGTCTCGGCCTTGTCGATCCACATCAGCGGCGTCTCGATGAGGTAGCGCTTGTCCATGCCCAACGACAGTGCGAGCTGCATGGCCTTCATCGTGTCGTCACGGCAATCCGGATAACCAGAGAAGTCAGTCTCGCATACGCCAGTCACGATGACCTGCAGGTCGCGCCGGTAGGCCACGGTGGCGGCCAGGGTGAGGAAAAGCAGGTTGCGCCCTGGCACAAAGGTGTTGGGCAGACCGCTGGCCTCCATCCGGAATGCTGTCTCGCGCGTGAGTGAGGTCTCGCTCACGGCGCCTAGCACGGCGAGGTCCAGGGTATGGTCCTGCCCCAGCTTGCCCTCCCACTGCGGGAACTGACGGCGAATTTCGTTCAGCACCTTCAGTCGCGCTTCCAGCTCCACGCGGTGGCGCTGGTGGTAGTCAAAACCGATGGTTTCGACGCGCGCGTAGGACTGGAGCGCGTGGGCCAGGCAGGTGGTGGAGTCCTGCCCGCCGGAGAACAGGACGAGGGCGGTCTGGTGATGCATGGCCCCGATTATCCCGGGCTGCGTCCGCTTACTCCGGCTTCTCCGTCTTGCGAATCTGGGTGGGCGAGTAGGTGAGGGATTCCTTGGTTATCGTGCCCGGCGCAGCCATCGGGTCCACCTGGCGGCTGGCCGCCTGCAACTGGACCAGCACCTGCGGATTGCCCGCGCGGTTCTGCGAAGGATTGTTCTGCAGCCAGATCTCGACCACGCGCGCACTGGCACCCCAGACCGCAGCCATGTGGTCAATCAGCATCTTGGACAAGGGCTCCTTGGGCGGAAACTCTTCTTTCTGGGGCGCGGCTTCCTCGCGCTGCGTCCAGTCGCGGCCCGCCCTGTCCGCCTGGCTCCCGCCCTGCAGCGGGTCGGCCTTGGCCGCCTCGTTCACCCGCGCCTGCACTGCCGGGTTGATGTCATTCACCACCCCGGCACTTTCCTGCACCGGCGCCGGCGGATTCACCGGCGCCACCGGAATCACCCGGTTGGCGACAAGCGCCACTACCTCCGTGCCGGCTGGCCGGATGGCATTTCGGTCGTGAGGTAGTTGCATGATGGGCCGGGGTCCCGCACCTGAAGTCGGAGGGCTTTTGTCCTATTACGTACCGGTGTTAACGGCAGAAAAGAGGAGGGGTTTAGGCCTATTTTCAATAAATCAGCGAAACGACAGAAAAAACCCCGCCGAAATGTCCGCCAACAAGACTATTGGCGACATTATTGATCCATGAGGGTGATGTGGAGCGAGGCAAGCTCTCAGCCGCGAACAAAGCGGAAAAATCGGAAAACCGGCGGCGCGAAACTCAGCGTCGCTGCGGTCCCGGCCGCGAATTCAGGCCTTCGGGCAGCAGACCGTCGAACATGGCGGAGATGTCGTCGACGATGTTGTGCGCCACCTGTTCACCGCAGTGTGTCGCAAGGGCCATCAGTAGTTCAGGCCGCATGAACCACAGTGCGGGCAGGCTGGAGGCCATGAGGATGCTGCGCTCCACGTGAGGAAAGCGCGCCGTGATCGGCGGCTCCAGGCAACGCAGCATGGCCTGGCGGATGTCATCGATCTGGTAGGCGGCTGCCGCGCATTCAAGGTCGCGCAAGGGATTGGGCCTCTCCTGCAAGGTGGAGAGGAAGCGTGTCGTAGCGCTTGGCATCTCTTTGTGAACGAAAACCCAACGAACACACATGATAGAGCCGCGCGTGCGTGTTTTCGCTAGGGGATTGCTCGTCCGTACTAACCCGGGGGTACGGCGACCCGGGCCAGCCGGCCCGTGGTATATGCTTGGTGCTTTATCGTTCCCGGAACAAAAAACATGGCCCAATTCGCCAGTGTGCTGAAGGCAGAAATCTCCCGACTGGCCCGCAAGGAAGTGCGTGCCGAAATTGAAAAACTCAAGAAGGCCTCGGCGCAGTACCGCTCCGATATCGCGGCGCTCAAACGCCGGCTCGCAGAGCAGCAACGCCTGATCGCCCGCTTGGGCAAGAAGTCCAGGAGCGCATCTGCATCTGCCGCAGAGAACGAGTCGCAAGGCGCGGCCCTGCGCTTTCGCTCTGGCGGCTTCGCCAGCCTGCGCAAGAAGCTGGAGCTGTCAGCCGCCGAGATGGGCAAGCTGCTGGGCGTTTCGCTGCAGACGGTCTACCACTGGGAGCACGGCAAGGCAAAGCCCCGAGCCGCCCAGCTAGCCCGAATTGCCGAGGTCCGCAAGCTCGGCAAGCGCGCGGTTAGGGAGCGGCTGGGGGTTTGAGCGGAACGGCGCGAGGGTGTGCCCGTTATTTGACGGTCACACGCTCTGCCAGCTTGCGTCGCTTGCCGTCTTCACTCCCGTGCCTGCGGCACCCCGGCGCTTGAACCTGCCCCAAACCCAGAACAGCGCGCGTCAGGGCGCTATTCTTCTGCTGTTCTGGGCAATAAAGTCGTAAACCGGAGCAAGTAGCCAAGTTCCTGAACAAACCTATGGCTCAGCATTGGGCCCGTAGGGCGGCTCCGTTTAGCTGATGAGACAACATGCGATGCTCTGCGCGCTCGCCTCGCTCAATGTACTTTCAGGTTTCGGGGTATCTGCCTCGGATGCTGAACTACCCGGTCTTATCGGTACCGTTCAAACGCGGTTATGGCATTTCACCGCGTTGGACGGGCGGTGCGATCAGAAGCCGCCCTAGGGAAGGTCTGAACAAGTCGCGCCGCGCGCGGCGTGGATTTTGCGGGACGAGCCGCAAGGCGCAAAACCCAAGGTAAGCCTGGACGGCTTGCCTGGTTTTGCAACGCCGCGTCACGCATCCGCTAGGCGGATGCGTTCGCGATGCGCCTTATGGGCCGGCACGGCCGAGCGGCCGTGCTTG
>JADCGR010000045.1 GCA_020248905.1 Curvibacter sp. | reverse complement strand
GCGATTACGCTCCACGCTTCCTTCCCACGCTCGGTCACCCTCACGCAGTTGCGCTTCGCTTTGCTCACTGTGACCAGTTCGCAGCGGGACTTGCACCCGCAAGAGTGCGCCCATGCTGGGCGCACAAGAAGAACAACTTCTCACCCCGGAAGAACACCTGTGAACCCGGCCGCTTGATTCGGTACTATCAGTTGCATGAGCAGGGTGATCTTTCTCGACTTTGATGGCGTCTTGCACGCCACCGTCGGCCCTGCCCAAGTCATGCGTCAGTTCGTTTGGCTTCCGGTGCTGTGGGAGCTTCTGGACCCCCATCCCGACGTCAGACTTGTTGTCCACGCTTCCGCACGGCAAAACTCACCGGCAGATTTCTTGCGGGACCGCTTGGGCGTTCCAGCGTCGCGATGGGCTGGAGTGACCCCACCCCGGCTCAGCCGCTGGCCGTCGATCCAGGCTTGGTTGCGGGAGCACCCGGAAACGATACAGTTCAGGGTCTTGGATGACCAAGCCGCGGAGTTTCCGGATCCGCCGCCCGCCGAATTGATCCTTTGCGCAGGGCGAACTGGCGTATCCGACACCGATGTTCAACGCCGCTTGGCGTCGTGGCTGCATGAGAGTCAAGGTTTGATGCAACCTTGATGGCTAACGTCCTTGGGAAACGAACAGGAAATCCAGAGGACAAGGCAGCGCACATGGGAGACCACCTCCGATCCCCAGATTTATGGCAGGTCATAAAATTTAAAGACCCTCAATGGAGCTATTAATTAATTTTAAGGCCCTCTAATGGTCTGTATCATGATTTACATGACTGATTTAGGTTAATTTGCAATAATGGCTCTTATGAAAGACATTATTTCACTTAATGGCTCCTTTGAGGTACGCAAATCAAAATCGCTGCCTATGCCGCTGCCGGTTGAGCGAACGCTCCTGAAACTTGGACAGGATCTTTCACTTGCACGGCGTCGCAGGCATATCTCCCAAGCTTCGTTGGCTGAGCGCATCGGCGCTTCACTGAACACAGTGAAGCGAATGGAGAAGGGGGACCCACGGGTGCAGCTGCACATCATCGCCCGTACCTTGCATGTCTTTGGCGATCTTCAGCGCCTGTCCCAATTGCTGGATACAAGCGAAGACCAGATTGGATTGGTTCTGATGGACGAGCAGGTTCCCAAGCGCATCCGGACGCGAAAGACACCGGGAGGTGCGTTGTGAAGCCACTCACAACCAATCAGCGGGTAGACGTCTATGTTGGGAAAGCTGGCCTCCTGGTGGGCCAACTGGCCTATGCCAAGCAAGGCCAGCGAGAGTTCTCGGCCTTTGCTTACGACACGCAGTGGCTGGCAAGCGAAGACCGCTTTGAAGTTTCGCCTGACCTTCCTTTGGTCGCTGGCTTTCAAGCACGGCGCGCGCCAGCCAAGGCAGACTCCATCTTCCATCTTGCATTGGCCGACACCGCGCCGGACGCCTGGGGATGCCGTGTCATCGCTCGAGCCCACGCCAAAGAACGACAACGAAATCCGTCACTGCCTGCTCTGACGGAGCTGGACTACCTGGCGGCCGTCGATGATTTCAGTCGCGTGGGAGCTCTGCGCTTGCGCGATGGCAAGGGGGCCTATCTTCGGACAGTTGACGAGGGTAAGCGTGCGACACCGCCACTAGTAGAGCTAGAGCACATCTACAACGCCAGCCGTGCTGTAGAACGAAGCCAGGAAACTGCCGAGGACTTGAAGTACTTGCAGGGCAAGGGGACATCGTTGGGCGGCATGCGCCCCAAGTGCACGATACTTGATGAACAGGGACGGCTGGCCATCGGCAAGTTTCCAAGCAAGAACGACGAGCGCAGCGTTACTCGGGGTGAGGTATTGGCACTTCACCTGGCCGCCAACGCCAGCATCGAAGCAGCCAAGGCACGTGTCGTCAACCTGAATGGGACTCCAGTCGCGCTCATCGAGCGGTTTGACCGAACAGACGATTACGCACGGATTCACTACCTGTCGGCCGCGTCCATGCTACAGGCCTCTCGTGAGGAAGACCGATCCTATGCTGAGATTGCGGACATGATTCGCGCCAAGTGCGTGAAGCCGACGCAGGATGCGCAGCAACTGTGGCGCCGAATGGTGTTCAACCTACTTATCACCAACGTCGACGATCACCTGCAAAACCACGGCTTCCTGTATGCAGGCAATGGGCAGTGGCGCCTCGCTCCTGCTTTCGACGTCAATCCCTTTCCAGACAAAGACCGCGAATCAAAGACATGGCTGTCCACCAACACCGGACCCATCGATTCGCTGCAGATGTTGCTGGAGCACGCAGACTACTTCGGACTTGGCGCACCCGGTGCAGCGCAGGCGGTTCTTGCGGAAGTGGTGGCTGCGGTATCCAATTGGCGGGTTATCGCGGGTACTCCGGCCATTGGGATGACACGAGAGGACATTGACGACTTCACGCCTGCGTTTGAGCATGAAGCAATACAGCATGCGCGTGAAGCGCTGCGGTAGATGGAAGGTGTTGGGTTCGCACGGCAAAACTCACCGGCAGACTTTTTGCGCGACCGGTTGGGTGTTCCAGAGATGCGATGGGCTGGAGTGACCCCTCCCCGGCTCGGACGCCGGCCGTCGATCCAGGCTTGGTTGCGGGAGCACCCGGAAACTATACAGTTCAGGGTCTTGGATGACCAAGTTGCGGAGTTTCCGGATCCGCCGCCCGCCGAATTGATCCTTTGCGCGGGAAGAACTGGCGTATCCGACACCGATGTTCAACGCCGCTGGACGTTGTGGCTGGATGAGAGTCGGGGTTTGCTCTAGCCCTGATCTCTAATGCTTTTAGGAAACGAACAAGAAATCCAAGGCACAAGCACAAGATAACCACAGAGTTGTCCCAGGTAGACAGCCCAAACTTGGGCAAAATCTCCCGATGGACAACCAAATAATTCAGGAGGATGAGGGCGCGAGCTTTGAGTCGTACTTTCGCGACCCCTCACTGGCAACTGAATCGCCCTTGGCTTGGGCGATTGGTCAACGCACGGACTTGTTGGACGCGATGCGCGGCATCTTCAGTGGTCCCCGCCCGATCGTCCAGCTGAGGCTTTGGTGTTTCATGGAGCTGGCCAGCGTGCCACAAGGCCGCATTGGCCGTGACGACCTTAACCGTCTGTTCTACGCACTGCAGCCTTCCGCACTGGACAATGTGCTCAAGCGCTTGCGTGACACGGGCCTCGTGATTTGGGATCAAACGTCCCAGGACTACTATCTCTCCGGTCTGGCCCAGCAGCTCCAGGGACTGCTCGTTCCTCTGACCAAAGCATCTGGTGAAGACGACGAATTGGGTGCCCTCCTGGCACAAGTGGCCGGTGCCCAAGCACTTGGTTTGACGGATGCGAGCCAACTGAAACATCTTCATGCGCAACTGTCGCGCTTGCATGATGAGTTTGCCGATGCGATTGCCAGTGGATCAGAGGCTAGGCTCAGGGAAGCGCAGCCGCGCTTTGATCGGGCACTGACCTTGGTTGAGCGCGCCGGCGAGGCGCTAACTGCGTTGATCCGCTCGGAAGCGGATGATTTGCGACTCGAGCGCGAAGCGAGAGCGCTGGGCCATGCGCAGGCCAAACTGCTATCGATGGCCTCCCAGTTCAACCGGGCCATGCAGCAGGCGGATCGCCAGCGGGTGACGCTCGGTAGCACGGGCGTGACCAGTTCCGATGTTCGCCAGTGGCTCCGGGAACAGGTCGAACTGGACAAGCTGCTAGACGATGCTTTGTCGTTCGGGGTGCAACCTATCTTTGTGAGTCAACACGATCTCATCGATGTTGCCGAGGGTGAGTTTGAGCGTGATCGTCCAGATCCGCTGCGCTCGACCGGATTGCCGCCCCCTGCCCAGGCGGGCGCCGGTGAGATGGAAGTCTTGCGCATGCCGCAGGAACTTGAAGATCTCATTAACAAACTGAGCAACTGGCGCGAATCGTCGGACGCAGAGACATTTCCGCCCAAGCCTCTGAAAGAAGTGGTTCTAGGAGGCCGCTTTGCCCAAGCGGCCTATCGGATGCAGCTGTTGCCCCTGTTGGGTGATGCCCAGGCCAAGACGCTCAAGGGACAAACAGGAGAACTGGCACGTTCTGGCTGGAAGTCCGTTCTGGAAACCACGGTTACTGAAACCGACGACATGCATGTGGCTGCGATGAGTCATGGTCGTCTGGAAATCAATACAGAAGAAGACAATGAACGCACCCGATGAAGCCGCATTGCTGGTTGCCGAACTACTGGCTCGGCGATGGCTGCCGCGGCAACACCCGCGCGTGAAACGTGCACTGATCGACGCTGACCTCTGGCAAGCGGTTGAGGATCGGCTTGCACAAGTAGGGCTGCGCCTGGTCGACAACATTCACGCAGACCACGTCACCACAGCCATGGTGCGCAGCGTCGAGCATGCCGTGTTCGGGGAAAGCGCACTAAACAGCAACAACAACATCGACCTGCCGCGCGATGGCGTGTCCTTGCTGGTCGTCTTGTGGTCATTGATCATCCTGCCCAAGCGAGAGCGACAGGCCGCCCGAGACAGCGGCACTGAGAACACCGAGCAAAGCGAAATGTTCAACAGCGATCGGCCTATGCCGCGAGCCCAGAGCGTCAGTCCGGTGATTTCTTATAAGGCGTTGTTGGCGGACTTCGGCAATCAGCTGGGCAAGAAAACGCGACTGGATGGCAACCTCAAGCGTCTTGAGAACCACGGGTTTATTGAACGCCGGGGTGATGACATTGTGGAAGGCCCACTCCTCGATCTCCTCTTGGACTACGACACCTTGGCACCGCGCATTCTGGATGGAACCCTGGGCGCCGTGCTGTCCAAAGCTCGTGCTGCGGCAGAAGCCAAAACAGCGCAGACAGATGAACAACAAAAAGAGACAGGCGAGGCAAGCTGAACCATGTTCCACCTTTTATCACTTGAGCTGCTGCATTGGGACTACTGTGAGCGACTGACCTTGCCGTTGGATGGCTCCATCATCACGGTTGCTGGGCCGAACGGATCAGGCAAGACCACTTTACTGGATGCGATGCGCACACTCCTGGGACTGGAGTGTTCCGGCGGGCGAAGCTACAAGACCTATGCGCGCCATGCCAATGCGGATTCCGCCTGGCTACGGGCAACCGTGGACAACAAGCCTCACGGTCGCCAAGCCTCCAGCCGTCCGTTCGCCCGCAACCTTCTGTACTCGGATCAGGTGACCCTGGCGTGCCGCATCGAGCGCAACGGCGGTGACTGGCAGCGGCGCTACACGATGGCGGAGGGCGATGTTCCCATTGAGACATTGGTGCAACTTCCAGAGAAAGACTGGTTGGGCATCGAGCATTGGCGCCGGCGTCTGGAGGGAGCGGGTCTGAGCCGGGCGATTGCCCGCGTGCTGGCGCTGGAGCAAGGTCAGACAGATCGCTTGTGCGAATACTCGCCCAAGGAGCTGCTCCGCCTAGTGTTCGATGTGTTTGGCGACCAGGAAGTGCTGGACCGATACGAAGAAGCCCGTCGACAGCAGCAGGAGGTGGCGCAGGAAGTTGAGGCGGCCAAGCGAGATCTCGCGCACGGCGAAGCTCAGCTGGCCCAGCTCGAAGCCAAGGTCAATCTCTATCGCCAGTACAAGGACAAACTGAGCGAGAAGGAACGACTCTGGACCGAAGTCATCCCCGTTTTGCAGTGGAGCGAAGGCCGCGCCGAGTTGACCAAACAGCTACGTGAGTTGCACCGGCAGCGCCTACAGCACGTCGCAGGAACACGCCAGCAAGTTGAAGACAGAAAAAAGCTGTTGCAGCTCTCAAATGATGCGCAAAAAGCGGAAGAAGACGCGAAACAACTGAATGTTGATCGCGGCGTCGCGCAGGGCGAGTTAAACAACGCGTCTGCACAGGAACGACCGGTCGAACAGCTGGTGAAAGAAGAAAACGAACTTCATGAGCTGGCCAAGGTGGAAGGCGATGCCCAGCAGCTGTCAGTGCGACTGAAAGAACTTGAGGGGCGCAAGGACGAGCTCGAACAACAATGGCATGAATTAAGCGCGCAAAGGCGCGCGGCCCAGCAAGCATGGGACAAGTGCCAAAACGAGCGACTGGCACCCGTGCCTGATGACGTGAACCGTTTCCGCCGTGTCTTGCGTAACGAAGGAATCGATCACTACCTCATGGCAGATGTCACGGACATCGTGGATGACCACTGGCGTGCGGCTGCTGAGGGCGTCTTACGAGGTTCGCGCGGGATCGTGCTCCTGAAAAAATCGGGAGACGAGGCGCGTGCCATGGCACTGGCCGAGCGCGAGCGCTATCGCCACTACATCGTGACAGACACAGTCCAGGTTTCTGGCAAGCCGGATCCGGATAGCCTGTTGGCCGTCCTGAAATTCACGGACAAGGTGCCCTCCTGGTTGGTCAAGCAGCTAGGCCAGATCCGACGCGTGGAGTCCACGGCCGAGGGCAGCAAAGTGGGTGGCGAATGGATCACGTCGCAAGCCTACTGGCGTGACGGCCGTGGTGGTCGAAGTGTCTGGATAAATCCCGAGGACTACCAGTTTGGTGCCGCGGCCTTGAGCGCACGCAAGGACTCTATCGGGCGCCGGTTGGAGACGCTCGACAAGCAGTTGGGCCAGATCGCCACGGATCAGCAAGAAAACACCCGTCAACGGAACGCCACACTGGATGCCTCCAAGGGACATCGGGCGGTCGAGGAATTGCTGAAGCGCAAAGACGTGTTCGAGCAAGCCCGGCGCCAACTGCCGCAGCTCAAGCAAGCGCGCATCACAGCCGCTCTACGCTGGCAGCAACTGGACAAGGACTACCAAACGACCTCAAACCGGGCGCGCGATCTACAGGCGGACTACAACCATGTTCAGACGCGCTTGCGCGACAACGAGGCCGCTGCAACGAAATACGAACGGGAATGGAATGCCCGTCGAGACGAGCTGAAAGACCAGTCCAGCCAGTTGCGGTCGGCAAAGGCCAAGTTCCCGGCACGATGGATTCAGGCGAAGACCATAGCAGCGCTACAGGAGCAATTCAAAAACGCCACGCAGGCAAGACTGCGCGGGGAGGAGCTGAACCGAACCCTAGAGAAAGGCGAGTGGGAAAAAGACGACTCCGTGGAGGAGCGTCATACCCTGATGGTGGCCACGGTCAGCGGCCAAAGACATCAGGTCCAGCAGCGAGAAGCCAGCAATGAAGCGGCCCGCATTGCTGTCAACAATGCACGGGAGCGTTATATCGACGTGTTGCGTAGCACCGTGCGTCGGTATCGCAAGAACATTGTGGAACTCGGTCAGCTGGCCGGCGTGGAAGTCAGCGCGGATCTTCCGCACCTGGACAACGACGACAGTGTGCTGCGCCAGGCAGAGTTGAAGGTCAACTTTAACTTCGATGGCAAGGGACAAATTGGTCTGAACGACGGTGAGGCCTCAGGTGGCCAGCAGGTGATCAAGTCACTCATCCTCCTGGTGGGCCTGCTCAAAGACGAGGAAACGCCCGGAGGATTCGTGTTCATCGACGAGCCGTTTGCGCACCTGGACGTGCGCAATATCCAGCTGGTGGGGCATTTCCTGAAGTCGACCCGAGCCCAGTACGTGTTGACCACGCCGATCACGCACAACGTCGAGGTGTTCGAGCCGGCTGATGTGACCCTTGTGACGTCCAAGAAACCACCAGGGGCACGGTGGGCGCCACCGATTGGTGTCCTGCAGCGCCGTCCGGTCAACGTGTAAGGCCACCTCATGGACTGGCAGGACGTTCAGATCAAACGAGGTGTGCGACAAAGAACGGCGTCGCGTGAGCCTCCCGCAGATCTGGGACTGCTTGCCAGAGAGGATCGGGAGCTGTTGGCTGCCTGGGTGCGCAAAGACAACCTGAGTCGCAGCCGTGAGGCTTTGCTCAAGGAAGATGGTGGGTCAAGCATCGAGCGTGCCGATGCCTTGTGCGATTGGCTACTTCGTGAGGGATGGATTACCCGCAAAGAGCGACTGCAGGGCGGAATTTGGCATTGGGACACCCTGACTTGGCGCGACCTGGACCGTCTCAAGTCGCTTCTCGGCGTTGGCAGCCGAAGCCAACGTGACGAAGCCCGATCACAGCGGCTGGAACAAGCCCATGCGTGGTTGAGCACGCTCGAGCAAGAGACCGATGCGGAGCTGCGCGCGCGGGTTGCGCAGGCGATTGAGCAACTGCAGAGGGAAACCTCGCTGCGCGTGGATATTCTGATCACTCGGCTGGACCTGCTGACGTCTTTGCTTGACTGGTGCCGAGAAGAAATGGAAGGCACCCGGCGAGACTTCGCGCTTTTTGCGGGCGAGCACACTAAGGCCATCAGTGCCGCCGACTGGAAGTGGCTTGAGAAGTCGTTCGATCTCGAGAGTCTGGGAGTGACCCGGTTCCTTCCGGTCATCTGGCTGGCGGGTGACGCCCAGTTAGTGTGGGGCGAGCGGGTAATGGATCTCTCACCGCTTCGCTATATCGCAATACCGTTGGAGGATGTGAAACGGGTGACAGCAATCAAAGCCCATCCGGAGCATTGGTGGTTGATTGAAAACAGAGCCAGCTTCGAGCGGCAGGCGGGACAGCGACCGCCGGGAGAACTGATGGCTTGGTTGCCAGGGCGACCGTCAAAAGACTGGCTGGATACGGTGCGCACGCTCCTTCGACTTGCGCCAGCGCCGCTTAGGGTGAGCGCGGATGCAGACCCTGCTGGAATCGACATCGCCCGTACTGTTGGGGCGCTTTGGACGAGTCAAGGGCTAGATTGGGAACCTTTTCGCATGGGACTGGATGAGTGGAATGCAGTGAGCCAGAAATGGCCACTCAATGATCACGATGTGGTTCTGTTGCAGCGATTGCTTGCTGACACGGATTTGCCAGACTCGATGAAGAAACTCGGTTTGGCGATGCTGAGCGAAGGGCGTAAAGCCGAGCAAGAGGGCTGGTTGTAAGACTTACGAATTGGTCAAATGAGCGGCAGACTCGGCTGGAGTTGGCAGCAGGTTAAACGACCTTTTGGCGGCTTTAGGCTGGTCAGCGACGTTCACCATTGCACGGCGAATGTCAGCGGTCTCAGCAAGCGGTCATTGGCTCTATCGGGGACTGGCTGGTTGGTCTACATCCCGAACCAGTCTTTTGACGGTCGCCGAGAGGTACAGTACCTGTAAGATACTTTGACTCTATTCGAGGCTGGCAATATTGATCGCACTTGCCATATCGCTCACACGCTGGATTGAGGTCACCACCTCCTCCATGCGGCGCTGGCTTGATCGACCAGAGAGCGTACTTCGCCGTCTACCACGGCAAAGCCGCGACCCTGTCCCCCGGCCGTGCGGCCACTACTGCGGCGTTCAGGGCCAGACGCAACGTACCCTTGCCTATTCAATTCTCCCATTGCAGGATGCGCCAGTGGGTGCTGGCGTCATCCTGCCGCACCCGGGCCAGTTCCATGCCGGTACGATCCAGTGCGACGGCCTGTGCCTGTCCTTCCAGGTGAGGATGGGTTGAACGTTCGATGTGCCATTGGCCGTCCGTGAGCGTACCGAAGGTAATCTCGAACGCCGGGTTCCCGATCCGGGAACTGGGCCGCACGCGCATCAGGTAGTGACCGGCCAGGAACAGGCGTGCTGCCGGCTGACCGTCGCGGCGAGCAGGCTCGGCCAAGGCAATGCTGCGGCCGGTGGAACCGGGCAAACGTTGCCAGACTTCGCGGTAGGCACCGTGTACGCCGATCTCGACGATGCGTTCTGGCGACTCGAAGGACATGTGGCCCGCATCCGGGGTGCTGCCCGGCGGCTGGTAGTCCACCAGCCGGTGCCAGGTGCAGATTTCACCGCTCACGCCGGTCTCGACCTGGGTGATGCCGGCGAAGCCTTGCTGCAGGCGCAGCCGATTCTGCGCCTAGGGGTGGCTGTCTTGGTTCTGCGCCGCGAGGGCGCCAGGGCGCGCCGCGCGTGCCACCCGCAGGTCAGCATGCCAGCGGCCCAGCTGCAGCCAGCGCACCCAACTGCTGTCATCCTCGCCGTCGACTGTCTGCAGCAGCGAGCGTTGCCAGACCCCGCGGTAACGCACGGGCACCGGTGGGGTGGCAGGCTCAGGGACGGCGGACCAGGGGTCAGGGTCTTGCTCAGACATAGGCATCGGGAAAGGGCCGCAGGCGGCGGTAGAAGTCGATGTCATGGTTGGGCCACAGCCAGGCCCCGGTTTCAGTCGCGATCTGTTTGAGCTTGCGGATGCTCGCTACGGCCTCGCCATGGCGCCCCTGCCAGCAGTTGCCGGGTGCGACCTCGTCGTCCAGGTTTTCCTGCAGATCGGCCGCGTCGCCTGCCAGCAGCACCGGCCTGCCATGGGGCAGCTCAACCAACAGCGACATGTGGCCCGCGGTGTGGCCCGGCGTGGCAATGGCCTGAACGCCGGGTGCTACCGTGTATTCCCCGGCGAGCTGGCGCCACTGCAGCGGCGCACCGCTGTCGTCCACCAGGTCATCGGGGAAGACGGCCGGGTCGTGGCGCGCGGCCTCCACCTCGGCCTGCTGCACATGGATCTCGGCGCCGCAGCCGCAGCGCCGCAGTTCTTTGAGGCCGCCGGCATGATCGAAGTGCAGGTGACCGATGAAGATCAGGTCCACGTCGGCCGGGGTCAGACCCAGGCGCGCCAGGTGCGCGGGGATGCGCTGCTCCTCGCCCATCTCGGGTGCGCCAAAGGCGAATTCGGCCGGGTTGTAGTACTGCGTCCGCAGCACGGGATCGTGAATCTTGCGGTGATCGCAGCCCACGTCATAGAGGATGCGGCCATTCGCCGTCTCGATCAGGTAGGCCAGGATGGGCGCCTCGATCATCTGCCCAGTGCCGCGCTGCCAGGTGGAGAGTGATTTGTCGTAGCGGTGCGTGGCCGTGAGGAGTGGCCAGAGCTTTTTTGCCTGGGTCATGTCAACGCTCCGATGAGCCGGCGCGACTGCGGCAGGCGACCCAGCAGACTGGCGTGGTCGCTCAGCTCGCCGAAGATGCCGCCTTCCACGCCCACCATGGCCAATGCGGGCGCCTGCAGTTCGGGCTGCGAAGCAGCGCAGGCATCGCCCACGGTAATGCAGTGGTAGCCCAAGTCGATGGCTGCCCGCACTGTGCTGTGCACACAGACCTCGGTGGTGACGCCACAGACCACAAGCGTGTCGATGGCCGCCACGCGCAGGATCTGGTCCAAGTCGGTTTGGTGGAAGGCGCTGTAGCCCGGCTTGTCCAGTACCAGCTCGCCTTCGCGCGGGGCAAATTCGTCGATCAGGTCGTGCCCGTACTCGCCGCGCACCAGCAGACGACCCAACGGGCCGGCTGAGCCGATCTCCGCACCCGTAGCGCGGCTGCGCGCCCATTTGGTGCCTGGACAGTCGGCCAGGTCGGGGCGATGCCCTTCGCGCGTGAGGATGACCCGCATGCCGCTGTCGCGCGCAGCGTTGCGCAGTGCCAGTGCCGGCCTGATGACGCGGCGCAGCCGAAGCACGTCTAGCCCAGCCTGGGCGGCATAACCGCGCGGGTCGAGAAAGTCGCGTTGCAGGTCGATCAGCAGCAGCGCGCTGCGCGTCGGGTCAATCGAGAAGGTGTCCATGCCCGAGCCTTCAGCCGAACTCGTGGCGCACGGCCTCGGCCATGCGTTTGGTCACTTCGGTTGCCATACGCTGGCCCTTGTCCGCGGTGGCGCCGCGCGCCGAAGACAGCACGCCGGAAATCGGCACCCAGTGGCGTTTGGTAGGGTAGACGTCGTAGGGCGGGAAGTCGGCCGGCGGGTCGCCCGGGATCAGGTCTTGCCGCACCAGCGTAGGGTGGTAGTACAGCATGAGCGAGGTCTCGATCACCGCGGCGTGCTCCAGCGCGAAGCCGGGGAAACCTGCGGGGAAGACCGAGGCCAGGGTCTGCTCGGTGAGGAAATCCCAGTACTCCAGGCGCACCACCTGCAGCTTGGCCTGCGGGCCCAGGTCGCGCAGGCCGAGGTCGATGCCCTCGATCAGAAACCACTGGTTCTCGTAGTGACCATTGACGAACACCAGTTTGGTCACGCCGTGGCGCGCAAACTCGCGCACGGCATCGCGCACGGAGCCGATCAGCGTGGCAGCATCGACGCTGGTGGTGCCGCAGAAGTTCTGGCCGCCGCCGCACTTGGGCTGGGACTTGTAGCCGTAGGAGAGCGCAGGCGCCACCAGGCCGCCGACCTGCGCCGCGGCATCGGCGGCCACCGCCGTGGCCAGCATGGCGTCCGTGCCCAGCGGCAGGTGCGGCCCATGCTGCTCCAGGGCACCCACCGGCAGGAAGATCACGGGCTGCTCGCGCTGCACGCGGGCTTCATAGTCGGGCCAGGCGAGCTGGTTCATCCAGACGGTGTTCATGGGCTACTCCGTAGCAAGTCGCTTGCCAGCTTCAGCCGGATTCGGGTTGTCGGTCGCCTCCAGCAGGGCGGCGGCACCGATCAGCAGCGCGCCCAGCACCATGCGGGCCACCAGTTGCTCCTCGCCCATCAGCACCGACGAGCCCACGGCCACCACCAGTTCGGTGATCAGGATCACCGCTGCGCGTCCGGTCTCCAGGTGCGTGACGCCGTACTGCCAGGTCACCATTGCCAGACCCAGCCAGAGAAAGCCATAGGCCAGCACGCCCAGCACCGTGCCGGCTGACAGCGCGCTCCATTCCGGGGCTGGGGCACCCAGGCCGAGCATCAGCGCGGCCGTGAGCGTGCCGCCCAGGAAGACGGCCACGGTCTTGCTGGCCATGGGGATCTGCGGCGTGGCGCGCGCCAGCAGGTTGTTGCCGGCAAACGCCAGGCCCGAGAGCAGCGCCAGCCAGTCGTTGGCGCTGAGGGCGCTGTCCAGCGCGGCGGCACCACCACCGAGCACCGCGCCCAGGCCAGCCAACGCCAGTACTACAGCCAGCTGGCGACGGCGCCCGATGGCCTCGCCCAGGAACAGGCGAGCGCCCAGCACCGACCACACGGGGGAAAGATAGAACAGCAGCATCACGCGCACCACCTCGCCCTGCATGAGCGCGGTGACGAAGGCCACGTTGGCGCTGCCGCCCACCAGCGCCAGCCACAGCAGCATACCGGGCTGCTCGCGCCATACGGCGCGCTGGCGCCACAGCAGGATCAGGCCACACAGCGCCACGGGGCCGTAGCTGAGCAGCGAGAGCGAGGCGCCGGCCAGGCCCTGCGCGCTGAAGACCTTGAGCGGCCACCAGCTCAGGCCCCAGAGCGTGGCCGAGAAAAACAGCAGCGCAACGGCGCGGCGGGTCGGGGCGGACGTGGCGGCGGACATTGTTGCCGTTCCTTCAGGGCATGACCGAGCCGCCGTTGGGCCCGAGCACCTGCCCGCAGTAGAAGCGCGCCAGATCGCTGGCGAGGAAGACCACGCTGGCCGCGATCTCGGCCGGCTCGGCGATGCGTCCTTGCGGCACCCCGAGTTCCTGCGCCAGACTCTCGGCGCTCATGAGCTCCGGTGACACCATGGCTGTGTTCACGGCGCCCGGTGCCACGGCATTGACGCGGATGTGCGGCGCGACCTCGCGCGCCAGAGCGCGGGTGAGGCCGATGACGCCAGCCTTGGCGGCGCAATAGGCCGTGAAGTGGGTGCGGCCCAGGATGCCCAGATCGGAAGCGATATTGACAAAGGCGCCGCGCTGGCGCGCCTGCATGCCGGGCAGCACGGCGCGCGTGACGAGAAAGACGGACTTCAGGTCCGCCGCGAGCAGGTGGTCCCATTCGTCCTCGCCGGTTTCCGCCAGCGGCTTCTCCAGAATGATGCCGGCGTTGTTGACCAGCACGTCGATGGGACCGAACCGGTCTTCGACCACCTGCACCAGCTGTGCCACCTCGGCGGCGCGGGTGACGTCGGCGTCGAACGCTGCGGCGCGTGCGCCCAGTGCTTCGATCTCGTGCAAGAGCTGCGCCGCTGCGTCCGGCTGACGCAGATGATTCACGGCCACGGCGGCGCCGGCTTGCGCCAGCGCCTTGGCCGTGGCGCGACCGATGCCGGTGGCCGCGCCCGTGACCAGGGCCACGCGGCCCGCAAGCTGGCCGGCAAATGCAGACGTGGAACTCATGCCATCACCTCACCGTGACTCGCCACCAGGCTCTGGCCCGTGAGGCTGCGTGCATCCTCGCTGGCGAGGAAAAGATAGACGCCGGCGATGTCGGCCGGCTCCAGCCAGCGCGGGATGGCCTGGCGCGCCAGCAGTTCGCGCTCGATCTGCCCGGCGCTGCGGCCTTCTTTCTGCGCCATGGCCTGCAGCGAGGCGAGCGCCGCGTCGGTGCGGATCCAGCCGGGGCAGACGGCGTTGACGCGCAGGCCGCGCGGCGCCAGCTCCCAGGCCAGCGCACGCGTCAGGCCGATCACCGCGTGCTTGCTGGCCACGTAGGCGGAGAAATCCGCCACCGCACTGCGGCCCCAGATGGAAGACTGGTTGATGATGCTGCCGCCCGCGGGCAGGAACGGCAGCAACGCGCGCGTCAGCCGCACCATGCTGCTGACGTTGTTGTCGAGCAGGCGCGACCAGCGGGCCATGGCGTCGGGTGCATCGTCCGTCAGCGGCGTGGGGTACTCGGCACCCGCGTTGTTGAGCAGCACGTCCACGCGGCCGTGCGTGGAGCGCAGCGTCTCCGCCAGCTGCGCCACGGCGGCATCGTCATTCAGGTCGCAGGCATGTGCCGCGACCTCGGTGACGGGCTGCAGTTGCGCGGCAAGGTCATGCAGGGGTGCGACTGTGCGGTCGAGCAGGACGAGACGCACGCCTTCGCGCGCGAAGGCGGCGGCCAGGGCACGACCGATGCCACCCGCGGCACCGGTGATCAGGACCACTTTGCCGGTCAGGGCCTGTCCCCACCCATTTCTCATGATGCGTTGCGGATCAGGAACACCATGTGGTAGGCGCGCGCCTCGATTGACACCGTTCTCGCCACGTTCGCACATTAGAAATGGGTGGGGACAGGCCCCCGCCCGTAGGACAGCGTCATGTCACACCGCCGTCAGGAACGAGACGCCGACCGCACCAACGAAGCGGTCGGCGCGCCGGGGCGTGCCCGGTGCCTCGACCACACCGTAGTCCGTGGCCATGATGCGACGCAGGCGGTTGCGGTGAAAGCTGCGCAGCAGTTCGCCAGCGGGAATGACCTGCGCGTAGTCCGTGGCGTAGAGCGAGCGGTGATAGGCCGGCAGGCGGTACCAGGGCTCGGTGGGGCGCTCATGGTGGGCGTTGTGGTAGCCGAAGTTGAGCCACAGCATGTTGAGCACTGGACTCTTGAGGCCCACGATGTCGCTGTAGGTGTTGGCCTGTTCGTAGGCACGATCGCGCACCTTGTCATTCGGGATGGGCGCGTCGTCCAGGATGGGGTAAGCGTCGTAGGTGTGCTGGAAGCAGTCGGCAAAGCGCAGCAGGGTGAGGAACACCAGATAGGCCAGGGCATAGAGCGCCAGGGCCTTGAGTGACCACCAGGCCATCAGCGCGAAGCCGGCCAGGCGCAGGGCCACGATCGCGAGCATGCGAGCACGCTCCATTGCCTCGCCGCCTGCGCGGAAGGGCCGCAGCACCACGAAGCTGTGCATTAGCAGTTCCACGGCGGGAATGTAGAGCCACTCCAGCGCCAGCACCGCCGAGCGGAACCAGGCCGGCGCGCGCTGGATGAAACCGTGCACGTCGAAGGTGACGACGTCGGCGCGCTCGATGTGGTGGCGCATGTGCTTGCGCCGCAGGTCCTCGAAGCGCGCGTAGCAGCTGCCCGTGATCCACGTCATCAGCACGCCCCAGCGCGCATTGGTCTCGGGCCGGGCAAAGATGGCGTGGTGCGCAAATTCGTGAATGAAGTAGGCCGCCCAGGTGAGCGTGAGCACCAGCAGGAGCGCGCCGGTCAGGCTGAGCCACCACGCTGGCAAGCCGAGCATCAACACAGAGGCCGGGTAGCCGAGCACGACGACCGACAGTGCCAGCGTATTGGGCAGCACGCCATCAGCGTGGCGGTAGAGGGGCTTCTTTGCGGACATGAGGGAGAACGGCAGACGAAGTTCAGCGACTCCGGGGGCGCCCGGCCACGGGCCGGGCGCGCGGGACGATTACTTCTTGGTCAGCGCACTCACAAAAGAGGCATCAAAGGTGCTCTCGGTGGCCGGGATCTTGGTGATCTGACCCTTGTCCTTAAGCAGCTTGGCGATGATGTCGCCGCTGCCGTAGTAGGAGGTGGTGGCACTGGACTTGGCGAAGGCTTTGGGCATCTCGGCCAGCGGGATGTTGTACACGCCGCCCAGCTGCTCCTTGACCTCGGCAGCCGACACGCCCATGAACTTGCCGATGATCTTGGCGGCCTCATCCGGTTTGGACTTCATGTAGGCCATGCCGTCAAGGTAGGCCTTGACGATGCCGCTGATCTCGGTCGGCTTGGCCTTGATGACCTTCTCGTCGAAGACCAACACGTCGGCGATCAGGCCGGGGGCGTCCTTGGAGGAAAACACGACCTTGAACTTCTTGCCACCGCCCTGGCTCAGGATCTGCGACAGGCTGGGCTCATAGGTCACGCCGATGGGCATCTGGCCGGAGGCCATGGCCGCAGGCACGGCCTCGGGCGTCATGCTGACGGGCGTGATGTCCTTTTCGGACAGACCCGCCGTCTTGAGCGCGTAGGAGAGCAGGAAGTCCGAAGGCGAGAGCGGGTTGTAGCCAATCTTCTTGCCCTTGAAGTCCTTCACGCTCTTGATGCTCATGTCAGCCACGATGGCATCGCCGCCATTGGAGTAGTCGATGGGCATGACGACCTTCTGCATCTGGCCGGTGGCGACCTGGCCGATGACCTGGTCGTAGGTCAGCATGGCACCATCCAGGGCACCGCTGGCCACGGCCGGCGGAATGAGGGCCGGGTCGGTGAAGACCTGCAGCGTCACCTTGAGGTTGTACTTCTTGTACAGGTCCAGCGCGTCGGCCACGTAGAAGGGCCCGTAGCCGATCCAGACCACGGTGCCGATCTTCATTTGCACCGGGCCAACCGCAAAGGCGAAGCTCGCGCCCAGCGCCAGTGCCGCGCCCAGCAGCGGCTTGAGGATGCGCCCGAGCAGGCTGAGCTGGCCGGAGCTTTTGGTGTTGTGCAGTAGAGAGCCCATCGAATAACTCCTGAAGTGGATGAAAAGGCAGGAAGAGGCGACACCTACATCTCTCTCCCGGGCTTTTGTCCCTCCGTGGAGCCCCTTGCGGAGCCGGGGCACTCTCGGACCAGACATCACCGCTCGCGCCATGACCGGAACCCTAGTGCCCCTCAGCCAAATGTCACGACTGTGGCCAATCGGGACGCTCAACCTGCTGGCAACTATTTAGCAAAATGCGTGCCACGCAAATGCCGTCACCGGGCCGGTGGCCTGCACCAGAGTCGGTCAGTTCTGGCTGGCCAGGAAGGCGCGCCACCCACCGTGGTGCGTGATGTCCTCTGCCTTGGTCACCGCATAGGCTTCGCAGACGAAGCCCTGCACGCTGCCACCGTCTTCCAGTTGCACGGTGCCGATGCCCAGTGGCGCCGGGATGCCGGCCACGAATGAGCCGAACTCACGCGCCGGCAGTTCCCAGATCTCCATCTCGATGGCCGCGCCACCCTGCTCGACGCGCACCATGCCCGGACGCATGATGGGCCGGCCCGGCAGAAGGTAGAAGCGGTACAGCGGCGCGCTGCGCACGGCGCGCACCAGCCGGCCACCGCGCTGGCGCAGCTGGTCGTTCAGCAGCAACCCATCCATGTGGGCGCCGCACACGGCCACCTGCACCTGGCCGCTGGCGAACAGTGCTGCGTCGGGCAGAGTGCCGCTGCGATGCGGCGCATGCAGCGTGGCGCCCACGGTGGGCAGGGTACGCGCATGCAGGCGCGCCGCCAGCGTAAGCAGGGGCAGGTCCTGCCCGCTGCGCGCGACCATCGTCACCCCGAAGGGAATGCCCATGCTCATCATCGCCGTGGGCACGGCCACGGCCGACAGGTCCAGCAGGTTGACAAAGTTGGTGTAGTGGCCGAGGTTGGAATTGAGGCGAATCGGATCGGCCTCGACCGCGGCGATGGTATAGGCATTGCTGGCCGCGGGCGTGAGCAGGAAGTCGATGCCGCCCCACACGCCGCGGGTCTGCTTCTCCAGCGCTTTCAGCTTGTACAGCGCCTCGAAAGTGTCGGGCGCGCTGATCTGGATGCCCTTCTCCGTGATGGCGCGCGTGACCGGGTGCAGCGACTGCGGCTGCTGCTCGATGAAGCCGCGGATGGCGGCGTAGCGCTCGGCCACCCAGGGGCCTTCGTAGAGCAGCGTGGCCACGGCGCGGAAAGGCCGCAGATCGATTTCCACCGGTGTGCCGCCCAAGGCTTTCAGCTGCGCCACCGCCTGCGCAAACAGGGCGGGGCCCTCGGCGTTGCCGTGGAACTCCAGGTCCTCGGCCCGTGGCACCCCGAAGCGGAACGTCGCCGCGGCGCCAAAGTTGTAGCCCGCGGGCGGCATGGCCTTCGAATACGGATCGCTCGCGTCCTCACCCTCGGCCACGGCCAGCACAGCCGCGGCATCGGCCGCCGTGAGTGCGAAGATGGAGATCGTGTCCAGCGTGCGGCAGGCCGGCACCATGCCGGTGCCGCTGAGGCGCCCGCAGCTGGGCTTGAGGCCGATCAGGTTGTTCAGCATGGCCGGCACGCGGCCCGAGCCCGCCGTGTCCGTGCCCAGCGAGAAGCTGGCCAGCCCGAGCGCCACCGCCACGGCCGAGCCGGAGGACGAACCACCCGAGACGTACTCGGGGTTCAGGGAATTGCGGCAGGCACCGTAGGGCGAGCGCACACCGACCAGGCCGGTGGCGAACTGGTCGAGGTTGGTCTTGCCGACCGGGATGGCTCCGGCGTCGATGAGCTGCTGCACCACGGTGGCGCTGCGCTCGGGGGTATAGGCAAAGTCCGGGCAGGCGGCGGTGGTGGGCACCCCGGCGAGATCGATGTTGTCCTTGATGGCGAAGGGAATGCCGTAGAGCGGCAGCCTCTTCGGGTCACGGCCTTCAAGTGCCTGGGCGTAGGCCCGCATCTCCTCCAGCGTCAGGCGCCGGATCCAGAGGTGGCGATCCAGCGCTGCGTCTTCGGCCTGCATCTGCGCGTACATCTGCTCGACGAGGAGTGTGGGCGTGAGCGTTCCCTGCAGGTAACGGCTGCGCAGGGTAGCAAGGGAGAGGTCGAGTCGCTTGTTCATGTTGTTTCCTTGGTTTCAGCGCACCAGCACCAGCGGCTGGCCCGCACTCACGGCCTGGCCGGAGGCGCACAGGATTTCGTGGACCACGCCGTCGCTGCTGGCATGCACGGTGATTTCCATCTTCATGGACTCCACCACCACCAGCGGCTGGCCCGCCTTCACTTGCGCGCCGGCTTCCACCAGCACGCACCAGATGCCGCCCGAGACCTGGGAGACGATGACCTCGCCCTCAAAGGCCTCGGCCGCCGCGCGGGCACTGTCATCAGAACCACCCGGCTCCTGCAGCGTCTCGGCAATGCCGGCCTGGCGCCAGCGCTCACGCTCGGCTTCAAACGCCGCCTGCTGCTTCTCCTTGAAGTCGCCGATGGAGTCAGCGTTGTCCTGCAGGAAGCGCCGGTAGTCTGAGAGACGGAACACGCCATCCTCGATGCGCAGCTGCGCGCGACCAGCCACGAAGTCCTTGCGCCACTGCAGCAGCTCGTCGCCGCTGACGGGGTAGAAACGGATCTGGTCGAAGAAGCGCAGCAGCCAGGGCTTGCCGGCCTCGAACTCGCGCGTGACGCGCCAGCGATTCCACATCTGCACGGTGCGGCCGACGAACTGGTAGCCGCCCGGGCCTTCCATGCCGTAGACGCAAAGGTAGGCGCCGCCGATGCCCACGGCGTTCTCCGGCGTCCAGGTACGCGCCGGGTTGTACTTGGTCGTCACCAGGCGATGGCGCGGGTCCAGCGGCGTGGCGACCGGCGCGCCCAGGTACACGTCGCCCAGGCCCATGACGAGGTAATTGGCGTTGTAGACGATGTCGTAGACCTGCTGGATGTCGTCCAGGCCGTTGATGCGACGGATGAACTCGATGTTGCTCGGACACCAGGGCGCGTCGGCGCGCACCGACTGCATGTACTTCTCGATGGCGAGTTTCGTCGCCTGATCGTCCCACGACAGTGGCAGCCAAACGGTGCGACTGGGCACCTCGATGTCTTCCAGCGCGGGTAGCGCGGCCTGGGCCTGGAGCAGGCGCTCCATCAGCGCGGATAACGAAATCACCTGCGGATCGTAGTGCACCTGCAGCGAGCGGATGCCCGGCGTCAGGTCCAGGATGCCCGGCAGGCGGCCGTCAGTGCGCCAGGCCTGCAGTTGGGTCATGAGGGCGTGGGCCTCAAAGCGCAGTTCCAGGTCGAGCTTGAGTTCACCGAACTCGATGAGCACGTTGTCGTCGCCCGAGCGGCGGTACACCACTTCGACGCTGGTGGCCGTGGCGGGCGTGCGGTGCAGCACGGCCGCGTTGGGCAGCGCCATGCTGCCCGTCAGCGGCACGGGCAGCCCGGGCTGCAGCACGGTGTCCTGCGCGGCGGCAACGACGTTGGCCTCTTCCAGCGAGACCGGCACGAAGCGCACGCGATGGCCGGGCGCGAGCTGGCCCACCTTCCACAGTTCGGCGCGTGCCACCGTAACGGGGCAGACGAAACCGCCGAGGCTGGGGCCGTCGGGACCGAGGATGACCGGCATGTCGCCGGTGAAGTCGATGGCGCCGATGGCGTAGGCGTTGTCGTGGATGTTGGACGGGTGCAGGCCGGCCTCGCCACCGTCGCTGCGCGCCCAGGTGGGCTTGGGGCCGATCAGGCGCACGCCGGTACGGCTGGAGTTGTAGTGCACTTCCCAACTCGTCGCGAAGAACACTTCCATGTCGTCCGGCGTGAAGAAGTCCGGCGCGGCGTGCGGGCCAATGAGCACGGCAATCTCCCACTCATGGCCGTAGGCGGGCCGGACCTGCTCCACCTCCAGCGCACTCAGCTTGCGTTGCGCCGGCGCCGTGCCCACGTGCAGGACGTCACCGGCGCGCAGCGTGCGGCCGCCATGGCCGCCAAACTGACCCAGCGTGAAGGTGGAGCCGCTGCCCAAGTACAGGGGCACATCGATGCCGCCGGCTATGGCGACGTAGGCGCGGCAGCCGCCGGTCTGGATGCGGCCCAAGCGTAGGGTCTGGCCGGCTTTGACATCCAGCACGGACCACATGGGCACCGGTGCACCGTCGAGCGTGAGCTCGATCGGTGCGCCGGTCACGGCCAGTTGCACGTCACAGCGGAAGCTCAGCGTGGGGCCCGCCACAGTAATCTCCAGCCCGGCAGCACCGACCGGGTTGCCGAGCAGGGCGTTGGCGCTGCGCAGGGCCAATGGGTCCATGGGGCCCGAGGGCGGCACGCCCACGTCCCAGTAGCCCTGGCGGCCCGGCCAGTCCTGCACGGTGGTGAGCACACCGCCGGCCAGCACGTCGAAGGCGCGGCTTGGCGCGGTGTAACTGGCGAGGCTGCGCGTGGTGTGGCGCCCCTCGACAAAGGGCACGAAAGACATGAGCGAGCGCAGGTAGTCCAGGTTGGACTCCAGGCCGGCGATGCGCGTGTCTTGCAGCGCTTGCGAGAGTTTGGCGATGGCATCGCCGCGGTCCGCACCGTAGGCAATCAGCTTGGCGATCATCGGGTCGTAGTAGGCGCCGATCTCGCTGCCGCGCTCGACCCAGGTGTCCACGCGCAGGTCCGAGGGGAACACCACCTCGGTCAACACGCCGGTGGAAGGCTGGAAGTTCTTTTGCGGGTCTTCCGCATACAGGCGCGCCTGCACGGCGTGGCCCTTGGCCTCGATGTTCAGGGTGTCAAAGGCGGGCATCGTGCCGGAACCAAGTCTCGTCATCCACTCGACGATGTCCACGCCGGTCACGGCTTCGGTCACCCCGTGCTCGACTTGCAGCCGCGCATTGACTTCCAGGAAGAAGAACTCCTGCGTCGTGGCGTCGACCACGAACTCCACGGTGCCGGCCGAGCGGTAGGACGCGGCGGCCGCGAGCTTGCGCGCCGTCTCGTGCAGGGCCTGCCGCACCTCGGGGCGCAGGTTGGGTGCGGGCGTCTCTTCGACCACCTTCTGGTTGCGCCGCTGCAGCGAGCAGTCGCGTTCACCCAGCACCAGGACGTTACCTTGCCCGTCGCCGAAGATCTGCACCTCGACGTGGCGCGCGTCGGCGATGTAGCGCTCGAGGAACACGCCGGCCTCGGAGAAGTTGGCCTGGGCCAGGCGCGTCACGGTCTGGAACGCCGCGGCAAGTTCATCAGCATTGCGGCACATCTGCATGCCGATGCCCCCGCCGCCGGCGCTGCTCTTGAGCATCACGGGGTAGCCGATGCGTTCGGCCTCCTGCAGGGCTGTGGCCGCGTCCGGCAGCAGGCCCGTGCCCGGGCACAGCGGCACGCCGGCCTCGATGGCCAGTGCCCGCGCCGTGTGCTTGAGGCCGAACAGACGCATCTGCGCCGGGGTGGGACCGAGGAAGACCAGGCCTGCGGCCTCGCACGCTTCGACGAAGGCCGGGTTCTCGGACAGGAAGCCGTACCCCGGATGCACGGCCTGCGCACCCGTCTTGCGTGCCGCGTCGATGATGTGCGGCATGGAGAGATAGCTGGTGGCGGGAGCGGCGGCGCCGATGCAGACCGCCTCGTCAGCCAGCGCCACGTGCATGGATTCGGCATCCGCCTCCGAATAGACGGCCACCGAGGCGATGCCCATGCGCTTGAGCGTGCGGATGATGCGGCAGGCGATGGCGCCGCGGTTGGCGATCAGGACTTTGGTGAGCATGGCGGTCTCTCTGTGCTCGTGCAGGCCGTCCTGCGCTGTCGTTCTCACCGCACGGGTCGTCCCGCGGGGCTGTGGCTTGTGGTGTTTAAACCGGGTCCCAGACCAAGCAGCGCACGGGCGTGGGGTTGTAGGCGTTGCAGGGGTTGTTGAGCTGCGGGCAGTTGGAGATGAGCACGACGAGGTCCATCTCGGCGCGCATCTCCACGTACTTGCCGGGGGCCGAGATGCCGTCGGCGAAGGTGAGGCCACCCTCGGACGTGACCGGCACGTTCATGAAGAAGTTGACGTTGGAGACGACGTCGCGCTTGTTCAGGCCCAAGCCGTCGTGCGCGATGGCCAGCAGGTAGTTGTCGCGGCAGCTGTGCATGAAGCGCTTCTCCAGCGCGTAGCGCACGGTGTTGCTTTCGCTGGCGCAGGCGCCGCCCAGGGTGTCGTGACGCCCGCAGGTGTCGGCCACGATGGTCAGCATGGGCCGGCCTTCGCTGGACATGAGCACCGAGCCCACGCCTAGGTAGAGGGCACCCTGGGCCTGGATGGTGTGCGTCAGGCTGTAGCGCTCGCTCGGCTCGGCGGCGTTGTAGAAGATGGTGTCGACGGCTTGGTTGCCTTCGAGGTCGACCATGCGCAGGATCTGGCCGCGCCTGATCGTCTTCATCCACGGTTCGCCGGCAGGCAGGATGTCGTCGAGCACGGCCTCGGCCGGGTCCAGGGTGCTTTCCAGGAGTTGAGCGTTCATGAGGGTTCTCGCTTTCAGAGGAAGTAGCGCTCGGTGTTGCGCAGGCCACGGGCGTTCTCGGGGCAGGACAGGCGGCAGACATCATCGGCACCCGCGGTGCCCGAGCGCCAGGCGGTCAGCTTGACCGACTGGGGGTTGTAGGCCGGCGCGGGGTCGAGCGGATGCGGTGCGGTGGAAAAGGCGACCAGCACGTTCATCTCGAAGCGCAGGTCGATGTGCTGGCCGGGGGCGCGGTGCGCGGTCTCGAAGTGCAGGCGCCCTTCGGCGTCGGCCACCACCTTGCTGAACAGGTTGAGGTTGGCCACCATGTCGCGCTTGCCCAGGCCCCACTTGCCGATCTCCACCAGCAGGCCGTCCACCGCATTGCGGTACATGCCATTGCGGTGCTCCTGGAAACGCTGCACACCGTACTTGCGCGCCAGCGTGGCGGCGTCGAGCGCGCCGCAGACGGTGTCGTGCCAGCCGCAGCTGTCTTCAGGAATCGAGCAGAGCACGCGCCCCATGTCGGAGTAGCAGACGTGGCCGCGGGTGAGAAAGGCCGTGTGCTGCGCCTTGAGGGTGTCGGGCATGTTGTAGCGCTCGGTCTTCTCCTCCTGGTTGTAGAGCAGCAGGGAGACATTGGCGCCGCCGTGCAGGTCGGTGAAACGCAGCGTGTTGCCCCGGCGCAGCAGGCAGGACCAATGCACGCCGCCGGGAATAATTTCCTCCCACAACACCTTGTCCGCCGAGAATTGCGCCGAGTGCTCGGGCACTTCGGCGCGCGCAAGCGGGGTCAGGGGCGCGAGGGTGTCGACGGTAGCTTTCATGTGTTTCTCCTTGTTTACGCGGACGCGGCCATGTTCAGCCGCTCCAGCAGGTCCTGGTCGGTGTTGACGCCGGCACTCTCCCGGATGCGGGCGAGAATTTCATTCTTGAGCGCCCGGAATTCGGCGCCGTGCTTCATCTCCTGCGTGCGTGCCGCCGGCAGCGGCACCGGGTAGATGCTGTGGATGCGCCCCGGGCGCGGCTGCATCAGCACCACGCGCTGGCCCAGGTAGATGGCCTCTTCCACGTCGTGCGTGACGAAGACGATGGTGGGTTTCTCCACGCGGTGGATGTGCAGGATCAGGTCGTGCATCACCTCACGCGTCTGTGCGTCCAGCGCGCCGAAAGGCTCGTCCATCAGCAGCATGTCGGGCCGCCCCATGAGCGCGCGGGCGATCGCCACGCGCTGCTGCATGCCCCCCGAGAGCTGGCTCGGGTAGGCGCCGGCCACCTTGGCCAGGCCAATCAGGTCGAGCAGCGCGTCGGCACGGCCCGAGGCGGCCTCGACGTCGGCTGAGGTGATCTCTTCGCGGTTGACCTTGAGACGGCGGCTGAACTTGATGTTGTCCATCACGTTGAGCCAGGGGTAGAGGCTGTAGTGCTGGAACACCATGGCACGGTCCGCGCCGGGGCCGCTGATGGGCCGACCGGCACACAGCACGCGGCCGCTGGTGTGCGTCTCCAGCCCGGCGAGGATGCGCAACAGCGTGGACTTGCCGCAGCCGGAGGCGCCAACCAGGGTGACGAATTCGCCATCGGCGATCGTCAGATCAATGCCTTCAAGCGCCGCGGTGGCGGAGGCGCTGTTGGCAAAGCGCTTGCCGAGTTGTTCGATGAGAACTTGTGCCATGACGGATCAGCCTTTCGTATGCATCCAAGGGAAGCTGCGGCGGTGCAGCCAGCGGAAGGCCTGGTCCATGAGCAGGCCGATGAGGCCGATGAGCACGATGCCGGCGAAGATGGTGTCGGTCTTGAGATAGCGCTGCGCCTTCAGGATGGCGTAGCCCAAGCCGCTGTTGGCGGCCACCAGTTCGGCCACCACTAGGTAGGTCCAGGCCCAGCCCATGGTGATGCGCAGCGTGTCCAGCATGGCCGGCTTGGCCGACTGCAGCAGCACCAGCTGGACGATCTCCCCGCGCGTGGCGCCCATGGTCTGTGCCGCCTCGATCTGTGCGCGCGGCACCAGCCGCACGTTCTCGGCCACCATGAGGACCATCTGGAAGAAGGTGCCGATGAAGATGATGGAGATCTTGGCGCTCTCGCCGATGCCCAGCCACAACATCACCAGTGGGATGAAGGCCACGGCCGGCATGTAGCGGATGAAGTCGGTCAGGGGTTCGAGCAGCGCCTCGATGGGGCGGTATGCACCAATCAGGAGCCCGATGGGCAGGGCCAGCACCGCGGAGATGACAAAACCCGCGGTGACGCGGTAGACACTGATGGTCGTGTCGCCCAGCAGGTCGTCCTGCACCAGCCAGCGCCAGAAGCGCTGCAGCACCTGCAGCGGGCCGGGCATGAAGACCGGATCGATCCAGCCACTGGCGCTGAGCGCTGCCCAAGCCAGCAGCGGCAGCAGCAGGCCGATGCCGGCAAACAGCCAGTACTGGCTCCGGGAGATGGAGGCACCGATGGCCCAGATGCTCGGGCGCGGCGGCGCAGTCTTCTTGTCGTTCATGTCAGGCTCCAGGAGTGGCAAACGCATGAGAGGTGACACCGGCGTCCGCCGTGACCTCCCGGGCTTTTGTCCCTCCGTGGAACTGCACCTAGATGCAGCCGACTGCTCTCGGACCAGGCGGTCGGGCAGTGAGCCGGACCCGGAACCCTAGCGGTCTTTGCTAACGGGCCGCCGCGTGCACCGCGGCGGTCATCTCTCGACATGGGCATCAGCAAGTTTGATGCCAGCGATCGTGAGGGCAAGAAAAAAACCGCGGGCGCTGGTGCGGCCGCGGGTAAAACCTTTGGAGAACCAGGTGCGGTCAGAAGACGTACTTCACGCCCACCACGACCGCTTCCTTGGCAATGTAGCGACCATCGCTCTGGGTCCAGAAAGCCTTGTCGCCATTGGTGCCGACAGCTGCCAGCGACACCGTGAGGCCGTTGCTGACCTGCTTGGTGAGGGTCAGTGCATAGTCGGTGTAGTCGGCGTTGTTGGCGGCATTGCCCGCGTTCGCCGGGATGGTCTGACGTCCCAAATGCGGCACCAATGTGAAGCCAGAACCCAGGTCGAACGTGGCGCTCAGATCCCAATAGCGGCTGCCGTTGGAGTCGCGGATGCCAAGGAAGTCGCCCACGCTCTGGTTGTACTTCAGTGTCACGACCTTGTAGGTCAGTGCACCGTAGATTTCGTAGGTGGTGGCGTTGGTGACGGTGGATCCTGCCGAGTTGTTGTTTGGGAACTGGTAGGTGATGGCGCCGACGTCATAGCTCAGGCCAGGCATGAGCTCGGCCTTGTAGCCACCGTAGACATCAATCTCATAGTCGCCCTTGGTGGCGCCGTTGAACTCCTTGATCCATTTGATGTTGTTGGCGGCCCAGGCGCCTACGTATGCACCGCTTTTGTGCGCGTAGTCCACGCCGCCTTGCAGCGAGGGCTGCGCGGCGGTCTGTGCGATGCCGCGTACGCGGTAGTCGCTGACCACGCCCACGTTGTAGCTCAACTGGGCAAAGGCGGCGCTGCCTGCGGTCAGGGCCAGAGCGGTCAGGGCGATCTTGGATTTCATCTTCATGTTGTCTTACTCCATACGGGATGAGGGAACCCTGAGTCACAGCATGAACCGTGCCAGCCCATGGTCTAGCGTGGGGTGGCGTCGGGAGTACCTGCCTTACAAACAATATTGATTTGAATAGCCGTTGACGCGCGAATCGACCGGTTCACAACGCACGGGCTGGCGAAAGGGGCCGCCAGACGTTCCACCGAAAGAGACCTGTTGACACGAATGACCGCAATGTTGCAGATAGCCTCCGGGTTGTCCATGATTCGCCGGAGTGTGTCGTTGTCCACATTGACCAGAAGCGCACTTTCCCACTTGCGCGCTGACAGGGTGGCAGAAGTTCCAGCCATCGCAATGTCTAGAATTCCACCTGCATCGATCTGCGTCATGTTGGCGCCGTCGTAGGCCAACACAGGCAAGAAGGACACGAGATCCTTGACCGCGTTCTCTGGATTCTGCTCGTTCGGGGAGAGTCCTATGCCGTATTCGGAAAGCTGACGTAAGGCGCGTGTAGGCGCAAAGTCGAACACGAAGCAGACTGGCTTCAGTATCTCCTCTTCGTTCGGGTTGTCGCCGTTGGGATTCTTGATGGACCATGGCGATTGCACCCTGAAAGCGGCCTGGAAGTAGGTCTCGGGGGATTTCAGGTTCCGCAGCATCAGGATAGGCAGCTTTCTATAGCGCCCCAACATCCTGATGTTCACTTCCAGATGCTTACCGAGCGCCTCGTCGGTCACCAAGGCGAATCGAATCCCAAATTTGGCGCACGCTTTTTTTCTCTCGTTGATCTTTTCTGCTTCAACCGTCTCGGCCAGTTCTTTCGGCTTGACCTCGACCAGCCATTTGGTTCTTCCAAACCCTGCGGTCACCTCATAGTCCGGAAACCAGAGAGTCGCCCTGTTCATCCCGTCTTGACCGAGCTTTTCGGCCAATTCATCGCGATCGGCAGCTATCGTTCCTGTGACTATGCCGACCTTCATCGAACCGTTTCGAGCTCGGCTCGCAATCTGGATAAAGGTCGTTCGGAATGAGTTGGAGCAACGTTCGCCATATCTGGAAGCGCTCGCCCAAACAATCAATGGGCCCTACTGGCGTAGTGGAGTTCCTGACTGGTGGCCTGAGCGTGAGAGATGGCCTGAGTCACTGCCACAATCCCCTCTTGCTTAGAGTGGAACGGCAAAGAAATTGGCCCCAGTGCGATCAAGCACTGAGGCCATTCTCAGGGGTATTGGTGGTGGGGTGGAACCCTGCGCCAAACCTATGTAACTCAGCGCCTTACGACCGCTGCGAACTCCTGCGGAAAGGTGCGGAATCCAGCCCCTGATGCCGACAATCCTACCAGTTACGCCCGGCCGAGGTCATCAACCGGGTGCATCAGAAGGGTCGCCAGTTCGATTCCCGTTTGCGGAATTGAACCCGCGTCCGCAAGACGTCTACGCCGGCCCGATCGCAGCCAACTGGAGCTGGTCACGCCAGCCGGACAGGCCGTGCAACTTTTGGCCGGCGAGCTGAACTCGCGGTCTTCAGGTTTGCTTCTCAGCTGAGAATCCGAAGAACCGCTTGGTCATGGTGGAACGCTCGGAATGCCTCAGTCACGGCGCTGTCCACGAATGTTGCCGTGGTCTGGCCGTCAGCCGGGGCGGAAACGATGCCATCCGGAATGTCCCGCGACCAACCCCTGGCAGCCCGAAACCCACTCACCATGTGCGAGAAGTACGGCCATGCGTGGTCAAGGTGTGCGTCGTCGATGGTGACCATCTTTCCGGTCAACTCGCACTCAACCCGGCCCTGATCGTCGCCGTACGGTGCAAACGCCTGCTTCTTGGCGAGGACGAGGTCCAAAGCGACCGCCTGTCGATATGCACCGTAGAAATCCTTCGATCGGTCCCCTGGTAAGCCTTTGACGGCCCAGATGTACGAAAAGTCCGTGGCGGACCCGTCCAGTCGCACCACCCAAAAGCCGGAGTTGCTCCAGCCCGTTCCTGTGTTCAGGCGCCGTTCGAAGTGGCCGATCTGGCCACAACCCTTCGCCGGCTCACCAACCTGGTCAAGAATCGGGTCATACCGTTCGACGAGGGCCACGAGGTCGGCGTGGTCCCCTGGGTCAGATATGCGATCCCCGTCCTGGTACCGGTGTAGCAGCGCCTTGTAATGGTCCAGTGCGCTTTTCTGGGTTCGGAAACTCCGCGAGCCGATTACGACAGGTTTAGCCATTTCTCATTTCTCCGGGCTCATCAATCACTGCTCCACAGCTGCTCGTCATCCTGGGTCGCCATCCAGAAGTCATCGAACAGCGCCAGCTTCGCTTCGTTGTTTGTCGGGTATGTTCGAGACCCAAAACGATCGCCAATCTTGTAGCCCCAGCGACCAGTCTTTGTCGGGTAAACGACGAGGTTGTAGCCTTCAAGATTCAGAAAGCTGTTCCCCTTGGCAGAAACTCGCCACTTGCGCTGCAGCCATCGGGTTCGGCGTGCTGCTCGGTTGCGCAACTTGGCCTCACGCCGTTTCGGCCCCTCGTAGTCGCCGCTCATCTTCTCGGCGCAGACACACCCGACGTCGAAGTTCTCGTCCAGATCCGGGTGCTCCATGATGTGGACGTAGCGGATCTTCTCGTTGCCGCACATCTGGCAGGTCGCGTAATCGGTTTCGTTCGCCGACTCGCCGTCGGCCCGCAGGTCGACCACATCCACGCAGTGCCATCCTTTGTGGGGCACGCCCGGCTGGTCCCATCGATTTCCGCTCATGCCAGTTCACTCCATCTCAGAATCCCGGGTACTTCCGCCAGATCCGCTGGTTCAGCTCTTCGTTGTCGCTGTACTCGCCGATCGCCCAATCCTTGAAGGCGTAGAGGTCTTCCGCCAATTCGGTGATAACGTCGCGCAGAGCGCTTTCACCCATTACCCGGCTGCGTCTGCACCCGTGACTTGATCGCCTTCGGCCATCTTCGGCAACAGTGCCGTCGAACGGTCGTTTCGCGTGTGAAGCAGCCCGTCAGCCTGAGAGCTGGGCAATGACTGGTGTCGACGGCTGCGGTCATTCGCGATCCGGAACCAAGTGACGGCAGACAGCCTGAAGCTCACATAGAGGCAGTTGTAGATGAGTTTCGGCCCATGGCTGAATGCAGCGACGAAAAAAAGCGCTGGTATTACCCAGCGCTTTGATGTGTCGATTCAGCTTAGTGACATTTATTTGTGCCACAAGTGACATCTATTTGGGTCACGCACAGCTAATAAAACGACTCGGGACAACCAGGTTTCCTTTTGAGTAACGCTGGGCGCTCTCAAAACGGCCCAGTTTCTCAGCTATTAAGGTCACTTTCTCACCAATTAGCGCATTCGACAAGCCCGCTCAGACGTCAATATTGCCAGCCCGCAGAGCGTTGGCCTCGATGAAGTCGCGGCGTGGCTCAACCTCATCGCCCATCAGCATGGTGAAGACTCGATCGGCCTCAATGGCGTCGTCGATCTGAACGCGCAGCAGGCGACGCACTTCAGGGTCCATGGTGGTTTCCCACAGCTGCTCGGGGTTCATTTCCCCCAGGCCCTTGTAGCGCTGGCGCGCGGTGCTGTTCTCAGCCTGGGTGATGAGCCAGGCCATCGCCTGACGAAAGTCCGATACCTTCTCTTCCTTCTGCTTTTCGCCTTCGCCGCGCATCACACGCGCGCCCTCGGCCATCAGGCCGCGGAAGGTGTTGGCGGCTTCAGCAAGCGCGGCGTAATCGGCGCCATGGACGAAATCCTGGGTGATGACGCTGCTCTTAACGTTGCCGTGGTGGCGCCGACTGATGCGCAGGATGGGCTTGTCGGTACGGACATCAAACTCACCTGCCACCTCCGCACCAGGCAGCTTGGCCTGCAGCGCGAGCGCCGAGGCCTCCGCTTCGGCCACAGTATCCAACCGCAGGGCCACACCGTCGGCGATGGCACGCAGCGCCTCGGCATCCATGAAGTTGTGCAAACGGGAGATCACGTTCTCGGCCAGCTGATGCTTGCGTGCCAGTTCGCCCAGCGTCTCTCCGGTAATCACGGTGCCAGCCCCGCCACCGGTATGGATGGACGCATTCACCAGCGCCACGCGCAGTAGATAGGCCTCGAGGGCCGGCGCATCCTTGAGGTAGAGCTCCTCCTTGCCCGACCTGACCTTGTACAACGGGGGCTGGGCAATGTAAATGTGGCCTCGCTCGACCAGTTCGGGCATCTGACGGTAGAAAAAGGTCAGCAGCAGGGTTCGGATATGGGCGCCATCGACGTCAGCATCGGTCATGATGATGATGCGGTGGTAACGCAGCTTGTCGATATTGAAGTCATCGACACCTGACTTACCGCTTTCCAGCGCCGCCTTGCCGATCCCCGTGCCGAGGGCAGTAATCAGCGTGACGATTTCGTTGCTGGTGAGCAGCTTCTCATAACGCGCCTTCTCCACGTTCAGAATCTTGCCGCGCAACGGCAAGATTGCCTGGAACTTCCGGTCACGGCCCTGTTTGGCCGAACCGCCGGCAGAGTCGCCCTCGACAATGTAAATCTCGCAGAGGGAAGGGTCCTTCTCCTGGCAATCCGCCAGCTTGCCCGGCAGCCCCATGCCGTCGAGCACGCCCTTGCGGCGCGTCATCTCACGGGCCTTGCGTGCAGCCTCGCGCGCCCGTGCGGCCTCCACGATCTTGCCGCAGATGATCTTAGCGTCGTTGGGCCTCTCCTCCAGAAAGTCCGTCAGCGCTTTGGCAATGATGTCTTCCACCGGCGCTCGAACCTCCGAACTGACGAGCTTGTCCTTGGTCTGGCTGCTGAACTTGGGCTCCGGAACCTTCACGCTCAACACGCAGCAGAGGCCTTCTCGCATATCGTCGCCGGAAATCTCGACCTTGGCCTTCTTTGCCAGCTCGTTGCTATCGATGTACTTGCTGATGACGCGGGTCATGGCCGCGCGCAGGCCTGTGAGATGCGTGCCACCATCACGTTGCGGAATGTTGTTGGTGAAACAAAGTACAGACTCGTTGTAGCCATCGTTCCACTGCATGGCCACCTCAACGCCGATCTCCGTACCGGGTATCCCCCCGTAGCTGTCCGCCGGGCGAGATCCCAGGGCATGGAAGGCGTTGGGGTGCAAAACTTTCTTGTTCGCGTTGATGAAGTCTACGAAACCCTTCACCCCGCCCGCACCGGAAAAATCATCTTCCTTGTTGCTGCGCTCGTCCTTGAGCCGGATGCGAACGCCGTTGTTCAGAAAGCTCAGCTCGCGCAGCCGTTTGGCAAGGATATCATAGTGAAACTCATTGTTTTGCTGGAAGATATCGGTATCGGGAAGGAAGTGGACTTCGGTTCCACGCTTTTCGGTCGCGTCTATCACCTTCATCGGAGAGACGTCTACACCGTTAGTCTTTTCGATGATGCGGTTCTGAACGCAGCCGCGTGCAAACTCGAGCTGGTGAACCTTGCCTTCGCGACGAACCGTCAGGCGTAGCCACCGGGACAGCGCATTGACGCAGGACACACCTACTCCGTGCAGACCCCCAGAGACCTTATAGCTGTTCTGGTTGAACTTACCGCCCGCATGCAGCTCCGTAAGCGCAATCTCTGAAGCGCTGCGGCGAGGTTCGTGCTTGTCATCGAGTTTTACTCCGGTCGGGATGCCCCGGCCGTTGTCCACAACACTGATCGAGTTATCGAGATGGATGGTGACCACAATGTCATCGCAATGACCCGCCAGGGCCTCATCAATGGAGTTGTCGACCACTTCAAATACAAGGTGGTGCAGCCCGGTACCGTCGGATGTATCGCCGATGTACATGCCCGGGCGTTTGCGCACGGCTTCAAGGCCCTCCAGTATCTGGATCGATGACTCGCCATAACCCTCGCTAGCGCGCGGCTGGTTGGCATCAATACGGGGCGATTCACTCGACTGATTCTCTTCGATCATGGCTCTATCTTCAAAACAACACTGACTTATGAAAAAACAGACCCGCGATGACGCTCGTCCACCGCGGGTCCGGTCACCTTGTCACTGGTCAGATGCGCATGGGCATCACGACATACTTGAAATTCTGGTTGTCAGGAATGGAGATAAGTGCGGAGCTGTTGGAATCCGAAAGCTCCACCTTGACCATGTCCTGTTCCATATTGGTCAGCACATCGATCAGGTAGGTTACATTGAAACCTATCTCGATGCTGTCCCCGCTGTAATCGATATCCAGTTCGTCCACGGCCTCCTCCTGCTCGGCGTTGTTCGACGCAACTCGCAAGGCACCGGGATCAATGTTGAGACGCACCCCTTTGAACTTATCGCTAGTCAAGATCGCCGTACGCTGCAAGGTGGCGAGCAGGGGTTGACGGCCAAGAGTGAAGGCGTTCTTGTGGTTCTTGGGAATGACACGGTTGTAGTCAGGGAACTTGCCTTCCACCAGCTTCGTCACACACTCCATCCCTGCAAAGCTGAACTTGGCCTGATTGCTCGCAAACTGCATCTCGATAGCACCGTCGGCGTCACTGAGCAGGCGCTGCATCTCCAGCACGGTCTTGCGGGGGAGTATGACTTCCTGCTTGGGCACTTCCACATCCAGTGTGGCGGATGAGAACGCCAGGCGATGCCCGTCCGTAGCTACTAGGCTGAGCTGCTTGCCTTCGGCAACGAAGAGGATGCCGTTGAGGTAGTAGCGGATATCGTGCACCGCCATTGCAAAGGACACCTGGCCGAGCAACTCTTTGAGCGTTTTCTGCGGCACGCTGAACTTGGGCCCGAAATTGGCGGCCTCCTGCACCAGCGGGAAATCCTCGGCTGGCAGGGTCTGCAGTGTGAACTTGCTTTTGCCGCCCCTGAGGATCAGCTTGTTCTGGCTGGATTCCAGTGCAACCGTCTGGTCTGCGGGCATGGTGCGCAGGATGTCGATAAACTTGCGCGCCCCGACCGTTGTCGTGAAGCTGCCGGTGTCTCCTTCGAAGTCCGCAGTCGTGCGTATCTGGATCTCCAGGTCGCTCGTCGTGAACTGCAAAGCCGAGCCTGTCTTACGGATCATCACGTTGGCAAGAATGGGCAGGGTGTGGCGACGTTCGACGATGCCACTTACTGACTGGAATACCGACAGGACTTTGTCTTGCGTTGCCTTCAGGACAATCATGTTGTCAACCTCTTCCTTTATTTCTTTATTTCACATTAGTAGTAGTAGTTAATGCGCACGTTGCTCTGTGGAAAGCCTCATTTTCCCTTTTTTTATCAAGCACTTGAGATCGGTAGAACCCTGTGTAGACCGGCGCTTCATACCTAGCGACAGGCATGAACAACTTGGCAGCTTTCCGCTAGCTTGTGGATAACTTTAAACTTGTACAAAAATATTCCCCAGGGTTCTCGATATAGCGGTCTGGCTTGCCGCTTCAACCTTTCAGGGTCTGCTCCAGTACATGTAACTGCTGGTTGAGCTCAGTCAGCTGCTGTCGTTCTGCGGCGATCTTGCGCACGGCGTGCAACACCGTAGTGTGGTCACGCCCTCCAAACAGTTCACCAATCTCGGGCAGGCTTTTCTGTGTCAGCTCCTTGGCCAGATACATCGCGATCTGCCTCGGCCGTGCAATGCTCGCCGGCCGCTTTTTGGAATACATGTCTGCGATTTTGATTTTGTAGTAGTCAGCGACGGTCTTCTGTATATTCTCGACCGAGATCTGGCGGTTCTGGATCGAAAGCAGGTCGCGTAGCGCTTCGCGGGCGAGCTGGATGGAGATTTCCTTCTGGTTGAATCGCGAGTACGCCAGGATCTTGCGCAATGCGCCTTCAAGCTCGCGCACATTTGAGCGCACGTTCTTTGCTACAAAGAAAGCAACTTCCTCAGGCATCTCGCTGCCTTCGCTGCGAGCTTTGTTGATCAAGATGGCCACCCGCATTTCCAGCTCTGGGGGCTCGATGGCTACCGTGAGACCAGAATCGAAACGAGACACCAGGCGCTCATGGATGTCCAGTAGACCCTTGGGATATGTGTCACTGGTCATCACGATATGCGATTTCTTGGCAAGCAGCGCTTCGAAAGCGTTGAAAAACTCTTCCTGAGTACGGTCCTTGTTGGCGAAGAACTGGACATCATCGATCAGCAGCAGATCCAGAGAGTGGTACTTGTCCTTGAACTCATCAAAAGTCTTGCGCTGATAGGCTTTGACCACATCCGAGACGAACTGTTCGGCATGAATGTAGAGAACCTTGGCATTGGGACGCTCGGCCAGCAGGCGGTTGCCCACCGCATGGATAAGGTGGGTCTTGCCAAGGCCAACGCCGCCGTAGATGAACAAGGGGTTGTATAGCTGCCCAGGTGAGCTGGCCACATGCATGGCAGCCGCCCTTGCCATCCGGTTTGCCGTACCTTCGACCAGGCTCTCAAAGGTCAGCGCCGAGTTAAGCCGGTTGCGATTGCCCGCCACGATGCGTTCGCTCGGCGCGGCGTAGGATAACTCCAAGGCAGACTCGTCCGGCTCGCCAACCGACTCTCTGGAGGGCAGCGCGTTTTCTCTTTGTGTAAGTACCAACTCCAGCTTAACGGGCTGTCCGTAAATGGTCTCAAGCAGTCCAGAGATGCGCTGGCTGTACTGCGCGCGAATCCAGTCCAGCTTGAAGCGATTGACTACGAAGAGAGTAAGCCGCGTATCATCCTCTGACAAGTGGGCCGTCAGCGGTTTGATCCAAGTATTGAACTGCTGTTCGGGGAGTTCCTGGGCCAGCTGGTCCACGCAGGCCTGCCAGAGTCCTTGCCCGACGTCGGCGCTACTGCCAAGGCTCTGGTTCTGGATCTGTCCTTGGCTCATGCGGTTCGATTATTGTGGATATTTCTGCCTGTACAAGACAGAAATTGTAAATTATCAAGTATTTTTCCACATCGACGCGCTGGCACCTCTTCCTTCAGATGCAGCATGCACTGATGCGCCCAAAGCATTGCCGGATATGGAAATTTTTGCGATAATTCGCGGTTTTCCCGAGGCCTGTGACGTGCCCGGAGCAGTCCGCGCAGGCGCGGCCTCCTTAAACACGGACCAGCGGACGGGACAGCGCCAGGATCCAGCCGCCGTCCGAGGCTGTTGGATCCCAGGCATTACAAGCCTTCGCCCACCACTAGGATTTCGAGATGAAACGCACTTATCAACCTTCCAAAATCCGCCGCGCCCGCACTCACGGCTTCTTGGTCCGTATGAAGACCCGCGGCGGCCGCGCCGTGATCAACGCTCGCCGCTCCAAAGGTCGCAAGCGCCTGGCGGTCTGAGCCTGATCCGCCAAACAGCCTTGAGCGGGCGAGGCCAGCGCAGCTGAGGGCGCATCCCAAGTGCACTTGCTCCGGCTGACGACCCAGGCCCAGTTCCGGGCGCTACTGGCATCGACGCCCGTGGCCCGTACGGCGCATTTCGTCATGCACCGCATGGATCTGCACCCTGCTCCAGACACCGGCGGTAGCACCCCTGTGCCGCCACAGCCCTTTGCCCATAGCGGGCTATGGCTCGGTGCAATGGTGTCCAAGCGCTGGGCCCGCCGGGCGGTGACACGCAACCTCATCAAGCGTCAGATCTATACCTTGGGCCAGCAGCATCTTTGCCCCGGCGACGCAGCCTATCTTGTCAGGCTGCGCTCGGCTTATGAGAAGCGCCAGTTCCAAAGCGCGGCATCTGTCGTTTTGCGCGGCGTGGTCCGATCAGAACTCGAACAGCTTTACCGCCGATGCCAGCCCCAAGCGAAGAGCGAAGCATGATGGCGCGCCTGCTGATGCAAGCGGTGCGTGGGTACCGTTACTTCCTGAGCCCCTGGCTGGGTTCGGCGTGTCGGTTTGAGCCAACCTGCTCCCTTTACGCCTTGCAAGCCTTGCAGCAACATGGCGCGCTCACGGGCACGCGCCTCACGGCCTCCCGCCTGATTCGCTGCCATCCGTGGTGCGCCGGTGGCCACGACCCGGTGCCGCCACATCCGCGGCGTCTGTTTTCCAGCCTGCTTTCCCCTTCCTCCGAAAAGAAGACTTCATGAACGACTTCCGTCGCACCATATTGTGGGTGATCTTCGGCTTCTCCCTGGTCCTGCTGTGGGACCAATGGCAGCTGCATAATGGCCGACAGGCAACGTTTTTTCCGACGCCAACCCCCAGGGCTGCGGTCACGCAGCCCGAGGCCGCCCCGACCACGCCCGCCGGGTCGACCGCTGCTGTGCTGCAGGCCCAGCAAGTCTTCACCGGCAGCGACCGCATCGCCAAGCCCGACGCGAGTGCTGCACCGGTGCGCGAGCGCGTCACGGTCAGCACCGACGTTCTGCGGCTGACTTTTGACACTGAAGGCGGCTCGCTGGTACGGTCCGAGCTCCTTCGGCATCACGACCAAAAGGACCCGAAGGTCCAGGTCGTCCTCTTTGAGGAGAGCAAGCACCGCGTCTACCTGTCGCAGACCGGTCTGATCGCCGGCACCGGCGGCGCCAGCTACCCGACGCACAAAACCACCATGAAGCTCGCGACGTCCGAGCGCGAGCTCAAGGACGGCGTGGACGAGTTGCTCCTGAAATTCGAGTCGCCCGAAGTCGGAGGCGTAAAGCTGGTCAAGACCTACACCCTGCATCGGGGCAGTTATGTCCTGGGTGTCAGGCATGAAGTCCAGAACGTCGGCGGTGCGCCGGTTGCGCCCCAGCTTTACCTGCAGCTCCTGCGTGACGGCAACAAGCTGCCGGGCGAGTCTGCCTTCTACTCCACCTTTACCGGCCCCGCAGTCTATACCGAGGCCAAGAAGTACCAGAAGGTCGAGTTCAGCGACATCGAAAAGGGCAAGGCTGAGTTCGAAAAACAATCACCCAATGGCTATGTCGCTATGGTACAGCATTACTTTGCGAGCGCATGGCTGCTCGCCGATGGCGTGCAGCGAGAAATCTTCGCGCGCAAGGTCGACACCAATCTCTACGCCGTGGGCATGATCACGCCGCTGGAAACCGTCGCGCCCGGCGCGAGCCGAAGCGTGGATGCCCGACTTTTTGTCGGGCCACAGGAAGAGAAGAAAATGGAAGCCGTCGCCACAGGCTTGGAGCTCGTAAAGGACTACGGCTGGCTGACCATCCTTGCCAAGCCCCTGTACTGGCTTCTCGACCAGCTCTACAGCCTGTTGCACAACTGGGGTTGGGCCATCGTCGCCCTCGTGCTGCTGCTCAAGATCGCCTTTTACTGGCTCAACGCCAAGGCCTACGCCAGCATGGCAAAGATGAAAGCAATCACTCCGCGCATCACCGAGCTGCGCGAGCGTCTCAAGGACAAGCCGCAGCAGATGCAGCAGGAGATGATGCGGGTCTACCGCGAGGAGAAGGTCAACCCCATGGGCGGCTGCTTGCCCATCATGATCCAGATCCCGGTGTTCATTGCCTTGTACTGGGTGCTGCTCTCCAGCGTGGAAATGCGCAACGCTCCCTGGGTTCTGTGGATTCAGGATCTCTCCACCGAGGACCCCTATTACATTCTTCCGTTGCTCATGACGGTCACCACCATGCTGCAGACAGCCCTCAACCCGCAGCCGCCGGACCCCGTCCAGGCCAAGCTCATGTGGTTCATGCCCCTGATCTTCAGCGTCATGTTCTTCTTCTTTCCGTCCGGCCTGGTGCTGTACTGGCTGACCAACAACATCCTGTCAATCGCCCAGCAGTGGATCATCAACACCCGGATGGGCGTGCCGCCGCAGTTCAACTTGCCGAAATTCAAGTAAGCTCCTCGCGTTGGCCGCAGCGCACCCGCCTGGACGGGGCGCGGCGCGACGGTCGCAGCGGGGCCTGATCTTCACCCCGCCATGCTTGCGCGCCACCAGGAACCTATCGTTGCGATTGCCACGCCACCCGGGCGCGGCGCGGTCGGGATCGTTCGCTTGAGTGGTCGCGGCCTGGAGACCTACAGCCGGACGCTGTGCGGCCGCCCCCTGCGGCCGCGCCACGCACACTATCTGCCTTTTTGTGCGCGCGGCGGCGAGCCGATCGATCACGGTCTGGCGATCTATTTCCCAGCCCCGCATTCCTATACCGGCGAGGACGTGCTCGAACTGCAAGTGCACGGCGGACAGGTTGTTGTGCAACTCCTGCTTGCGCGCTGTCTTGAGCTCGCAAGCTCGGTGGACGCCGCGACAGGCCGGCCCGTGTTGCCGGGCCTGCGCCTGGCAGCCCCGGGGGAGTTCACCGAAAGGGCTTTTCTCAACGAAAAGCTGGACTTGGCACAGGCGGAGGCTGTTGCGGACCTTATCGATGCCAGCACCGAGGCGGCAGCCCGCAGCGCTAGCCGCTCCCTCGCGGGCGCGTTCTCGCAAGAAATCCGCGCCCTGCGCGACGATCTGATCCACTTGCGCATGCTGGTGGAAGCAACCCTGGACTTTCCCGAGGAAGAGATAGATTTTCTGCGCCGAGCCGACGTGCAGGGACAGCTTGTTCGCCTACAGGAGCGCCTGCGCACGGTCGCCGCGCACGCGCGGCAGGGCAGCCTGCTGCGTGAAGGCATCAAGGCGGTGATTGCCGGGCAGCCCAATGCCGGCAAGAGCTCCCTGCTCAACGCCCTTGCTGGTGCCGAGCGGTCGATCGTCACGCCCATCCCGGGCACGACGCGGGACACCGTCCTGCAAACAATCCAGATCGAGGGCATCCCGCTGCACATCATCGACACAGCGGGCCTGCGCGAAAGCAACGACGAGGTGGAGCGTATCGGTATCGCCCGCGCGTGGGCCGAGATCGACGCTGCAGACCTCGTGCTTTTCCTGCACGATCTCACGCGTCAGGACGAGGCCAGCTACCGCGCTGCTGACCGGGCGATCAGCGATGACCTGACCCGCAGGCTGCAGGGCCGCATCCCCGTGATCGATGTCTGGAACAAGGCCGACGCTGCCGCGGCTGCGCCCACGGGCCTAAGCCTGTCGGCCAAAACCGGTGCCGGCCTGCAGGGCCTGCGCCAACGCCTGCTCGAGACCGTGGGCTGGCAGGCCGTGCCCGAAGGGCTTTACATCGCTCGCGAACGGCACATCCAGGCCTTGCAGCGCGTCGAATCGCACTTGAATATTGCGGCGCAGCATCTGCGCGTCCAGGCCTTGGCCCTTGATCTGCTTGCTGAGGAGCTGCGCTTGGCGCAGAATGCGGTCAATGAGATCACCGGCGAGTTCACGTCTGACGAACTGCTCGGACTGATTTTCTCGCGCTTCTGTATTGGCAAGTAGGCCGGCGTGGCTTTCGGGCTGCGCCATCGGGCGCTTCTAGGAAACATTTGATTACGAGCTCGCACCCCTGCGGGCCGAGATTCGGAAGAAAATGCAGCGCATGCCACGGCGTATTCGCGAGTCGCTGGCTCAGGGACCCGGGAAACAACAATATGGTCAGATTGGACAACTTCTTTTCCAAGAAGACGGCAAGCAAATCGGCGCCGCTGCAGGGCGCCGTGCCGAGCAACCAGCCGCTGGCCAAAGAGCAGGCTGTGGACCTCAAGTCACAGCGCCTCGAGCGCCGCGAGCTGCTGTATGCCGTGGTGCGCGAGTCCATGGCCCGCGTGGGCATGCTTTCCTCCAGCTACAAGTACAAGGTGCTGTCACTGGACTCTCTAGGCAACGAGTACCTGATCATGATGGACCTGCCACGCGAAATGGCCGAGCACATCGGCCAGCTCGCAGAAATTGAGCAGGTCATCACGCAAAACGCCAGCCAGCGCCATCACATCGACGTGACGGCCGTTTACTGGCGTGTCAACGAGCTTGCCAATGTTGCGACCACGTTGCTGCGTAAACCGCGCGCCTTCGGCGAGGACGAGCCCCAGGGGCCGCTGGACTTGGGCGAGCACAAGCGCCGCTTTGAACCCATCCGCCCCGACGAAGTGCAGGCTTTCAAGAGGGCTCAGGCGGCAGCGGGTGCGCGTCGCGCGCCAGCACAACACCCGAGCCCGGCCGCTGATTTTGCGCCGTCCGAGTTCCCGACAACCAAGTTCGAGGAGACCCGGCTGGACGAGGACCGCATGCCGCTGAGTCGCACCCAATACGGCGATCTGATCTGAGCGGCGCTCGCCTCCGCCTTCAGTGCCCGGCGAAATCCACGAGGGTGAACAGCCCGAGACCACCCTCGCGCAGCCGGCCCGAGCCGCCCAGCTCCGGAAGGTCGACAATCGCTGCACCTTCCATCACCTGCGCGCCCAGCTTCTCCAGAAGTTTCTTTCCCGCCATCATGGTGCCACCGGTGGCGATCAGGTCGTCGACGAGCAGCACGCAGTCACCGCGCCGTACGGCATCCGTGTGCAGCTCCACCGTCGCACTGCCGTACTCCAGCTCGTAGGTTTCTTCCACGGTCGTGTACGGCAGCTTGCCTTTCTTGCGGATGGGGACGAAGCCGACGGCAAGTTCGTAGGCGATGACGGACCCGAGGATGAAACCACGTGCGTCCAGCCCGGCCACAACGTCCGGGCGCATTCCCGGGTCCATATAGCGGTGGACGAAGGCATCGATCATCACGCGAAACACCTTGGGGTTCTGCAACAAGGGTGTGATGTCGCGGAACTGTACGCCTGGCGAGGGCCAGTCAGGCACCGTGCGGATATGGCAGCGCAGGTAATCGGTGATGTTGTGATCTTGCATGGTCATGTAGTAAGAAGATTGGCTTTCAGCCGCGAAGCAGCTTTTCCTCAACGCGAGCGAGCACCTCGGCGCGGCCGCAGAGCACCAGGGTGTCGCCATCTTCCAGCTGCAAGCCCGCATCGGGTGCCAGTGTCTTGCCGTTGCGCCGGCGCAGGCTGAGTATGCGGGCATCGAACAGGTCCGGCAAGAGCGCGCCCAGGTTCCGACCGAGCGCGTGTGCACCCGAGCGCAGGGTCAGGCTTTGCATTCGCTCCTGCCCGCCCTCATCGACCGCGCTGTCGTCCGCGCCATGGAAATAGCCGCGCAGCAAGCTATAGCGGGCGTCGCGCTGGTCCTGCACCAGCCGGATCACGCGCCGCATGGGTACGCCGACCAGCGCCAGCGCGTGGCTGGCAAGCATGAGCGAGCCCTCAATGGCCTCCGGCACCACCTCCGTGGCGCCGGCGGCGCGCAGCCGCTCAAGGGCATGGTCGTCCTGCGTGCGTACGATGACCGGCACATGGGGCGCGTGCGATCGCACATGCCCCAGGACCTTGAGGGCGCTTGGCACGTCGAGATAGGTGACGACCACGGCGCTGGCCCGGCTCAGGCCTGCGGCCATCAGCGCCTGCAGGCGCGCCGCGTCGCCAAACGCCACGGCATCCCCGGCCGCCGTGGCCTGGCTAACCCGGTCGGGATCGAGGTCCAGTGCCAGATGGGGAATTCTTTCACCATCTAGCATGCGGGCCAGGTTTTGCCCGCAGCGCCCGTAACCGCAGATGATGACATGGCGGCTGGTGTTGATCGACTGGCGGGCGATGCTCGTCATCTGCAGCGATTGCTGCAGCCATTCACTGGACACCAGGCGCATGACGACGCGGTTGCTGGACATAATGATGAACGGGGTCGCCAGCATGGACAAGACCATGGACGCCAGGATGGGGTTGAGCATGACGGGCTCGATCAGCCCCTGCTCATAGGTGAGCGACAGCAGCACGAAGCCAAACTCGCCAGCCTGCGTCAGGTACAGGCCGGTGCGCAGCGCCACACCCGCCGTGGCGCCGAGCGCAAGCGTCAGCACCGTAATGAGCACCAGCTTGAGCAGCAGGGACAGGCCCATGAGCATGAACACCAGCGGCCAGCGCTGCAGCACGATGGACCAGTCCAGCATCATGCCGATGGTGATGAAGAACAGGCCGAGCAGGACGTCGTGGAAGGGGCGGATGTCCGCTTCCACCTCATGCTTGAACTCGGTCTCCGCAATCAGCATGCCGGCCACAAAAGCGCCTAGCGCCAGGCTAAGGCCGGCTGCCTCGGTGAGCCACGCGAGCCCGAGCGTGATGAGCAGCAGGTTCAGCATGAACAGCTCGTTGCTCTTGTGCCGCGCCACGGCTGTGAGCCAGCGCCGCATCAGGCGCTGCCCGCCGACGAGCAGCAGTGTCAGCAGCGCAGTGGCCTTGAGCAGGGCAAGCCCCAACGCGCTGAGCATCTCGTTGGTCGGGCTGCCCAGCGCGGGGATCAGCACCAGCAGCGGCACGACGGCCAGGTCCTGGAACAGCAGGATGCCCATCACGCGCTTGCCATGTTCCGACTCCAGCTCAAGGCGATCCGCCATCAGCTTCACCACAATGGCGGTGCTGCTCATGGCCATCACGCCCGACAGCGCCAGCGCGCTCTGCCAGCTGGTGTCCCACAGTCCCGGCACGAGCAGCTCCAGCAGATACGAGCCCACCATCGTGAAGGCCATCGTCAGCAGCACCTGCAGCAAACCCAAGCCGAACACATGGCGTCGCATCGCGCGCAGGCGCGGAAGGTTGAACTCTAGCCCGATGGCGAACATCAGAAAGACAACGCCGAACTCCGCCAGATGAGAAACGCCGGTCGAGTTCTGCGCCAGGGCCAGAGCGTTGGGGCCGATCACGACCCCCACGGCGAGGTAGCCGAGCATCGGCGGCAACCTCAGGCTGCGGAACGCCACCACCCCCAGCACGGCCGCCAGCAGATACACCAGGGTCAGTTCCAGCCCACTCATGCCCGCATACTAGCAAGCGCCTGAGCCTCGATAGAATCGAACCATGAACGAGCGCCCGCAACAACACCTACCTGTGGACGCGAAGCGCGCCATTGAGCTCGCCCTGGAGACACTCGCGATTGAAGCGGCAGCGGTACAGGGTTTGCGCCAACGCATCGACGAGCGATTCGCCCGCGCGGTCGAATTGATCCTCCGCGTGCCGGGTCGGGTGGTCGTGATGGGCATGGGCAAAAGCGGCCACATCGGTCGCAAGGTGGCCGCGACCCTGGCCTCCACGGGCACACCGGCCATGTTCGTCCATCCCGCCGAAGCCAGCCACGGCGATCTCGGCATGATTACCGCCTCCGACCTGCTGCTGGCCATCTCCAATAGCGGCGAATCGGAGGAGCTCATCGCCATCCTGCCGGTGCTCAAGCGCCAGGGTGTGCCCCTGATAGCGATGACCGGCAATCCGCGGTCGACCCTTGGCCTGCACGCAGACCTCGTCCTCAACGCAGCAGTCGACAAAGAAGCCTGTCCCCTGAACCTAGCGCCCACGGCCAGCACCACGGCGCAACTCGCCCTGGGCGATGCGCTAGCGGTCGCCCTGCTGGATGCCCGTGGCTTTCGCGCCGAGGATTTCGCGCGCTCGCACCCCGGCGGGGCCCTCGGGCGCAAGCTGCTCACGCATGTGAGCGATGTCATGCGCAGCGGCGACGCGGTGCCCAGCGTTTCCCCCGACGCGGGATTCAGCGCCATGATGCGCGAGATGAGCGTCAAGGGCCTGGGTGCGACCGCCATCGTCGATGCCGAGCGCCGCGTACTGGGCATCTTCACCGACGGGGACCTGCGCCGTTTGCTCGAGAAGGGCGTGGACATGCGCCAGGGCCAGGCGCACGAGTTCATGCATGCCCATCCCGTCACCGTCAGCCAGGATGCGCTGGCGGTCGAGGCGGCCGAGCTGATGGAAGCACGCCGCATCACCAGCGTGCTCGTCGTCGACAGCGAAGGGCGCCTGTGCGGCGCGCTCAACAGCAACGATCTCATGCGCGCCAAGGTCATATGAATGCGCAGCAGCCCGCCCTGAACTTTGCGCCCGAGCTGCTCCTTCGTGCGCAGGGCGTGCGCGTGGCTTTCTTTGACGTCGATGGCGTGCTCACCGACGGCGGCCTGTACATCAGCGAGGCCGGAGAGTCACTCAAGCGCTTCAACACCCTGGACGGCCACGGTCTAAAGCTCCTTCCGCGTGCCGGCATCACGCCTGCCGTGATCACGGGCCGTGACAGCCCAGCGCTGCGCGCGCGGCTCCAGGCCCTGGGCATTGCGCATGTGCATTACGGTATCGAGGACAAACGCACCGCCGCGGAGCAGACCCTGCGCGCGCTCGGCCTGGACTGGTCGCAGGCGGCCGCGATTGGCGACGACTGGCCTGACCTGCCCGTCGTGAGCTGCTGCAGCTTTGCCGCCGCTCCGCCGCATGCGCACCCCGAGGTGCGTGCCCGCGTCCATCACACTACCTCGGCTGCGGGTGGTGCCGGTGCCGCACGCGAGTTCTGCGATCTCCTGCTCGTGGCCAGCGGGCGCTACGTGGATCTGCTGCAGGAGGCCCTGCGGTGATCCTGCGCCTGCGACGGGCCGTGGATCGCCTGTCGATCTACCTCCCCCTCCTGCTCATGGGCCTGCTGGCCCTGGGCACCTATTGGCTGGTGCGCAGCACGCCGGCCCTGGAAACCGAGGCCCAGCAACAGGCGCAACGCCAGGACCCGGACTATCAAATGGAACGCTTCACCATCAAGACCTTCGATGCCGCTGGGCGCCTCAAGACAGAGGTCTATGGCGAACAGGCCCGGCACTATCCCCACACGGACATCCTGGAGATCGACCAAGTGCGCATCCGCAGCATCAACGAGCGCGGCTCGGTGACGGTGGCCACCGCGCGGCGCGCCCTGACCAATAACGATGCCAGCGAGGTGCAGCTCCTGGGTGACGCGCTGGTGGTGCGCGAGGCGCTGGTCGACCGCCAGGGTGTGGCTCTGCCGCGCCTGAGTTTCAGCGGGGAATTTCTGCACGCTTTTCTGGAGCAGGAGCGCATCCGCTCGCACAAGCCGGTCGAACTCGTGCGCGGTGGCGACCGCATCACCGCTGACAGCCTGGACTACAGCAACTTCGACCAGGTTCTCGAACTGCGCGGTCGCGTACGTGGCACCCTGCTGCCGCCGCCACCACGTTAGGGTCATCAGCCCTCATGCGATGCCTGCTCTTCATCACCGGCGCATCCAGCGGTATCGGGCAGGCCCTGGCCGCGCATGCTTATACGCTGGACTGGGACTTGGCCCTTGTGGCGCGTCGCGAGTCGCAGCTGCAGCACTGGGCCGAGGCTTGCCGCCTGGACCCCGCGCGCTATCGCGTCTACGCGGCAGATGTGGCTGACGTGGACAGCATCGTCGCGGCGGCCCGCGCCTGCCTCGGGCAGCAGGGCGTGCCTGAGGTCGTCATCGCCAGCGCCGGTATCAGCATCGGCATGGACACAGCAGCGCGCGAAGACCTGGACATCATGGCGCGGACCCTTGCCATCAACAATGTGGGGCTGGCCGCCACCTTCCATCCCTTCATCGAACCCATGCGCCAGCGCGGCTCGGGCCGGCTGGTGGGTATCGCCAGCGTCGCCGGTCTGCGCGGTCTGCCCGGTCATGGCGCCTACTGCGCCAGCAAGGCCGGCGTCATCAGCTACTGCGAAAGCCTGCGCGGGGAACTGCGAGGCAGTGGTGTGCGCGTGGTCACGCTGAGCCCGGGTTATGTCGACACGCCCATGACCCAGCAGAACCGCTACGCCATGCCTTTTCTCATTTCGCCCCAGACCTTTGCCGCTCGGGCCTGGCCGGCCATCGTCTCGGGCGTGAGCCACAGGGTCATACCCTGGCCCATGGCGCTGGCGGCCCGTCCGCTGCGCTGGCTCCCGGACACCCTCTTCGATGCCTTGCTGGCCGGTCGTCCGCGCAAGCATCGTGCTGGCGGCCCAAGGGGCTGAGTGCGAGCGATCCTGCCGACCGTGACATGATCCCGTCCCATGCTTGACGTTGTTGTCTTGTTTTTCCTGCTCGGTCTGTGTGCCCGCCTCTGCAAGAGTGATTTGCGCTTGCCGGAGGCGCTCTATGAGACCCTCTCCATCTACCTCCTGCTGGCCATCGGCCTCAAGGGTGGCGTCGAACTCAGCAAGCAGTCGCTGATCGTGCTCTTGCCCCAGGTCGCGGCCTGTCTGGCGCTTGGGTTTGCCATTCCCTTCGCCCTGGTGCCGATTCTGCGACGCCTCGGCCTCAACGCCATCGACAGCGCGGCCCTGGCCGCGCACTACGGTTCGGTCAGCGTCGTCACGTTTGCCGTCGCCACGGCCTACTTGCAAAAGCGGGGCGTCCCCGTTGAAAGCCACGCAGCCCTTTGGGTGGCGCTCATGGAGGCCCCCGGCCTGGTGGGCGGCATCCTGCTTGCGCGGCTGGGCCAGGCGGGCGCGTCGCAGGCGCTGCGATGGAAAGAGCTCGCGCACGACGTGTTCCTCGGAAAATCCGTGCTTCTGCTGGTCGGTGGCCTGCTCATCGGCGCCTTCATGGGTGAAGCCGGTACCGCCCCCATCCGCAATGTGTTCGTGGATCCATTCAAGGGCGTGCTCGCGCTTTTCCTGCTGGAGCTCGGTCTCGTGGCGGGCGGGCGGCTGGCCGAGTTGCGCCGTTTTGGCGCGCGCATCGTGGGCTTTGCCCTGCTCGCTCCGCCAGTGCTGGCGCTGGCAGGGGCCCTGGTGGGCAAATCGCTGGGCCTGAGCTTGGGCGGCATCACGGTCATGGCCACGCTGGCGGCGAGCGCCAGCTACATAGCCGCGCCAACCGCCATGCGTATCGCCGTCCCGCAAGCCAATGCCGCCCTGTCGATCACGGCCGCGCTGGGCATCACCTTTCCCTTCAACATCGTGGTCGGCATCCCGCTCTACCACGCGCTGGCCAGCCGGCTTGCCTGAAGAATGCTCCATGAACAAGCATCAGAAAAAACTCTTGGTCATCATTGCCGAGGCCGCGCTCGAAAAACGGCTTGTCGCCGACGTTTTGCAGGCCGGAGCCCACGGCTACACCGTCCACGATGTGCGAGGAGGCAGTGATTTCAGCACGCGCGAAGGCAGATGGGAGGCGGACCGTACCATCGAGATGAAGGTGATCTGCGAGCCCGCAGTGGCGGACGCCATTGCAGAGCAGGTGATCGCCCGCTATGCGCCGCATTACGGCCTGACACTGTTTTTCGCGGATGTGGCCGTCCTGCGCCCCGAGAAGTTCTAAAGCGCCTGGGATCCGACTCACCCTTGCGGCGGACGCAAGAAAGGCCCCGCAGGGCCTCTCGCACTTGAGAACCAGGCGCGTTCAGTAGCCGCGGCGGCCGCCGCCGCGCGGGTTGCCGTAGGGGCTACGAAAGCCCCCTTCGCTGCCTCCGTCGCCACCCCCACCGTAGCCACCACCGCCGCCCCCGCTGCGGCCGCCGCCGTAACCCCCACCGCCGCCGCCATAGCCCCCGCTGCGGGGCGGACGCGGCTCCATGGGGCGCGCTTCGTTCACCACCACACTGCGGCCGCTCAGCGGCTGGCCGTTCATGCCATTGATGGCAGCCTGGGCCTCGGCATCACTGCCCATTTCCACAAAACCGAAACCTTTGGAGCGGCCGGTGTCACGCTCCATCATCACCTTGGCGCTGGCCACGGTGCCGAACTGGCTGAAGGCCTGCTGCAGGTCGTTGTCGCGGATGGAGTAGGCGAGGTTGCCCACGTAGAGTTTGTTGCCCATTCTGGGACTCCTGATGAACCAATGAAACGCGATGGGGTCCCAGAAACGCAATTCGTGTGTATTCAGCGATGCGAATTCGGCAAATCACCGCAAGCCCGTGGCGGACCTCCCAGCCCGCGCTTTTTTATTATGAGCACATAAAACCGAAACCCACAAGCAGGCCCGGCCTAGGAAAAACCATGAAAAAAGGACCCGCTGGGGGTCCTTTGCAGTCAGGCTGGGGCGCGCTCAGTAGCCACCGCGGCCACCACCACCATAGCCGCCACCGCCGCCTTCACGGCGGCCGCCGCCGTAACCACCGCCGCCACCGTAACCACCGCTACGCGGCGGGCGCGGCTCCATGGGGCGGGCTTCGTTGACCACCAGGGCGCGGCCACCCTGCTGCTGTCCGTGCATCGCATTGATGGCGGCCTGTGCCTCGGCATCGCTGCCCATTTCGACAAAACCGAAACCTTTGGAGCGGCCGGTGTCACGCTCCATCATCACCTTGGCGCTTGTGACGTTGCCGTGCGCGGAGAACGCGCGCTGCAGGTCCTCGTCACGGAAGGAATAGGGCAAGTTGCCCACATAAAGTTTGTTGCCCATGAAGGGACTCCTCAAAAAGACTCAGGTAAGGCGATGGAGTCCGATAGCCGCGAGCAACAAAGCAAGAAAGACTTGAAGAAGACGCAAAACCGACGAATCACCGCAATTTCAGGGACCCGTCAGGCCGGCGTCCCCACGAACATTATGAGCGATATCCGTCAAATTGCCACAGAAATCTGGGCTGGCCCGCGCCAAACCGTAAGAAATCAGGTCCGAAAGCGACAGTTGATGCCGAAGAAACTAGACCCCCATGCGTCCAACCATCTCCGGCCTGATCCTGGCCTTCCCCTTGAGCACCATCGCCAACCCCGTTCGCGCGCAGGCCGAGCCGCAGGCCGTGCCGGCAGACCCCACCCCCGTCTGGCCGGCAAGACTTTTTGAGGGCCAGCCTTTCGATCTGAACAGATCCTCGCCCAAACCGTGCCCCGCACGCAGCGTTTGCCCCGGCTCTGGAGCGGGCAGCCCCGATACACCGACCCCTTCGCGGCCCAGCCCACGCTGCCGGCTACCTTCCTGATCAACAAACAGGGACAGGTCTAAAAGAGCCGCATCGGGCGCATACCGCCGCAAGCCTGAGACGACTCACCGTACTCGCGCGCTGGCTCTGGCTGCGGGCACCGCCCGGGCGCGGTGACCTCACCCGCTGGGGGGAGGCGCTCGCGCAGCAGCTACCCCATCAGCCGGAACTGCTGGCCGATCAGCCCTGGCTCGCGGATCTCGTGCGCACCGAGTGGGCGTTGCACCGCGCCACAACGGCACCCGACGCCGCCACCTTTGCCCTGCCCACCCCCACCGACCCAGAGTATCTGCGCCTGATGTTGGCTCCGGGCTGCCGCCACCTTGTCGGAGGCGCCAGACCTTGATTTCCCGGCCTGGCTTGCGCCCGTCGTTCACGAGGGCCTGCTGCTGCGGGCCGACGTGTCCGCTTGATGCAGGGTGTCGACCCACAGGAGCACTGAATGTTCAATCTTTCACACCGCCTCATCAAACGAGCTCTTTACATCTGGTGCGCACTTCGTCGCGCCCTGCTGGCTTTGCAGGCCCCTGCCGCTCTGCTGGCGAGGCCTACCTGACCCAGGTCTTCTTTCTGTCTGGCGTTACCAAACTGCGCGACTGGGAGACCACTCTCGCGCTCTTTGCCGATGACTACCAGGTCCCCCTGCTTTCACCCGCGTTGGCCGCCGCGCTGGGCAAAGACGGCGACTCATACTGCCCGTGCTGCTCGCCCTGAGCCTCGGCGCGCGCCTTGCGGGGCTGGCCTGAGCGTCGTGAACGCCGTGGCCGAGCTCAGCCTCGCCAAGATCGCCCCGGCCGCGTTGCAGCAGCACTTGGTGTGGGGCGTCCTGCTGGCTGCCCTGGCCCTGTACGGGCCGGCGCGCTGGTCCCTCGATCAGCGCGCCTAGCCGTGGCTGGCGCGGCGCTACGGCGTGCCCGGGCTATCAGCAAGGCGCCCAATCAGCAAGGCGCCCGGAACCCGCCGACTAAAATCGGCCCGTGGAAGCTTTTCTGATATCGACCGGCCTAGTCGCGCTGGCCGAGATGGGCGACAAGACCCAACTCTTGGCCCTACTCCTTGCCCTCAAGTTTCGTCGTCCGTGGCCCATCTCGGCCGGTATCTTTGTGGCCACAGTGGTCAACCATGCGCTGGCGGGTGCCGTTGGCGCTTGGGTCACGAGCTGGCTCGGGCCGGTCTGGCTGCGCTGGATCCTGGGCTTGTCGTTCCTTGCCATGGCGGTCTGGATGCTGATCCCGGACCGCATCGATGAAGACGACGATTCCCAGGGCTATGCCCGCTGGGGCGTTTTCGGCACCACGGTGATTGCATTCTTCCTGGCCGAGATGGGTGACAAGACCCAGATTGCCACCGTCATGCTGGCAGCGCAATACAGCGGCTGGCTCTGGGTGGTGCTGGGCACCACGCTGGGGATGATGCTGGCCAATGCGCCCGTGGTCTGGCTGGGCGAGCGCCTCACGCACCGCATACCCGTCACGCTGCTGCACCGCATCTCCGCGCTGGTGTTCGCCGTGCTGGGGGGGGTGACCCTGCTGGGCTGGGTGCGCTGAGCCGTTTCAGCCGCTCGGCTGGCGACGATAGATGAGGTAATAGCTCAGCCCCACCAGTACGCTGCCGCCGAGCAGGTTGCCGGCGATCACTGGCAGCAGATTGCCCAGTGTGCCGGCCCAGGTTATCGGTGCTGTGCTGGCCAGGGCATCCGGTCCGAAATGCTGCAGCAGCATGGCCAGGGGCATGAAGTACATATTGGCGATGCTGTGCTCAAAGCCTGCGGCGACAAAGGCCGTAATGGGCGGAACCACCGCCACGGCCTTGTCCACCACACTGCGCCCTGCCATGGCCATCCACACCGCCATGCAGACAAGGACGTTACAAAGCACGCCACGAAAGAAGGCCTGCGCCGGCGAAAGCTCCTGCTTGGCCAGGGCAATCTTTACCACCGTCTGGCCGATGGCTCCTCCGTTGAGCCCGGTGTGCCCGCTGGCAAAGACCAGCAGTGCCAGCCCGGCTGCCCCCACGAAATTGGCGACACAAACCAGCACCCAGTTGCGCAGCACCTCGTAGCTGGTGATGCGTCCGTCGGCCCAGGCCATGGCCAGCAGGTTGTTGCCGGTGAACAGTTCGGCGCCAGCCACAATGACCAGCAACAGGCCGAGCGAGAAAACCAGCCCACCCAGCAGCGCACCGGCCGCAAAGCTCAGGGTAGCGTCCGACTTCACCAACACGAAGAGCATGCCCCCCAAGCCGATAAAGGCACCCGCCAGCACGCCAAGCAGGAGCAAGGGCAGGGTGGGCAAACGGGCCTTGGCGACGCCCACCGACTCGATGCGCTGGGCGACCTGCGCCGGACCATAGGCGTCGGCACCGTAGAGTTCATTGCTTTCGGCCATGAGCGTTTCTCCTCGTGCAGACTTGCACTTATACTAGCCCAGTGCGGATTTGACCCCGATTGCGGGCGCCGCAACCCCGGGGTTCCGAAGTTCAGCCAAGGAGGCGGATGCTTTGTATCCATCAGACCCGGCCCGGCTGAACGCCGCGCCGGGTTTCGTTTTGTGCGCCCAGCATGGGCGTACTCTTGCGGGTGCAAGTCCCGCTGCGAACTGGTCACAGTGAGCAAAGTGAAGCGCAACTGCGTGAGGGTGACCGAGCGTGGGAAGGAAGCGTGGAGCGTAATCGCGAGCCGATGAACAAAAATCGCATAGGAGGCGCTGCCAAGCAGGGCAAGTGGGCAAGAAACCACGAAGCTCGTGTGACCAAGGC
>JADCGR010000044.1 GCA_020248905.1 Curvibacter sp. | reverse complement strand
TCAACCGCTTCCGTAAACTGCTGGTTCGCTACGAGAAGCTAGATCGAAGCTTTACCGCTCTGAACCATCTTGCCGCCGCCATCATCGCCTTCCGCAAAGTTCCGCTCTCAGTGAACCTTATTTACGGATAAGTTCTTAGTCGGACTAGCCGAAACACATTCCTGGCGGAGACGGAGGGATTCGAACCCTCGATGAGGCTCTACACCCCATACTCCCTTAGCAGGGGAGCACCTTCGGCCACTCGGTCACGTCTCCGGAAGGTCAGGGACGATTATGTCACGAATCGCGACCTCGACCCGCCGCACTTCACGCCGCCGGCTGATCTAGGTCGAAGGCTTTGTGCAGGGCCCGCACGGCCAGTTCCATGTACTTCTCGTCGATCACAACCGACGTCTTGATCTCGCTGGTCGAGATCATCTGGATATTGATTCCCTCCTCACTGAGTGCGCGGAACATCTTGCTCGCGATACCCACATGGCTGCGCATACCGATGCCAACGATGGAGACCTTGCAGATCTTGGTGTCGCCAATGACTTCCTTGGCGCCCAGCGCAGGGGCAACCTTGTCTTTCAGAAGATCGAGGGCACGGGCGAAGTCGTTGCGGTTGACGGTGAAGCTGAAGTCGGTCTTGCCATCCTTGCTGATGTTCTGGATGATCATGTCGACTTCGATGTTGGCCTCGGCCACCGCACCAAGGATCTGGTAGGCGATGCCGGGCTTGTCAGGTACGCCAACCACGGAGATCTTGGCTTCGTCACGGTTGAACGCGATGCCGGAAACAACGGCTTGTTCCATTTTTTCGTCTTCCTCAAAGGTGATCAGGGTGCCGGAGCGGGCTTCCTCGTTGATATCGATGTCCCAGGGCGTGAAGCTGGAAAGCACGCGCAGCGGCACCTTGTACTTGCCGGCGAACTCGACCGAGCGGATCTGCAGCACCTTGGAGCCCATGGAGGCCATCTCCAGCATCTCCTCGAAGCTCACGGTGTGCAGCCGGCGTGCCTCGGGAACGACGCGCGGGTCGGTGGTGTAGACGCCGTCGACATCGGTGTAAATCAGACACTCGTCGGCCTTCATGGCGGCCGCGACAGCCACGGCAGAGGTGTCCGAGCCGCCTCGCCCGAGGGTCGTGATGTGGCCCTCACCGTCGATCCCCTGGAAGCCGGTGACGATGACCACCTTGCCGGCTGCCAGGTCGGCGCGGATGCGCTGGTCGTCGATGGATTGAATACGGGCCTTGGTGTAGGCGCTGTTGGTCAGAATGGGCACCTGCCAGCCGGCGTAGCTGACCGAGCCCATGCCTTCGGCCTGCAAGGCAATGGCCAGCAGCGCGCTGGAGGCCTGCTCGCCGGTGGCAGCCAGCATGTCGAGTTCGCGGTTGGTGGCGTCGCTGGACTTCGCGGGTGCGAGTTCCTTGGCCAAGCCGAGCAGGCGATTGGTCTCGCCGCTCATCGCAGAGGGCACCACCACCAACTGGTGGCCGGCGCGAGCCCATTTGGCGACGCGTTTGGCTACATTGCGGATGCGCTCGGTCGAGCCCATGGACGTGCCGCCGTACTTGTGAACAATCAGTGCCATTGAAGAAACAGGATAGGCGGCCCCGCTGGCGTGTTCCGCGGCGACCGATGTCTGGAGGGTCATTTACCCTGCCCTCAGCCGGGTTTCCGGAGGAGCAAGACTAGGGATTGTACCAAGCCAGGACAGGCCCGCGCCTCTCCACGAACCCGCCGCCCACCTTCAGGCAGATGCCGTGGCCGCGTGTGGTGCAGGCGGCGATCTGGTCCAGCAGCTCATTCATCTGGGCAGTACTCGCGGCAGTGCCATGGGCGGTGCGCAGCCAGTGCCGCAGCAGATTGGCCTGGCGGTCGCGCCCGAACGCGCGCAGAGGTGTAATCTGGGGCGGCAGCCCTGTCTGCGCCAGGTCCTGCGTGGCCAGTTCATCAAGCAGGCGCTGGGCCTGGGCCGCATGCGCGGCGCTGCGCGAAAAGGTATCCCGCAGCTGGGGAAACGCCGCCTCCAGCGCAGGCATCACACGCGCGCGGATGCGGTTACGCGCGTACTGCTCGTCGCTGTTGCTCGGGTCCTCCACCCAGCCCACCCCGCGCAAGTTCAGGTCCTCGCGCAGTGCGGCGCCGCTCACGCCGAGCAGCGGGCGGTAAAAGCAGAGACCGTCGCTCTCCCACCGCGCAGGCATGGCGCTCAGGCCGGGCAGGCCGGCGCCGCGGCTCAGCGCCAGCAGCAGTGTTTCGACCTGGTCATCCGCGTGCTGGGCCAGGGCAATGTGGCGAATCGGTGGGTCGCCGGCGAAGGCGGCCTGCCGCAAGGCCGCGTAGCGCGCCGTGCGGGCTGCGTCCTCGGGGCTCTGACCGGACGAAGGCCGGGCATCCACGCGCACCACGTGCAGGGGAACAGCCCATCGGGCACAGGCGTCGCGGCAGTGCTGCTCAAAGCCGTCGGCCGCAGCCTGCAGCCCGTGATGGACGTGAATAGCGTGAACCTGAGCCGGCCAGCGCTCAACGCAGGCCTGCAGCAGTGCTGTGGAATCGGCGCCGCCGCTGTAAGCCACCGCTAGGGGAAGACCGGGCCGGAAACGCTGCATGGCCTGATCCAGCGTATGGCTCACGGCCGCATCGACGGCTTACTTGCCGCTGGTTTTGGTGTCGGTGTAGCGGCCATAGCTCTGCAAGCGCTCGTAACGGCGATCCAGCAGTTCCTTGGCCTTGAGATCGGCCACCTGGCGGTGGGCGTCGACCAGGGCACGCTTGAGGAAAGCCGCCATCTGCTTGGGATCGCGATGTGCGCCACCCACAGGCTCGTTGACGATCTTGTCCACCAGGCCCAGGGCTTTGAGACGGTGCGCGGTAATGCCCAGGGCCTCGGCGGCGTCCTGCGCCCGCTCAGCCGTCTTCCATAGGATGGAGGCGCAGCCCTCGGGACTGATCACCGAATACACGGAGTACTGCAGCATCAGAACCTGGTCAGCGACCGAGATGGCCAGCGCACCGCCGGAGCCTCCTTCGCCGATGATGGTGGTGATGATGGGTACTTCCAGTTGCGCCATCTCGAAAATGTTGCGACCGATGGCCTCGGACTGGCCACGCTCCTCGGCATCGATGCCCGGATAGGCGCCCGGTGTGTCGACGAAAGTGAACACCGGCAAGCCGAACTTCTCGGCGGTCTTCATCAGGCGCAGGGCCTTGCGGTAACCCTCGGGCTTGCTCATGCCGAAGTTGCGCTGGGCACGTTCCTTGGTGTCACGGCCCTTCTGCTGGCCCAGCACCATGCATGGCGTGCCATTGAACCGCGCCAAACCGCCAACGATGCTCAGGTCGTCGGCAAAGTGGCGGTCGCCGTGCATCTCGACAAAGTCGGTGAACAGCTCGCTGATGTAGTCTAGTGTGTAAGGACGCTCGGGGTGGCGGGCGATCTTGGTGATCTGCCAGGGATTCAGGTTGCTGTAGACATCTTTTGTGAGCTGCTGGCTCTTCTTGCTGAGCTGGTCGATCTCTACGCTGATGTCGACAGCCGACTCGGTCTGGACGTAACGCAATTCCTCGATCTTGGCCTCGAGTTCGGCAATCGGCTGCTCGAAATCGAGAAAAGTCTTCTTGGCCATCAGGGGCCTCCTTCTTGTCTTGCCTGCCCAACAGGGGTCGCCGCAGTGCACCAGCCTCAGTATTCCACTGGCACCGGATCGAGCGAGCGCCAAATATACCAAGTCGCCACGCTGCAAAACGGGGCCCAGGCCACGGCCACTTCCCGCGCATCACTGCGACTGACCGCCTCGCCCGAAAAGTAGTTGCGGCTGATCCCGTTAATCAGGCCGACGTCATCGAGCGGCAGCACATTAGGCCGCATGAGATGGAAGATCAGGAACATCTCGGCCGTCCAGCGACCGATCCCGCGGATGCCCGTGAGCTCGGCGATGATGGCCTCGTCATCCATATCCGTCCACGCGGCGACTTGGATCGTGCCACTGTCGAAGTGCAGTGCCAGGTCCACGAGGTATTCGACCTTGCGCGCGCTCAGGCCAGCCCCGCGCATGTCATCCACCTTGAGCTTGAGCACATTGGCGGCTGTCATGCGCCGGGGCAGCTGCGCGAAGCGCTCCCAAACGCTTTGCGCGGCCTTCACAGAAATCTGCTGCCCCACAATGCTGCGCGCCAGCGTGCTGAAGGCATCGCCCCGGGATTGCAAGGCAACATCGCCGTGCTGCGGGATCAGGCGCTTCATCACCCGGTCCTTCTTCATCAGGTGCCGGCAAGCCTCGTCCCAGTAATCGGGCGTGAAAACCTTGGGCGCCAGCGCCGGGCTCAAGCGACAGCCTCCCAGGTGGTGCCTGTGGGCGAGTCCTTGAGCACGACGCCCTGCTCTAGTAGGACCTTGCGTATGCGATCGGCCTCGGCAAAATTCCTGGCGGCCTTGGCGGCGGCGCGCTCGGCGATCAGGGCCTGAACGGCCACCTCATCCGCAGCCGAGCCCGCCTTCAGGAAGACTTGTGGTTCGGCCTGCAGCAGCCCGAGGCAGCCCCCCAGCGACTTGAGCAGGCCGGCCAGCCGGGCCGAACACGTGCGATTGACCTCGGAAGCGAGCTCAAACAGCACGGCCACCGCCTCGGGCGTGCCGAAGTCCTCGTCCATTGCCACCTTGAAGCGCGCGGCATGGACGTTGAGCCAGTCGATGCGCGCCATTGTTTCGGGCGGGACCGCCTGCAACGCCGTGTAGAGGCGCTTGAGGGCAGCCCGGGCGTCGTCCAGGTGTGCATCGCTGTAGTTCAGTGGGCTGCGGTAGTGGGCGCGGATGATGAAAAAGCGCACCGTCTCGGCATCGTATCGGGACAGGATCTCGCGGATGGTGAAAAAGTTGCCCAGGGATTTGGACATCTTCTCGTTGTCCACACGCACGAAACCATTGTGCATCCAGTAGCGGGCCAAGGGCTTGCCGGTGGCCCCCTCGCTTTGCGCGATCTCGTTCTCATGATGGGGGAACTGCAGGTCGGCGCCGCCGCCGTGGATGTCGAAGCTTTCGCCCAGCATCTCGCGGCTCATGGCCGAGCACTCGATGTGCCAGCCGGGCCGCCCAACGCCGTACGCACTTTCCCACTTGGCCTCAGCAGGCTCGTCGGCCTTGGCCGATTTCCAGAGCACGAAATCCAGCGGATCGTCCTTGCCATCGGCCACGGCGACCCGCTCTCCGGCGCGCAGTTCGTCCAGCGACTTGCCCGAAAGCTTGCCGTAGCCAGCGAACTTGCGCACTGAGAAGTTCACATCGCCACCAGCCGCCCGATAGGCCAGGCCCTTGCGCTCCAGCCGTTCGATCAGGGCCAGCATCTGCGGCACATAGTCGGTGGCGCGGGGTTCGTAGCTGGGTCTATCGATGCCCAAAGCGTCCGCGTCCTCGTGAAGCGCGTGCACCATACGGTCGGTCAGCGCGCGCAGCGTCTCGCCATTCTCCAGCGCGCGCCGGATGATCTTGTCGTCAATGTCCGTGATGTTGCGTACATAGGTGACCCGCAGGCCACTCGCACGCAGCCAGCGCTGCACCACGTCGAAAGCCACCATGGCGCGTGCATGGCCCAAATGGCACAGGTCGTAGACCGTCATGCCGCAGACGTACATGCGGACGTGACCGGGTTCGAGCGGGGAAAAAGGCTCCAGCGCACGCGACAGCGTGTTGTAGATGCGAAGGCTCATGGATCAGTCGGGAACCGGCACGCAGGAGAGCGAGGCACCGGTGGCAAACAGGGCGGGGCTACAATCGCCCGAAGTATATAGTCCCCGCCCCGAACGCTGACCCGGGGCGATTCCTGATCTGCCTCGCTGTCATGAAGTCTGGCCGCCCTCCCCTCCTGTCATCGCTGAGCTTGCTGGCCCTGTGCGTCCTCTTTGTGGCAAGCGTGGCGCACGCCGATGTTTATGGCGATGTACAGCAGCTGCTGCGCGGCGGCAAACTGGTCGAAGCCGAGGCCCAGGCCGACCTGCACCTCAAGTCCAAGCCGCGCGATCCGCAGATGCGCTACCTTAAAGGACTGATACAGCGCGAGACCGGCCGCGTCGACGAGGCGCTCGCCACTTTCCACAGCCTGACCGAAGACTTTCCCGAATTGCCCGAGCCGTACAACGGCCTGGCCGTGATCCATGCCAGCCAGGGACGCTATGAAGAAGCGCGAGTTGCACTCGAGCAGGCCCTGCGCGCCCACCCCGGCTACACGACGGCCCGCGAGAACCTTGGTGATGTCTACGTGCGCCTGGCAAGGCTTTCTTACTGCTCTGCCCTGCGCCAGCAAGGCGCCAGCCCCGAGTTGCAGGGCAAGCTCTCGGGTCTGGGCCTGAGCTGCCCCTGAACCGGAGCGCCGGCCAGACGGGCAGGCGGCGCCCTACAATCGGCCCGTCCATGAAGCACCGATTCCTCGTACTGAGCCCGCTCTTCGTGCTGGCCTTTTCCGCCGTTCTGGGTACCGGCGCTGTTCGGGCCGCCGACTACACCGAGATCCGCCAGCTGCTGCGCGATGGCAAGCTGGGCGAGGCGCAAAGCCGCGTGGATCGCCAGCTTGCGGCCCAGCCCAAGGACGTACAGCTGCGTCTGTACAAGGGGGTGATCCAGCGCGAACTCGGCCGGCCGAACGAGGCCTTGGCAACATTCTCCAGGCTCAGCGACGAGCACCCGGACCTTCCGGAGCCCCACAACAACATGGCTGCGATCTACGCCGCACAGGGCCAGCTCGACAAGGCCCGTATCGCGCTCGAAAAGGCCTTGCGGACCCACCCCAGCTACGCAACAGCGCACGACAACCTCGCCGAGGTCTATGCCCGGCTGGCCAGCCAGGCCTACACCAGGGCGCTGCAGATTGAAGGCGGGCCACCCGCCGAACCTGCCCGCCTGGCCCTGATCCGCGAACTGCCCCTGGCGTCCGGCGCCCCGGTGCGGACCGCGCCGGTGACTGCACAGGCACAGACCGTCCCGGTCAAACCCATCGTCCCGCCCGTGGCTCCCCCCGCGCCTCCTGTGCCCGCGCCGCCGAACAAGCCAGCCGTCGCGCAGGGTCCCCCAGTGGCGGCGGCAACAGCCACACCAACCGTGGTCAAAGCACCGACGGCGCCAACCACGCCCGCCACGGCAGCAGCCACGGGTGCAACGCCCGGCCCTGAGGTGTCCCGTGACGTTGAGCAGGCCGTCCGGGCCTGGGCCAAGGCGTGGTCTGATCGAAACATGAGCCAGTACCTGGCAGCCTATGACGCCGGCTTTGAAACACCGGGCCGACAAAGCCGCGGTGCCTGGGAGCAGGACCGGCGGGACCGCATCCTGGGCAAGTCGCGCATTTCGGTCAATCTGCTCGAACTGCAGATCACGGTCAAGGGCGACCGCGCCGTGGCAAAATTCCGACAGGATTACAAGGCTGACGCGCTGGCTGTGCTGAGCAGGAAGACGCTGGAGCTGACCAGAAACGGCGGTCGCTGGCTTATCGTCAAGGAACTCTCAGGCAATTGAACCCCGCGCCGGCGCACCGAGCCCCCCGTCACGACATGAACCCAGGCGTTTTTCCACTGCTGATGTACTCAATGGCTGCCAGTCTGCTTGGCGCAACGGCGGCGCATGCCCAGACCCTGCGAACCTCCTTGGACATGACGCGGCCGGTCGCGATAGCTACGACGCCACAGGCCACGCCCGAGTCCCGACTGATCGAGATCTACCGCCTGACCGGCGCCAGTCGCACGCGTGAAGCCATGCAGCGTGCCGAGACCCTCGTGCGCGACCATCCGAATTTCCAGCTTGCCCAGCTGGTATACGGCGATCTGCTCATGACCCAGGCCCGGCCCTTGCGTGACTTTGGTGATGTCCCGCCGGGTCTGGCCCAAGGCGGCGCAAGCCAGACGCTGGCTGATCTCCGGCAAGAGTCCCAAATGCGGCTAAAGGCCCTGCGCGAGCGTCCTCCCGCTGGCGCTATTCCCTCGCAGTTTCTCGCGTTGTCGCCGCGCAACCGCCACGCCATCGCCGTCGATGCCTCGCGCTCGCGCCTGTACCTCTTCGAGAACACACCCCAGCAGCTGCGTCTGCTGGCGGACTTCTACATGTCAGTGGGCAAATCCGGCATCGAGAAGATGGCGGAAGGCGATGCGCGCACGCCCCTGGGCGTGTACTTCATCGTGAGCAACCTCGATCCCAGGACGCTGAGCGATTTCTACGGATCGGGCGCGCTGCCGATCAACTATCCCAATGTGCTGGACAGCAAGCGCGGCAAGACTGGCCGCGGCATCTGGCTGCACGGCACGCCACCCAACCAGTTCGCGCGCGCGCCGCTGGCCTCGGATGGATGCGTCGTGCTCGCCAATCCTGATCTGGAATTCATCAGCCGCACCGTAGAGCCCCGGACCACCCCGGTCGTCATCTCGTCCCGGCTGGACTGGGTGGCCCCCCACAGCGTACAGGCCGAGCGCAAGCCCTTCGAGGACGCCCTGAGCGCCTGGCGCAGCGCGAAATCCAGCGGTGACCTGGACCAACTGCTGCGTTTCTACACCCCTGACTTCCACAGCTTCGGCAAGTCCCTGGCCGAGTGGACGCCCGCTCTGCGCAGCGAGGTGGAAAAGGTGCGCGGCAAGCCGATCCAGCTCAAAGATCTCTCCTTCCTGCGCTGGAAGGATGCGTCCGACACCATGGTGGTCACCTTTGGCGAGGTGGCCGATGGCGAGCGCAGCGGGCCCACTAAACGACAATACTGGATACGTCAGGGCAGCGAATGGAAAATTTTCTTTGAAGGAATCATTGGATGAATCTGACGCCCGTTTCCGCGCTGCGCCGAGGCCTCCTGCTCGCTGCGGCTGCGCTGCTCGCGGCTGGCCCGCTCCAGGCCAGGGACAGCACCGCGCCCCGAGTGAAGCTGGCCACCAGCGCCGGCGACATCGTGGTCGAGCTCAATGCGGCCAAGGCGCCCCGCACGGTGGAGAACTTTCTCGTGTATGTACGCAAGGGTCACTACAACGGCACCATCTTCCACCGCGTCATCCCGGGCTTCATGATCCAGGGCGGTGGCTTTGACGCCAGCATGAACCAGAAGCCAACCGAGAAGCCGATCGAGAACGAGGCTACCAACGGACTGAAGAACGATAGATACACCCTGGCCATGGCGCGCACGCCGCACCCGCACTCGGCGTCGGCGCAGTTCTTCATCAACGTCAATGACAACGCCTTCCTGAACCACACCGCCCCCACCTCGCAGGGCTGGGGCTACGCTGTCTTCGGTCGCGTGGTCGAGGGGCAGGACGTAGTGGACAGAATCGCTGGCGTCCCCACCGCCACCCAGGGCATGCACCAGAACGTGCCCCAAACTCCCATCATCATCAACGCGGCCACTGTGCTGCCCAGGCAACCATGAGCAATCCCCAAGTCGAACTGCATATCACCGGCTTTGGCAGCATCAAGATCGAACTTGATACCGCCAGGGCACCCAACAGCGTCGCCAACTTTCTGGCCTATGTGAACAAGGGCCACTACGACGGCACTGTGTTCCACCGCGTCATCCCCGGGTTCATGATCCAGGGCGGCGGCTTCGCGCCCGGCATGAGCCAGAAGCCCACCGACAAGCCCATCAACAACGAGGCCAACAACGGCCTGAAGAACGGCAAGTACACGCTGGCCATGGCACGCACCAATGACCCGCACTCGGCCACGGCGCAGTTCTTCATCAATGTGGCGGACAACACATTCCTCGACCACACTGCCCCCTCGGCCCAGGGCTGGGGCTACGCCGTCTTCGGCAAAGTGGTGGCGGGCACTGAGGTGGTTGACAACATTGCCGCCGTCAAGACCGGCTCGCGGGGCTTTCATGGCGATGTGCCCAAGGAGGACGTGGTGATTGAGAAGGCCACGGCCCTCTGATCCCGACGCCCCCATGACCGCGACGACCTCCCGGTACGCCGAGCTGCGCGCTCCGGCGCACTGGCGGGTCGTCGATTTCATTTCCGATCTGCATCTACAGGCCAGTGAGCCACTGACTGTCCAGGCCTGGACGCGCTACCTCCAGCACACCCCGGCCGACGCGGTCTTCATCCTTGGCGATCTCTTCGAGGTCTGGGTCGGCGACGACGGGCTGGACGGTGCTGATGGAGATTCGCTTTTCGAGCGCGACTGCATCGCGACCCTGCACGACGCGGCACAGCACTCCGCCCTGTACTTCCTCCACGGTAACCGCGACTTCCTCTTCGGCGTCGGGGCTGCGCAGCGCGCCGGCTGCACTCTGCTGAGCGATCCCTCGGTTTTCGTCTTCGGCAACCGGCGCTGGCTACTGAGTCATGGCGACGCGCTTTGCCTTGATGACCGCAACTACCAGGCCTTCCGGGCGCGAGTGCGGGCCGACGCCTGGCAACGGGGCTTTTTGGCCCAGCCGCTGGCGCAGCGCCGCCAGTTCGCGCGCGGGCTACGCCAGCGCAGCGAGGAGCGCAAGCGCAGCGGCGCCAGCTATGCCGATGTCGACGCGACACTGGCGCGCCAGTGGCTGGAGGAAGCCGGCGCCGACACCCTGATCCACGGCCATACCCACAGGCCCGCAGACCATGCACTCGGCCCCAACCTGCGCCGGCATGTGCTGAGCGACTGGGATCTCTACGCCAGCATTCCGCGTGCAGAGGTACTACGCCTGCAGCGATCAGCGTCCTGCGCGACCGTGAGCGTGGAGCGGCTACCTCTGGCTGGCGCCCGCTGAGCCATGCGGCGCTGGCTGGACCGCGTGAGGGGCCGAGCTCGACAGCCGCTGCGGCCTCTGCCTGATGCACTCTGGCAAACCACGCTGGCGCGCTGCCCCTATCTGACGGAGCTCACCCCTCCGCAGCAGTCCCGGCTGCGCGGGCTCACCGCCCTGTTCCTGGAAGACAAGGAGTTCCATGGCGCCCAGGGCCTTCTCATCACGGACGAGATGGCGGTGACTATTGCTGCGCAAGCCTGCCTGCCGGTGCTGCACTTCGGCCCGGGAGCACAAGCGCTGCGCTGGTACGACGATTTCGTCGGTATCGTGGTGCATGCGGATGAAGTGGTCGCGCAACGTGAATTCGTCGACGAAACCGGTGTCGTGCACGCCTGGGAAGAAACCCTGGCAGGCGAGGCCATGCCCGGCGGACCTGTCATGCTCAGTTGGCGGGACGTGGACGCAGCCTCCAGCGAGAGTGGCTACAACGTCGTCATTCACGAGTTCGTCCACAAGCTGGATTTGCGGGACGGCCAGGCCGACGGCTGCCCTCCGCTGCCCGCCGGCTTCATGGGTCAGAACACGCTGCGCGGCGCCCACGACCACTGGCTGTCCGTGATGCAGTCGGCCTATCAGGACTTCCGCGAAGCCGTGATACGGGCCGAGCGCTTCGGCGCGGCACCCACCTGGCTTGATCCCTATGGCGCGGAGAATATCGCCGAGTTCTACGCCGTGGCCAGCGAGGCCTACTTCGTCAACCGCTCACGCTTCGGCGTCGACTTCCCCGCCTTGCTGGGACTGTTCGATGCGTACTACCGGAACTGGGCGTGAGCGTCAGCGCCGCAGCAGGACCTTGAGTGCCTGTTGCAGCCGGCGCGCCTGCGCCGCGTCGTAGGTCGACGCCAGCACTCGCGCTGCGTCCTGGCCCCAAGTCTGCGCTGGGCCCGCCTCGTTGCGGCGCGTGAGGAGCTGCAGTTGCAGAGCGCGTCGCGCTTCGATGTGTTCAGCCGGCGTGGGAACGTCCGCGGCCATCTCGATCCGAAGCAACGCATCGGTCGCATCCGCTGTGGCAGGCGCTGACAAGGCCTGAGACCAGAGTGTGCGCAGGGAGGCGTTCACCCGCCCGCCCAGCTCGGCCAAGGCGGGCAGGCGGGCTGCATCCCGCTGCTCCCATGCCGCCAGTAGCTGGATCAAAGCCTCGCCGTGGGCCTGGGCCGCCAGCTTGCGCAGTGCGCTCTGCGCGTGCTCCAGCGCATCGCGCTGTGCGCGGAACGCGGCATCGCCCAGGCGCGGGGCTTCGCGCAGCGGGCGATCAGGTCGGTGCTCCTCGCGGCGCGGGCCTTCGCGGCGTTCGCCGGGACGCGCCCGGCCCGAGGGTGCAGCGGGTTCGGACCGCTTCATCCCAGGCCGGTCGTCACCCCGTACAGCGACCACGGGCTTGCGCGGCGCAACCGGCAAAGGCGCTGGGGCCACCGGTTCAGCACCGGCCTCTGTCGGGGGCGCTGCCGACGCCGGCACCTCGGCGGCCGGCACTGCGGCACGCTCGCCGGCGAGCGCCGCCTCCATCTGCGCCATGGCCGCACGGATGGCGCGCGCCTCGCCTGCGGCACTCGCGGCTTCCAGCACACCCGCAGCATCAAGCACGGCGCGGTCATGCGCAGTCATCGCAGCCGCAGCCTGCTCGCGCGCCGCGCCCTTGCGGGCGAACGCCTCGTCGATGGGCTTGCGAAAGGCATCCCACAGCTTCTGCTCCTGGCGTCGATCCAGCGGCACGGCATGAGCCTCGGCCTGCCAGCGCTGCTGCAGGGCCTTGACCGCGTCTATCCGCAACTGAGCCGCAGCCCCCAGTTGAGTGGCTTCGTCAATCATGGCCTGCCGACGTTGCAGGCTGTCCCCCTGCGCGGCGTCCAGCGGCGCACCGGCGGCAGCCATGGCCGCTTTCCACATGGGCTGCAGTTCCGCGTAGACCTTCTCGCTCAGATGGCCCGCCTCACGCCAGCGCTCGGAGAACTGGTGCAAATCACGGTTAACGGCTTTCCAGTCGGGATTCTCGCTGGCGTCCCGCGCAGCCGCCCAGGCTTTCAGTTCTTCGATCAGTTCCAGTCGGCGCGCCCTGTGCTCGGCCGCCTCGGTCTTGATTTTTTCGAGCCAGCCCTCGACTACTTTGTAGGCCTGGTTACAGGCCTCATCGAAGCGCTTCCATAGAGCATGGTTGGGCACGCCTCCCTGGTCTGTCTGTTTCCACTGCTCCCGCAGTTCGCGCAGGGACTCCTGCATCTTGCGTCCGCCCAGGGCCTGGCCTTCGGGCCGTTTGAGCAGCGCTTCGGCCTTGCCCACGAGTTCCTCCCGCAACTGATCCGCGCGCCAACGCTGCCAGCCTTCCAGTTCGCCGGCTGCTGCCAGCGCCGCATGGGCCTGTCGGTCAAGCCGGCTGTCGATATGACGCCCTTGCTCCTTGAGCGCCTGGCGCAAGGCATTGGCCGCGCCTGCACTCGCCTTGCCGTGCCCCTGCGATATCTCCCGCTCCAGCTGGGCCAGCGCCTGCCGCACGACCGCGCTGGCCTGGGCCCGCAGCTCCGGATCGACCTTCGGCTTCGCGGGTGCAGCCGCCTCGGCGGCATCCGCGCGCGCCTGACGCAGTTCATCAGCCCAGACCGGCACCTGGGGCAGGACGGCTGCAGGGTCCGCCACTGCGGCGCGGGCCTGGGCCAGGGCGGCGCTGAATGCCTCCCAGACCAGACTCAGCTGGGCGCGCGAGGCCTCGAGCTGCGGCGCAAAGCGCAAATCCAGGCTGGCCCAATGCGCATCGCCCGGCAGGGTATCGGCCTCGGCCAGCCAGCGGGTGACATCGGCAGCGAGGCCCTCATGGGCCGTCTGGGCGTCCCGCCATGATTTAGTCGAGAGAACCTCGATGCGCTGAGCCAGCAACACGGCCGCCTCTCGGTGAACCTGTGCGCGATGCTGGAGATCCTCAATTGCCTTGACGCGCTCGGCGAGCAGGGTCTTGAGCCCAAGAAGGGGTTCGCGACTCAAAGGGGCACCCGCCTTGGCGGCGTCACGCTGCCAGGCCAGCGCATCGGCCAGGTTGAGCCGGGGAAGGTCCAGCAGGGCTTGCGCCTTGTCAGCCCATTCGTGGGCCATGCCCTCCTGGTTGCGCTGTCGCTTGTGCTCGTCAAGCCGCCCGCGCAGCAGCTTGGCTGCTCCCTTGTCCTTGGCGCTCAGCTCCCGGTGGACCTTCTGGATCAGCTCCACCGCCGGGTCCTGTTGCAGCCAGGCGCGCAGCCGGGCGGCACGTTCGCCCGCAGTCGTTGCCGTGAAGGCGCCCCCGGTCATTTCGTCGAGGGACTGGAGATCAGGGCGGGAACTGCTGGTTGGGGAGGAAGACACGATGTGTTCGGCAGGCAAATGCAAAACGCAGATTGTCGCCGCCATTTCGCCGGAGCGAACATGCCCGCCCTGCTGCTAATCGTGGCGACCTTCACGTGAAAAGCCCGGCAGGTCGGCTCAGGCCGGCCCGCCGGGCCTGACGGCGGGCTGCAAGCCCATGCCGTCTGGGGATCGCGGCGGGGAGAGTCAGGTCCCACGTCGCGAGGGGGCAAGGGATTGCCCCCGAAAGTGCCAGTTTTGCGCGAACCCCGACACCCTGCAGGTGGGGGCCGGCGACTCCCGGCCTTGCGTGCCTGATATGGCAGGCTTGCGCAGTCTAGCCATCGCCGTACGCAAATCAACTGTCTTTCTATATGGAGGCGCCATTGGCGATTGCCTCAGCGGGGTCAGCAATTCGGGCAGGGGCCTGAGGCCACCCCATCCGGCCGTCCTCTGGCACTGTTACAAAATACAGTGCAGCTCATGTCATCACTCATACGATAGAAGCAAGTCTTTGATTCATATGGATATTCTCAAAAAATATCAGCACAGCCAAGCCTCTGATATATCAAATTTATCCTTTGAAACATTTATATATTATTGACTGGTTATATGTGGAGTCTTACAATTCGTTTCACCATGAATCGGGGTATTCCCGAATCCGCTGCCGAACCCGGCACATCGGATCCACAGCCTGCACCACGTCGCCGGGCCGATCCAGATGGCGTACCAACCCAGACGTGACCTGAAGCCCCGGCGTGCAGCCATCCGCAGCACCTGACGGCCGATGGCCGCGCGAGATGAGGAAGTGCTATGACAGCGTTTCAGCAAATGGGCCACAGCCTGCGATCCGTCGCACGCCGGATGTCCCAGATCTTTTTTTCAATGATCCACAGCAGCTTTGCGCTGCTGGGGCTGGCATTGATGTTCACGACGATCGCCTTGGTGGCACGTCCCGATCTGCGCAAAGCCGGTGAAGCCCGCCTGATGGGCTGGCTGCAGGACCGCCATATCAGCAGTGTGGGCCTGGAGGCTGCTCCCGAGGCGGTGGAACGCGCCACCGCAGCCCATCCGCAGGACCTGAGCAAGCAGCAGGCGGCCGTCGCGTTCTGGCTCAGCCGCAAGTACCGGGTCGCGCCCGAGCCGCTGTCGGCACTGGTACTGGAAGCCTACGAGATCGGTCGCCGCACAGAGATCGATCCCCTGCTGCTGCTGTCGGTCATGGCCATCGAATCGGGCTTCAACCCCTTTGCCCAGAGCCCCGTGGGCGCACAGGGCCTGATGCAGGTCATGACCCGTGTGCACAGCGACAAGTACGAATCCTTCGGTGGCAAGCTGGCAGCCTTCGATCCGGTGGCGAACCTGCGCGTGGGTGCCCGCGTGCTTCAAGAGTACATTCAGCGCGACGGCTCGGTCGAGGGTGGCCTGCGCCGTTACGTCGGAGCTGCGCACCTGCCCGACGACGGCGGCTATGTGGCCAAGGTGCTGGCCGAGCACCTGCGATTGACGCAGGTTGCCGGTGGCCAGGCCGTCCCCACCCAGTCGGCGCAGCCGCTTCCGGTCAACGGCCCGTCCAAGCCGGCCGAGGCCGCGCTGGCCCTGCTCAATTCCTGAGCAGGCTGCGCTTACCCGCTCTCCGCTACACTAGGTGGGCACGCGACTGGCGATAGGCCCACCGCCCCAAGGCGGATGGAGCTGACGTGGACCACCACCGGGAAGCGTGCCACAGGGTCCGCAGGGGACCTGGTGTTCCGCCGTTCGCCTGGGCAGCCCCCTCTTCTTCGGGGGACCAGCGTTTATCACGACTGCCATGTACAACCGCAACATCCTCGTCGAACAGACCGATCCCGAACTCTGGGCCGCCATTCAGGCCGAAAACATCCGCCAGGAAGACCATATCGAGCTGATCGCCAGCGAGAACTACGCCTCGCCGGCCGTCATGGCCGCGCAGGGTTCGACGCTGACCAACAAGTACGCTGAGGGTTATCCCGGCAAACGCTACTACGGTGGTTGTGAGCACGTGGATGTCGCCGAGCAGCTGGCGATCGAGCGCGTCAAGACCCTGTTCGGCGCCGAGGCTGCCAACGTGCAGCCGCACTGCGGTGCTTCGGCCAACGAAGCTGTGTTCCTCGCCTTTCTCAAGCCCGGCGACACCATCATGGGCATGAGCCTGGCCGAGGGCGGTCACCTTACGCACGGCATGCCGCTCAACATGAGTGGCAAATGGTTCAACGTGGTGTCCTATGGTCTCAACGCGAAGGAGGAGATCGACTACGACGCCATGGAAAAGAAGGCGCACGAGAGCAAGCCCCGGCTCATCATTGCTGGCGCATCCGCCTACAGCCTGCACATCGACTTCGCACGGTTCGCCAAAGTGGCAAAGGACGTGGGCGCTGTATTCCTGGTGGACATGGCGCACTACGCGGGCCTGATCGCAGCGGGCGTCTATCCGAGTCCGGTACCGCACGCCGACATCGTGACGTCGACCACCCACAAGACGCTGCGCGGCCCGCGCGGCGGCATCATTCTCATGAAGGCGCAGCACGAAAAGGCGATCAACAGCGCCATCTTCCCCGGCCTCCAGGGTGGGCCCCTCATGCACGTCATCGCGGCCAAGGCCGTGGCCTTCAAGGAAGCCCTCTCGCCCGAGTTCAAGGCCTACCAGCAGCAGGTCGCGAAGAACGCGCAGATCGTGGCACAGACGCTCACGCAGCGTGGCCTGCGCATCGTCAGCGGCGGCACGCAAAGCCATCTCATGCTCGTGGACCTTCGCAGCAAAGGCATCACGGGCAAGGAAGCGGAGGCCGTGCTGGGTGCGGCGCACATGACGATCAACAAGAACGCCATCCCCAACGACCCGGAAAAGCCCATGGTGACCAGCGGCGTGCGTGTGGGCACCCCGGCCATGACCACCCGCGGTTTCAAGGACGAGGAGGCCCGCCTCACAGCCAACCTGATTGCCGACGTGCTGGACAAGCCCCGTGACGAGGCCAACCTCGCCAGCGTTCGAGCCAAGGTCGCGGCACTGACGGCGCGTTTCCCGGTTTACAAGTGAACGCCCCCCTGAGGCGCTACGCGCCCCGGTACCAATTGCCAGAGGCAATGGTTCTTCGGGCTGTCCAAGCCTGCGAAGGCAGGCTTGGAGCCACAGCCCTCAGCCCCCTGCACGCCGCCCTTCGGTGGCGGGGGGCACGCACCCGGTGGCCCGGCATAGCCGGTTCCAGGGGTGCCCGCGATGAAGCCCCGGCGCTCGCGGAACAGACTAGCCACCCATGAAGTGCCCTTTCTGCAGCCACTCGGAAACCCAGGTTGTCGAAACCCGCATTTCCGAGGACGGTGACTTCATACGCAGGCGCCGCCAATGTGGCGCCTGCGAGAAGCGCTTCACCACCTACGAGCGGCCCGACGTCAGTTTTCCTTCCATCGTCAAGAAGGACGGCCGGCGTATTGACTACGAGCGCAGCAAGCTCATGGCATCCATGCAACTGGCTCTGCGCAAGCGCCCCGTCAGCACCGAGCAGATCGACAGCGCCATCGAACGCATCGAGGAGAGACTGCACAACCTGGGGCTGCGCGAAGTACCTTCCACACGCATCGGCGAGCTGGTCATGCGCGAGCTGAGGAAGCTTGACAAGGTCGCCTACGTGCGCTTTGCCAGCGTTTACCGCAGCTTCGAGGACATTGACGAGTTCAAGACGCTCGTGGACGAGGTGCGGCGTTGAGTCTCCAGCGCTGAACACCGGACCGTTGACTCCAATCAGCAGGCGGCAATGGTAGTCCGCTGGGTGCGGACCCGCCCCGAGTTGGCGATGATCAGCTCGCGCGCCTCGCCGGGCCCGTCGGACCGCTTACAGTTGCGCGACCGCCGTACGCGGCCACAGCGCGTAGGGTATCTTCAGCTGATCCGGCGTCTTGTCGACGATCCGCCGCCGCACTTCGGCTTCCTGCTCGGCACTTAGCAGCCGGCAAACGCCCAGCGGCCACCTGCCCACGCGCTCACGCATGGAGTATTTCCGCAGCCTGATAAACGATGGAACGGTGATCGTAGCCAGCACCCCGATGATGACTAGCACGATCATCAACTCAAGTGCCGTCAGCCCGGTTAGACGCATTCTCATACCCGCAAGCCTAGGCAGCGCCTGCCGCCTGGGCAACCGATGCCCGACATGTGGGCGCAAGAACCGGCTGAACGGTAGACTCTTTGTGCAACCGTGAACTTTTTCATACAGTGATTCCGTCCGCCCTTGCCCTGGCCGCTCGCGGCCTGCGTCTGACGTCGCCCAACCCGCGGGTGGGCTGCGTCATCGTCGATGCCGGCGGGCGGGTGCTGGGCGAGGGCCACACGCAGCAGGCCGGCGGACCGCACGCGGAGATCATGGCCCTGCGCGATGCGCAGGCACGCGGCGCGTCGGTGAAGGGCGCCACCGTGTACGTGACGCTGGAGCCCTGCGCGCACCAGGGTCGCACCGGACCCTGCTGCGATGCGCTGGTCGTCGCCGGTGTCGGCAAGGTCGTGGCCTCGGTCGAGGACCCCAACCCCAAGGTGGCAGGTCAGGGCTTTGCCCGGCTGCGGGCCGCGGGCATCGTGGTGGAGGTCGGCCCAGGTGCCGAAGCCTCGCGCGAGCTCAACATTGGTTTTTTCAGCCGCATGATTCGCGGCACCCCATGGGTGCGAATGAAGGTCGCCGCTTCTCTGGACGGTCAGACCGCACTGGAGAATGGCCACAGCCAGTGGATCACCTCGGAAACCGCGCGGGCCGACGGCCATGCCTGGCGGGCCCGGGCCTGCGCCGTACTCACGGGCATCGGCACCGTGCTGGAAGACAACCCACGCCTCGACGTGCGTTTGGTCGACACCCCGCGCCAGCCCCGCCTGGTGGTAGTGGACAGCCGGCTGGAGACCCCGCTGGATGCAGCCCTGTGGCTGCCGGACCGCCCGGTCCTCATATACGGTGCTGTGCCGGACGAGACACGGCGTCAGGCCTTGCAGCAGCGGGGTGCCACCGTGATCCATTGCCCCGGCCAGGCGCCCGGCACCGATGGCAAGGTGGATCTGGCTGCCATGCTGCGCGACCTCGCCAGCCGAGAGATCAATGAACTCCACGTGGAAGCCGGTCACAAGCTCAACGGTTCGCTGGTCCGCGAGGGTCTGGTGGACGAGTTCCTCGTCTATCTGGCGCCGCGACTGCTGGGAGCAGGCCGTGGCATGGTGAACATCGGGCCGCTGACCGAGCTTTCGCAGGGGGTGCCGCTGGTGTTTCGCGAGGCCGTTCCCGTAGGCCCCGACCTGCGCCTCCTGGCCCGAATTCCGGGCTGCGAGCGCTTCTGACCCGGGCTTTTTTCACACCCGAGCCGGGCGGGTCCGCCAATCCTGCGAAAATACGCAGATGTTCACCGGCATCATCACCGGCGTGGGGCGCATCGTCGCCAGCCACGACCTCGGAAGTTCTTTGCAGCATGGCAAGCGCCTCGCCATCGCCTGCCCTCCCTCCTACCTTGACGACGCCGGACTGGGCGACAGCATCGCGCTCAATGGCGCCTGCATGACCGTCACCAGCCTGGACCTGCCACGCCAGCAGTTCACCGTCGACATCTCGGCTGAATCGCTGGCCCGGACCACCGGCCTCGCGCTGGACGCGCAGGTCAACCTCGAAAAAGCCCTGCGTGCCGGCGATCGGCTGGGCGGGCATATTGTGTCCGGTCACGTGGATGGTGTGGGCACGGTCAGCGCCCTCTCACAGGTTGGCGAAAGCTGGGAGTTGCGCATCCAGGCGCCGGCCGACCTCGCCCGCTTCGTAGCCTACAAGGGATCAATCACCGTCAACGGCGTGAGCCTCACGGTCAACCGAGTGATGGACAACGCGCAAGGTTGCGAAATCAGCATCAACCTCATTCCGCACACCATGCAGAACACCACGCTGGGCCTGCTGAAGGCGGGCACGGGCGTCAACCTCGAAATCGATACCGTGGCGCGTTACGTCGAGCGCATGCTCGCCGCGGGCGCCGCAGAGAAAGCCAGCGCATGAGCAGCAATTCCCCACTCGCCATATCCCCGGTCGCCATATCCCCGGTCGAGGAGATCGTGGCCGAGTTGCGCGCCGGCCGCATGGTCATCCTGGTCGACGAGGAAGACCGCGAGAACGAGGGCGATCTCGTGCTCGCCGCCGACCATGTCACCCCGGAGGCCATCAATTTCATGGCCCGTTTTGGCCGCGGCCTGATCTGCCTGACCCTCACGCGCGAGCGCTGCGAATACCTGCGCCTGCCGCCCATGGCGGCGCGTAACGGCACGGTCTACAGCACAGCCTTCACCGTCTCCATCGAGGCCGCCAGCGGCGTGACCACGGGCATCTCGGCCGCGGATCGCGCGCGCACCGTGCGGGCAGCCGTGGCGCCGCAGGCGCGCCCCGAAGACCTGGTGCAGCCCGGCCATATTTTCCCGCTGCAGGCGGTGGACGGCGGCGTGCTCATGCGCGCCGGCCACACCGAGGCCGGTTGCGACCTCGCGGCCATGGCGGGCTGCTCGCCGGCTGGTGTGATCTGCGAGATCATGAAGGACGACGGCACCATGGCCCGGCTGCCCGATCTTCAGATCTTCGCAGCGGAACATGGCCTCAAGATCGGCACCATCGCCGACCTGATTGAACATCGAAGCCGTACCGAATCACTGATCGAGAAAATCGGCAGCCGCCCGCTGCAGACCGCCTTCGGTGGCTTCACGGCCCACGCCTACCGCGACAAGGCCAGCCAGGGCCTGCACCTGGCCCTGGTGCGGGGCCAGTGGAGCCCGCAGGACAACGTGATCGCCCGGGTGCACGAACCGCTGTCCGTGTTGGACGCGCTGGAGGTGGGCCGCACTCTGCACTCCTGGAGCCTGGACGCCTGCCTGCAGCGCATTGCCGACGAGGGCCAGGGCGTGGTGGTGCTGCTCAATGCGGGCGAAAGCGCCGCGCAGCTGCTGGCCCAGTTCGAAGGCACGGCCCGCGCCAGCCAGGCGCCCGAACGCGGCCGCATGGACCTGCGCACCTACGGCGTGGGCGCGCAGATATTGCGCGACTGCGGCGTGCACAGGATGACGCTCATGGGCAACCCGCGCCGCCTGCCCAGCATGACCGGCCACGGACTTGAAGTCACTGGCTACCTCAAGAAATAAAGGATCTCCCATGTTTGGTGCCGACAAAGGCCATCTCGAACCCACCAACGCTAGGCTCGACGGCCGCAAGCTGGCCATTGGCATCGTGCAGGCGCGCTTCAACGAACCTATCACCAGCACGCTGGCGCAGGCCTGCCGCACCGAACTGGCCGCACTGGGCGTGGCGGTCAAGAACATTGATCACATCATGGTGCCCGGCGCTCTGGAAGTGCCGCTGGCCCTGCAGGCCCTGGCCGAGAAGAACAGCTACGACGCGCTGATCGCGCTGGGCTGCATCATCCGCGGCGAGACTTACCACTTTGAGCTCGTCGCCAACGAATCGGGCGCGGGCGTCATGCGGGTGTCGCTCGACTACCAGATCCCCATTGCCAATGCCATCCTCACTGTGGACACCCTGGAGCAGGCCATTGCCCGCCAGATCGAGAAAGGGCGCGATGCGGCGCGCGTGGCCGTAGAAATGGTCAATCTGTTGGAAAAAGTCGCATGAGCGAGGCCCCCAAGCCATCTGGCAAACCGCGCAAATCGGCTGCAAAGTCCGGCCGCAGCCGTGCGCGTGAGTTCGGGCTACAGGCGCTGTACCAGCACCTTGTGGGCCGCAACGAGACCGGCGCGATTGACGCCTTCACGCGCGACCTCTCCGGCTTCAACAAGGCCGATGCCGCGCATTACGACGCCCTGCTGCACGGCTGCGTCGCCGAAGCCGAGGCGCTGGACCGCCTGATCACCCCGTTGCTGGACCGCAAGCTCGCCGAGCTCTCGCCCATCGAACATGCCGTCATGTGGATGGGCGCCTACGAGTTCCAGCACTGCCCGGACGTACCCTGGCGCGTGGTGCTAAACGAGTACATCGAGCTCGCCAAGGCCTTTGGCGGTACAGACGGCCACAAGTATGTCAATGGCGTGCTTGGTGGCCTGGCACCGAAGCTGCGCGCTGCCGAAGTCGAGGCTGACCGCGCCGCGGGCAAGGCCCGGGCCTGATCGCTCAGATCTCACGCGCAGCGCATGAAGATCGCCCAACGCGCGCAAAAGATCAAACCCTTCTATGTGATGGAGGTCGCCAAGGCCGCCTCGGCCCTTGCGCGGGAGGCCGCTGGCGGCGCGGCGCCCATGATCTTCCTCAACATCGGCGAGCCGGACTTCACCGCACCGCCGCTGGTACAGCAGGCCGCCGAGCGTGCCGTGCGCGCCGGCCGCAGCCAGTACACCGACGCCACCGGCCTGCCGGCCCTGCGCGAGCGCATCAGCGCGTGGTACCGGCAGCGCCATGGCCTCGACATTGCGGCCGCCCGCATTGTGGTCACGGCTGGCGCATCGGCTGCGCTGCAGCTGGCCTGCCTCGCCCTGATCGACGCCGGGGACGAAATCCTGATGCCGGACCCGAGCTACCCCTGCAACCGGCACTTCGTGAGTGCGGCCGAAGGCACGGCCCGGCTCATCCCCTGCGGGCCGGCGCAGCGCTTCCAGCTCAGCGCGGAGCAGGTGCGCGCGGCCTGGGGCCCGCGCACGCGCGGCGTGCTGCTGGCCTCGCCCTCCAATCCCACCGGGACGTCCATCGACCCCGCGCAACTGCGCCGCATCCATGAGGTCGTGCAAGGCCGTGGTGGCATCACCCTGGTCGACGAGATCTACCTCGGCCTGAGCTATGAGGAGCGCTACGGCCACAGCGCGCTGGCGCTGGACGAGAACATCATTTCCATCAACAGCTTCTCCAAGTACTTCAGCATGACGGGCTGGCGCTTGGGCTGGCTGGTGCTGCCACCGCCGCTGGTGCCCGTGGTGGAGCGGCTGGCACAGAACCTCTATATCTGCCCCAGCACCCTGGCGCAGCATGCAGCCCTGGCCTGTTTCGAGCCTGAAAGCCTTGCTGAGTACGAGCGGCGGCGCGCCGAGTTCAAGGAGCGGCGCGACTGGTTCATCCCGGCGCTCAACGAGATCGGCCTGACCGTCCCCGTGATGCCCGATGGCGCCTTCTACGCCTGGGCCGACTGCAGCGCCGCCTGCGACAAGCTGGGGCTGAAGGACAGCTGGCGCCTGAGCTTCGCTTTGATGCAGCAGGCGCATGTGGCGGTCACGCCGGGCCGCGACTTCGGCCGCGCCGGCACAGAACGCTACATCCGCTTGTCCACAGCCAGCGCCCTGCCGCAGCTGCGGGCTGCAGTGGAGCGGCTGCGCCAGCTGCTCACCTGAGGCCACCATGACGTACGAACTGCCGATCCGCGTCTACTGGGAAGACACCGATGCTGGCGGCATCGTCTTCTACGCCAACTACCTCAAGTTCTTCGAGCGCGCCCGCACGGAGTGGCTGCGTTCGCGGGGTGTGGGCCAGCAGGCTTTGCGGGAGACGACGGGCGGCATGTTCGTGGTCAGCGAAGCGAACCTCAGGTACCATCGCGCCGCGCGCCTCGACGACGAACTATTGGTTACAGCGAGGCTCCAGGAAAATGGCCGCGCATCCCTCACAATCGGGCAACAAGCTCTTCTGTTACCGCCAAGCTTGAGCGCCGCCGGGCCGCCCCAAGGCGCGAGGGCCCCCTCGGGGGGCAGCGCAGCACGCGAAGCGGCAAGCGTGGGGGCCGTGTTGCTTTGTGAAGGCACCATCCGCATCGGCTGGGTGTCAGCCGCCAGCATGAAACCTGAAAGAATCCCCGCCAGCATCCTGGAAGCCCTGAAATGAACCAAGATCTTTCCATCGTCCAGCTCGTGCTGCATGCCAGCTTCGTGGTGCAGGCTGTCATGCTGCTGCTGGTGCTGGTCTCCATCGCCAGCTGGGCCGCCATCTTCAGCAAGCTCTTTGGCCTCAAGCGCGTGCGTGAACTCAACGAAAAGTTCGAGCGCGACTTCTGGTCCGGCACCAATCTCAACACGCTGTACGCGCAGGCCGCGCGGAAGACCCACGACAGCGCCCCCATGGAGCGCATCTTTGTGGCGGGTCTGCGCGAGTACCAGAAGCTGCGCGAGCGGCGCATCACCGATGCAGGCACCCTGCTTGACGGAGCCCGCCGGGCCATGCGCGCGAGCTTCCAGCGCGAGCTGGACACGGTGGAGACCCACCTGTCCTTCCTGGCCTCGGTCGGTTCGGTTTCCCCTTACGTCGGCCTCTTTGGCACGGTCTGGGGCATCATGCACGCCTTCACCGGCCTGGCCTCCCTGCAGCAGGTCACGCTGGCCACGGTCGCACCGGGCATTGCCGAGGCCCTGGTGGCCACGGCCATCGGCCTCTTTGCCGCCATCCCGGCGGTGGTGGCTTACAACCGCTTTGCGCGCGAAATCGACCGAGTGGCCATCATGATGGAGACCTTCATCGAGGAATTCTCCAACATCCTGCAGCGCAATGTCAGCGCCCAGCCGGCGGCGCCAGCGTCTGTCCACTAGGGTCTGTTCACACGGATTTCTCCAGATGCGTTGCGGATCAAAAAAGTCATGCGGTAGGCGCGTGGACGCCGCCGGGGTAATCCCCGGCAAGTCCGCTGAACAACCCGCATGGCGTTTTTGGCCGCAACCCGAAGGGACCGTGGTTAAACCGCACCACTCGTTGTTGCACTCCTCGCCCAGGCGGCTAGCCTGGGCGTCGTCGCGCGCCTAGATTGGCGCGGTTTGAAACACATTCGCACTGGAGAAATCCGTGTGAGCAGACCCTAAGGAGCCCGACATGCCCACCCTGGTCAGCCGCAGTCGCAGACGCCGCACCATCAACGAAATCAATATGGTGCCCTTCATCGACGTGATGCTGGTGCTACTCATCATCTTCATGGTCACGGCACCGCTCATCACCCCCAGCGTGGTGGACCTGCCCAGCATGGGCAAAGCTGCGCGCAAGCCCGACCGCGTGATCGAGGTCATCGTCGGCAAGGACGAAACCCTGAGTGTGCGCATTGACGACGACACACGGCGCATCAAGCTGACCGAGCTGGCCGCCAGCGTGAGCCGCGCACAGGACGCTGCGGGCAAGGACAGCAGCACGGCCGTGGTCATCAGCGCGGACAAAAGCGTGAAGTACGAGACCGTGGTCAAGGTCATGGACACGCTGCAGCGCGCGGGCGTGCAACGCCTGGGCCTGTCGGTGCAGATGGTCAACTGAACGCCCGGGCAAGATGCAAGCGGCGAGCCCCTTCGACGACAGCGCGCTGCAGCCGCGCCAGGGCCTGCTGCGTTCCTACGCCCTGGCGTTGCTGGTCCACGGTCTGCTGCTGGCCGCGCTGACCTGGGGCGTGAGCTGGCGCCGCAGCGACACCAGCCTGGCGATCGAAGCCGAGCTCTGGTCTGCGATGCCGCAACAAGCGGCCCCCAGGGCCGTCGAAACCGCGCCTCAGCCTGAGCCCGCGCCACCGCCTCCCGCTCCACCCAAAGTCGCCGACCCCGGCGAAGCCGAGATTGCGCTGCAGCGCGAGCGCGAGCAGCAGGCGAAGCAGAGAGCTGAGGAAGAACATCGCGAGAAACAGCGCCTCGAACGCGAGCGCCAGGAGAAGCAGGAGCGCGACAAGAAGCTGGCCGAGGAAAAGCGCCGCAAGGAAGCCGAGGCCAAGCGCAAGGAGCAACAGGAAGCCGCCGAACGCGAGAAGCTGCGCCAGGAGAACATCAAGCGCATGGCTGGCTTGGCGGGCGCCAGCGGCGCACCGACCGCCAGCGGCACGGCCACGCAGTCGTCCGGGCCTTCGGCGAGCTACGCTGCTCGAATAAAAGCTCGAGTGAAGCCTAACATCGCCTTTAACGACGACGTGGTAGGTAATCCTGAGGCTGTCGTCAGAATCCGCACCTCTCCCGACGGTACGATCCTTGTGGGAGACTCGAATGGTCCCCGACTGATCACGAGCAGCGGCAACAAAGCATGGGACGAAGCGGTGCTCAAAGCGATCATCAAAACTGACCGGCTTCCGCTGAATGAGGACGGTGTGGTTCCAACGCCGATAGATCTGGTTTTCCGTCCGAAAGACTGATTGACCTCACCGGGCGCCCTGTTCAGCGACGCTGCCTGCCGGAACCTGCTACCTTTCGTTGGCGAGTACAAGGCGCGCTGAGGCCCAAAAGGAGCTCGAGGCCTTGTAGCGTTTGGCCGGTATCGAACACTTGTGATGTGCCCCAAAAGGCACGTAACGCTATCGAGTGTGGCTGAGGGTCGCCAAACGAATCAGCTCATTAGCGAGACAGCCAGCCTGCCAACGCCGCTCTCACCACCTGCGGCTTCCCCATCCGCCCCCAGATCCGCCGCAATCAATCGGAACTGTTCCAGCGCGGCCTGCAGGTCTTCCACAATCTCCTGGGCAATCACATCGGGCGGCGGCAGGTTGTCGCTGTCGGCCAGTGATTCGTCCTTGAGCCAGAAGATATCTAAGCTGGCTTTGTCGCGTGCCACCAGCTCGTCATTGCTATACACGCGCCAGCGCCCTTCCGGGTTCTCGGCGCTCCAGGTCGGTTTGCGCTTTTGACGCTGGCCCACGCAGTACAGATCAACAAACTCATCCAGATCCTCGCGCCGCAGCGGGTTGGTCTTGAGCGTGAAGTGCTTGTTGGTTCGGAGGTCGTAAATCCAGAGCTGCTTGGTCCAGGGCGTTTCGCTGGCCGGCTTTTTGTCGAAGAACAGCACATTGGCCTTCACGCCCTGGGCATAGAACAAACCGGTGGGCAGGCGCAGCAGCGTATGCACGTCACACTCGTGCAGCAATTTGCGGCGGATGGTTTCGCCCGCCCCACCCTCGAACAGCACGTTGTCCGGCAGCACCACCGCCGCGCGGCCGTGGGTGGCAAGCAGGGTCTTGATGTGCTGCACAAAGTTGAGCTGCTTGTTGCTGGTGGTGGCCCAGAAATCATCGCGCTCGATGGTGTCTTTCTCGGTACTGCTGCGGCCGTCTTCGCCCACAATCACAGTGCTGCTTTTCTTGCCAAAGGGCGGGTTAGCCAGCACCACTTCATAGCGCTCGCCAGGGTCCGCCCCCAGCGCGTCGCCCACCACCACCGGCACCGACTTTTCGGAGCCAATGCCGTGCAGCAGCAGGTTCATGGCGCATACCCGCGCCGTGGCCTGCACCAGCTCGTAACCGGTGAAAGCTTTTTCCTTCAGGTGCTTGAGCTGATCGCGCGTGAGGTTCTTGTTGTGCGCCACCATGTAGTTATGCGCGGCAAACAGAAAGCCACCGGTGCCACAGGCCGGGTCTGCAATGCGCTCACCCGGCTGCGGAGCAATGACATCCACCATGGCCTGGATCAGCGCACGCGGTGTGAAATACTGCCCCGCGCCGCTCTTGGTGTCTTGCGCGTTCTTTTCCAGCAAGCCCTCATACGCATCGCCCTTCACGTCGGCGCCCAGGATGGTCCAGGTCTCGGCGTCGATCAGATCCACGATCACGCGGCGCAACTTGGCCGGGTCTTGAAACTTGTTTTGCGCCTTGCCGAAGATCAGGCCCAGCGTGCCCTTCTGCTGCCCCAGGGCCTCCAGCACATGGCGGTAGTGGTCAAACAGCTCGTCACCGTCTTTGGCCAGCAACGACGGCCAAGAGTAGGCACCGGGCACGATGCTGGTCTGGTTGTAGGGTGGCTGCGCGCGCTCATCGGCCATCTTGAGGAACAGCAGGTAGGTGAGCTGCTCCACATAGTCGCCATAGCTCATGCCGTCGTCGCGCAGCACGTTGCAGTAGTTCCAGAGCTTCTGGACAAGGGTAGATGTGTTCATGAAGACCAGTTCAGTGAGGCGCTTGTGGCCTCATTCAGGAGAATAACTAGCTCTATTGTCGCAAGCCCACCATAGGCACCCGCTACTCACCATGCCTGTGCCTCCAGCACTTTGAGCCATACTGGTTCAGCTATACCGCACTCGATCGCCCTCGACGTGCGCCACGTTCTGCTGCTCCAGCTTCTTGACCAACGCGTCCAGCGCCGCCGAGCTACTGGCCTGCCCGAGCATGGACTCCAGATGGCGCAGGAAAGGCTTGAGCTTCTGCGGCCGCTTGTCACCCATCTTTGCCAGCCCTTTTTTGATGCGCTCGAACTCCTTGGCATCATGGCTGGCCGGGCTTGCGCTGTGTGTGACCTTTTTGGCGGGTGCCTTAGCTTGGGCCGCAGGCTTCTTCTTCGCCGGCGCCGTCTTGGTAGCCACTTTCTTGGCCGGTGCTGGCGGCGTGGCCTGTTTGGCGGCCGCAGTTTTCACCGCTGCTTTCTTCGCCGGGGTCTTTTGCGCTGGCACCTTCTTCGCTGGCGCCTTCTTTGCAGCGGCCTTCTCGGTAGGTACCTTCTTGGCAGGCGCGACGGCCTTTGCCGACGCCCTCTTGGCCGGAGCGGGCTGCGCCGCCTTAGGCGTCTTGGCCGCAACAGCCTTCTTGGCCGCAGGCGCCTTGCCGTTCCTGAAGCCCACGCGCTTCACGTGGAAGCCCAGCACCTCGGCCGCGTGCTCGATCATGGGGTCGTAGCCCTGGTCATTGGCAATGACTATCAGCTGCGCGTCTGGATGCTTGGCCAACACGTAACCCAGGTAAAAAGAAAGGTGGAAGTCCAGCGCATTCGGGCCCTTGCCCGAGCGCGGCACGGGCGTCAACCGCGCATGCGCCGCCGCCAGTTGCTGAGCTTGCTTCTCCTGGTGCGGGCCATGGAACAGCCAGACATCAGTGAAACCGGGGGCCCGCTCGGCCAGCTCCGCCAGCGACGGCTGAACGTTCTCGAAATCCACCAGGACGTGTAGTTCTTTCATGCCGCTCCCCCCTTCTTCAGATCGGGCAGCAGCCCGTTCTCTATTGCGTGTGCGACTACTGGCTGGCCTCCGCTGCCTGCAACTCTTTCAGCGTCCGCCCTTGGGCGTCTTTCCACTCGATGCGCCCATTGGCACTGCGCCCCAAGACCACCGCCGCCGCAGTGCTGGGGGAGCTGAAGGGATAGTCCTGAGTAAAGCGGTAGCCCGTAGCGTCCTGCGCCAATACCCCGTTCGCAATCAGCTCCTGCCGCAAATCGTACATGCCGCGCACATGCTGCTGCATGGACGGCACTGCCTCAGGCACCGCCTGCGAACCCGCCTTGACCACAAAGCCCTGGCTGGCTTCGTAACCCGTGGCCGCCACCCCCTTGCCCTTGCATGTCAGCACAGGTGCCATAGGCGCCTGCACCTTGGCCGCCTGCTCAAACGCATGCACACCCAGCACCGGCAGCATGCCCAGCATGTGGCCCAGAAAAACTTCCATATCGGCACGGTCGGCCTCGCTCAGGGACGGTTCGGCGGGCTGGTTGGCGTTGTCTAGCGGCATGCGCTTGGCGGCGCGGGCCAGGGCGATGAGGCGCGACTCCAAAAACTGCACATGCGCCTTGTTCAGCTGCCCGGCCGTCGTGGTGGTGAAGCCGATGGCGCGGGTCCAGAAATCCTTTTGCGCATAGTGGCTCTCCAGCCGGGGGCGGATGGGGTCGCCCTCGCCCACGTAGAGCATGTCGCCTTCCCCATCCGGGCGCGGCCCCAGCAGCAGGTATACGCCGGTCTGCGCCAGCTCGGGACGGGCCTTCACCTGCGGCAGCAACGCACGCGGAAACACCAACGCCTTGCCGATCCAGTTGGACTTGTCGACGATGCGCAAGCCGTCAGGGTCGCCGTCGGCGACGAAGATGCGGAGGGAGAAGGGAGGCATCATTTGGATGAATCCGAGAACAACTGGTTAATCAAATCCGTGACGATTTCGAAAGTTCCAAGTACTGAGGAATGGAGCATTGCGCTTCCGTGCGCGTAAGTGTTACGAATTTCAGGCAGCGTCTCTATAAAAATGCCCAGCGCATCATCGCAATAGTCTCCGGGCGCAGGCACAGCGCCATCGGGGTCAAACTCAATGAACTCCGCTCCGCTTTCAATCAACCGACGACTTGCTTCATCCGACACTCGATTGCGCGCTCGTCGCATTGCCCATCGCTCGGTCGCCCGCATCCCAGCGTTTGAAACCAGCCCATCCTTGCGAGCTGTTTCAAGCATTTTTGTCAGGGAAGGAATCCACGTGGATGCTGGGCCATATTTTTCGGGATAAGTCATGGCTAACCGCTCCCGCAACCCAAATTCCAGTGATATGAGCGCTTGTTGTTCAGCGACCGGATAGAACCGATACACAAACCAAGCATAGAGATACAGGTTCTTCGCCGTCTCAAAGTGAATCCGTATATCCGCAGGGACCGTCGGCAACAACTCGAACTGCGCAACGTCCTCGTGGCGCTCCGCCAAAGCAACCATTGAAGTCGAGCCATTAGGACGCAGCGCTACCGTCGACACTGACCTAGCGTCCGGCAACAACGCCTTGTCAGCACTACGCAACTGATCGGCTGGACTGAGTCTATTCACGCGACACCCTCAAGCCAAATTCTTAACAGTCGCATCCCAACAGCCAAAGTTGGCTTTTCCAACCAGTACCGATGGCTGGTGATTCCATTGCCCCAGACTTTCGAGTTGCTCCATCGACACACCGGAAGCGGTCTCCAGAATTTCACAAAGTGCCGGCCAAAGTCCTGTTACAGCGCCCATGTCCGGTACACGACCTTCGTGCACCAAATAATTGCGCTCATCGCGTGCGCTGCTGAGTCTTGAATAGCAGTCCGTAGAAATCACTGTGGCTCTCGAAAGCAGCTCATGCTTAACAGCGGTCTTTGCTGTGTCTGCGCTTTTTCCCACGTCCCTAAGTTGCTTCTTCATGTCAGGAAGATTCAAGTTTGAATCTTTCAGAACTCGCTCTTCCCACAGAAACGATGTCACCTGCTCAACAACTATCCACAGGCTACTCAGTGCTTCACTGGCACTCTGATGCTGCACGGCGGTGTACCCGTGAAGCAAGAACGCCGGAGAGAGGTTTTTTACATTTGAAAGCGCAGCCAACCCAAACCCAAGTGCACTCCGCAATTGCGCCACCCGGATCACACGTGGGTGCAAAAGGTTCATCCGTTCTGAAATGGCAGCATCCATGTGCCGATATCGACCATGCTGTGTCGGCGTATACACAATCAGGCGTTTATCCTCGCCAAGACAACCGGGCAAAGCCTCGTTGTGCGAAACAAACTCTGCATGTATCCCCCCAATCAGCAGCGCACAAAAAATCCGGTTCAGCGCATCTACAGCGGCATGTTGTTGGAGAAATCCATCTCGCATCGGTAAAGCAATGGCACCGTCACGCGAAAGGAGCGCGGGAATACCAAACTCAACCAATGAAAAGACCGGCTCACCCAGTCTTTCACCCGCATAGGCGTTCGTGTTGATCTGTTCTAGAGTGATCGAAAACACTTCCTCGTCCTGCAGCACCCAGGTGTATGGCTGCAAAAAGGCGTGCCAAGCTGGGTCATACGACAGAACACTCGAAACCGGAGCAGCGTAACCTGCTGGAGCGTCCGCCTTATGAACCCAATCACCATCAAGCCAAACATGATCTTCACTTGGCTTCTGCTTGACGACGGATGAAAGTGTCTTTGGGATTGAGCGATAGCCCAACTTCATTGGGTCTACACCATCGTCAAATCCGTGGATTTGGCCCGTCTCTGTATCCTGAAAATGTTGCATGCGACTACGCTGTAAACGCCTTGGCCAAAGTCGCCTGTCGCAGCGACTGCGCGCGCTGGAGGTTGGTGTCGACCTCGGCTTCGACTTCTCGGCTGATGGACAGGTGGCGGTCGACTTCGGCGACGATGCGAACTTGCTCAGTAAAAGGCGGCACGGGGATCGCAACGGCCTCCAGCACTTCCAAATTGATGTTCTTCTGCGCAGTCGCAGACGCGTAACGATCTAATCCTTCACGCGCCGTTCTGATGAAGCACTCTACGTACTCGACAGTTGGGGAGCCAAGGCTAGGAATGAATCCAACGATGCTGTCAGGGAAGCAGGCTTCCAATTTCAGAATCCCGGTCTCTGCGATATTGGCAGCAATAGTGATGCACAAGGTTCCGGCTGGCCAAAGCCTACTTTGAGCCAGACCAAACTCACTATAGGTCTGGGTGAATTCGGTGATCGAACCGTCCGAACGGCGCACATCGCCTGTCTGAATGAACGGGTACGGTCCGCCGTAGAGTGCTTCATCATCACGCGGACGATGCTTTGACTTGCCTCTATTCAGCTCACCTAGCTGCGGCAGCGTGGCCCACACCCACCCCTCAGGCAACACTGGGAGGTCGGAGGTAACGGGAGCTACCGGCACTTTGTACTCTCCCTTACCTGCCCACTTCGCCCGTCGCTCCTCAAGAATCCGCTGCAATAGCTGCTCGCCGGTCTCGTAACTGCGCCCTTCGCGGCGGGCGAGTTCGGCTTCGGTTTCGACGAGGCGGCCTTCGACGGCGGCTTTGAGGACGGCGGCTTTGTAGCGTTTGAGGTTGGCTTTGACGCGCTGGAGGTTGGCGACGGCTTCGTCGAGGCGGGAGAACTGTTTTTCGAGTTCGGCGACAACGACCTCTTGGATTTCTAGGGATGGAACGTCAACACGATGTGCCAGAAATGGCCCACGGTTGATGTGCTTCATGGTTGAGCCGTGCAAATGCTCCGACTTCACCATCTCTGCAATCGCCTTCTTCAGCGTGTAGAAAAGAAACTTCTTTGTGACAACCCGAGTATCGGGAATGACCTTGAAGATGTGCTGATTTAGCAGGGCCGGCTCACGATTCCAGATGAAAGCATCCAAGGTCGCCGACCAACTGACAAGGATGTCTCCAGGATTCACCACATAAGCAGGGTCAACCGCCCGCGTCGTTCTATTGAGAGGTTTTGTCGGATCGGTAAGATTCTGAATTCGGATGATCGGAAGCCCATCATCACCCCAGTCCGTTGGCTTAAACGCCAGACCGTTGATGTACTTTCCTGTCTCCCCTAATGGAATAGACCGCCAACCCGTCTGCTCGCGAACAGCCTCCGTCATCTCCTCGAGCATCTCTGTCGCGCTCACGCCGCCAACTCCCGATTTAGCTCTTCAATCACCTTGGGCAGCTGCGCCCCAAACAGCTGGTGCACCTTGCCCAGTCCGCCTTCGCTGTTGAAGGGGGCGTACTCAAAGTCGTCGATTTCAATGCCGAGGTTGGCGGCGATGTGGTCGCGGATCATTTCTAGCCAGTGTTGTTGTTCTTGGGTGAAGGGTTGGCCGTGCTGCGCCAGCCAGGCCTTAAAGTTGGCCTGCACGCGCTCGGGGTAAGGCACCAGTTCGTTGTCTTGCTGCATGGCAAAGCGCACCAGGCTGACCAGGTCTGTGAGCAGCCGGCGCTGGCTGGCGCCTTTGACCCTGCCCTTTTGCAGCGCGGCGTAGGCCTGCCAGAGCGCGGTTTCATCCAGCAGGTGTGGCGGGGCGTGCAGGGCATCGGCCAGGGCCTTGATGTCTTCAAACTTGAGCGGCGCGCGTGTGGGGCGCTTGTAGAGGATTTGCAGCGCGGTGATTTCGTCTTTGTGCTGCTGGATGAAGGCCTCGAAGCTCTGCACCAGATCCTTGGCCCGGTCAGAGCCTTCGGCGAAGCCGGCGGCAATCAAGCTGTCTTGTGTAACGGTATCCAGCACCAGGTCGGCCTTTTGCCGCATTTGCAGGATGAGGTCGCGCAGTTTGGGGTTGCTGAAGGGTTTGGCGGCCTGGCGTAGGCGTTCTTCGGCCTGCGCGGGGGGCATGTCTTGCGTGGGGTCGATGTTGAGCGCTTCCACGATGCCGCGCGCCAGGCTTTGCAGGGTGTGGCCGCCGCTGGCCTCCAAAATCTTCGCATGGTCGGCTTCGCCCAGGTCTTTGTCCAAGCGGGCCAGGCGCGCAGCCACGCTGCTCAGCACTTCGTCCTCCACATTGCCCAGGGCCACGGCTTGCAGCATCTTGTCCAGCGGCACCGTCTTTTTCTGGTCCATGGGGCGGCTGTCGGTCTTGTCGCGCTCGCACACGCCCACGGCGTCGACGATGACGAAGTGGTCTTTGCGCACCCCGTTGCCGGGGTTGACGGCGGCCAGATCCGTGGGGTTGCACACGCGCACGCCCCGGCCCTTCATCTGCTCAAAGAAGCTGCGGCTTTTGACCGAGCGCATGAAGACGACGATCTCCACGGGCTTGATGTCGGTACCGGTGGCGATCATGTCCACCGTGACGGCCACGCGCGGGTAATAGGCGGTGCGGAAGTCTTTGATGAGCTGCTCGGGCGTGGTGCCCGTCGTTCTGTACGTGATCTTCTGCGCAAACTCGTTGCCGCGGCCAAACTCCTCGCGCAGGATCTGCACGATGGCTTCGGCGTGGTTGTCGTCTTTGGCAAAGACCAGGGTTTTGGGCAGCTCCTCGCGCTGGGGGAAAAGGTCTGTCTGCCAGCGGTCGCGCAGGGTGCGGACGACGGTGCGAATCTGGTCGGGCGTTTGTACGGCGCGGTCCAGCTCGGCGGGGTCGTATTCAAAGTCTTCGTCCAGCTGCCAGGCGGCGCGGCGGCGCGTGGCGCGGTCCATGGTTTCGAGCCAGTAGCCTTTGTCGACCTTGGCCCCGGCTTCGGTGACTTCGGTCTTGATGCGGTAGACGTCGTAGTTGACGTTCACGCCGTCGGCCACAGCCTGGGCGTGGCCGTATTCCATCACCAGGTTCTGGTTGAAAAAGCCAAACGTTTGCTTGTTGGGGGTGGCGGTGAGGCCGATGAGGTAGGCGTCGAAATACTCCAGCACCTGGCGCCACAGGTTGTAGATGCTGCGGTGGGCTTCGTCGGTGACGACGATGTCGAAGCTCTCGATGGGAATGCGCGGGTTGTACTGGATGGGCTGGGGGTCTTTGAACAGGCTCTCCATGCCCTCGGTGGATTCTTCGTCTGCGTCCTCGGCCAGTTCTCGGCCCTTGAGCATGCTGAACATGCGCTGGATGGTGCAGATGACCACGCGGGCGCTGGTGTCGAGCTGGTTGCCCTGCAGGTGCTGGACGATGTATTCCTCACCAAACTTGAAGTTGTTGTGCGGCGAGGCGTAGGCGTCGAACTCTTTTTTGGTCTGGCGGGCCAGGTTGCCCCGGTCCACCAGAAACAGCACGCGCCGCGCACCGGCAAACTTGATGAGCCGGTAGATGAAGCTGATGCTGGTGAAGGTCTTGCCGCTGCCGGTGGCCATCTGAATCAGGGCGCGCGGCTTGTTGGCGGCCAGGCTCTTTTCCAAATTGCTCACGGCTTTGATCTGCGCGGGCCAGAGCTTGTAGCTCGCGCCGCCAGCGCCCCATTCGGTCACCAGCGGGGGCATGTGCTGCAGGCGGGCCAAAAAGGTAGTGGAGGCGCCGGGCTCTTCCACAGCCGAACCGGAAGCCGCCGGTGCGGGCAAATAGGTCAACCACTGGGCCAGCAGCTCGGGCCGGAAGAAGGCAAAAACGCTGCGGGCGCGGGGCTGCGGGTCGAGCCCATTGGTGAAATGGGTTTCTACGCCGGTGGACTCAAACAAAAAGGGCAGTGGGCGCGCCCAGGCGGGCAAGCTGTTGGGCAGGCCCTGGGCGTAGCGGGCCGACTGCACTTCCACGCCCGTGAGGGTGGCGCCCTCCTTCTTGGCCTCGATGACGCCGCAGGCCTTGCCGTTGACGTACAGCAGATAGTCGGCAAAGCCAAAGCCGGTGTTGAGGGGAAACTCGCGGATGGCCACGCCTGGGGCGGCGTGGATGTCGGCATCCGCCATGCCGCACACATGCCAACCCGCTGCGGTGAGCAGCGCATCAATGTTCTGACGGGCGCGGGCTTCTGGCGTCATCGGTCTCCCCTTGGGCGCATTCTAGGGAAGCCGTGAGCGGCTGGCCCCCATTTTCAGGGGCACTAGGGCGATCAGCGCCGCAGCCAGCCTGCCAAGGCCTCACTCACCACCTGCGGCTGCTCCAGGGTGCACATGTGTCCGCTGTCTTCCACGATGGTTAACTGCGCGCCGGGGATAGCGGCAGCCATGGCTTCGTGCTGGGCTGGGCCGCTCCAGCTGTCTTGTCGCCCGGTGAGCACGAGCGTGGGGCAGGGGATGGCGGGCAACAGCGGCGCGGCGTCGGGGCGCTGAAGCAAGGCCTGGATCTGCGCGGCAAACTGATCCGCGCTGCCGCGCTCGAACATGTCGAGCACCTGCTCAAAGATGGCGCTGCCAACCCGCGCAGGATGCACCATGCCCTTGGCCCATTCCCGGGCCATGGCGCGCATGCCTTGCTCACGCGCCATCCCGAGCAGCGCCATGCGGCCGGCCTTCTCTTTCTCGCCCGCCTCGCCCGCGGGCAGCGGATGCGTGCCCGTGCTCAGCAGGGCCAGGCGTTCCACGCGCTGGGGCGCCAGGCGCATCACCTCCAAGGCCACGCGTCCGCCCATGGAGTGGCCCGCCACCGCAAAGCGTTCGGTGGGCGCTTCAGCCAGCACTTGCTCGGCCATCGCGGTGAGGCTGTCGCGCAGGCCCCAGGCGGGGACGACGCAGCGGGCCTGGCCCTGAAGGGCCGCAACCTGGGGCGCCCAGACGGCCGCATCGCAGTTCAGGCCGGGCAGAAGCATCAGAGTGGTCATGTCAGAACACCTCGGTATCGACTTCGCGCTTGCTCTGTTCGCTGTAGCGATCGCCCACCACGGTCTGCGGGTTGATCACTGCTTCCACCCGGGCGATGAGGGCGGGCGTGAGCGGCACGCTGGCTGCGGCAAGGTTCTCGGCCAGATGTTCCGGATTCGTCGTCCCGAACAGGGGAATGATGTGCGGCGCCTTGTGCAGCAGCCAGGCCAGGGCCAGCTGCGCGGGGGTGCAAGCCGCCTCGCGCGCCACGGCCTCGTAGGCGGGCAGCAGCTTGAGATTGCCCGCGTAATGGGCGGGTTCAAAGCGTGGCATGCCGTGGCGGATGTCCTTGGCGTCCAGCGCCTTCACGTCGAGCAGCTTGCCGCTGAGAAAGCCGCGGGCCACCGGGCTGAAGGCCACGAAGGCGGCCCCGATCTCGCGGCAGGCATCGAGCACGGCGATCTCGGGGTTGCGCGTCCAGAGCGAGTATTCCGTCTGCAAGGCGGCAATGGGATGGACGGCATGGGCCTTGCGAAGGGTGTCGGCCGATACCTCGGACAAGCCAATGGCGCGCACATGCCCGCGCTCGACCAGACGCGAGAGCTCGCCCACGCTGTCCTCGATCGGTACCTTCTTGTCCCAGCGGTGCAGATAGTAGAGATCGATCACGTCGGTGCCCAGGCGGCGCAGGCTGTCCTCGCAGTTTTTGCGGATGACGTCGGGCCGGCCATCGATCACGCGGACCAGCTTGCCGTCACCCGCGACGTCCACGCCCGCCATGCCACCCTTGCTCGCCAGGGTGATGCGGCTGCGATGCGCCTTGAGCACCCGGCCCACCAGGGTTTCATTGGCGCCAAAGCCGTAGAGGGCAGCGGTGTCGAACATGGTGACACCCGCATCGAGGGCCGCGAGCAGCACGCGCTCGCTGTGTTCAGCAGCCGGCGGCTGGCCATAGGCGTAGCTCAGGCTCATGCAGCCAAGGCCGAGGGCCGAGACCTGGAAGGGACCGATGGGACGGGTTTGCATATCAGTTGCTCCACTGCGGTATGCGCGCCCGGCAGCGCATGGAGGGCTCAAGCCGGGAAACGCCGTGGAACCGGCTTTGCCCGGCCACTGGCGTTGCCCCCTGCAAGGGGGGCGGCGACGTAGCGACACGAAGTGCGCGCAGCCTGGGGGTGTTCAACACTATTTCAGCTGTTGTTCCAGCTGGTGTAGCACCTGGTAGCAGGGGAGCACCTGGGCCACGCTGGCGTTAGGCTCACGACCTTCGCGGATGGCGGCGAAGAACTCGCGGTCCTGCAGCTCGATGCCGTTCATGGAGACATCGACCTTCGACACATCGATCTTCTCGTCCTTGCCGTTGAAAAGGTCGTCGTAGCGCGCGATGTAGGTGGCGGTGTCGCCGATGTAGCGGAAGAAGGTACCCAGCGGGCCATCGTTGTTGAACGACAGCGACAGCGTGCAGATCGCGCCGTTGGCAGCCTTGAGCTGAATGCTCATGTCCATCGCGATACCCAGGTTCGGGTGGATCGGGCCCTGGATGGCGTTGGCCTTCACGATGGGGCTGCCCGCCTGGTAGGCGAACAGGTCCACGGTGTGCGCGGCGTGGTGCCACAGCAGGTGGTCGGTCCAGCTGCGCGCCTGGCCCAGGGCGTTCATATTGGTGCGGCGGAAGAAATAGGTCTGCACGTCCATTTGCTGGATGTTGAACTCGCGGGCCTGGATCTTCTTGTGCACGTACTGGTGGCTAGGGTTGAAACGGCGCGTGTGGCCGCACATGGCGACCAGGCCTTTCTTCTTCTGCAGGGCGACGACCTCTTCGCCCTCCTTGAGCACATCGCACAGGGGAATTTCCACCTGCACGTGCTTGCCGGCTTCGAGGCAGGCCTTGGCTTGCGCCGCGTGCATCTGGGTGGGCGTGCACAGGATGACGGCATCCACTTCCTTGAGCTTGAGGCTGTCTTCCAGATCGGTCGTGACGTGTTGGATGCCGTACTTGTCCGCCACTTCCCGGGTCTTCTCCAGATCGCGGCTGACCAGGGAAACGACTTCCACATCCTTGATGTTCTTGATGCCGTCCAGATGCTTGATGCCGAAGGCGCCGGCACCGGCGAGTGCGACTTTGATTGTCATGTCGGATCCTTATTGATTTTCCAGAATCAGGTGGCCCACGGCCGTATTCGACGCAGGCACATGGTAAAAGCGGTGCGCAACCCGGGGGGGCTTGCCGCCAGCGGTGTCCGCCATGGCGCCGCGCGCGATAAGCCACATGACGAGTTCGATGCCTTCACTGCCCGCCTCGCGTACATAGTCGATGTGCGGCTTGTTGGCCAGGGTCTCGGGGCTGGCGATCATCTCGTCGAGGAAGGCGTTGTCCCATTCCTTGTTGATGAGGCCGGCGCGCGGGCCCTGCAGCTGATGGCTCATGCCGCCCGTGCCCCAGATCTGCACATTCAGCGGTTCGTCATAAGACTCAATGGCGCGGCGAATAGCCTTGCCCAGCTCCAGGCAGCGGCGACCGCTGGGCACCGGGTACTGCACCACGTTGACGGCAAAGGGAATCACCGGGCAGGGCCACTCGAACTTCTCCTTCGCGGGCGTACCGCAGACGAGCGACAGGGGCACCGTCAGGCCGTGGTCCACGTCCATCTTGTTGACGATGGTGAGGTCAAAGTCCTGCTGGATGACCGACTGCGCGATGTGTGCCGCCAGATACGGATGGCCCTGAACCCTGGGCACGGGACGCGGCCCCCAGCCCTCGTCGGCCGGCTGGTACTCGGCAGCGGTGCCGATGGCGAAGGTGGGAATCATCTCCAGGCTGAAGGCTGTGGCGTGGTCGTTGTAGACCAGAAAGATGACGTCGGGCTTGTTGTCTTTGAACCATTGCTTGCCGGGCTCGTAGCCGGCAAACAGGGGCCGCCAGTAGGGCTCGTGGGTCTTACCCAGGTCGATGGCCGCGCCGATGGCGGGCACGTGGGAGGTGTAGACGGATGCGGTGATCTTGGCCATGTGCGAAGTCGGTTGGGCGTGGAGCGTGATGGGGGCCGTCAGAGCAGTTTGCCGCTGCCGTGACCTTGCGGCTGGTTCTGCGGCTGCGCGGTGCCGTTCTCGCCGGCGTAGCGATTGCCCTCAGGAGAGCGACCGCCCTTGATCATCATGTCGCGGTACTCTTCCTCGGTCATGCCGGTCATGGAGCCCGCCATCTGCTGGAAGCTCTTGCCATGGGTGGCGCCGAGCTTGGCCAGAAAGTAGATATTGCCACCGAGCGAGATAGCCTTGTTGAGATCGGCGTTGAGTACCGCCTGCTTCTGCTCTTGCGTCATCGGCCACTCGTCGAGGTACTTGCGCTGGTCGCTCTTGAAACGCTCGCGGTTCTCGGCCTTCATCAGGCTCATGCAGAACTGGTTGAGCCAGTAGCCCTTGCGCGACTGTTCAGCGTCAAAGATGGTCGTGCCGGGCACGTCCAGATAGGGTTTGTCAAGAGGCATGGCGGTCTCCTTACTTCACTTCCTCAGGCCAGTACAGGCGCATCGGATTGTCCACCAGCAATTTCTTCTGCAACTCAGCCGTGGGGGCGATGTGGGGGATGAAGTCCACCAGCAGGCCGTCGTCGGGCATGTGGTCCTTGAGATTGGGATGCGGCCAGTCGGTGCCCCAGAGCACGCGGTCGGGGAACTCCTGCACGATCTTTCGAGCGAAAGGCACCACATCCCTGTAGGCGGTTTGCTCTCCGTTCAGTGCCTTCGGGCCGGTCACCGACAGGCGCTCGGGGCAGCTGACCTTGCTCCACACATTCTGGTGCTCTCGCATGAACTTCAGGAAAAGCGCGAACTCTGGGCCTTCGACCGGTTTCGTCACGTCGGGCCGGCCCATGTGGTCGACGACCACCGTGGTGGGCAGTGCGGTGAAGAAGTCCCACAGCTCGGGCAGGTCCACGGCCTCGAAGTAAATCACCACATGCCAGCCCAGCGTGCGGATGCGGCTGGCAATCTCCAGCAACTCGTCCTTGGGGGTGAAGTCCACCAGACGCTTGACGAAGTTGAAGCGCACGCCGCGCACGCCAGCCGCATGCAGCCTCTGCAGCTCTTCATCGGTCACGCTGCGCCGGACGGTGGCCACGCCACGCGCCTTGCCGTTGCTGCAGAGGCAGGCGTCCACCAGGGCGCGGTTGTCGGCGCCGTGGCAGGTGGCCTGCACGATGACGTTGCGCGCGAAGCCCAGATGATCGCGCAGAGCGAAGAGCTGGGCCTTGCTGGCATCGCAGGGTGTGTATTTCCGCTCGGGCGCGTAGGGAAACTCGGCGCCCGGACCGAAGACGTGACAGTGCGCATCCACAGCACCGGAGGGCAGCGTAAAGCGCGGCTTGCTCGGGCCGCTGTACCAGTCCAGCCAGCCGGCGGTTTTCTCAAAAGGTCCTGTCGTGGATTTGCTCATGGTTCTCTTTGGTTTCCTGTGTCAGCGAAATGCAGGCTCGACCGTGCCGCGCAGCCCGGCCCGCTCGGTGGCAGATTGCAGCGTGCCGTCACGCCGCACACTCAGCGCGAACTGGCTCAGATAGGGCAAGGCGGCCTGGCGCCCTTTGGGGATGGCGATGGCCAGCTTCTCCAGCCCCCACCGGCCCTCCAGCACGCGGGCGCCCGGGAGGCTGTCGGCCATCTCGTGGAGGATGCCCTTGTTGGTGGCAAAGACATCCAGCTGGCCCAGTCTTAGCTGTTCGATGGCGGCCTTGAGTGAAGACACAGGTACGACCTGCGCCTGTCGGTGAGTACGGCTTAGCAGGCCCTGCGAGGTGCTGCCCTCGCTGACACCCACGCGCAGGCCGGCGCGGTCGATCTCGTTAGCGTTGCGCAGCTTGCTGCCCGGTGGCGCCAGGTAGCCCAGCTCCAGGCTGACCAGCGGCAGGGTGAAGTCCACGTCGCGCGCGCGTGCTTCGGTCGCATTGGTAAGAGTGAAGTCGATCTGGCCGGCCTTCATGGCCTCGATCACCTCGGCGATACGGTTGAACTCCACCAGCTCGAAGGGCGAATTGAGCCAACGGGCCAGCTCTTTGCCGAGGTCATGGGCCACGCCGGCGTTGCGCCCGTGCTTGTCCACCACCAGCGAGGTCGGACTGCCCGCGTAGACGCCCACGCGCAGCGCGCCTGTGGGCGTGAGCGCCACCCGCGCCTCGGGCGTGGGCGCGGGCCCCACCGGCCGCGTGACGGCACAGCCTGCCAGCAGCGCAGCCGCGGCGAGCAAGGCAACAAAACAGCTGCGGCGGTGCAGCTTCATGGCAGATCCCTGTTTGATATGGCTTGAGTGAGATTCAGTCGATGTATTTCAGGCCGAGCTTTTCCAGCGGCTCGCGGAACTTGTACATGTCCAGGCCCAGTACGCCAGCGGCCAGCTTGGCGCGCTTCTCGCCTTCGTTGGCCTCGCGCGCCGCAGCCGCATCGGCCACCTTCTGCGCATCGGCGGCATTCACGACTACCACGCCGTCGTCATCGGCCACGATGGCGTCACCCGGGTTCACGATCATGCCGGCGCAAACCACAGGAATGTTGACCGAGCCCAGCGTGGCCTTGATGGTGCCCTTGGCGCTGATGGCGCGGCTCCAGACCGGGAAGTCCATGGACTTGAGTTCGGCGATGTCGCGGCAGCCGCCGTCGATGATGAGGCCTTTGGCGCCGCGCGCCTTGAAAGACGTTGCCAGCAGGTCGCCGAAGAAGCCATCGGTATTAGGCGACGAGAGCGCCGCCACGACGATATCGCCCGGCTTGATCTGCTCGGCCACGACGTGCAGCATCCAGTTGTCGCCCGGGTGCAGCAGCACGGTGACGGCAGGGCCGGCAATGCGGGCACCCGGGTAGATGGGGCGCATATAGGTCTGCATCAGGCCGACGCGGCCTTGTGCCTCGTGCACGGTGGCCACACCGTATTTGCCCATTTTCTCGACGGCGGCGGCATCGGCGCGCACGATGCTACGCTTGACGATACCCAGGGGTGCGTTGACGCTCATGGTCGTTCCTCAGTGTGTATGGTGATGCTTGATTACCTGCCCTTGGCCTTCAGCCGGGCGTCCAGGCGCGAGAACACGCGGCGGGCGTTGCCCTCGTAGACCTTGAAGCGTTGCTCGTCGTTGAGGTGAGGCGTGGCCTGCACGTAGCGCTTGGTATCGTCGTAGTACGCGCCGGTCTCCGGGTCGATGCCGCGCACCGCACCGATCATCTCGGAGGCGAAGAGGATGTTGTCGACCGGGATCACCCTGGTCAGCAGATCAATGCCTGGCTGGTGGTAGACGCAGGTGTCGAAATAGATGTTCTTGAGCAGGTGCTCGCAGAGCAGGGGCTTTTTCATCTCCTGCGCGAGGCCCCGGTAACGGCCCCAGTGGTAGGGAGCCGCGCCGCCGCCGTGGGGAATGATGAACTTCAGCGTGGGGAAGTCCTTGAACAGGTCGCCCTGGATCAGCTGCATCACCGCCGTGGTGTCGGCGTTGATGTAATGCGCGCCCGTGGTGTGGAAGCAGGCATTGCAGCTGGTCGACACATGGATCATGGCCGGGATGTCGTACTCCACCATCTTCTCGTAGATAGGGTACCAGTGCCGGTCGGTCAGTGGCGGGCTGGTCCAGTGGCCGCCAGAGGGATCAGGATTGAGGTTGATGCCGACGTTGCCGTACTCCTTGACACACTTCTCCAGCTCGGGAATGCATGTCTTCGGGTCCACACCAGGCGACTGCGGCAGCATCGCGGCGGGCACGAAATGCTCGGGGAAAAGCTGGCTCACGCGGTAGCAAAGCTCGTTGCAGATCGCCGCCCAGGTGCTTGACACCTCGAAGTCGCCGATATGGTGCGCCATGAAGCTGGCGCGCGGGCTGAAGATGGTGAGGTCCGAACCGCGCTCTTTCATGAGCCGCAGCTGGTTGGTCTCGATGGACTCGCGCAGCTCGTCGTCGCTGATCCTCAGATCGGCAACGCGTGGCTTGACGGCCGGCTCCTTGATCCCGGCAATCTGCTGATTGCGCCATGCCTCCAGCTGCTTGGGGGCCGTGGTGTAGTGGCCGTGGATGTCGATGATCAGGGGTTTCTTCATGGGGTTCTCCTCGATGCAAATCAGCGTTCAGGCCGGCTCCATGCCGTGGCGACGCTTGGCCTCAGCCGCTGCGGGCGAAGCCATGTAAGCCAGCATGTCGGCCACCGCCGCCGCCTGACGGCTGGTGGCGCACACGCCGGCTGAAAACGTGGTGACGATCTGGATGGGCTCGGGTAGTGGACCCAGCACCTCGATGCCTTGCAGCGGCAGCAGCTCGCTGAGTTGCTGCAAGCCCAGCTCGACCTCGCCACGCGCGACGAGGCTGCCCACAGGGATGCCGGGCGGCGGCGTGACGATGCGATTCTGGATTTGCGCGGCGATGCCCCAGCGCTCGAACAGGCGCGCCAGGGCAACGCCGCTGGGCCCGGTGGAATAGCTGAGGCTGTGGGCGGCAAGCACCGCGCGACGCACCGCGTCCTCCGTGCTGATGTCTGGCCGCAGTGCACCGGCACGCACGGCGACAGCCACACCCGAATGCACCAGATCGACCTTGCTGCGAACCAGCACGTGGCCGGAAGCGATGAGCTTGTCGATGGCGTCCGAGGCCAGAAAGACCACGTCGAAAGCCTCGCCGCTGGCCACGCGCCGTGCGGCATCCACGCCGCCCACGGACTCGATGCGAACCTCGCCCCCGCCGTGCTGCCGCCAAGCCTGGGCCAGTTCCGCCAGAAGCAGACGCGTGGCCATGGAAGAAATGCCGATCAGGGGAGTGCTCATGTGCAAGACAGGGCCACGGATGGAACAGTTCCCGATTGTCGATACGGAGCGCGCCCGCATCTAGCCGGGCCGCCCACTAACAGGTATCTCATTTCGGCATAATCCAGCGTCTGTTATCCCGCAAACCATGGACCTGAAGCAGCTTGAGTACTTTGTGCGCGTCGCTGAACTGGGCAGCTTCACGCGCGCGGCCGGGGTGCTCAACATTGCCCAGCCGGCGCTGAGCCGCCAGGTGCGGCTGCTGGAGGTGGAGTTGCGCCAGAACCTGCTGCTGCGCAACGGGCGCGGCGTCACCACCACCGAGGCCGGCAAGCTCATGCTGGAGCACGGCCGCGGCATCCTGCACCAGGTGGCCCGTGCACGCGAAGACCTGGGCCGCGTGCGCGGCGCGCTGGCCGGCCGCGTGGCTCTGGGTCTGCCGCCCAGCATCGCCAAGATGATGACCGTGCCGCTCACGCGCGCCTTCCGCAAGCGCCTGCCCAGCGCGGCCCTGTCCATCAGCGAGGGGCTGACCCTCTCGATGCAGGAAGCCCTGCAGACGGGCCGACTCGACGTGGCGCTGCTCTACAACCCGCCGGCCAGCACCGAGCTTGAGACCCGACCCCTGCTGGAGGAGCAGCTCTACCTCATCGGCCCTAGGACGTCGGCGGGCAAAGCCGCCGCCCAGCCCATCAGCCTGAAAGAACTCAGCGCCATGCCCCTGGTCATCCCCAGCCGGCCCAATGCCATCCGAATGGTGGTGGAAACCGAGATGGCCGGCATCGGCTGCAAACCGGACATTGCGCTGGAGATCGATGGCGTGGCAGCCATCCTGGACCTCGTGGCCGACGGCGTCGGCCACGCCGTGCTGCCGCGCTATGCGCTGGCCAACAGCACGCGGCCGCAGACCTTCGTCGCCCGCAGCATCGAAAAGCCCCACCTCATCAGCCGCCTGGCCCTGGCCACGGCCGCAGGTCGCACAACGACCATGACCCAGCAGGCCATGATCGAACTCATCCAGCAGGTCGCCCAAGAGATCTTCAGCGAGGCTGGGTCCGCCTGAAAAGACAACGACACATGACCCAAGACAAGCACTACATCCTGGCTGGCGTGATGGGCTGGCCCGTGGCACATTCGCGCTCCCCCGCCATCCACGGACACTGGATCCGGCAGCACGGCCTGCGCGGTGACTATGTGCTGCTGCCGGTGCCGCCAGCCCGACTGCCGCAGGCAGTGCGCGGACTGCTGGCCCTGGGTTTTGCGGGCTGCAACATCACCATTCCGCACAAGGTGGCGGCCATGGCCCTGGTGGACCGCGTCGATCCGCTGGCGCAGCGCATCGGCGCCATCAACACCATCGTGGTCGAGCCCGACGGTACGCTCGCCGGCTACAACAACGATGCCTATGGTTTCATCCAGAGCCTGCTCGATGCGCAGCCCGGCTGGCGTGCCGATGCAGGGCCCATCACCGTGCTGGGCGCGGGCGGTGGCGCTCGCGCCATTCTGGTGGCGCTGGCCGAGCGGGGCGCACAGGACATCCGACTGTGCAACCGCAGCCTGGACAAGGCGCAGGCTCTGGCCGCCGAGCTGGGCGGCCCGATACGCGCCTACCTCTGGGAGCAACGCGCCGAGGCGCTGGAGGGCTGCGCCCTGTTGGTCAATACCACGAGCCTGGGCATGAAGGGGCAGGAGCCGCTGGATCTGCCGCTGGAGCGCCTGCCCGGCCATGCCCTCGTTTCCGACATCATCTACGTGCCAATGGAGACGCCGCTGCTCGCGGCCGCACGACAGCGAGGCAACCCGACCGTCAACGGCCTGGGCATGCTACTCAACCAGGCGAGGCCCGCCTTCCTAAGCTGGTTTGGCGTGATGCCCGAGATCACGCCCGAATTGCGGCGCGCCGTTGAGGCGACGCTTTAGGGTCGACCCGAAGAGCACACGCGACACCGCTCTGGGACGCCCATGAGCAAGCGCCACCTCGTGGGCAGCGCCGGCTGCATGACGATGGATCGCCGCTTACTGCCGCGGCACGTTGGCCTTGACGATCACATCACCCCAGCGCTTGATCTCGCTCTGCAGCCACGCAGCGGTCTGCTCGGGCGTCTGGGTGCGCGGCTCGATATTGAGCTCGCGCAGCTTCTTGTTGACCTCCGGGTCGCTCACGGCTGCGACGATCTCGCGGTGCAGGCGGATGACCACATCGCGCGGCGTACCAGCTGGCAGGGCCAGCGCGTTCCACGACGAGGCCTGGTAGTTCGGCAGGCCGCCCTCCTTGGTGGTGGGTACCTCGGGCAGCATGGCCGAGCGCTCCGTGTCGGTCACGGCCAGCGCACGCAGGGCGCCGCCCTTGATCTGCCCCATGATGGGCGAGACGATCTCGACCGCCACGTCGATCTGGCCGCCGCGCAGCGCGTTGACCACGGCAGGCGTGCCGTTGAAAGGCACGATCTGCATGTCCACGCCGGCATTGGCCTTGAACAGCTCGGCCGCCAGGTTCTGGGTGCTGCCGATGTTGATGCTGCCCACATTGAGCTTGCCTGGATTCGCGCGCGCATAGGCCAGCACCTCGCCCAGGGTCTTAAAGCGCGATTCGGTAGCCGTGACGACCGCAATGTCAAAAAAGCCCAGCGTGCTGACCGGGATGAAATCCTTCACCGTGTCGTAGGGCAGAGACTTGAACAGCGTTGCGCTCACTGCGCTCGCGTTGGACATCAGCAGCAGCGTGTAGCCGTCCGGCGCAGACTTGGCCACGGTCTCCGAAGCGCCTACGCCCCCCGCACCCGGGCGGTTCTCCACAACCACGGGCTGACCGAGGTTCTGCGACAACTTCTGGGCCACGGTGCGGGCCGTCAGATCGGCCACGCCGCCGGCCCCGAAGGGAACGACGATGCGCAGGGGCTTGTTGGGATAGGTCTGCGCCCAGCCGGTGCCGGCGAGCGTGGCCGCAAGCAGCACCACGAGGACACGGCGATTGAGCAGATTCATGAAGGGTCTCCTCGAAAAAAACGGTGGTGGCGCTCAGCGCGCTACCCCCAGCAAACGGTCCAGCAGTTCGGGCTGCTCGCGCAGCGATTGTGCCGTGCCGGTGTGGACGACGGTACCGCGGTCGAGCACAGCGGCCACATCCGAAATGGCGAGGATGGCTTGCGGGTGCTGCTCGACGATGATGGCCGACAGGCCCTCCTCGCGCGTGATACGGCGAATCGCGCGCAGCAGCTCCTGCACGATGATGGGCGCCAGTCCTTCCAGCGGCTCGTCCAGCAGCAGCAGCTTGGGGTTGAGCACCAGGGCCCGCGCCACCGCCAGCATCTGCTGCTCTCCGCCCGAGAGCTGGGTCCCGAGGTTGGTCTTGCGCTCGGCCAGGCGAGGGAACATCTCGTAGGCGCGCGCCGGCGTCCACGGGCCCGGGCGGGCCACGGCGGTGAGGTTCTCGTCCACCGTGAGCGACTTGAAGATGTTGCGCTCCTGTGGCACCCAGCCGATACCTGCGGCGGCACGCTGGTGCAGCGGCACCTTGTGCAAGGCGATACCATCGAAGGTGATGGTGCCGCCGTGCTGGCGCGTCACACCCGCCAGGGTGTTCATGAAGGTGGTCTTGCCGGTGCCGTTGCGCCCCAGCAGCGCCAGTGTCTGGCCCTGGGGCAGGGCCACCGACACATCGTGCAGCACCACAGCCTCGCCGTAGCCGGCACTGAGCTTTTCGACCTGCAGCAGATCAGCCATGATGATTGACCCCCACGCTTGCCACTTCGTGTGCTGCGCTGCCTCCCGAGGGGGCGCTCGCGCCTTGGGACGGCCCGGCGGCGCTGGCCTCCTCGCCATGCCCGAGGTAGACGGCCTTGACCTGCGGGTCGTTGGCAATGGTGTCGGGGTCACCCTCGGTGAGCACGGTGCCGTTGACCAGCACGGTCATGCGCCTGGCAAAACTGAAAACCAGATCCATGTCGTGTTCAATCAGGAGCACCGAGACATCGGCGGGCAAGGCGGCCACAGTGCGCAACAGTTCCTCGCGCTCACCGGCGGGCACGCCAGCCACCGGCTCGTCAAGCAGCAGCACACGCGGCTCGCAGGCCAGGGCAATGGCAATCTCCAGCAAGCGGCGCTTGGCATACGCAAGCACCTGCGTCTTCTGGTTCATCACCTCGGTCAGGTGAAACTGCTCCAGCAGCATGTCGCAGCGCTCGGTCACGGCGTCATTGCGGCCCAGCGGTTGCCACCAGCGACGGCCCAGCCCCATGTGCTGGGACACTGCCATGGCGAGGGTCTGCACAGGCGTGAGCGTGTCAAACAGCTGATTGATCTGGAAGGTGCGGACCATGCCGCGCCGTACGCGCTGGTGCGGGGCCAGGCGGGTGATATCCTGGCCTTGCAGGACGATGCGACCCTCGGTGGGCTCCAGCACGCCCGTCAGCAGGTTGATGAGCGTGGTCTTGCCAGCGCCATTGGGCCCAATCAGGGCATGGCGCGCGCCCTTGTGCAGGTCCAGCGACACGTTGCCCGTGGCGGTGATACCGCCAAAGCGCTTGACGAGGTTCTGCGCGGAAAGAACGATGTCAGAGGTGCTCATGACTTGCGCCCTCCAAACCACATCCAGGGCCGGATCAGGCGCTCCCGACCGACGAGCATGAGCACAACGAGGAAGAGGCCGATCCAGAAAGTCCAGTACTGCGGGGTGATGGAAGAGATCCAGTCCTGCAGCAGCTTGAAGACCACGGCGCCGATCACGCCGCCATAGAGCCAGCCGGTGCCACCCATGACGACGAGCAGCACGAGATCGGCCGAGCGGTCGAAACCGAAGACCTCGACCGAGGCGAAGCTGGTGGTCTGCGCCAGCAGCGCCCCGGCGGCGCCCGCCATGCCACCGGCGATGGTGTAGACCACCACCAGGCGCGAGGTCACGGGTATGCCGATGGCCATGGCGCGCAGGCGGTTGTCACGCAGCGCCACCAGCGTGGAGCCCAGCGGAGACTGAACGAGACGGCGCGAGAGGAGGAAGAACACCAGCAGCACTGCCAGCGAGTACCACGCGGCGACGCGGCCGTACAGATCAAACTCGAACGTGCCAAGCAGCGGGCCCATCACGACGCCTTGCAGGCCGTCGGCACCGCCGGTGAGCCAGTCAAGCTTGTTCGCCAGCTCCATCAGGATCATGAGCACGCCGACCGTGACCATCAGACGCGTGAGGTCGGAACCGCGCATGATGCCCAGCGAGGCCACGGCACCCAGCGCCGTCGAGACGGCGATGGCAAAAGCCAGACCCACCAGCGGATCCGGATGCAGGTGTTTGGCAAACAGGGCTGCGGCATAAGCTCCCATGCCGAAGAAGGCGCCATGGCCCAGCGACACGATGCCCGCGTAGCCCAGGATCAGGTCCAGCGACATCGCGAACAGGGCGACGATAGCGATCTCGTTGATGATGAGCGCGTGGTTGCCGGCCAGCCACGGCGAGGCCAGTGCAAGCAGCCAGAACAGGGGCTCCCAGAGCTTCCAGCGCTGGGTTTCGCGCAAGGATTCAAATGATCGTTTCATGTCAGGGACTCCTGCGCGCCTCGCAAGGCTGGCAACGCACGAAATGGCCTAGGCCGAGAACACCGTGGAGCCGGCTTTGCCGGGCCACTGGTGTTGCCCCTGCAAGGGGGGTGGCGCAGCGACACGCAGTGCGCGCAGCCTGGGGGTGTTTCATCACTTGCCCCCCTTGCGCACGAACAGGCCCTGGGGGCGCCAGATCAGGATGACGATCATGAGGAAATAGACAATGAAGGCACCGAACCGCGGAATGTAGTACTTGCCCGCGACGTCTGCGATGCCCAGCAGCAGAGCGGCCAGCAGCGGCCCGGTGATGGACGAGGTGCCGCCGACGGCCACGACGATCAGGAAATAGATCATGTTCTTGAGCGGGAAGTGCGGGTCCAGCCCCATCACCTCGGCGCCCAGCGCGCCGCCCAGGCCGGCCAGACCCGAGCCTGCGGCGAAGGTGAGCAGGAACACGACATCGACGTTGATGCCCAGGCCTGCCGCCACCCGCTGGTCGTCCACCGAGGCGCGCAGGCGGCTGCCAAAGCGCGTGCGCGTCAGCACGTACTGCAGGGCGATGGTCAGCGCCGCGCAGATGGCGATGATCAAGAGCCGGTAATGCCCCATGCCCAGCGTCCAGGGATCGCTGCCAAGCTCGGTGCGGCCACGCAACCACTCCGGCAGCTGGATGATCTGCTGGCTGGAGGTCATGAAGTAGTCCATCGCCGCGACTGCCATGAAGGTCAGGCCGATGGAAAACAGCACCTGGTCCAGATGGGTACGGTGGTACATGGGCCGGTACAGCGTGCGCTCCAGCACGGCGCCCAGTAGGGCCACAATGACAAAGGCCACGGGGAGGCAGATGAGGAAGGGCACGCCATAGCGCTGCATCAGGATGACGGTGACGTAACCGCCCACCATGGCAAAGGCACCGTGGGCCAGGTTGATGAAGTTCATCAGGCCCATCGTGACGGACAGTCCGACCGCCAGGATGAAAAGCAGCATGCCGTAGGCAATGCCGTCGAAAAGGATGGTCAGCATGAAGTCTGGAGTCCGCCTCGGAAAAATACATGGGCACCACCGGGGCGGGTGGCGCCCATGAGGATCGGCTTACTTGTTCTTGCCCGGATCCTTGACGTCCTTGATCGCGTCAAACTCGATGTTGAACAGCTCACCGCCCTGCTTCTCGACCTTGCGCAGGTAGATGTTGTGGACGACGTCGCGCGTCTGCGCGTCGATGAACATCGGGCCGCGCGGGCTTTCCCAGACCTGTCCCTTCATGGCTTGCAGCAGCGCATCGCCGCCGCCCTGGCCCTTGGTGATCTTGAGGGCTTCGTAGATCACGCGCATGCCGTCATAGCCGCCGACGGCCATGAAGTTGGGGCGCATGCCCTTGTTGGCCTTCTTGAAGGCCTCGACGAACTTCTTGTTGGTCGCAGAGGGGTGCGCGGCCGAGTAAAAGTGCGCCGTGACCACGCCAAGGGCGCCATCGCCCATGTCGTTGAGCTGGTCATCGTCCGTGATGTCGCCAGGTCCGATGAGCTTGATACCAGCCTTGTCCATGCCACGCTCCAGGAACTGCTTCATCACGGCAGCGCCGGTGCCCGAGGGCACAAAGACGAAGAGGCCATCGGGCTTGAGGTCACGGACCTTCTGCAGGAAGGGGGCGAAGTCCGGATTACGCATGGGCACGCGCAGGGATTCGATGACCGTGCCGCCGTTGAAGATGAAACGGTCGCGGAAGAACTTCTCGGCGTCATGGCCTGGACCGTAGTCGCTTACCATGGTCACCACTTTCTTGATGCCACCCTTGGCCGGCGCCCAGTCGGCCATGGCCACCGAGGACTGCGCCAGCGTGAAGCTGGTGCGCACGATGTAGGGCGAGGACTGCGTGATGGTCGATGTACCGGCCGCCATCACCACCATCGGCGTCTTGGCCTGGGTGGCAATCGGGGCGGTGGCGAAGGCCGAGGGCGTGATGCCGAAACCGGCCAGCACATTGACCTTGTCGTTGACCACCAGCTCCTGCGCCAGGCGCTTGGTCACGTCGGGCACGCTGGTGTCGTCCTTGAGGATGACCTGGACCTTCTTGCCCGCAACGGTGTCGCCATTCTGCGCCATGTAAAGCTTGACGGCTGCCTCAATCTGGCGGCCGGTGGACGCCTGCTGGCCCGTCATGGGCAGGATCAGGCCGATCTTAAAGGTGTTGTCCTGGGCCAGCACAGTCGTGGACGTGAGCGCGGCCAGCGCCAGCGCGCACGCACCAAAAAACACTCGCTTGTTCATGAAACGCTCCTAGAGGTGTTGTCACTCGACGCATCCCGTTCAACCGTCTGCGGGGATGCCCCCAAATTCGTGAGGGTTCTCCACTTTGGTACGAATTCGCAGCAGGCGCAAGCCCATTTCCCGACTGCGAGATATAGCAAACTGAGATATCCAGGGAAGGTCTGATCAGCTCGCGCCGTGCGCGGCGCGGATTTCTCGGGATGAGCCGCAAGGCGCAAAACCGCGCCCCCGAAAGGGTTCGGCCGATAAACGAGCCATTTGCCCACCCAATCGCTTGCGTGTGCCAACGGGCACACGACGCGCGGTGTGGACGGCTAAATCATCCCGTTCTTGACTCGAACGCCCATGGCGGGACTTGTTCAGAACTTGCCCGGGCCCAACTGACACACAAAACCAAGTAGGGCGGCACGTGAGCGGTCGCAGGCAAGTGCAAAACTGGGAAGCTCAGTAGCGCAGGCGGCCTTCCTGGTCCATCACCGCAATGTCGACAAAGCGGCTGCCTGCGTTGCCCTTGGAAAAGTCTATACGGTAGCCATCGAAGTCGAGCTCACCCATGCTCTGCAGGCTTTTGGCCAGCGCGGCCGGCGTGATCTCGCCGCGAACGCGCTTAAGGCCCTCGGCAAGGATGCGGGCCGACAAGTAGCCTTCCATATGGAAAGCTGCGTAGCTTTCGAGATCCGGATAGGCGGCCTTCATGGCAAGCCGGAAGTCGCGCACCACGCCCTTGGTCTTGCCGTTGGGATTGGGATAGACCTGGGCGATGCCCACGCCGCGTGCAAGCTCAAGGGTGGCCACCTTGGCGAGCATGCCCGGTGCAGTGTAGTCCAGCACGAAGACGGGCTGCATGACCCCTGCCTTGCGCAGAGCGGCCACGCCATTGGCGGTGAAAGGCGGCGCGCCGATGACCAACACACCCTGGGGATTGAGCTTGAAGATCTCCGCAGCCACTCGGGCCTGATCTTCGGGTTTGAAAGCAGATGCAACGCCCTGGACCTCCATCCCCGTAAGCCGGACGGCCTCGTCCGTCACCACCTTGATGCCCGAAACACCCATGGGAATGTCCTGATGCATCACCGCCAGCTTGACGATACCCAGAGTGCGCGCGTGGTTCACGATCTTTTCAATCTGCTGCTTGTCGCCCGCGCGCACATGAAACAGCCGGGGATGACCCGGGTTACGGAACGACTCGGCCCCGGGGACTGCGTTCATCATGACCAGATCGTGCTTGTCCAGCAGCTTGTCAGCAAACATGCGCTGGAGCGCGACCGAACCCACAGGGGACAGCAGGGCCAGGGGCTTGCGCTGCATGGCCTGCTCGAAAGCCGCCACGTAGCCGTCGGGCTTGTAGGTGTCGTCCAGTTCGAAAAAAACCACTTTGCGGCCATTGATGCCGCCGGCCTTGTTGAGCTGGGCGAAATAGGCCTTGGCGCCGTGGTTGATCTGGTGGGCGTCGGGCGCTGGCAGCCCCGTGAAGGGACCGATCTGTCCGATCACGATGTCCTGCGCCCGAGCTGCCGGTGCCAGGCCCAGCAGCAGCGCCAGGCCGACCAGCAAGACGCTGCCACTTCTGGCCAGCAAGCGGTGTGTATGCATGGATTAGCTCCTTCTCTTTTGCTGTGAATCGCTAGACCGACACCAGTTCGCGTCGCCGCGAACTGCGGCACCCACTCCCGGAATATAGCAACCATCGCAACTCCAGAACCGGAACTGGTTGATAATTCATAAGTCGTTCCCTGAATGACTGCTTGGCAGTGCCACACAAACAACATCCCACGAGAACCCCATGAGCAGCCGCGCCACCCCGCCCTTTCGCGCCGACCACGTCGGCAGCTTTCTGCGTCCCAAGTACCTGCTGCAAGCTCGTGAGCAAAAGGCCAAAGGCGAAATCACGGCCGAGCAGCTGCGCAAGGTGGAGGACAAGGCCATCACCGAGATCGTGAAGTTCCAGGAAGACTTGGGCCTGCAGAGCATCACGGATGGGGAATTCCGCCGTACCTACTTCCACATCGACTTCCTGGAGCAGATCGGCGGCGTCAAGACCGATATCCCGGTCACCATCGTCAAGCCCGATGGGACCAAGGAACTGGCCCCGCCCGTGATGCGAGTGATTGACAAGGTGCGCCACGTGAAGGACATCCAGCTCGCTGACTTTCAGTACCTCAAGAGCCAGATCGCCCCGGGCCGCGGCAGCGTGGCCAAGGTGACCATCCCCTCCCCCACCATGCTGCACTTCCGCGGTGGCCGCGCGGGCATCAGCAAGGAACACTATCCCGAGCTCGAGCCCAGCTTCTACGACGACGTGGCCCAGGCCTATGGCGACGAGCTGCGTTCGCTGGCCGCCGCCGGCTGCATCTATGTGCAGATGGACGACACCAACCTGGCCTATCTGTGCGACGAGAAGATGCGCGAAGCGGCGCGGCAACGCGGCGATGATCCCAACGAGCTGCCGCATCGCTACGCCAAGTTCATCAACAAGGTCGTGGCGCAAAAGCCTGCCGGCATGACCCTGGCCATGCACCTGTGCCGCGGCAATTTCAAGAGCACGCACGCCGCGTCGGGCAATTACGAGCCGGTGGCCGAGGCCCTGCTCAAGGAAATGAACCTCGACGCCTACTTCCTTGAGTACGACGACGACCGCAGTGGTGACTTCCGCCCGCTGCGCTTCCTGGCACCGGGCAAGATCGTGGTGCTAGGCCTGGTGACCACCAAGTTCGGCAAACTGGAATCCAAGGACGAACTCAAACGCCGCATCAACGAGGCCGCCAAGTATGTACCCATGGAACAGCTCTGCCTGTCGCCGCAATGCGGTTTTTCCAGCACGGTGCACGGCAATGACATCGCAGTGGAAGACCAGCGCGCCAAGCTGCGCCTGGTGGTGGAGACTGCCCAGGACGTGTGGGGCCGCGCCTGACGCGCTGCGCGACGATCGGCATAGGGGGCCTCCATTGTAGGAGGCACCCCTGCCACACCACCCGGCATGCGGGTCCGCACCGGGCGGTTCGAGAGTTTGAGGTCAGGACAGTCTTGGTACCCCCAGCCGGTCAAAGTACGCAATGGTGAGTGTCG
>JADCGR010000043.1 GCA_020248905.1 Curvibacter sp. | reverse complement strand
TTCCCCCCCCCCCCCCCCCCCCACACTACCGAATCAACTCGCGCCAGCGCACTCGACGCAAGACGCCGCCGCCTCCGTCATTGCAGCTAACCACCTGTCCGTTAGGCCCGAAGCAATTTTGATTTCCGCCTGCGGATGCTGCGGTGCTGCCTTCTTTAAAGAAATACGGGTTGCCGTTATTTTTGTCAGTCACGTAGTTATTTCCCGTCGCGGTCAGTCGGGCAGAAAAATCAAACACCCCGTCGTTATTGACATCGAAAGAATGATAAGTTTTACCATTCTGCAGTCCTATGGAATACAGAGCACTCCCGGAACCAGAGGCCTGACAAAATTCATTACTGGGGCGGTAAGTTTCAAACAATACGGTGTTTTTTCTTGGTATTGCACCGACCAAAGTACGCTCACCCCCTTGTAGAAAGTTCATATACCAACCGCGCTGGGTGCCATAGTTGACCGTACTACCCGAAGTTACAAAGGTCCCGTCTAGGTTGTCCGTCAAAGTCTGCTGCTTCAGTTCACTCAGGCTGCTAACTATGGTACTGTCATTGTCCCACAGCGCAAAGAAAGTTTGAGTATCCGTGTTGTCAGCATCGACACTGGTCAATAACCTCCCCGAGCCCCAGTACAACATGACCCCCTGGCTTTGGTCAGAAAAGCGGGCACCAATGGCGATGGGGACGGTAATGGGCTTATTGCTGGAAAACAGGGGAGACCCATTGACACCACTAAACAGGATTTTCCAGTCGCTGCTGTTCGTGCTGGTAAAGTCAAACTTCCACACATTGCCCTGTATATCGCCACCATAGGCGTACTGTAAGTAACCGTCCGGGTTAGTGCGTATTGATACACCCGTCAAACCATTGGGTAGGGTGCTAGAACCGACGTTGGTGTTAATGTACCTAACCAAGGCACCCGTTGACGCATCAATCACAAACACGCCGGCCTTTTTGTCGGTACTGTCCACCCCGTTAGGCAGTAACACCACCACACGGCTGCCGCTGGGCACACTGGAATCATAAACCTTGACGATTCTTCCTTCCGTGATGGCGTATCCTAAATGACTGGAAAAGTCCGAGCCGCTGCCGGTGGTTTTCTCCCACAAAACCTTGCCAGCACCGAAAGTGGACGGCTGGCTCACATTGAGGGCGTAAATCCCTTTGCCGGCCGTTCCCAGGCTGCTTACCAGGTAGGAAACACCATCGACCTGTTGAATGGCAGGTGTGCCGTCCACCAAGCGGTTAAAATTTACGCTGTCGTTATAGTCCGGTCGTGTGCTCTTAAACAAATTGTCGTAAATCATGCCGGGTACATAAGCGAATAGCTCAACGCCGTTACTGGCCCCAAAGGCATGCAACATGCCAGCGGTGGAGGCGACATACAGAACATCGGGCTCGGTTCCCCCGGCTTTGTGCAGCACTGGGCGCGACCCTAAGATACCCCCAACCAGGTTCACCGGGTTAACGCCTGCGGCAATTTCTGCAGGGGTGCGGCTGATAGTTTCACGACTACGATACTTATGCGCAGCGTTAGCGGCATCGCTCGGATCCAAAGGCACGGGCATGAACTGTTGCTCCAGGGTCCAAACACCGCGAATAAAATTAAAAGCAGCTTCGTCATTGCTAAAGCTGCCTTTTTGCGTGCTTGTTAGGTTTGCCCAGGTAAAAGCAACACCATTCGTGCCGTTGTGAGTAAAGAGCTGACGGTTGGCCGGCGCAGGCATTCTTTTGGAAGCGAGCCAAAGTTCGGCAGTAGTAGGTGGCGACACACTGGAGTTCACCGACAGACCCTGAATATCGCCCGACCAGATGTTGGAAGTAAAAGAACTCAGGTAAAGATTTTCAGCCATGCCGCTGGCCGTTGACCGGCCAACACCGGTACCGGCGGTTCGTCCTTGTTGTCGCGCAATATCGGCCAGTGCAGCTCGAAAACTTTGCCCGAAGGAAACCGGGTCTTGGGCAGCAAAATACTGACCACGACCATTGATGGCCATGTGCCATAGATCGTCAATCGCGTTACTGCCCCAATTAGCAGTGCCGGCGTAGATGTTGGCGATATTACCGCTGTTGATGTTGCCATTCTGCCCAAGGCCTATGGTGTAGGTGACCAAGTGCTGCCACGTGGCCGAGTTGGTCGCGGTCGGACTGAGGTTATTGGTCATATCCGGTCTTAGGTCACGACTCCAGTAATAAAACCCGGCATCGGCCAAAAAACCGCGATTGGGTGCGCAAACACCAACGTTACAATCCCGGTACGGTGGGCCAGGCGTGTAGGTCGATCCATCGGGTAAGGCCACCTCCGTACCATCGACGTCGGTGCCCGCCCCCCCCAAGGCCGTGGGAGGGGGGTTAAACCGCGAATCGCCCCAAACGCCATCGGTCATCAAAATGTGGAAATTCCGGCGGCAGGTGTACTGGGTACCAGCGGCATTAGATGGTGGGTTAAAGCCCCACGGCCCGCCGTTATCGGTGCGCAGAAAATAGTCACTAACCTCGCGGGTAAGCGAGATGAGGGGAGTCCCCCCTCCAGCTACCGTGTTGTAAATGCCTTTGTACCAGTTTTCTTTTTGTGTTCCCGTAAACGCACCAACACCTTGGCGTAGCCTATCGTATGTTTGGCCGTTAATAGTGGTTGTAGAAACAGACAGCAGCGCATAACCAACCCGGTAGTCGGGGCTCAAGTCATAAAACGCCTCACCCAGGGCACCCCGCGCCATGAGCATGCTGGTTCGGTAGTACTGGTGCCAGTTCGCATAGTTCTGTAATTCTTCAGCACGGGTACACACCCCGGGGCTCGTCACGCAGTCGGTTCGTGTTGCCGGACGCGGGAAAGTCGTGGCGGCCGGCATGGCACCAATTTGCACAAACGTATAATTAGCGTTAACGTTATAACTGCCACTGTTGTAGCGCCAATATGCCGTATCTGGCAGGGTGCTTAGATTGGTTGTCGCGCCAGCAGCGCCGGCGTTGTAGCCGGTACCGCAACCGAAACGGCCCTCAGTCAAAACAGCGTTCGGATTTGCGGCGGTGCAACGCGTGCCATCGGGTTTGATCCAGGGTTGATAACGTCGGGTAAAGTCGTAATACAAGGCGTTGACAGCGGGAGATCTCTGTCGAATCTGGGCGTTGGGTGGTGTTCGCCCGGGGATAAGTAGCTGGGTTGCACCCATACTTCCAGAATCATCCAGGGTCACAACAATATTCGGCGGCGGATCACCCACCAGCGTTACGGGACGTTGTTGCGGGGTTTGAGCCTGAGCACTAAAGGCCAGCAAAAGCCCGCAAGCTCCCCAGACGCGCGAAAACAAAGCAAGGGTCATGGTTGTCTCCTTCGTAGGCTTTATTCTGGTGCCAATACCGACTGAACAAAAGTCTCACCGGCCCCGGTGACTCCACGTGCGGTCACGTAGTAACCCATGCTACCACCGAACGATACTTCCTCGATTAAACACTCGGCCGTAGTCGTGTTGTCACTGCTGTGCAGAGTGACGATTATTTTGTTGGTGCCCCACCATGTTGGTGTATTCCAGCGCTCACCAGCGGTCCCCGTAGCGCTCGTGCTAATGATCTGCGTCGGCAGACCGGCGGCTGGTGGATTCAAAATTCTGTCTTCGCAATTTCTCAAAGCGCTTTCCGCCGCCTGAAACGCATTTTGATAAGCGCGCGTATTACCTGCAATGCGCTCTTGGATCGTGTTTGATCGAAGGCTGGCACTCACCGTCAACATCATGGCGACGAGAATAATCAAGGTAACGACCAAGGTTACGCCCCGTTGTGCTTTGCCAGAGGTGGCGCTATGCGAAAGTTTCGTCATGGAAGTCATCATGAAACAGCTGGACGAATATTTCTGATTTGCACTGTCGATGTAAGACGCTGATAAACACGATTGTCAGCTCCGTTTGTATTAGCTCCACTGCAGTTGGTATAGCTGGTATTGCTCACCCCGGCACCAGGTGCCGACTGCAAGACAATGCATAAGCGCACCGCGACGACATCGGCCCAGTCAGCAGGGGACGAAGGTCCGGCCGCACTCCATTCGTTGACAGAGCGCGCGGCTTCACTGGGCTGACCCAAGTTTTTATCCGTATCGACACCGTATTCGACCGTGAAAGAAACCACGTTATCAACAATGACCTGCCAGCTGGCGCCACTGCCCTGGCACTGAAGCTGCTGACCACTTAGCCGAAAAGAGCTCATCACCAGCTTGGAATTAGCCGGGGCAGTAAACCCGGTGCGCACATAGCCGCTAGCGCCCAGATCACTGCCTTGATTACCCTCGCAATCACGTAAGTCACTACCAGCTTCGGCCTGGTAAGCCACGGAAAAAGCCGGGCTGTTGCCGGAAGAAGCACAATTAGTGTCAGGCGCGTCGGTGGAAAAGCCGGTTGAGCAACCAAAAATAGGGAACCCATACGCATCTGCCGCCGCCTGACCTGTTCTGGCGCTGCCCTGGAAAACATTTTTTCCCGTGGAGTCTAGCAAGCCGTAGCCCGCAGTGCGAATTTGTTCGCCCATGAGCTGCAACGCGGCCCGAGCAGAATCACGTAAAACTGTCACATCATCAAAAGCTTGCTTGCTCGCATTGGTGCTGGAGTACAAAGCGGCCACCGCAAGACTGATGACCAGACCGATGGTCAAGGCCACCAGCAGCTCCACGAGAGTGTGGCCAGATCGATGTTTGTTGCCAGGACGCTGTTGTCGAGACATATGGCACCTAAGGAATCAAGCTGAAGTTGAACTCGCGATTCTGCCCCGTTGTCTGGCCCTCTGTGCCAGGCTGAGTCCATGAAACTTTGATATTGTAGACAGAGTTGACGGTGTCGAAGGACACAGTGCCGCTACCTTCCGGTAACGAACGCCCAAGTTCGGCGTTCCACCGAACCAGATCATTTTTAGCTTGCTGATCTGCGGCACAAGCCGTACAGCTGACCTCAGTTGTAGGCATAGTGGCTGGCGCATAGGGTTTGTTCGTGAAATCTTTTGCTGCCGCCGAATTAGCGCGCATGCGATCTGCCAAATCGGACGCGAGCAAAGCCGCAGCTGTTTGGTAAGAGGCCACCGATTGCATACGAAATGAATAGGTTTGTGTACCGACCAAACCTAACAAAACGATGACCGTGATGACCATGGTGACCAATATTTCAATCATAGACAGACCCTGCATCTTGAAAGCGCTGCAGAACCTCAGACCAGGCTTCGAGTGCAACAAAGAGCGGCTCATGAACAAGAGCTCCCATTTATCAGTCGAGGACGCCCCAAAGTGGAAATGCAGATCATTCTGTTGAAGGCGGTGTTACCAGAGAAAGAAGCCGAAATACTGGCGCCCACTGCGGCGGTTGTCCCCGCAGGCAAAAAAGTTATGCAGTTGACTGAACTGGTGACGTCGTAACCGGGGTAGCTCGCATCAAAGGTTTTGATGACTGTCGCCGTGGTCGAACAGGCTCCCTGTACCACGGCTATTGCGCCGCTCCAATTAGTTGAGCTGCCACAAGAGCCTTGAGCGCACAATGAAACATTTCTTCGACTACTTACCGCCTCTGCCCGGGCAAAGTTTATCGCCGCCAAACGGTCGGTTGTAATGCTGGCGATGTTATTCCGAATGACCCAATCGCGTAAGTTTGGCGCGGCAATACCTGCGATGATGGCCATAATGGCCACGACGACCATTAATTCGATCACGGTAAAGCCAACTGAAACAGACTTTTGAGCAAATCGCATGGAGGCACGTTTTCAGTGCAAGGAGTGGTTTGAGACTAAGGGATCAATCAACAGTCAGTCAAGCGGTAACCTCGAAAAAACCCCCGGATGCGCAGCATCACTTCGCTGGGTTACGGTGGGCGGCCCCTTTCTTGGCATCGCCGCGCGGCAGCAGGGCAGCCGTCACGCTGCGCAGATGCTCAAAATCAATCTGCCGACCGGTGGGGTCCGCGCTGCCCCTGGCGGGTAGGCCCAGCTGGGGATTAGGAAGACAGTGCCTGCCACCAGAGCTTTGAGGCAGGGTTGGTTCGGATCGTCCTCAGGGCCGGCCATGGAACGTTCCACCGTCTTTGGTGGTTTGCTGTGTCATTTAGGGAAATGAGAATACGTCGCATTAACAGGGGCGCTTTTCGATTTCAGTTTGGGGCTCCGAAGAAGAAAAGGCCCGCACGAGGCGGGCCTGGCAAGGGAAAGGGCCGAATCACTTCAGCTTGGTTTCCTTGTACTCCACATGCTTGCGAGCCTTGGGGTCGAACTTCATGATCGACATCTTCTCGGGCGTGGTCTTCTTGTTCTTGCTGGTCGTGTAGAAATGACCGGTACCGGCCGTGGATTCCAGCTTGATCTTTTCGCGTCCGCCTTTGGTGGCCATGGTGCTGCTCCTGGTTCAGTGTTTAGGCTTGGCCACGTGCGCGCAGGTCGGCGAGCACGGAATCGATGCCGTTCTTGTCGATCAGGCGCAGGGCAGCGCCGGACACGCGCAGACGAACCCAGCGGTTCTCGGATTCAACCCAGAAACGACGGTATTGCAGGTTAGGCAGGAACCGGCGCTTGGTTTTGTTGTTGGCGTGGGAGACGTTGTTCCCGACCATGGGCTTCTTGCCCGTGACTTCGCAGACGCGTGCCATGAGGACACTTCGCTTTCTTGAAAACGGCCGCCACCCGTGCAGTGGGGGCCTCACCTCGCCAGATTTCCTTAAAGGGCAGGGTGGCGGTAACCCTTAGGATGCCGGGAAACCCAGCGAAGCCACAAATTATAGCCAGATTTGATGCTTCAGACTGAGTTGGCCGCGCGTAAGCGCAGGCCCGTGCCAGGGCACCCACGCAACCGGCTTTGCCGGGTCGTTGGGTGCGCCCCCTTGCGCTAAGCAGGAGGGGGCGCAGTGACCGAAGGGAACGGAGCCTGGGGGAGGCCGCAGGCTAAGCCTCCTGCTCCAAAAATCGCTGTGCATCGAGCGCGGCCATGCAGCCAGTGCCGGCGCTGGTGATGGCCTGGCGATAGACATGGTCCTGCACGTCACCGGCCGCAAAAATGCCAGGCACGGAGGTCTGGGTGGCGAATCCCTTGAGACCGCTTTGCGTGATGATGTAGCCGTTTTCCATAGCCAGCTGTCCTTGGAAGATTTCGGTGTTGGGGGCGTGACCGATGGCGATGAAGCAACCCTTGAGCTCCAGGTCCTCGGTGCGGCCGTCCTGGGTGCTCTTGATGCGGATACCGGTCACGCCGCTGGCGTCGCCGAGCACCTCGTCCAGTGTCATGAAGGTCTTGAGCACGATCTTGCCCGCCTTGACCTTCTCCATGACCTTGTCGACCAGGATGGGTTCCGCCTTGAACTTGTCACGACGGTGCACCAGGTAGACCTTGCTGGCGATGTTGGAGAGGTACAGCGCCTCCTCGACCGCCGTGTTGCCGCCTCCGACCACGCAGCAGACCTGGTCGCGGTAGAAGAAACCGTCACAGGTGGCGCAGCCCGAGACCCCGCGCCCCATGAAAGCCTGCTCCGAAGGCAGGCCCAGATACTTGGCCGAGGCTCCAGTGGCGATGATGAGTGCGTCGCAGGTGTAGGTCCCGCTGTCGCCCGTGAGCGTGTAGGGGCGCTTGCTGAAGTCCACCTTGTTGATGTGATCAAAAACGATCTCGGTCTTGAAGCGCTCGGCGTGTTCCTGGAAGCGCTGCATGAGCTCCGGACCCTGCACGCCTGCCACATCGGCCGGCCAGTTGTCGACCTCGGTGGTGGTCATGAGCTGGCCACCTTGGGCCATTCCGGTGACCAGCACCGGGCTCAGGTTGGCCCGCGCGGCGTAGACCGCTGCAGTGTAGCCGGCCGGGCCGGAGCCGAGGATCAAAACCTTGGCGTGTTTGTTCTGCGACATGGGGGTTACCTTCGCGTTCAGAGGTGTCTTTTGGACAATAATGGGCGGCGCCGCGTACCGTGTCGCGGCGCATGGTCCGGGGAAGGGCCCGGCGTGCCGCGACCATGCCATTGTAAGAACTCATCCATGCACGCGCAGAGTGACCGACCTATGTCAATGCTGACCAACCAGGATTTGTTGCGACGGGTCCCGTTGTTTTCCATGTTGTCCGATGAACACTTGCAGTCGCTGGCGGCGGCGGTCGTGAAGCGGCGCGTCAAGCGCGGCGAGCGCGTGGTGCAGCAGGGCGAGAAGTCCGATGCGCTGTCCATCATCCTGTCCGGCCGTGCACGTGTGCTCATGACCAACAGCGGCAACGGGCGCGAGGTCATCCTGGCCACTTTGCAGTCCGGTGACTACTTCGGTGAGATGAGCCTGATCGACAACGACGTGCACTCAGCCTCGGTTGAGGCAGAGACCCAGACCGATGTGCTCGAGCTTGGCCGCTCAGAGTTCTTGCGCAGCCTGACCGAATGTGACCCCATGGCCTACGGCATCATGCGCGGCCTGGTCCAGCGATTGCGTCACGCCGACCGCAAGATTGGCTCGCTGGCGCTCATGAGCGTCTATGGCCGCGTGGCCAACGTTCTTCTGGACACGGCTGAGGCTGCTCCCGCGGGCGACATGATCATCCGCGAGAGGCTTTCGCGCCAGGACCTCGCCAAGATGGTCGGCGCCTCCCGCGAAATGGTCAGCCGCGTGATGAAGGACTTCGAGGAGCAGGGCTTCGTCACGCCTCTGGAGGGCGGGGCCATGCACGTCAAGGAGCGGCGGTCCAGGCCGCGCTGACGCTGACGCCCCGTGCGGGCTGGACCCTGAAACATGAGCTACCGACTCCACACGCTGAATTCCGATGACGCGGCCGACACAGCGCCCACGCGCTCCGGCCGTGGCCGCTTTTCGGGCGAAGCGCTCCTGTTCATCAGCTTCGTGCTGCTGGCTTACTGGTTGCTGGTGCTTCTCAGCCATGATCTGGCCGATGCCGCCTGGTCCACTTCGGGCGACGGCAGCGCCGTGCGCAACCGCGGCGGCCAGCTGGGTGCCCGCCTCGCGGACGCAAGCTATTACCTGCTGGGTTTTTCCGTCTGGTGGTGCTACGCAGCGGCTGTCCGCGTCTGGCTGTCGGCGCTGGCGCGTTGGTTGCGTGGCCCGGACCTGCCAGACTTGGCAACAGCGGCCGGTGCGTCAGCGGGGTGGCTGAGCCGTTTTGTTGCAAGCCGCTGGGGTTTCTGGACAGGCCTGGCGCTGTTGTTGCTGGCCAGTACCGCCATCGAATGGTCTCGCTTCCACCGTCTTGAAGCCTATCTTCCGGGGCATGCGGGTGGTGTGTTGGGCTACTGGATCGGGCCGCTGGCCGTGCAGTGGCTGGGAGCAACCGGCTCGGCCCTGCTGGCTATCGGCCTGTGGGTGCTGGCCGTGGCGCTGGTGTTCCGGTTTTCCTGGGGGCAGGTGGCCGAGCGCATCGGCGCATGGGTGCAGGACTTCATCGATGCGCGTCGCGCCCGGCGCGAGATGGCCCAGGACCTGGCCCTGGGCCAGCGGGCCGCGCGTGAGCGCCAGGAGGGAGTGCTGGAGGAGCGTGAAGAGATCGTCGAGCAGCATGCACCGCCGGTCCTCATTGAGCCTGTGATCGTCGAGGTGCCCCAGAGCACGCGCGTGGCAAAGGAGCGCCAGAAGCCCCTGTTTGCCGACTTGCCCGACTCGCGACTGCCGCAGGTGGATCTGCTTGACGGGGCCCAGGGCCGTCAGGAGACCGTGTCGCCCGAGACGCTCGAGATGACCAGTCGCCTGATCGAGAAGCGCCTCAAGGATTTCGGCGTGGAAGTGCGCGTGGTCCTGGCCCAGCCTGGCCCGGTGATCACCCGCTACGAGATCGAGCCAGCCACCGGCGTCAAGGGCTCCCAGATCGTGGGTCTGGCCAAGGATCTCGCGCGCTCGCTCAGCCTGGTGTCTATCCGCGTGGTCGAGACCATCCCGGGCAAGAACTACATGGCGCTGGAGCTGCCCAACGCGCGGCGCCAGTCCATCAAGCTCTCCGAGATCCTGGGCTCGCAGGTCTACAACGAGGCCAAGTCCCTGCTCACGATGGGCCTGGGCAAGGACATCGTGGGCAACCCGGTGGTGGCCGATCTCGCCAAGATGCCGCACGTGCTGGTGGCCGGTACCACCGGCTCCGGCAAGTCGGTCGGCATCAACGCCATGATCCTGAGCCTGCTGTACAAGGCCGAGGCGCGTGATGTGCGCCTGCTCATGATCGACCCCAAGATGCTGGAGATGTCGGTCTATGAAGGTATCCCTCACCTGCTGGCCCCGGTGGTCACCGACATGAAGCAGGCCGCGCACGGCCTGAACTGGTGCGTGGCCGAGATGGAGCGCCGATACAAACTCATGAGCAAGCTGGGGGTGCGTAACCTGGCAGGCTACAACCACAAGATCGACGAAGCCGAGGCGAAAGAGCAGTTCATCTACAACCCCTTCAGCCTCACACCTGAATCGCCTGAGCCGCTGGAGCGTCTGCCGCACATCGTGGTTGTCATAGACGAGCTGGCCGACCTGATGATGGTGGTGGGCAAGAAGATCGAGGAGCTCATTGCCCGCCTGGCGCAGAAGGCGCGCGCCGCCGGCATTCACCTGATCCTGGCCACGCAGCGTCCCAGCGTGGACGTCATCACCGGTCTGATCAAGGCCAATATTCCGACCCGTATTGCCTTCCAGGTCAGTAGCAAGATCGACAGCCGCACCATCCTCGACCAGATGGGTGCCGAGGCCCTGCTGGGTATGGGCGATATGCTCTATATGGCCAGCGGCACGGGCCTGCCGATCCGTGTGCACGGTGCTTTCGTCAGCGACGAGGAAGTGCACCGCGTCGTGAGCTACCTCAAGAGCCAGGGCGCACCGGACTACATCGAGGGCGTGCTGGAAGGCGGCGCGGTCGACGGTGAGGACGGCGCCGCGGTCGGGGACGGCGGCCTCAGTGGCGAAAAGGATCCCATGTACGACCAGGCCGTGGAGATCGTGCTCAAGCACCGCAAGGCCAGCATCTCGCTGGTGCAGCGCCACCTCAAGATCGGCTACAACCGCGCCGCGCGACTGGTGGAAGACATGGAGAAGGCTGGGCTGGTCAGCGCCATGAGCACCAACGGCCAGCGCGACATCCTGGTACCGGCCCGGGCCGAGTGAATCTCATGAGACAACTGTGCGCTGTTTTTTTCGTGGCCTTGCTCTGCCTGGCCGCGCGTGCAGACGGGCTGGACGCGCTGGAGCTTTTCCTGCGTACCGCGTCCAGCGGTCGCGCTGATTTCACGCAGGTCGTGACCTCCCCGCCGCGCGAGGGGCAGGTGGCGCGCACGCGTGTTTCTGGCGGTACCTTCGAGTTTCAGCGGCCCGGCCGCTTCCGTTTCGTTTATGGCAAGCCCCTGCCACAGACCATCGTGGCCGACGGCCAGACGCTCTGGCTTCATGATGTCGATCTGAACCAGGTCACCGCCCGTCCCCAGGCCAGCGCCCTGGGCAGCACGCCAGCCGCCCTCATCGCCTCGGCGGCGGACCTCAAGGCCCTGCAGCTTGACTACCAGCTTGCCAACGCGCCCGAGCGGGATGGCCTGCAATGGGTGCAGGCCACGCCGCGTGCGCGCGATGGTCAGGTGCAGAGCGTGCGCGTGGGCCTGCGGGAAACCGTCGCGGGAGGGCGCAAGACCGCAGAACTTGCGGCCCTGGAGATCGTTGACAGCTTCGGCCAACGCTCGCTGCTGACATTCAGCGGCGTGCAGCTCAACGTCAACCTGCCTGCGGACACCTTCCGCTTCCGGCCGCCGGCAGGTGCCGACGTGATCCGCCAGTAAGACGCAAGGCTTGAGTTCGCGGCGATGGCCTCGCGCACCGCAGAAAGCCGCCGGGGCGAGACAGATAACAACTCGTCCACGCCCCGCAGTCGGACCGCCCAGCCCTGCCCCTCCTCAGGGTCCACGTGTTTTTCCAGCGCGCCTTCGGCGCGGCGGGCCACCAGCGCATTGCGGTGCACCCGCAGGAAGTCTGCCCCATACCTCTCTTTCAGCTCGCTGAGCGCGCCGTCGAGGATCTAGGTTTTGGCCGGTGTGCGCACCGTGATGTACTTGAGCGCGGCCTTGAAGTACAGCACCTCGGCCAGCGGGAAGCGCTCGGTGTGCCCGCGCTCCTGGATCAGCCGGCTGTCGCCCCCGGCCGTGGCGCCGCCACCGGCCCGGCCGCGCAGCACGCGCTCGACCTTCTGCAGGGCCTGCTGCCGCCGCTCCAGCCGCGCGGGCTTGGTTGGGTGGTCCAGGGCCACTACGGCCTCCAAAAAAGCACGGCACGCAGCGCCACGCCAACCTGGCAGGCGTCGGACAGCATCGGGTTCCGCGGCTGCGGCGTCGTGGCCGGCATGGGCGGTTCCTGGAAGGCCGATAAAATCTGTTTGCTTTCCTACGGGGAGGTCCCTGGCCCGATTGTTGGTGAATTGGCCGCATGCGCAAGCGCGCGGGAGCCAGTAACACCGCGCGGGGCCCTGTTGCCCGTTCCTCCTCTTACACCTGCCTGCCATGCCCCACAACCAATTCGACAAGAAATCCGAAGCCTGGTCGGCACTCTTCTCTGAGCCCATGAGCGAGCTGGTCAAGCGTTACACGGCCAGCGTTTTCTTCGACCAGCGCCTGTGGGACGCAGACATCACCGGCAGCCTGGCCCACGCCAAGATGCTGGCCGCGCAGAAGATCATCGGGGCCGAGGACCTTGCCGCCATTGAGCGCGGCATGGCCCAGATCCGCGCCGAGATCGAACGTGGCACGTTCGAATGGAAGCTCGATCTGGAGGATGTCCACCTGAACATCGAGGCGCGCCTGACCCAGTTGGTGGGGGACGCGGGTAAGAGATTGCATACCGGCCGCAGCCGCAACGACCAGGTCGCGACCGACGTGCGCCTTTGGCTGCGCGATGAGATTGACCTCATCGGCAGTCTTTTGAACGACCTGCAGAAGGCCATGCTCACGGTGGCCGAGCAGAACGTGGACGTCATCCTGCCGGGCTTCACGCACCTGCAGGTGGCTCAGCCCGTGAGCTTTGGCCACCACATGCTGGCCTATGTGGAGATGTTTGCGCGCGACGCCGAACGTATGGCCGACGTGCGCCGCCGCGTCAACCGCCTGCCCCTGGGCAGCGCTGCCCTGGCGGGTACCAGTTACCCGCTCGACCGCGAGCGCGTGGCCCGCACCCTGGGCATGATCGACGAGCGCGGCCAGCCCGCTGTTTGCCAGAACAGCCTGGACGCGGTAAGTGACCGCGACTTCGCTATCGAGTTCACGGCTGCAGCGACGTTGGTCATGGTGCACATCAGCCGTTTCAGCGAGGAGCTGATCCTGTGGATGAGCCAGAACTTCGGCTTCATCAAGATTGCCGACCGCTTCACCACCGGCTCTTCGATCATGCCGCAGAAGAAGAACCCGGACGTCCCCGAGCTCGCGCGCGGCAAAAGCGGCCGCGTGGTGGGCCACCTGATGGGGCTGATCACCCTGATGAAGGGCCAGCCCCTGGCCTATAACAAGGACAACCAGGAAGACAAGGAGCCTTTGTTCGATACGGTGGATACGCTCAAGGACACGCTGCGCATCTTCACCGAGATGGTGGGCGGCCAGCCCAACCCTGCCACCGGCAGGCTCGAAGGCGGTATTACCGTCAACGTGCCGGCCATGGAGCAGGCGGCCCTGAAAGGCTACGCCACCGCCACCGATCTGGCGGACTATCTGGTGAAGAAAGGCCTGCCTTTTCGCGATGCGCACGAGACCGTGGCCCGCGCCGTCAAGGCGGCCATCAGCCACAACTGCGATCTGTCGGAGCTTCCGCTGACGGTACTGCAGGGTTTCCATCCCGGCATCACGAAAGACGTTTACGACGTGCTCTCGCTGCGCGGCTCACTCGAGGCGCGCCACACGCTGGGCGGCACGGCGCCGGCCCAGGTCAAGGCCCAGATCGCCCGCCATCGCGCCCGTCTGGGTTGACAAGCAAGGATCACCATGTCTGCCGCCAGCACCCTTACCTGGAGCGTATCCCTCATGCTGGGCGACGCCCGCACCGACCATACGCACGAGGAGTTCGTCGATCTCATCAACGCCACCACTGCGGCGCCGCCCGAGCAGAAACTGGAGGTCTACCGCCAGCTGCTCAAGCACACGGTGGAGCATTTCGCCATGGAAGAGCGCTGGATGCGCGCCTGCGGCATCGCTGAGGACTTCTGCCATTTCGGACAGCACGCCAGCGTGCTGCAGGTGATGAAAGAAGTGGAAGGTCGCGCGTTCAACGGCGAGCCCGAGTACATCGGCAGCATGATCGAGGCCCTGGTCGAATGGTTTCCGGGCCATGCGGATACCATGGACGCAGGCCTTGTTGCCTACCTGCAGGAAAAGGGCTTTGACACCGGCAGCGAAAGCTTTCGCGCCGGCGCGCCCGTGCTGGCCGGGGCCGACGAGCCTTCTTGCGGCCACGAGCCCGGTCAGGCCTGCTAGGGGCGTTAGGATGAGCGCATCCACGCAGCCCCGCATCGGCATCATCGGCCTGGGCATCATGGGGGGCACCATGGCCCGTGCCCTGCTGGCTTCCGGCCACGAGGTGTGCGGTCACGACCCCGACATCGCCCGGTCGCGGGCGCTGCGTCGCGCGGGCGGGACTGCCCTGGGTAGCGCCGCCGAAGTCGCCCGTGAGGCGGATGCTCTCGTCACCTCCCTGCCCACGGCTGCGGCGCTGCACGACGTGTTGGGCGCGCTGGCACATGTGCCGCCCCGCAAGCGCGGCCAGGTGCTGCTGGAGACCAGCACCCTGCCGCTGGCGGACAAGCTGAAGGCGGCAGCAACGCTGCGCGCCCAGCGCAGGGTGATGCTGGACGCGCCGATCAGCGGCACGGCGACGGACCAGCCCGCGCAGGCCTGGATCATGTATCTCAGCGGCCCGCTTGCGGCCTGCCGCCAGGTGCAGCCCTGGCTGGCGCATTTCACCCTGGACGCTCCGCGCGTGGGGGCGGTGGGCAGCGGCAGCAAGCTCAAGTTCGCCGCCAATCACCATGTGGCCGTGCTCAACGTGGCGGTCGCGGAGATGGTGGCGCTGTGCCGCAAGATGGGACTGGATCCCAAAGTGGCCCTGCAGCACATGGGGCACAGCCCCTATATCGGCACCGGCCTCATGCGCATCCGCATGCCCAAGATGCTGGCGCGCCGATACCAGCCGGCCACCATGAAGATGGGGGTTTGGCAGAAGGACATGCAGATCATCGGCGACCTCGCGCGCGAGGTCGATTGCCCCACGCCCATGCTCAACGCCAGTGCCAGCGTCTACACCGCTGCAATGGGCATGGGCCTGGCCGAGCATGACACGGCGGCTACGGCCGAGGTCTGGGCGGCCTTGCCCTGCGCCGCCGGCCGCCGGCATCGTTGAAGCCTTGCCTCAACCCTTCGCGGTTGTCGACGCGAACTTCTTGCGTTTGTCCAGGGTGGGCTTTTCAAGGATGGAGAAGAGTCGCTCAAAGCGACGATCCAGCAGGGCGAGAAGGGTGGACATGGTTGGGTCTCGGTTGAGTGAACGAATTGGCCTCGTCCTTGAGGAGGCGGGATTGTAGCTTTTATCGCCGTCTCTGACCGCTGCCTCCATGCTGCGTGCCGTTGCCGCAATACTCGATGAACCCAGTCGATCCCAAACGCTGCGCGTCCGCGCGGCGAGGCCACCCACTCGCTGGACGGCCCGGACGCTACACTGCCGGGCATGCAGCAGCCCCTAAAACGCATCGCAATCAGCACCGGGGGCGGTGATGCCCCGGGACTCAACGCCGTGATCAGTTCGGTGGTCTGGGCGGCGGCCAGGCGTGGCTGGGACTGCCTGGGCATCCGGGACGGCTTCAACGGCATCCTTCAGCCCGAGCTGTATTCGGAGGGCGGCGTGCTGCCGCTAACGTACCAGCGCGTGCGTGGCATCGCCCATCTGGGCGGCACGATTCTGGGCACGACCAACAAGGGTAATCCGCTGCACTATCCCGTACGCGACCCCGACGGCCGCGTGAGCGAGGTCGATCGTGGCGATGAGATCGTTGCCTGGTGCCAGCGGGAGGGCGTGGACGGGCTGGTCATGGTCGGTGGCGACGGCACGCTGGCCATCGCCCATGCCCTGCACGCGCGCGGCCTGCGCGTGATGGGTGTGCCCAAGACCATCGACAACGACCTGGACAAGACCTTCACCACTTTCGGCTTCGACACCGCCGTGTCCTTCGCCACCGAGTGCCTGGACCGCCTGCACAGCACCGCAGAGAGCCACCAGCGCATCATGGTGGTGGAGGTGATGGGGCGCTACGCGGGCTGGATCGCCCTGCACGCGGGCATTGCGGGCGGTGCGCACGCCATCCTGCTGCCCGAGATTCCTTACGACCTGCAAAGCGTGGTGGGCAAGGTGCGTGCGCGTGACAGCCGCGGCCGTTCCTACACCCTGGTCGTGGTGGCCGAAGGAGCGCAGCCGCGCGCCGGCCAGCGCGCCGTACAGGCGGCGGCCGAGGTGGGGCGCGCGGAGCGCCTGGGGGGCATCGGCGAGCAGGTGGCGGCCCAGCTGGCGCAACGCACCGGCAAGGAAGCGCGCTGCGTGGTGCTGGGGCACCTGCTGCGTGGCGGCAGCCCCTCGTCTTTCGACCGCATCGCTGCAAAGCGCTTTGGCACGGCGGCGGTGCGCGGGCTGGAGCGCGGCCTGTCGGGTGTGATGGTCTCGCTGGCGCATCCCAATGTGGTCTATGTGCCGCTGGCCGAGGTGGCCGGGCGCATGAAGGCCGTACCCGCAGACAGCGACACGCTGCAGACCGCGCGCGACCTGGAGATCTGCCTGGGGGAGTGAAGTGAAGCACCCCCAGGCTCCGCTCCCTTCGTTCGATGCGCTACCCCCCTCAGAGAGGGGGCAATGCCAGTGGCCCGGCAAAGCCGGTTCCACAGGATTCCACGATAGGATTGCCGTTTAGCGTCGGGCTTGCAGCAAGATGCCCCGGTAGCGAATAACTTTCACGGAGATACAGATGCCCGTCATCACCAACATCGAAGACCTGCGTATCCTGGCCAAGAAGCGTGTGCCGCGCATGTTCTACGACTATGCCGACAGCGGTTCCTGGACCGAAGGCACCTACCGCGCCAACGAGGCCGATTTCCACAAGATCAAGCTGCGCCAGCGCGTGGCCGTCAACATGGACAACCGCAGCACGGCCACGAAGATGGTCGGCCAGGACGTCAAGATGCCCGTGGCCATCGCCCCGGTGGGGCTGACGGGCATGCAGCACGCCGATGGCGAGATTCACGCCGCGCGCGCGGCCGAGAAGTTCGGCATTCCCTTCACGCTCTCGACCATGAGCATCTGCTCCATCGAGGACATCGCCGAGAACACGAGCGCGCCCTTCTGGTTCCAGCTCTACATGATGCGTGACCGCGAGGCCATGGCCCGCATGATCCAGCGCACCAAGGATGCGAAATGCAGCGCTCTGGTGCTCACGCTGGACCTTCAGGTAATCGGCCAGCGCCACAAGGACCTCAAGAATGGCCTGACGGCTCCGCCCCGCCCGACGCTGGTCAACATCCTCAACCTCATGACCAAGCCGCGCTGGTGCCTGGGCATGGCCGGCACACGCCGCCACACCTTTCGTAATCTGGTGGGCCATGTGAAGGGCGTCAGCGACATGCGTTCGTTGTCGGCCTGGACCAACGAGCAGTTCGACCCGCGCCTGTCCTGGGCGGATGTGGCCTGGGTGAAAGAGCAGTGGGGTGGCAAGCTCATCCTCAAGGGCATCATGGACGTCGAGGACGCGCGGCTGGCCGTGGCCGCCGGGGCCGATGCCATCGTGGTCAGCAACCACGGCGGGCGCCAGCTCGACGGCGCGCCCAGCAGCATCGAGGCGCTGCCGGCCATCGTGGCCGAGGTGGGCAGCCAGACGGAGGTCTGGATGGATGGCGGCATCCGCTGCGGGCAGGATGTGCTCAAGGCCTGGGCGCTGGGTGCACGCGGCACCATGATCGGCCGCGCCATGGCCTACGGCCTGGGTGCCATGGGCGAGGCCGGCGTCAGCAAGGCGCTGCAGATCCTGCACAAGGAGCTGGACGTGACCATGGCCTTCTGCGGCCACACCCGGCTTACCAACGTGGACCGCAGCATCCTCGTGCCGGGGACCTACCCCACGGCCTGACCGCCGCTCAGGACTTCAACACCTCGATGTAGTAAAGCCCCCAGGGGCAGAGCGCAAAGCGCTCGCCCAGGGGCTTGGATGCCATGTCGGCATGGGCGTCGGCGTCATAGACGGCCCACAGCGGACCCAGGCCGCCCAGAGGCATGGGTTTGCCGTCGAGATGCGTGGCGACGATGAAGCCGTACTGGCGTGCCAGTGCCAGCGTCAGCGGCACCGTGTAGCCGTCGATGGCGCGCAGCAGCACCCGGCCCGGCGCTGCCGTGGCCGCACCCGTTGCGCGCAGTACGTCCACCAGCAGCGGTCCGCGCAGCGCGTGCACCTTGCCGTCGTACTCCAGTGTGGGCCTGACCGTGGTGGCGGGCAGGGCCGCGAGCGCCCCGAAGTCGAAGGTGTGCGCGCGCTCAAAGCCGAGCTTCTGCTTCACCATCATCTGGTCCAGCGCCGGGTCCAGCGGGCCGCGGTTGCCGCGGCCTATGGCGCCGCTGACAGTCAGCAGCGGCGGGCCACCTGCGCCCGACACCGCCGCATGGCTGCTGGCGAGCAGGGCCAGGGTACCCGTGGCGGCCAGGAATTCACGTTTCTTCATGGGTTCCCCTCAGCGGATGATGCACACACGGCGGTCATTGTGGCGCAGGCGGTATGCTTGCGCCAGCCTGCGTCCTCCCGTCCGTGTCTGCTACGTCCGCCCCCGTCCGCCGCATCGCCCACCTCGACATGGACGCCTTCTATGCGTCCGTCGAGCTGCTGCGCTATCCCCAGCTGCAGGGCCTGCCGGTCGTCATTGGCGGCGCGCGCCGGCGCGACGATGATGCGCTGCTGAGCCGTCATGCGGGCCTGCCCCTGGCAGAGATCCCCGTGGCGGAATTCCCGCGCTTGAAGGACTACGCGGGCCGCGGTGTCATCACGACCGCCACCTATGCCGCACGCCAGTTCGGCGTGGGATCGGCCATGGGATTGATGAAGGCGGCCAGGCTGTGCCCGCAGGCCATCCTGCTGCCGGTGGACTTTGAGGAGTACCGCAAGTACTCGCGCCGCTTCAAGGCGGTCATCACCGAGATCGCGCCCGTGATGGAAGACCGCGGTGTGGACGAGGTCTACATCGATTTCACCGAGGTGCCCGGTGGCCAGCGCGACGCCGGCCGCAGCCTGGCACGCCTGATCCAGAAAAGCATTTTCGATGCGACGGGACTGAGCTGTTCGATTGGCGTGGCGCCCAACAAGCTGCTGGCCAAGATGGCCAGCGAATTCAACAAGCCTAAAGGCATCTCCGTCGTGCTGGCCGAGGACCTGCAGGCGCTGATCTGGCCGCTGCCCTGCCGCAAGATCAATGGCGTGGGGCCCAAGGCCGAAGAAAAGCTCAAGGCGCAGGGCATCTACACCATCGGCGAGCTGGCCACGCGCGATCCAGCCTGGTTGGTGAAAATCTTCGGCAGGAGCTATGGCGCCTGGCTGCATGAGGCTGCCTGGGGCCGCGACAATCGGCCCGTGGTGACCGAGAGCGAGCCGGTCTCGATCAGCCGCGAGACCACGTTCGAGCGCGATCTGCACGCCGTGCGCGACAAGGCGGAACTGGGCGCCATCTTCACCCGACTGTGCGAGCGCGTCGCTGCAGACCTGCGCGCCAAAGGTTATGTGGGGCGTACCATCGGCATCAAGCTGCGCTACGACGATTTCAGGAGCATCACGCGCGACCAGACCCTGGAGCAGGCCACGGCTGATGTCCGGACCATCCGGCGCGCTGCAGGCCAGTGCCTGCAGCGCGCAGATCTCACGCGTCGCCTGCGACTGCTAGGCGTACGCGTGGGAGCGCTCGCGCGCGCCGACGGCTCGACACCCGACACTTCCCGCAAGGAGATCCCACGCCATGACCCCACAGCCCTGCTTTTCCCTGACGCTTGAGAACCACATCGCCCATCTCGTGCTCAATCGTCCTGAGGCGATGAACACCATGAACCCGCAGTTCTGGCGCGAGCTGGACGCGGTGCTCACGCAGCTGCACACGCGCAGCGAGGCCCGCGTGCTCCTCATCAGCAGCACGGGCAAGCACTTCAGCGCGGGCATGGCGCTGGAGGCCTTTGGTGGAGCCATCACGCTCGATGAGCGTAGCGCGGAGGGGCGTGCGGCCATCTTCGATCTGCTCACCGACATGCAGGCGACCTTCAGCAAGCTGGAGGCGCTGCGCATCCCGGTGATCGCGGCCATCCAGGGTGGCTGCATTGGTGGCGCGGTGGACATGGTGTCCGCCTGCTGCCTGCGCTACGCCACGGCCGATGCTTTTTTCTGCAGCCAGGAGATCAATATCGGCATGGTGGCCGACGTGGGCACGCTGCAGCGTCTGCCCAAGCTCATCCCGATGGGCGTGGTCAAGGAGCTGGCTTACACCGGCCGGCGCCTGCCCGCTTCGCAGGCTCTCGGCTACGGTCTGGTCAACCAGGTATTTGATACCCCTGAGGCACTGCTGGCCGGTGCGATGGCCGTCGCGGGCGAGATCGCGGCCAAGCCGCCCGTGGCCATCTGGGGCAGCAAGCAGGCCCTGCACTACGCGCGTGACCACAGCGTGGACGATGCCCTTAAGCAGATGGGGTGGCTGCAAGGCGCGATCTGGAGCAATCGTCACGTGCTGGAGGCTGTGACGGCCATGAAAGAAAAGCGCGCGGGCCAGTTCCCGCCGCTGGCCCAGCTCAAGTCCTTCCGCGATTGCTGACCGGGGCTGCGCTACTGCCTTGCTGTGCGCACATTGGGCGGCAGGGCTTGCGGATGGCTCGTGCGCCAGGGGTTGATGTCCAGCCCGCCGCGGCGCGCATAGCGCGCGTAGACGGTCAGCTTGGCGGGCTTGCAGCGGCGCCAGAGATCCATATAGATGCGCTCCACGCACTGCTCGTGGAATTCGTTGTGATTACGAAAGCTCACGAGGTACTGCAGCAGACCGGCCTGATCGATCTGCGGCCCGCTGTAGCTGATCTGCACGCTGCCCCAGTCGGGCTGGCCGGTCACGAGGCAATTGCTCTTGAGTAATTGGCTGGTCAGCACCTCGTCCACGGGCTTTTCGTCAAAGGCGGCGGTGAGCAGCTGGGGCGCGGGCGTGTAGTGCATGCACTCAACGTCCAGGCGGTCGAGGCTAAGCCCGTCCAATTCATGGATGGGTTCCTGGTCGAAGAGCTCGGGCGCCAGCAGGCGCACCCCCATTGAACCCGACCTGCCCGAGCCACGCCACACGGCCTCACCCAGATCGGCGCGCAGCCGGGCCTGCACTTCGCTGGCGTCGGCGAACGGTGTGTTGTTGAAACTGTTGAGGTAAAGCTTGAAGGACTTGCTCTCGATGATGTTCGGCGTTTCGCAGGGCACGGTGATGCGTGCAATGCCTACCTGCGGCTTTCCGCGCGGGTTGAGCCACGACAGTTCGTAGGCCGTCCAAAGGTCCGCGCCTAGAAAGGGCAGGACGGGCGGCACACCGATTTCTTCGCGCTTGGCCAGACGCGGGATGGGGTAGAGCAGCGAGGCGTCGTACCGGTCCTTGTAGGGCGCGGGCTTGCCCAGCAGGGAGTCTTCGGGCCGGCTCATGCACTGCCCTTGCGGCGAAAGACCAGGCGGTCGGGCTCCGAGGCCTTCGCATCGAAGGCATAGCCATCGAGATCGAACTTCTCCATCTGCTTTGGCGTCGTCAGCCGTTTGCTGATGGCGTAGCGTGCCATCAACCCGCGCGCGCGTTTCGCGAAGAAACTGATGACCTTGTACTGGCCGCCCTTGAAGTCTTCGAATACACACTCGATCACCCGCGCCTGCAGCAGCGCGCGGTCCACCGCCTTGAAGTACTCCTGCGAGGCGAGGTTCACCACCACGGGCGACTTGTCGTTCGCCAGCCTTTCGTTGAGATACCCGGCGATCTGGCCGCCCCAGAAGCGGTAGAGATTGGCGCCCCTCGGGTTCTTCAGTGACGTGCCCATCTCCAGCCGGTAAGGCTGCATCCAGTCCAGCGGGCGCAACACGCCATAGAGGCCACTGAGGATGCACACATGATCCTGGGCCCAGGCCAAGTCTTCGGCCTTGAGTGTCTTGGCGTCCAGGCCTTCGTAGACATCGCCGTTGAAGGCCAGCACCGCCTGCTTCGAGTTCTTGGCTGTGGACTTGGGGCTCCAGGCCTGATAGCGTGCGACATTGAGCCCGGCCAGCGGATCGCTGAGGTCCATCAGCTCGGCAATCTGCTGCGGCGAGTACCGGCGCAGCACCCCGATGAGCTCGGCCGATTGCTGGGTGAACAGCGGTTGACTGTGGGGAACATCCCCGGCAGGCGTGTCATAGTCCAGGGATTTGGCGGGTGAGAGTAGAAAGAGCATGGTCTTGCGTATTCTCTATCAAGACGATGAGCTCGTGGCTGTGGACAAGCCGCCGGGCCTGCTGGTGCATCGCACTGGCCTGGACGCGGGCGAGACGCGCTTTGCCCTGCAGCTGCTGCGCGACCAGCTCGGTCGTGCGGTCTGGCCCGTGCACCGCCTGGACAAGGGCACCAGCGGCGTGCTGCTGTTTGCGCTGGATGCCGAAACGGCGCGCCTAGCGGCCCGGGCGTTCGAGGCACCGGACGCGGTGCACAAGACCTACCTGGCCATGGTCCGGGGCTGGCCGGATGCGCAGGGCTGGATCGATCATCCGCTCAAGCGCCTGGAGGACGATGCCCGGGCGGGGCGTATGCAAGTGCAGCCGGCACGCACGCACTACCACACACTGCAGCGCCACGAACTGCCTCTGGCCCAGGGTGGGTTTCCCACGACGCGCTGCGCGCTGGTCGCGCTGCAGCCGCTCACCGGCCGGCGCCATCAGCTGCGGCGCCACATGAAGCACATCGCACATCCCATCCTCGGGGATGCAACGCATGGCAAGGGGCCGCTGAACCGAGAGGTGGCCCGTCTGCTGGGCCTGCAGCGGCTCTGGCTGCACGCGCAGCGGCTGGCCCTGCCGCATCCGGCTGGCGGCAGGCTCCTGCAGATTGAGGCCCCCTGCGATCAGTCCTGGGCGCTCTGGGTGTCGGCGGCCAGCGCACCGAGCGCCTCAGCTTCGGTCCGGTAGAGGCGGTGGCCCGCTCCATCCAGTTGCCAGCCGGCTTGCAGCAGGGTCTTTTCCACCGGCAGCTTCATGCCGCTGATGTGGAGCAGGATGCCCTGCGCCTGCAGCTGCCGGCTGAGCTTGAGGAACACATCCGCGCCCGTGGCGTCGATGTGGTTGATGGGTTGCGCAAAGAGGCAGATCTGGCGCACTTCCGGGTGCGCGGCGAGAAACTCCAGCACGTTGCGCTCGAATTCAGACGCGGCCGCAAAGTCCAGCGCGGCGTCCATGCGCATGGCATAGGTCTTCGGCGCCAGGGGCGGCAGCTTCCACAGGTGACGGTCGCGCAGGCTGCCGTCCGGATGCAGGCCCACTTCAATGATGCGCGGGTGCAGGCGCTGGTAGAGAAAGTAGCTCAGCGACATCAGCACCCCGGACAACACGCCCCAGTACAGCTGGGGCGCAGCGGCGAGCGTGATGAGCAGGGTTGCGCCGGCGATACAGGCTTCCACCCGCGCCATGCGCCACAGGCGCAGGAACTCGCCCGGCTTGATCAGGCCCAGCACCGCCGCCACCACGACGGCGGCGAGCACGGCCTGCGGCACGTGACGTAGCACGGGTATGAACAGCCACAGGGCAAGCAGCACGACCCCCACGGAGAAGACCGTCGCCCAGCCGGAACGCGCGCCCGCATACAGCGTCAGCGCGGACCGCGAGAACGAGGAGCTGGTCGGAAATGCGCCGCTGAGGCCCGCCGCGATCTTGCCCAGGCCCTGACCGATCAGGTCCTGGTCCTGGTTCCAGCGGGTGCCCAACTGGGCGTTGTCTGCCTTGGCGCTGGAGGCGGTTTCCAGAAAACTCACCAGGGTGATTACCAGCGTGGGCAGCAAGAGCGCACGCAGGGTGTCCAGGCTGGGCAGACCCGGCAGCGCGAGCTCAGGCAAGCCCGCAGGCAGGGTGCCGATCACACGTCCGCCGGCCGCTTCGAAACCCAGCGCCCGCGACACTCCGGCGGCCGCGATCACGGCCAGCAAGACAGTGGGCAGGCTGGGCCGCAGGCGCCGCGCCGCCAGCAGCAGGGCCAGCGTGCCCAGCCCGAACACCATCGAGGGGACATGCCAGGCCTGCCAGGCATCCTGCTGCCAGTGGCCCGGGCCCTGCCAGCCCGTCAGCGCGGGGAGCTGCGAGGCGATGATGAGTAGCGCGGCCGCCTGCGTGAAGGCCGCGAGCACGGGTGCGTTGACGAGGTTGAGCAGCCAGCCGAAGCGCAGGCCACCCAGAGCCAGCTGTAACAGGCCCGACAGCAGAGCCAGCCAGATCGCCAGTCGCACCCACTCGGCCGAGCCGGGTTCGGCTAGGCCAGAGAGACCGGCGCTCACCAGCAGGCAGCAAAGCGCGGTGGGACCCACGGACTGGCGTGGTGAGGCGCTGAAGAGCCCGGCGACCAGGGCGGGCAGCAGGGCGGCGTAGATGCCGGTGACCGGCGGCATGCCGGCGAGCACCGCATAGGCCACCCCCTGGGGGATGACCATGAGGCCCACGGTCAGGCCCGCCCAGGCCTCGCCACGCAACAGCCGCGCGGTGGGACGTGGCCAGTTCAGGAAGGGCAGGTAAGTGCGCAGGCGGGCAGTCATGGGTGGGACGGTTGCGGACTGAGTGTAGGGCCTGGCGCCTGCACCACCGCCCAAGGCGTCGCCGTAGGTCTGGACAATTACGTTAAAGTCAATGCGTAGCGCGTAAGTCAAACGCCTCCCGAGGAGTCGCCATGCCCCAGACCGCCACCGGCCTGCCACCACCGCCCCCCATCCAGCAGCTGCATCACTACGCCTACCGTGCCCGCGATGCGGAGGAGACGCGGCATTTCTACGAGGACATCCTGGGGCTGCCGCTATACCACATCATCCAGAGCGACCACGTGCCCAGCACGGGCGAGTACTGCCCCTACACGCATTTCTTCTTCCGCCTGCAGGACGGCTCTTTCATCGCCTTTTTCGACCTGGGTGACGATGTGGCCGCCGAGCCCAGTGCCAACACGCCGCGCTGGGTCAACCACATTGCTTTCCGGCTCGATTCCATCGCACAGCTGGAAGACATGAAGGCGCGGCTGCAGGCCCATGGCATCGAGGTCATCGGCGTGACCGATCACCATATCTTCAAGAGCATCTATTTCTTCGATCCCAACGGTATTCGGCTGGAGCTCTCGGCCCAGGTGGCCGATGAGTTCCAGATGCTCCGGGAGAGCACCACGGCCCATGCCCGCCTGAACGAATGGACCGCGCGCAAGCAGGCCTGGCGCCGTGAGCGTGCCACCGGCGCGGTGGCTGCGCCGCTCAAGCCGCAGCAGAACGACCGGCCGCAAGCGGGTGGTCGCCCAGCCTGATCCCGCGATGGACACGCCCTACACCAACGGCTACGAGTTCACCCAGGGCTCGGGCTACGCACTGCCACACTATCCCTTTGTTGTGCCCGCAGAACTGACGTCGGGCGAGGTGCGCCGCCACCGGGTGGTCATCGTGGGTGCCGGCATCACGGGCCTGACACTGGCTTGTGGCCTGGCCCGGCTGGGGGTGGAGGCGGTGCTGCTTGACGAGGACGACACCGTGGGCGTCAAGGGCGCCGCCTCGCGCGGTATCTGCTACACGCAGAAGTCGCTGGAGATCTTCCAGCGCCTGGGCCTGTACGAGCGCATCGCGGCCAAAGGCATCCAGTGGAGTGTGGGGCGTACCTTTGCGGGCGAGGACGAGGTCTACTCCTTTGACCTGCGGCAGCAGAGCAGCTTCGGCCTGTCCAGCCAGCCGGCTTTCATCAATATCCAGCAGTTCTACATTGAGGGTTACCTGGTCGAGCGCATCCATGCCCTGGGGCACGTGGACCTGCGCTGGAAGTCGCGCGTGGTCGGTTTCGTCCAGCAAGAGGGTCATGCCACGCTGACGGTGGAGACGCCGGCGGGCACCTACCCGCTGCAGGCCGAGCACGTGATCGACGCCAGCGGCTCGCACACGCCTTTCCACGCCTGGACGGGCGCTACCATGACCTCGCGTCGCGGCGACGACCGCTGGTGCATCGCCGATGTGCGCTTCAGGCAAACGCCACCGCGCGAGCGCCACACCTGGATTGAGGCACCCTTCAATGGCAACCGTGCGGTCTGGCAGCACCTGATGGGCGACGAGGTCTGGCGCATCGACTACCAGATGGAACCCAACGCCGATCCCGAGGCGGTGAGTCGCGAGGACGTGGTGCGCGAACGCCTGCGGCAGCAATTCGGGCACGATGTGGATTGCGAGATCGTCTGGGTGGGGCCTTACGCCTACCGCAGCCAGTGCCTGGACCGCCTGCGCATCGGCAGCGTGTTCTTCGTGGGCGACACCGCCAAGATCGTCAGCCCCTTCGGCGCGCGCGGCGGCAACACGGGCGTGGCCGATGCCGACAACCTGGCCTGGAAGCTGGCGGCGGTCCTGCACGGCCAGGCGCCGGCCCGCCTGCTGGAGAGCTACCACGAGGAGCGTCACGAGGCGGCGGTGGAGAACGTACGCGTGACCAACCGCACCGCGCGCTTCCTGCGCCCCGCCGACGGCATGGAGCGCACCTTCCGGCAAGCCGCTATCAGCCTGGCGCGCCAGTACCCTTTTGCGCGCAGCCTCATCAACACGGGTCGCATGGCGGTGGCCAATGCCTACACGCGCTCCGGTGTCTGCGATGGCACCGGCGGGCTTTCGGTGCAGAACGTGCGCTTGCACTGGGCCGATGGGAGCACAGGAAGCGTGAACGATCTGATCGCCTGGGCTGAAGGTCATCTGCTGGTTCTGCTGTTCGGGGACTTGACGGTGGCAGCGGCGCAGCGGTTGCGCGACATCGGTGCAGCCACGGGGGCACGCGCGGTGCAGGTCGTGGGGCCGACGGTGCGCGCCCGCGCCCGGGAGCACGTGCTTGATCCCCAGGGCCATTTGCAGGGCGCCTGCCATGTGTTTGGCCACGCCTGGGCCCTGCTGCGCCCCGACGCCTATATCGCCGCCACGGGAGAGAGTGTGGACGCCGCGCTCATCCGGGCCATCCAGAAAGCCCTGGGCATCCCGGAGTAACGCATGAAGACCACGCCCCATTTCCAGGACGCCGATCTCTTCTACGAGCAGCTGCTTGACGCGCACTGCGGATTGAGCCCGGAGCAATCGGAGTTGCTCAATGCCCGCCTGATCCTGATCCTGGCCAACCAGATCGGGAGCAGGGACGTGCTGACCGACTGCCTGCGCGCAGCCCGGGAGCTGCCCGGTACGTCCTGAGGGAGGGCGCCCGCCCTTGCCCCGGTAAAATCGGCCCAGTGTTCAGCCAGCCCCTGCAACGGCACCCGCGGGTGCCGTTTTGCGTTCCAGATCCACACCATGACCGATACCGTCGAGCAACCGGGCCTCAACAGCCTGTCCAAGTCTTTTGAGCCCGCCCCCCTGGAGGCCCACTGGGGCCCAGAGTGGGAAAAGCGCGGCTATGGCAAGGCCGGCTTCCGTGGTACGGGCCAGCCCCAGGCAGGTGCGCCGTCCTTCGCCGTCCAGCTGCCGCCGCCCAATGTGACGGGCACGCTGCACATGGGCCATGCCTTCAACCAGACCATCATGGATTCGCTCACGCGCTACCACCGCATGAAGGGCGCGAACACGGTCTGGATTCCGGGGACCGATCACGCGGGCATTGCCACGCAGATCGTGGTGGAGCGCCAGTTGCAGGAGCAGAAGATCAGCCGCCATGACCTGGGCCGCAAGAACTTCGTCGCGCGCGTGTGGGAGTGGAAGGAACAAAGCGGCAACACCATCACCACGCAGATGCGCCGCATGGGCGACAGCGTGGACTGGAGCCGCGAGTACTTCACCATGGACGACAAGCTGTCCAAGGTGGTGACCGAGACCTTTGTGCGCCTGTACGAACAAGGGCTGATCTACCGCGGCAAGCGCCTGGTGAACTGGGACCCGGTGCTGCAGTCTGCCGTGTCCGATCTGGAAGTCGAGAGCGAAGAGAAGGACGGCTCGCTCTGGCACATCCGCTACCCGCTGGCCGATGGGTCCGACTCCCTGGTCGTGGCGACCACCCGGCCTGAGACCATGCTCGGCGACGTGGCCGTGATGGTGCACCCGGAGGACCAGCGGTACAAGCACCTGATTGGCAAGCAGGTTGTGCTGCCCCTTTGCAACCGAACGATTCCGGTGATCGCCGACGACTATGTAGACAAGGCCTTCGGCACCGGCGTGGTCAAGGTGACCCCAGCGCACGACTACAACGATTACCAAGTTGGCCAGCGCCACAACTTGCCCATGATTCAAGTGCTAGATCTAGGCGCGAAAGTTGTGAGCAAAGACTCTGGCTTGCAGCAGATTTTCGAAACGCTGCACAGCACCTTGGGACGTGCGTACGACCTTCATGCCGTGCGTGAGTTCATTCCGGGGCACCTGCAAGGCCTGGACCGTTTCGTTGCGCGCAAGCAGATCGTGAAAGACCTCGAAGCCCAGGGCCTGCTGGTCGAGACAAAAAAGCACAAGCTCATGGTCCCGATCTGCACGCGCACAGGCCAGATCGTCGAGCCCATGCTGACGGACCAGTGGTTCGTGGCCATGAGCAAGGTGAGCGATCAGGATCCCACGGGCAAGAGCATCGCGCAGAAAGCCATCGATGCCGTGGCCACGGGCCAGGTGAAGTTCGTGCCCGAGAACTGGGTCAACACCTACAACCAGTGGATGAACAACATCCAGGACTGGTGCATCTCGCGCCAGCTATGGTGGGGACACCAAATCCCCGCCTGGTATACCGACGGAACTCTTATCAATGGTGAGCGCTTTATCGTTGCGCGGAACGAGGAAGAGGCGCGTGCAATTGCGCTTAAGGCTGGCTACTGCGGCAATTTGAAGCGTGACGAAGACGTGCTCGACACCTGGTATTCCTCGGGTCTCGTGCCCTTCAGCACCATGGGCTGGCCCGAAGCAACGCAAGCCCGGGGCGGCAGCCGTACCGGACCGCGCGATTTGGCTAGCGCAGCGCCTATGAGCGCGGCCGATGCGGCGGCTGCAGCGGGCGGGGCTAACGCGAATCAGGGCTTGAGCGATTACGACCTTTACCTGCCGTCGACCGTGCTGGTCACGGGCTACGACATCATCTTCTTCTGGGTCGCGCGCATGATCATGCTCACGACCCACTTCACGGGCAAGGTGCCTTTCAGGCACGTCTACATCCATGGCCTCGTGCTCGATGCGCAGGGCAAGAAGATGAGCAAGTCCGAGGGCAATGTGCTGGACCCGGTCGACCTGATTGACGGCATCGCGCTCGGACCACTGCTCGAGAAGCGCACCCAGGGCCTGCGCCGCCCGGAGAGCGCGCCCCAGGTGCGCAAGAACACCGAGAAGGAGTTTCCCCAGGGTATACCGGGTTACGGCGCCGACGCGCTTCGCTTCACCTTCGCGGCCATGGCCACGCTGGGCCGCAGCGTCAACTTCGACAGCAAGCGCTGCGAGGGCTATCGCAATTTCTGCAACAAGCTCTGGAACGCCACACGCTTTGTGCTGATGAACTGCGAAGGACAGGACTGCGGCCTCAAGGAACACGGCGCCAATGAATGCGTGCCCGGTGGCTACCTTGAGTTCAGCGCGGCCGACCGCTGGATTGTCTCGCTGCTGCAGCAGGCCGAGGCCCAGGTAGCCCAGGGCTTTGCAGACTACCGTCTCGACGTGGTCGCCAACACCATCTATGACTTCGTCTGGAACGAGTTCTGCGACTGGTACCTCGAAATCGCGAAGGTGCAGATCAACAGTGGCAACGTGGCCCAGCAGCGCGGCACGCGCCGGACCCTGATCCGCACGCTGGAGACCATCCTGCGCCTGGCCCATCCGTTGATCCCTTTCATCACCGAGGAGCTCTGGCAGAAGGTCGCGCCGGTGGCTGGCCGCGCCAGCGAGTCCGTCAGCGTGGCCGCCTATCCGGTGGCTCAGCCAGAGCGTATCGATGCCGCAGCCATGGCCGAGGTGGCTCGCCTTCGCCAGTTCATCGACTCCTGCCGCAACCTGCGCGGCGAGATGAACGTCTCGCCCTCCACGCGACTGCCGCTGTATGCGCTGGCCGGCAACGCGGGCGAGGCTGCTTTCCTAACGCAGTGGGCGCCGGTGCTGCAGGCCCTCTCCAAACTCAGCGAGGTCAGGATGTTCGCCAACGAGCCCGATTGGGTGGCTGCCGCGCAGGCTGCCCCTGTGGCCGTAGTGGGCGAAGCTCGCCTGTGCCTGCACATGGAAGTTGATGTGGCCGCCGAGCGTGCGCGGCTGGGCAAGGACGCCGCCCGCCTTGAAGGCGAGATCGTCAAGGCCCGCAGCAAGCTGGCCAACGAGGCCTTTGTCGCCAAGGCACCTCCCGCCGTGATCGAGCAGGAAAACAGGCGTCTGGCTGACTTCACGGCCACGCTGGCCAAGGTTCAGGACCAGCTCGCACGATTAAAGTAGCACCCCTGTGTCGCCTATCGCCGCCTCCCCCTCAAGGGGGTAACGCCAGTGGCCCGGCAAAGCCGGTTCCACGGCGTTCCCCGGATGAATGCACCACAGGTCAAGAAAGTTCCGCCGATGAACAAGATCAAGACTGCTGTTTTCCCCGTCGCTGGCCTCGGGACGCGTTTTCTGCCGGCCACCAAAGCCGCGCCCAAGGAGATGCTGCCCGTCGTCGACAAGCCGCTGATTCAGTACGCGGTGGAAGAGGCCTATGCGGCGGGCATCCGTCACATGGTGTTCGTGACCGGCCGCAACAAGCGCGCCATCGAGGATCATTTCGACACCGCTTACGAGCTGGAGAACGAGCTCGAACAGGCCGGCAAGCAGGCCCTGCTCGACATCGTGCGCTCGGTGCAGCCCGAGGACATGCTGTGCTCCTATGTGCGCCAGCCCCGTGCGCTGGGCCTGGGCCATGCGGTGATGTGTGCCGAACACCTCACCGAGGCCGCACCGTTTGCGGTGCTGCTGGCCGATGACCTGATGATGGGGCCGCCCGGAGGGCAGCACGTGCTGGCCCAGATGGCCGATGTCTTCCATCGGCTGGGGCGCTCGGTCCTGGCCGTACAGGAAGTGCCGCATGCGCAGGTGCGTCGCTACGGCATTGTGGCAGGCTCACCGGCGGGCGATCGCCTGCTGCAGATCGAGCGCATCGTCGAGAAGCCCTCGCCCGAGGCCGCCCCCTCGCGTCTGGCTGTGGCCGGTCGCTACATCCTGACGCCTGCGGTCTTTGAGCAGATTCGTCAGCAGCCGCGCGGCGCGGGTGGCGAGATCCAGCTCACCGACGGCATCGCCGGCCTGTTGAAGCACGAGGCGGCTTACGCCTACACCTATCTTGGCAAGCGCTTCGACTGCGGCAGCAAGGAAGGCTTTCTGGAGGCGACCGTGGAGCTGGCTATGGCGCACCCGGAGGTTGGTGTGAGCTTTCGCGAGTATCTGAAGTCGCTCAAGGTCTGATGCCGAACGGGAACTTGCGACGAAAGCTTGGCCATCGGGTCGCGCAGTAGATTGATCCGTAAGCTCTCAGCGGCGCTTGAGGACGTGGATGAAATCCTTGCCTTCGGTGCTTTGCTCCAGCAATTCATTGCCGGTCTGCTTGGCGAAGGCCAAGAAATCACGCATGGAGCCCGAGTCGGTTGCAACGACCCTGAGTGTCTGGCCGCTGCTCATTTCCGCCAGAGCCTTCTTGGCCTTGAGGATGGGCAGAGGGCAATTCAGCCCGCGGGTGTCGAGTTCTCGGTCAACGTTCATCACAGCTCCAGATCGATCAGTACTGGCTGAATTTTAAGCAATACGGACATCAGTCGCCAGGCGTGCGAGCAGGCGGGCGCGACGACTCGATGAACTGCGGCTCGTGCCCGCGCGAGCGCAGCCAGTCCGCCAGGGCGTAGCCGGTGCCGGCAGGCCAGCACTTAACCTTCTCGGGCGTGAAGAGGCGGTAATCCACGAGCTCGGGGGAGAGCCGCACCTCGCCCTCGCAGCGGGCGTGGTAGGCCACGATGAGCTGGTTCATGCGCTGGAATTCGTAGACGCCGATGAGTTTCAATTCCAGCGCGCGCAGGCTGGTTTCTTCCTGGATCTCACGCGCAATGCCGTGTTGCGGCGTTTCGCCGGCCTCCATGAAGCCCGTGATCAGCGCGTACATCTTGCCTTCCCACGCCGCGTTGCGCGCCAGCAGAATCTGTCCCTGGTACTCGACGACCGCTGCCAGCACGGGCACGGGGTTGTTCCAGTGCGTCCAGCTGCAGGACGGGCAGCGCAGGCGCTCTTTTGCGCCGCCGTCTTCCTGCTGGCTGATCCAGGCCAGTGGCGTGGCGCAGGTCGGGCAGTAACGGTACGTGTCGCTCATCAGGCGGGGAAGACGCCGGTCGACAGATATCGGTCCCCGCGGTCGCAGACGATGAAGACGATGGTGGCTTTCTCCACGGTCGCTGCGATCTGCTGCGCCACCCAGCAGGCGCCTGCGGCTGAGATGCCGGCGAAGATGCCTTCCTCGCGCGCCATGCGGCGGCACATCTCTTCAGCGTAGCTCTGGCTGACATAGACCAGTTCGTCCACGGCCTTGGGGTCGTAGATCCTGGGCAGGTATTCCTGCGGCCACTTGCGGATGCCCGGAATGCGCGAGCCTTCGCTGGGCTGGGCGCCGATGATGCGGATCTGGGGATTTTTCTCCTTGAGATAGTGCGAGACGCCCGTGATCGTGCCGGTGGTGCCCATAGCGCTCACGAAGTGTGTGATGCGCCCACCCGTCTGCTCCCACAGCTCAGGGCCCGTGGTCTCGTAGTGGATGCGCGGGTTGTCGGCGTTGGCAAACTGATCCAGCACGCGGCCCTTGCCTTCCCGCTGCATTTTCTCGGCCAGGTCGCGTGCGTACTCCATGCCGCCGCTCCTGGGCGTGAGGATGAGCTCGGCGCCAAAAGCCTTCATGGTCTGGGCGCGTTCGATGGACAGGTCCTCGGGCATGATGAGCACCATGCGGTAGCCCTTGATCGCGGCGGCCATGGCCAGAGCGATGCCCGTGTTGCCCGAGGTCGCTTCGATCAGCGTGTCGCCAGGCTTGATGTCACCACGCTCCTGCGCACGCTGGATCATGGACAGCGCCGGGCGGTCTTTGACCGAGCCTGCCGGGTTGTTGCCTTCAAGCTTGCCAAGCACGACGTTGCCACGTGAGGCGTTCTCGCTGGCGCCGATGCGTTGCATCGCTACCAGCGGCGTCTTGCCGATGGCGTGTTCGATGGTGGGGTACTTCATGGCCCTCACTGTGCCATAATTCGCGCCTTCATTCGTCGCGAATGACCGTCTTGCCTCGGTGGTGAAATTGGTAGACGCGCCGGACTCAAAATCCGGTTCCGAAAGGAGTGTCGGTTCGATTCCGACCCGAGGCACCAACTACAAGGCCGCACCGTGTCTGCACTGTGCGGCCTTTGTTTTGTGCGCCCAGCATGGGCGCACTCTTGCGGGTGCAAGTCCCGCTGCGAACTGGTCACAGTGAGCAAAGCGAAGCGCAACTGCGTGAGGGTGCCCGAGCGTGGGAAGGAAGCGTGGAGCGTCATCGCGAGCCGATGAACAAAAATCGCATAGG
>JADCGR010000042.1 GCA_020248905.1 Curvibacter sp. | reverse complement strand
CGACCTGTGACTTGAACTCGGTGCTATGCCGGCGACGGGTTTTGAGATGCTCGTTCATTTGCTGTCCACCTAGTTTTGATGGACAGCAATCGTGCTGGATTAGCTGGGGGAATCAAGGTGGGGTGACCAGCCGCTTACGGCACATCGGGCGCCAAGGTGCTATCGTCTCTTCCAGACCTAAGCGCCTATAGCGGAGGCGGCCCGCGCAACTCAAACGTCAGCGGAGAACGGCCTGTCGCAGCGTCGAGAGGTAGCCAGTAACCAAAACCAGAGGTCCAGGGCCGCGAGCCGACTGCCGCCATCGGTCGCATGATCGTTGCGAGCCTCACGCAGGCGCAATCTGTCACTCGGCACGTCGCAAAGGGCGCCTGCACGCTAGGCAAAAAACGCTCGCAACGCCGCTGCCGTCTCGCCCGGCAACTCCTCCGGGATGAAGTGCCCGGCGGGCAGCAACTGGCCGGTCACGTTGGCGCTGCACTGCGCCTGCCATAGCGCCAGCGGCTTGAACAGCCGGTGCACCACGCCGCGCTCACCCCACAGCACCAGCGTGTCGCAGGCGATCTTCTGGTTCTGCGCGCGGCTGGCGCGGTCATGCTCCAGGTCGATGCCCGCGCTTGCACGGTAGTCCTCGCAGGCGCCGTGGATGGCCTCGGGCCGGCAGAAGCATCGCTCGTACTCGGCCAGGGCCTGGGGCTCGATGTAGGCTAGGCCCTGCGAGCCCCAGCCGCCCAGCTTGGCGTACAGATAGGTTTTGGGGTCTGCGCCGATCATGCGCTCGGGAAAGGGCCAGGGCTGGATCAGGTGGAACCAGTGGTAGTAGGCGCGCGCGAAATCCAGGTTCGTCGCGTTGTACATGTCCAGCGTAGGCGCGATGTCGATCACGCAGAGCTTGCGCACCTTCTCCGGGTGGTCCAGCGCGAGGCGCGCCGCCACCCGGCCCCCGCGGTCGTGGCCACACAGGAAGAACTGCGGGCAGCCCAGCTGGTCCATGACATCCACCAGATCCTGGGCCAGCGTGCGCTTGCTGTAGGTGCTGTGGTCTGGCAGTCCGGCAGGCTGAGCCGAGTCGCCATAACCGCGCAGATCGGGCAGCACGATCCAGAAATCCTTCTGCAGCTGCTGCACCACGCGATGCCAGAGCACATGCGTCTGCGGAAATCCGTGGACCAGCAGCAGCGCGGGCATGCTACCGCGTGCTGCGGTGGGAACCCGCGCGTGGATCTGCACGCCGTTGACGTCGAAGCGGCGGGACTCAAAGCCTTCAAACCATTTTTGAACCATGATGGGCACCCTGTTGCTCGCCGATCATAAGCGCGCGGGCAGCTCGGCCGCCAAGAAGTCGTGGACCGATCTGAGGCGCAGGCTGCTGCGCAGTTCCCGATGCAAGGCAAGCCACACGGGCTGCGAGGGAATGGGCAGCGAGAGGTAGCTGGCGACAAACGCGATGACTAGGCTCGCCACCATGGACTGCCACTGGGCCGCAAGATCGACGCATCGCAATCCGAAGCACGCCGCATCGATGGACAGCCCAAGCTGACGCAGGCCCTCGAGCACAGTGGTGTCGCTGCCGCCACCGATCAGATCGTGTTTCAGCGGCTCTATCCGCTGCTCAGGCATGCCGCAGCGCTTGAGATACCGCCGGCCTGTGTAGGCGCCGAGGCCGACTTCGCCGATTTTGGGGCAATCAGGCCCCTGCGCTCCAGCCGAACCATGCGGATCGCAATGTCCGCCTCGCGCCGCAGCAGCTTCTTGACCGTGTTGCTCGCGACCAGCTCAATCGTGATGCCCGGCCAGGTCTCACGCAGGCGCGCCGGCAGCGGCGGCAGCAGGTAGGTGTCCAAGAGAATGCTGGCGCTCAGCCGCACGGAGCCACTGCCCCCCTGCAGGTCGGCGCGCAGTGCCTGCTGTACCTGCAGGGCGCCAAGTTTCATGCTGCGGCCCGCTTCGGACATGCGCCGCGCCGACACGCTCGGCGTGGGGCCCCGGCCGGATCGTCTGAAGAGCGCAATGCCGAGCTGGCGCTCGAGTTCGGCGACCGGCCGGCCGACGGTGGGCTAACTCAGCATGAGGACACGGGCCGCGCCCAGCAGGCTACCCTGCTCGAGCACCGCAAGCAGGGTACGGAACGAATTCCAGTCAAAGGCGCATTCATTTTTAGCACAGGGAATGAATTTTTATGCTGCCGGTTGCTCATTGTTGTATGGTAAAACCGAAGCATGAGTAACCAAACTTGAGGTCCAAAGATGCAGCGTCGTTCCTTTTTGCGCGTCGCCAGCGGCGGCGTGATCACGGCAGCCGCGGCGGCGCCGCTCGGGCTGGCGGGGTGCTCCAGCGAGCTGCCCGCCGAGGCGCTTCAGGCCTGGCAGGGCCCGGCGGCCGATGAGCCCGATGTACGGCGCTGGATCCTGGCCCACGCGATCCTCGCCCCGCATTCGCACAACCTGCAGTCCTGGCTGGTGGACCTCAAGACCCCGGGCGAGATCACCCTCTTTCTCGACCGTGGCCCGGGCCGTCTGCTGCCGCAGGCCGATCCCTGGCATCGCCAGATGATGATGAGCCAGGGTACCTTCCTGGAGGTGCTGGAACTCGCCGCGCGCGAGAAGGGCTTGCGCGCCGAGATCACGCTGTTCCCCCTTGGCGAGTTCGAGCCGCGCACGGTGGACGCCCGGCCCACAGCGCACATCCGGCTGGTGCCCGATGCCAGTGTGAAACCCGATCCCCTGTTTGCGCAGATTTTCAGACGACGCACGAACCGCGAGGCCTACGAGGCCCGCGAACCGGCAAGCGAGGCGCTGCGCGCGATCGTGCAGGCAGTGGCGCTTGCCCCGCAGGGCGCCCAGATGCGAACGGGCTTTGCGGGTGCTGCGCAAACGGCCGATCTGGAGCGGCACCGGGCGATTGCGGCAGAAGCGTGGAAGATCGAGTTGCTGACGCCGCGCGCCATCCTCGAAACGTATCACGTGCTGCGCGTGGGTCCAAAAGAGATCGCCACGTATCGTGACGGCATTTCATTGAATACGCCGTTCGTACGGGCGCTGGTGGCGCTGGGCCTGTTCGACCGCAGCCAGGCGCCCAAGCCCGGCGACTCGGCGGTAACCGGCCAGATCAAGGACTTCAATGCCAAGATCGCTTCGACGCCTGCGTTCTTCTGGTTGGTCAGCGAGGGCAATGGCCGCAAGATGCAGGTCAACGCCGGCCGGGCCTACATGCGTGCCCAGCTTGCGGCCACGGCACACGGCGTGTCCATGCAGCCGATCTCGCAGGCCCTGCAGGAGTATCCCGAACAGGCCGGTCCCTATGCGGCGATTCATGAGTTGTTGCAAGCGCCAGTGGCAACCCATACGGTACAGATGTGGACGCGCCTGGGCTACGCGCCGGTGATCAGTCCCTCGCCGCGTCGCGGGCTGGAGGCGCATCTCCTGCCGGCCTGAAGCCTGCGCGCTGGCGCAGCCCGCGCGCTCAGGCGCTCGTGCCCATGTGGCGCTGCAGACCTCCGAGCGCATGCGCCACTGTCGCGGCGCGCACAGCGGCGCGGTCGCCAGGGAAATGCATGCGCTCGCACAGTGCCCGGCCTGGCAGCGCGAAGCCGAACCAGACCAGGCCCACGGGCTTGGCGATCGTGCCGCCGGTGGGGCCGGCCACGCCAGTGACGGCCACCGCCACCTGGGCGCGGGAATGCGCGAGCGCTCCTTGGGCCATCGCGCGTGCCACCTCTTCGCTGACCGCGCCGTGCCGCACAATCAGGTCCGCAGGCACGCCGAGCATCTCGCTCTTGGCCTCGTTCGTGTAAGTGACGAAACCGCGCTCGAACCACATGCTGGAGCCGCTCAGGTCGGTGCAGGCTCCGGCGATCAGGCCGCCGGTGCAGCTTTCGGCTGTGGCCAGCATCCAGCCGCGCTGTTGCAGTCGTGCAGCAAGCTGCTCCACAAGGGCCGAAGTCGCCATGCTCACAAGCTCCTCCATAAGGCCAGTACGAGCAGGGTGCAGAAGGCCGCCACCAGGTCGTCCAGCATGATGCCCCAGCCGGCCTTGGCCCAGCCACGCGGGGTTTGCGTCGGGTCCATGCCGTGGTAAAGCCGGTCGGCCCAGCCCACCGGGCCGGGCTTGGCGGCGTCGAAGTAGCGAAAGAGGATGAACGCCAGCATTTGCTCGCCCCAGCCCGTAGGTGTGAGCAGCCACAGCACCAGCCAGAAGGCGAGGATCTCGTCAATCACGATGCAGCCAGGATCTGCGGCACGCAGCTTGCGTGCCGTGACGCTGCAGGCCCAGCAGGCCAGCGGCAGACCGATGAGCAGCATCAGGCCCCAGCGCAGCTCGTTCATCCAGGGCTGCAGCGCCAGGAAGGCGGCCCAGGCCCAGAGCGTGCCCACGGTACCTGCGGCCCACGGGCTCAGGCCCGAGCCCAGGCCCAACGCGATCAGATGCGCCGGGTGGGCGAGCAGGAAGCGGCCCGTGGGACGGACAAACGGCGGCTGGAGGAGGCTGGCGGCGCTCATGGGCCGATTATGGCGGCGTGCCGGCCGCAAGCGGGCGCAGCCACTGGGCCCAGTAGTCGATGCAGGCACGGATCTTGGGTAGGCGATGACGGGCGCTGGCCGTCACCGCATAGATGGGAATCGTTTGCGGCTCGACAAACTCCGCCAGTACCGGCACCAGGCGCTGCTGCTGCACCAGCGGCTCGGCCGCAATGGTGGACAGTCGGCCTATGCCTAGTCCTTGCAGCACCATGGCGGCAACCACATTGGTGTCATTGGAGCGCCAGTGGCCGTCGGCGACGATGACAAAGCGTGTGCCGTTGGCGACGAAAGGCCAGTGGTTTAGCTGGGTCACCGCGCTGTTGGTGATGAGCCGGTGTTGGTGCAGCTCTTGCGGGCGGGATGGCGCGCCCGCCCGGGCCAGATACTGGGGCGCTGCATAGAGCGCGCGACTCAACGTACCGATCTGCCGCGCGATCACGGTCTCCGGCAGGTTGGTGGACGTGCGGATGGCGATGTCAATGCCGTCGCGCGCCATGTCGGCCAGTCGGTCGCCAACTTCAAGCTCGATGCGCAGTCCGGGGTGGCGTGCACACAGGCCCGGCAGGCTGGGGAGCAGCTGGTATTGCGCGATCACCGTGCTGGCCGCGACCCGCACCAGCCCACAGGGCTCCTGCGTCTTGGCGGCGAACTCGCCCTCCAGCTCGTCCAGCGTACCCACGATGCGCAGGCAGTAGCCGAGAAAAATCTCGCCTTCGGCGGTCAATGCCAGGCCATGGGTGGAGCGATGAACCAGGCGCGTGGCGCAGGTCTGCTCGATCCGACTCAGGGCTCGGGAAACCTGGCTGACGGGCACATCGCGTTCGCGCGCCGCGGCCGACAAGGTCCCCAGCGCCGCCACGCGGGCAAACAGGTGCAGATCGTCAAACGCCAGGTCTTTCATTTCGCCATGGTAGCGGCGATGGCTTTGCGTGTGGCGCAACACCCATTTGCATCTCAAGCTGTTTCCCGAGAGGTCGGGGCTGTCTAAAGTCAACGCTGAACGAATCCCCGTGAAAGGACTGCATCGTGAACCCCACAGACCCGATTCATGACTACGACCGGCTCAAGGAGTTGGCCAGGCTGCGCGCGCAGGAGCTGCGGCGCGAGGCTATTGACGACGTCTGGCGCGTCGCCTATGCGGCCTGGGCGGCCAGCCTGGCCTCGGCGCGCCGAGGCGCCCAACGTTTGGCCCGCGCGCTGGGCCGTCATGCCCGGGCGCGGCCAAAGCGGCGCAAGGCATCTACTCTTCAGCGCTCTGGGGGTTGAACCATGCCGACTCTCCAATTGAAGCTGTCGCCGCCCGCCGCGCCGCCGGTGCAAGACGTGCTGGCGCGCGAGCTGACCGGGCTCACGGCCAGCATCCTGGGCAAGCGCGCGGAAGTGACGGCATTGATGATCCAGGAACTGCCCGCCACGCGCTGGTACATCGGCGCCGCGCCGGTGCAGCGGGCCACAGCATGGCTGGAGGTCAGCGTTACCACCGGCACCAACACCGCGCCGCAGAAGGCGGCGTTCATCGACGCGGCATTTGCCGCGCTGCAGCTTCATCTGGGTGCGGGTCAGCCGCTGGCGCCGGCCAGTTATGTCATTGTGCGTGAGGTGCCGGCGAGCGACTGGGGCTACGCGGGCCAGACGCAGTGGGCGCGTCAGCAGGCCCGCGAACGGCAGGAACCGGCTCAGGCAAAGTGATCAAAGGACGCGTAGCGGCCATGCACTGGCCGGCCCTGGGCGTCGATCACGCGCAGGCCCGGTGCGCCTTCGAGGCGGCCGATGCGCGTGAGCGCCACGCCTGCGGCGCGGCCCGCCGCGCGCACCGCTTCGTGCTGCGCGGCCGGAGCGCTGAACAGCAGCTCGTAGTCGTCGCCACCCCCGAGCACCAAGGCCAGGCGGTCCTTGGGGTCGGGCACGGCCGCGCTGGCCACGAGCAGTCCGCAGAGGGTGTCCGCGTCCAGGCTTGCGCCGCAACCGCTGGCTGAGAGGAGATGGCCCAGGTCGCCTGCGAGGCCGTCGCTCAGGTCCATGGCCGCGCTGGCGATGCCGCGCAAGGCCAGGCCCAGGGCCAGGCGCGGTGTCGGTCGCTCCAGTCGCAGGCGCGACGTCTCCAGCGCTGCCGGCGCCAGCACGCGCCGGCCCTGCAAGGCTTCGAGCGCCAGGCGCGCGTCGCCCAGCGTGCCGCTGACCCAGAGTTCATCGCCGGGCCTCGCGCCCGAGCGCAGCAGGGCTTGCCCGGCGGGCACCTCGCCGACGACCGTGATGCAGATATTGAGAGGGCCACGGGTGGTGTCGCCGCCCATGAGCGTGCAGCCGTGCACGTCGGCCAATTCAAAAAGACCGCGCGCGAAACGCTCGAGCCACGGCTCGTCTGCGTGCGGCAGCGAGAGGGCCAGCGTGAAGGCCAGGGGGCGCGCGCCGCAGGCGGCCAGGTCGCTGAGGTTGACGGCCAGGGCCTTGTGGCCCAGGGCTTCGGCATCGATGTCGGGAAAGAAGTGCCGGCCTTCGACCAGCATGTCGCTGGAAACGGCGAGTTGCATGCCGGGGGTGGTCTGCAGCAGGGCGCAATCGTCGCCGATGCCCAGGGACACGGCCGGATTGCGCGGCCCGTCGTCGCGCCGGAAGTAGCGCCGGATGAGTTCGAACTCGCCCAGGGCCATCAGTGCAGCGTTCTTTGCCCGCCCGGACCGGTGTCGCTAAGCGCATCCAGAACGAACAGAGGGATGTCGACATCAAAGCGCTCGCCATCTTCGGCCACAAAAAAATAGCTGCCGTGCATGGTGCCGGTGGGCGTGCGCAGGCGGGTGCCGCTGGTGTACTCGAAGGTGGCGCCCGGCTGCAGCAGCGGCTGCTGGCCCACCACGCCCAGGCCACGCACCTTCTCGGTATGGCCGTTGGCGTCGTTGACGTTCCAGCTGCGCGAGATCAGCTGGGCCGGTGTGTCGCCTGTGTTCGTGATGCTGATGGTGTAAGCGAAGACATAGAGTCCCTGCTCGGGTGCCGACTGCTCGGGCAGGTGGCGGGGCTGGGCTTCGACGAGGATCTGGTACTTGGGCATATACAGGCGGGGATCGTAACTGCGAGAATAACCGCATGAGCAAGACCTTCCGCATTGCCCCGTCCATCCTCTCCGCCGACTTTGCCCGCCTGGGCGAGGAGGTGCGCAGCGTCATTGCGGCCGGCGCGGACTGGATCCACTTCGATGTGATGGACAACCATTACGTGCCCAACCTGACCTTCGGTCCGATGGTGTGCCAGGCCCTCAAGCCGCATGCGAAGACGCCCGATGGCAAGGCGGTGCCGGTCGATGTGCATCTGATGGTGCAACCGGCGGACGCACTCGCCGAGGCATTTGCGGCCGCCGGGGCTGACCTGATCAGCTTTCACCCGGATGCCTCCACCCATGTGCATCGCAGCGTGCAGGCCATCCGGTCCCAGGGCTGCAAGGCGGGGCTGGTCTTCAACCCGGCGGCGCCGCTGGACGTGCTGGACTGGGTGATCGAGGACATCGACCTGATCCTCATCATGAGCGTGAACCCGGGCTTCGGCGGCCAGGGCTTCATCGACTCCGCGCTGCGCAAGGTCGAGGCGGCCAGGAGGCGCATCGAGGCGTCGGGCAAGGACATCCGGCTGGAAGTTGACGGGGGCATCAAGGTCGACAACATCCGTCGCGTGGCGGATGCCGGCGCCGACACCTTCGTGGCCGGCAGTGCCATCTTCGGCAAGCCCGACTACCGGGCTGTCATCCAGGCGATGCGTCAGGCTCTGGTTTGAGGCGGCGAACCCACGCTGGCAGCCCCCGGCGCGAACGGCGCCCGGGCGCCAGCCCTGCGGGCTCACGGGCTCAGGACTTGATGTGCAGCAGGGCGTTCTTCAGTTGCAAGTCGGCGGGTGATTTGCCGAGCCAGATGGCCATCAAGGCGGCGTAGAACTCAGGCTCCCGGAAAGGTGCGCCCTGCAACTTGCCCTTGACCGAGACCAGCAGCCCCTGACCTGGCACCCAGTCGAGCGTGAAGTTGTCACCCGCCTGCAGCTTCTTGTGATCCGAGAAGATCTGGCTCATGCGTATGATGCCGGGAATGAGCTGGGCAAACGTGGCGCGGTCCATGTTGTCCTCCATGCCCCGCGAAAAGAGCTTGCCCAGCTCGGTCGCATCGACTTCCCGCAGCATGGTGACGCTCATGCGCTTGGGCTCTGGCGTTTTCAGTAGCTCTTCAAGCGAGTTGACCTTGCGCCCAGTGTACAGGCCGGCTGCATAAACCTTGAACACGGCCTTGTAGCGCACACCCGCGCCGTTGAGGCGCAGCGAGCTTGCGCTGACGTCCACCTGGGCGGGGAAGTTGATCCCACCAGCCTCCGTGGCCGAGCCCCGCAGGCTCAAGCCCAGCAAGAGGATGAACAGGGACGGGCGCAAGACAGACCACATGAAAACCTCCAAAACGTACGATCGTTCGTTTTATTATCGCGGATGACGTGCGGCCTCAGGCATCAGGGTTTGTCTGGTACCAGTCTGCGATAAACTGCCAGCATGTTCATTCACCGCCTCATCAGCACAGGTTGTGGCGACCGGGGAGCCTGGCCCTGGCGGGCCTGACGTTTACGCGCCTGTCGGCGCGATCCGGGCCCCTGGCATCTTTCGCCAGCGCGGCCCCGACCCCCGCCCCGCCCATCGGGGCCCTTGAATGAACAGGGCAGGACGTGCCCGGTGTGCGGCCCAGTCCGGCACCGAACCGGAGTCTTTTCCGTGATGACCGAATCTGAATTCAACGAGCGGGCCCGCGCAGGCTACAACCGCATCCCCTTGCTGGCCCAGGCATTTGCCGATCTGGAAACCCCGCTCTCCCTCTACCTCAAACTGGCCCACGCTCAGGACGGTGGACGCCACAGCTTCCTGCTGGAGTCGGTGGTCGGCGGTGAGCGTTTTGGGCGCTACAGCTTCATTGGCTTGCCCGCGCGCACCCTGGTGCGCTCGCGCGGCTTTGGCGAGCCCGCAATAACCGAAGTGGTGACCGATGGCCAGGTGGTCCAGACCGCGCGCGGCAACCCGCTGGACTTCGTTGCCGCCTACCACCAGCGTTTCAAGGTCGCGCTGCAACCGGGCCTGCCGCGTTTCTGCGGTGGCCTGGCCGGCTACTTCGGCTATGACACGGTGCGCCACATTGAGAAGAAGCTGGTCCACAGCTGCCCGCCCGACACGCTGGATTGCCCCGACATCCTGCTGCTGCAGTGCGAAGAGCTGGCCGTCATCGACAACCTCTCGGGCAAGCTCTACCTCATCGTCTACGCCGACCCGGGCCAGCCCCAGGCCTATGCCCGCGCGCAGGCGCGGCTGGCTGAGCTGCGTGCGCGTCTGGGTACTTCGGTGCAGGCGCCGGCCATCCGGCCCAGCACCGAACATGAGGTCGGGCGCGAGTTTGCCCGGGACGACTACATCGCTGCGGTGGAGCGCGCCAAGGAGCTGATCGCCGCTGGCGACTTCATGCAGGTCCAGGTCGGCCAGCGCCTGCACAAGCGCTACACCGAGTCGCCCCTTTCGCTTTACCGCGCGCTGCGTTCGCTCAATCCCTCGCCCTACATGTACTACTATCACTTCGGAGACTTCCACGTGGTGGGGGCCTCGCCGGAGATCCTGGTGCGGCAGGAGCAAACACCCGAGGGTCAGAAGGTCACCATCCGTCCGCTGGCCGGCACGCGCCCGCGTGGGGCCAACCCTGAGGCCGACAAGGCGACCGAGGTTGAGCTGGTCAATGACCCCAAGGAACGTGCCGAGCATGTGATGCTCATTGATCTCGCGCGCAACGACATCGGGCGTATCGCGAAGACCGGCAGCGTCAAGGTGACCGAGGCCTTTGTGGTGGAGCGCTACAGCCACGTGATGCACATCGTGAGCAACGTCGAAGGTCTGCTGAAAGATGGCATGAGTTCGATGGACGTGCTTAGGGCCACCTTCCCGGCTGGCACGCTCACGGGCGCGCCCAAAGTGCATGCCATGGAGTTGATCGACCAGCTCGAGCCCAGCAAGCGCGGGCTCTATGGCGGTGCCTGCGGATACCTGAGTTATGCGGGCGACATGGATGTGGCCATTGCCATCCGCACTGGCATCATCAAGAACGACACGCTCTACGTGCAGGCTGCCGCCGGTGTGGTGGCCGATTCGGTGCCCGAGATGGAATGGCGCGAGACCGAGCATAAGGCGCGCGCGCTGATCCGTGCCAGCGAGCTGGTCGAGCAGGGTCTGGAGTGAGCCTCATGACCAAGAACATTAAGCTCCTCATGGTGGACAACTATGATTCGTTCACCTACAACCTCGTGCAGTACTTCGGCGAACTCGGAGCCGAGGTCGAGGTGCACCGCAATGACGAGATCAGCCTCGAACAGATTGAGGCCAAGCTCAATGCCGGCCAGCTCGATCGTCTGGTCATCTCGCCTGGCCCGTGCTCGCCAGCGGAGGCTGGCATCTCGGTGGCGGCGATCCGCCACTTTGCCGGGAAGCTGCCTATTCTGGGTGTCTGTCTGGGCCACCAGAGCGTAGGCGCGGCCTTTGGCGGAAAGATCATACGTGCCAAAGCGCTCATGCACGGCAAGACCAGTGTCATCACCACGACCCAGGAAGGTGTGTTCGTCAGCCTGCCCGAGCGGCTCACCGTGAACCGCTACCACTCCCTGGCGATCGAGCGCAGCAGCTGCCCGCCCGAGCTGCGCGTGACTGCCTGGACCGATGACGGTGAGATCATGGGTGTGCGCCACGCCACCTTGTCGATCGAAGGCGTGCAGTTCCATCCCGAATCCATCCTGACCGAGCACGGCCATGCCATGCTTAGGAACTTTCTTGAACAAGCCTGAGACCACCCCCATGCCCCAGCCCCACCAGATCACCCCGCAGGAGGCGCTGCAGCGCGTCATCGAGCACCGGGAGATTTTTCACGACGAGATGCTGCACATCATGCGCCTCATCATGGGCGGCGAGATGTCACCTGTGCTCATGGCCGCGCTCATCACCGGCCTGCGCGTGAAGAAGGAAACCATCGGCGAGATCACGGCCGCGGCGCAGGTCATGCGCGAGTTCTCAACCAAGGTCCACATCGCCGACCGCAAGCATCTGGTAGACATCGTCGGTACGGGCGGTGACGGTGCACACACGTTCAACATTTCCACCTGTGCCATGTTCGTGGCAGCCGCTGCAGGCGCCAAGGTCAGCAAGCACGGCGGGCGCAGCGTCTCCAGCAAGAGCGGCAGCGCCGATGTGATGGAGTCGCTGGGCATCAACATCAACCTCAAGCCCGAGGCCATCTCGCAGTGCATTGCCGAAACCGGCGTGGGCTTCATGTTTGCGCCGAACCACCACCCGGCCATGAAGAATGTGGCGCCGGTGCGGCGCGAGCTGGGCGTCAAGACTCTTTTCAACATCCTCGGGCCGCTGACCAACCCGGCCGGCGCCCCCAACATCCTCATGGGCGTCTTCCACGCGGATCTGGTCGGCATCCAGGTCCGTGCGCTACAGCGCCTGGGCACTGAACACGCCGTGGTGGTCTACGGCAAGGATGGCATGGACGAGATCAGCCTCGGCGCGGGCACCCTGGTGGGAGAACTCAAGGACGGCGCGATTCGCGAGTACGAGATCCACCCTGAGGACTTCGGCCTCACCATGGCCAGCACGCGCAACATCCGCGTCGAGACCCCCGAACAGTCGCGTGCCATGCTGCTCTCGGTGCTGGAGGGCCAGCCTGGCGTGGCCAGCGACATCGTTGCGCTCAATGCAGGCGTGGCGCTCTATGCTGCCAATGTGGTTGACACCATGGCAGCGGGCGTAACGCGGGCCCGCGAAGCCATAGCCTCGGGTGCGGCCAAGGCCAAGCTGGAGCAGCTGGTAACGGTGGCCCATCGTCTTGGGGCCGCGGTATGAGCCCGCGCACGGCCGCTGCGCAGCGGGCGTGTACCGCAGTGCGCAGCCCGGAGGTGTTGCGATGAGCGACATCCTTGAGAGGATCGTGGCGATCAAGCGGGAGGAGGTCACGTCCGCCATCAAGAAGAAATCGCTTGCCGCCATGCGTGCTGACGCCGAGTCGCGCGTGCTCACCCGCGACTTCGCGGGCGCCTTGCACGCCAAGGTCGCGGCTGGACAGGCCGCAGTGATCGCCGAGATCAAGAAGGCCAGCCCTAGCAAGGGCGTGCTGCGCGAAGATTTCATCCCCGCCGACATTGCGCAAAGCTATGCCGAAGGCGACGGCAAGACCAGCGCAGCCTGTCTCTCGGTGCTGACCGACCGGCATTTCTTCCAGGGACAGCCCGACTACCTCAAGCAGGCCCGGGCTTCCTGCGACCTGCCTGTGCTGCGCAAAGATTTTTTAGTCGATCCCTACCAGATCTATGAGTCGCGGGCCATGGGCGCCGACTGCATCCTGCTTATCGCCGCCTGTCTGGACGACGCGCAGATGCGCGACCTGGAAGCGATCGCCTTGGCCCTGGACATGGCTGTTCTGGTCGAGGTGCACGATGGCGCCGAGCTGGACCGCGCGATCAGGCTGAGGACGCCGCTACTCGGGATCAACAACCGCAATCTGCGCACTTTCGAGGTCACACTCGAGACCACGCTGGGTCTGCAGGCCCGTGTGCCGGCCGACAAGCTGCTGATCACAGAGTCCGGCATTCTGGGGCGCGCCGACGTGCAGCGCATGCGCGCAGCGGGCGTCCACGCCTTCCTGGTCGGCGAGGCCTTCATGCGTGCGGATGAGCCAGGTGCTGCGCTGGCCGAACTCTTTGCCTGATGACCAAGGGTCGGCTTTTCGGCACGCCGGTGCCGCCGCCGGACCGCCTGTCCGCCTGGGCGCCTCAGCAATGGGCCGTGGCCCAAGACTGGCAGCCGCTGGTCTCAGCCTTCTTCGACAGCACCGAGGGTCGGAGCCTGGGGCTGAAGCTGGCGGCGCGGCTGGCGGCGGGGGCGGTGATCTATCCGCCACGGCCGCTGCATGCCCTGGAACTGACGCCTCGGGCAAAGGTGCGCGTGGTCATCCTTGGGCAAGACCCTTATCACCGACCCGGGCAGGCGGAAGGCCTGGCGTTTTCCGTGGCACCCGGGCTCAAGCTTCCGCCGTCAATGAACAACATTTTTCAGGAGCTGGCCCGCGATCCGGCGCTTGCGCCCTGGACCCCTCCAGCCCATGGTTCCTTGCGGCCCTGGGCAGAGCAGGGCGTCCTGCTGCTCAACACCTGCCTGACCGTTGAAGACGGATTGCCAGCCAGCCACTCCGGCTTCGGTTGGGAAGTACTCACTGATTCCATCGTTCAATCTTTGGTGACCAGCGCCTCAGGGCTGGTTTTCATGCTCTGGGGTGCGCATGCCCAGAAAGTGGCGGAGCGGGCGGGCCTGGAAGCGGGAGGCCGGCATCTCGTGCTCAGCGCCAACCATCCCTCGCCGCTTTCGGCGCGCCGCCCTCCGCAGCCGTTTCTGGGTTGCGGTCACTTTGGTCAGGCACAGGCCTACCTGCGCGGGCATGGGAAGGGCGTTTCCTGGTGAGCGGGCGCGCCGTCGGACCCCGGCAGATTTAAAAATCCATGGCATAATTCCCGGTTCACCATGGAGAGGTGGCCGAGTGGTTAATGGCAGCAGACTGTAAATCTGCCCTCTTACGAGTACGCTGGTTCGAATCCAGCCCTCTCCACCAGCGATGGATACGTGAAGCGAGGTCAGGGCGAGTGTCTTGGGCGTCCCGGGTCGTCCAGGCGATTCGATGCGGGAGTAGTTCAATGGTAGAACCCCAGCCTTCCAAGCTGATGACGCGGGTTCGATTCCCGTCTCCCGCTCCAAGTGTCCGTCGCGCAGGTGATGAGCAGATACTGCCCATGTGGCTCAGTGGTAGAGCACTCCCTTGGTAAGGGAGAGGTCGCGGGTCCGATTCCCGCCATGGGCACCAATTGAGGTGCGCGGCCCTTGCCGGCGCGTCGTGGTGTTTGATTCGTATTGCTTTCTGCATCCTTTCTGGAGATCTGAAAAATGGCAAAAGAGAAATTTGAGCGGACCAAGCCGCACGTCAACGTGGGCACGATTGGCCACGTGGACCATGGCAAGACCACGCTGACGGCGGCCATCACCACCGTGCTGGCGGCCAAGTTTGGTGGCCAGGCCAAGGCCT
>JADCGR010000041.1 GCA_020248905.1 Curvibacter sp. | reverse complement strand
TTCAACCGCTTCCGTAAACTGCTGGTTCGCTACGAGAAGCTAGATCGAAGCTTTACCGCTCTGAACCATCTTGCCGCCGCCATCATCGCCTTCCGCAAAGTTCCGCTCTCAGTGAACCTTATTTACGGATAAGTTCTAAGGGTTGTATTCGCCACATCTCTCGCAATTCGTCCAAGGCCGTACTCCCCCCGTAACCTTGGGTGCCGAGGCGACCGGCCGCTGGATGTGCCCTGCCGTTCGGATCCAGTAGCCATTCACTGGCTGCAGCTCGCTGAACCTGGCCGTTTGTACCCCCCCACGACGGCAATCCCACGCCCCCACCTGATCGCCCCATCCTGCCGCCGTTGCAGCACATCCCCCCAAGCCTCGCCCAACACCCCCCGCCACACCAAGGCCTCGCAACCCACCGTCCGCCCCCGCAACACCACCGCATCGTCCGCCCGCCCCAGCGCCTCGAACCGCTCCCACGGCGGCGGCGCCATCAGCACCCCCGCCACCAGCAGCACCCCGTGTTGCCGCCGCCGCTGCGCCAGGCCCACGAGCTTGCCGCCCCGCGCATCCACCACTTCCCACAGCGAGAGGTTGCCGAAGCAGGCCCGACCAATCTCGCGCAGGCCACGCCCGTGCTCAGGCCAGCTGGCAGACATCCACCCACTGCCCCTGGGTCAGTTCGGCCAGTTGTGCCGGGCTGATGCGCACCGCAGCATGGATGTCGCCGGCTGCCGGCAGCACCTCGTCGTAAGCCTGCAGCGAAGCATCGAGATACACCGGCAGCGGCTGGGCCAGGCCGAAGGGGCAGACCCCGCCCACGGGGTGGCCGGTGAGCTGCACCACCTCTTCGGTGGGCAGCATCTTGCCGCGGCCGAAGGCGTCCTTGAACTTGCGGTTGTCGATGCGCCGGTCGCCGCTGCACACTAGCAACACCACGCGCCCGTCGCCCAAACGGAAGGCCAGGGTCTTGGCGATGCGCCCGGGTTCGACCCCATGGGCCTGGGCGGCCAGGGCGACGGTGGCGGTGCTGGTGGCAAGTTCGATGATGGGGATGTCCAGCTGGCGGGACTGGTAGAATTCGCGGACGGATTGCAGGCTCATGCTGGGTGTCGTGGTGGAAGCGATGCGCAGACTGTAGCAAGCACACCGGCTGTACACGCGCGCATGCCATACCGCCCACTCACCCTCCTGCTCGCCTTGCTGGCTGCCCTGCCACTCACCGCCTGCAGCACCCGGGCCTGGTACGAAGTCAGCAAGGCCAGCGCCGAGAGCGAGTGCCGCAAGCTGCCGCCCGGCGGCTACGAAGAATGCATGGGCAGGGTGAACCGCAAGTCCTACGAAGACTACGACAAGGAGCGCCAGCGCAAATAGGCGGGGCCACTGGACCGCTTGTCTAAAGCGCCGTTGCAGGGCTGCGGGGGGCTTGGACAGGCTCAGCCCGAACGGGTGCAGGCTCAGCGCGAACGCTCCTTGTCAATGGAACTCAGATTGGCATGACACACGCCCTGCACAGTCGCATGGGAGAATGCTTTTATGACCGAACGTCCCCAGACCCTTGGCGAGGAAATCGCCAAGGGTCTGAGCCACGGCCTGGCCCTGCTGGCCGCGCTCGTGGCCGCGCCCATCCTGATCGTGGCCGTCAGCCCGCAAAGCGCGGCCAACATCGTTGGGACATCGGTGTTCGCGGCCACCATGGTGCTGATGTATTTCACGTCCACGCTCTACCATGCCCTGCCGCAGGGGCGCGCCAAGCGCGTGTTCATGAAGCTGGATCACGGCGCGGTCTACCTCTTCATTGCCGGCAGCTACACGCCATTTGCGCTGGGTGTCATGGGCGGTGCCTGGGGCTGGACGCTGTTTGGCCTGGTGTGGACCATGGCTGCTGCGGGCGTCACGCTCAAGGCCTTCGACCGCCTCTCGCACCCCTGGCTGTCCACCGGCCTCTACCTGGCCATGGGCTGGCTGGTGCTGATTGCGGCCGTGCCGCTAGTGGAGCGTGTGCCCTCCAACGGCCTGATCCTGCTCGTGGCGGGCGGTCTGGCCTATACCGTGGGGGTGTTCTTTTTCATGCTGGACTCACGGGTGCGCTACCCGCATGCGGTGTGGCACGGCTTCGTGGCCGCCGGCACGGGGCTAAATTACTTCGCCGTGCTAGGCTACACCGCCTGAGTTCTTGACCGGCGCACCTGTACCTATTCCAGGAACAGCTGCGCCTCCCGGCTGGAGGCCCAATCCACCGGCGCATGCGCCAGCACCACGGATACGTCCAGCCCGAGCGCCAGCGCCGTCTCGTCGGGAAATGTGACGGCGAGCCTGCGCTCGGTGTAGCGCATCTCGTGGGCACGGCAGCGCCAGGAGGCCACATGCAGGATGCCGGCCATGGGCTCGTAGCCCTCGCGCTGGAACGGCGCGTCCTGGTGCTCCAGCGTCTCCACCAGGGCATCCGGCAGGTTCCAGGCCCGCGCAAACCCCGCGCCGACCTGTGCGTAGCTGTAGCCCAGCATCTGGTATTCGGCGCGTGCGCGCCGCGGCGAAAAGACATTCACACGAGCGCTGAGCCGCTCCATCTCGGCCGGCATGCCGCGGTGCATAACCAGCTCGCCCAGGGCATGAACCAGGCCCACGGTGTAGGGCGATACCGCGACCACCTTCTTGCCCGTGAGCAGCTCCGTCACGCGGGCCGTGTCCAGACTGTAGCGCCAGAACTGCTTCATGTCGACGCCGCCCACCTTGCGAAAGGCACTGGTCATGGCCGCCTCGATCGTCATGTCGCGCACCGGTCGCAGGCCCAGCAGAGCCACCGCCGAAGCCACGGTGCCCACCGGCTTGCCCAGCTGGAACCGCGCCGAATTGGCCACCTTGAGCAGGCGCACCGTCATGACCGGGTCTTTTTCGAGCAGCGTACTCACACGCTCCGGGTCCGGCTCCCCGCCATTGAGTTCCGTGAGCGCCAGCGCAATCACCCGCGGGATGCTGGGCAAAGCCACGCGCGAAGCGAGCAGGGACATGAGATCCATCATGCGAAGGTACCGGTTGGAACCCCAATCTACCGCAATTGGGATGACCGCAAGGCAAGCCGGGGGGCCGTGATCCCGCGAAAGCGTGACAATGGGCGCACATGTCGCCGGGCCAAGCATGCGCGACCGAAGCGCTCACGGCACTGGCCCGCGCGCTGCCGGACCGCACGCCCCGACTACCAGAAAACCATGAACATCCGTCCCGCTAAACCGCAAGACGCGGCCGCCATCCTTGAGATCATCCTGCCTGTGATTCGGGCCGGCACGACTTACGCCCTCGATCCCGACATGAGCCCCGAGGACGCGCTGGCCTACTGGACCGGTCCCGACCGGGAGACCTTCGTCGCGGAAGCCAACGGGGTGCTGCTCGGAACGTACTACCTGCGCCCCAACCAGGCCGGCGGCGGGCGGCACGTGTGCAACTGCGGCTACATGACCTTGGCCTCGGCCACGGGCAGCGGCGTCGCCCGAGCCATGTGCGCCCATTCCCTGCAACACGCGGCCTCGCGCGGCTTTCGGGCCATGCAGTTCAACTTTGTCATCAGCAGCAACGAGCGCGCGGTCCGGCTCTGGCAGTCCTGCGGCTTCGAGATCGTGGGCCGGCTGCCGCAGGCCTTTGCGCACCCGGCTCTGGGCTTGGTGGACACCTACGTGATGTACCGCACCCTCTGAGCCAGCGGGCCAAAAAAAGCCCCACCGAGGCGGGGCCGTGGAGTTGTGTGATCCGGTGGCGTTCGCTCAGCCCATGTGCAAACCACCATTGACCGAGAAGTCGGCGCCCGTGGAATACCCGCTTTCCTCGCCCGCGAGCCAAGCGACAATTGAGGCAATCTCGCTCGGCTCGCCCAGGCGCTTGACTGGGATGGTGCTTACGATCTTCTCCAGCACGTCGGGACGGATGGCCTTGACCATGTCGGTGCCGATATAGCCCGGGCTTACGGTATTGACCGTCACACCCTTGTTGGCCAGCTCCTGCGCCAGGGCCATCGTGAAGCCGTGCATGCCGGCCTTGGCCGCGGAGTAGTTGGTCTGGCCGGCCTGCCCCTTCTCGCCGTTGACGCTGCTGATGTTGATAATGCGGCCCCAGCCTTTTTCAACCATATCGCCCACGACCTGCTTGGTCACGTTGAACATGGAGGTGAGGTTGGTCTCGATGACGGCGTCCCAGTCCTCGCGCGTCATCTTCAGGAACATGCGGTCGCGGGTAATGCCTGCGTTGTTCACCAGCACATCAATGGTTCCGTGCTCGGCCTTGGCCTTGCCGAAGGCCTCCACCGTGGAGTCCCACAGGCCCACGTTGCCCACCGAGGCGTAGAAGGTGTAGCCCTGTGCCCTCTGCTCAGCCAGCCATTTGGCGTGGTCGCGCGTTGGGCCACAGCCCGCGATGACCTTGAAACCCTCTTTGTGCAGGCGCTGACAGATGGCGGTACCGATGCCACCCATGCCACCCGTCACATACGCCACTTTCTGAACCATGATGAACTCCTGTTTGAAATCTGAACACAATCTACGCCGGGCACTGCCCGTGCGGACCTAGGCAAAACCCGCGCGTTTCACCCTTGCATGAAACGCGGCGGCTCAGCGCTCAATGGTCAAGGCCACCCCCATGCCGCCACCAATGCACAGGCTCGCAATGCCTTTCTTTGAATTACGGCGCTGCATCTCGTGCAGCAGAGTGACAAGGATGCGGCAGCCCGAGGCGCCAATCGGGTGCCCGATGGCGATGGCACCGCCGTTGACGTTGACCTTGCTGGTGTCCCAGCCCATTTCCTTGTTGACGGCGCATGCCTGGGCTGCAAAGGCTTCGTTGATCTCGAGTTGGTCCAGGTCGGCGGCCTTCCAGCCGGCACGCGCCAGCGCCTTCTGCGACGCCGGTACCGGGCCCATGCCCATGGTCGCCGGGTCCAGACCGCTGGTGGCGTAGCTGGCAATACGGCCCAGGGGTTGCAGGCCCAACGCGGCGGCCCTCTTGGCCGTCATGACCATCACCGCCGCTGCACCGTCGTTGATGCCCGAAGCATTGCCCGCCGTCACGCCACCGGCCTTGTCAAAGGCAGGCCGCAGGCCGGCCAGGGCCTCGGCACTGGTCTTGCGGTTGATGAACTCATCCGCGTCAAAAACCAGAGGGTCGCCCTTTTTCTGGGGCAGGAGCACGGGGACGATCTCGTTCTTGAACTTGCCCGCGTCCTGCGCGGCCGTGGCCTTGTGCTGGCTGGCCAGGGCCAGGGCGTCCTGCATCTCCCGCGTGATGCCGTATTGCTTGGCCACGTTCTCGGCCGTGATCCCCATGTGGTACTGGTTGTAGACGTCCCACAGGCCGTCGACGATCATGGAGTCGATCATCTTCCACTCGCCCATGCGCTGGCCGTCCCTCGAGCCCTGCAGCACGTGCGGACTGGCGCTCATATTCTCCTGCCCTCCGGCAATGACGATCTCGCTGTCGCCGGCGGCCACGGCCTGAGCGGCCAGCATCACGGCCTTGAGGCCGGAGCCGCAGACAGCGTTGATGGTGAGCGCCGGGGTTTCCTTGCGCAGGCCGCTCTTCATGAGCGCTTGGCGCGCCGGGTTCTGTCCGCACCCGGCGGCCAGAACCTGACCGAGGATGACCTCGCCCACCTGCTCGGGTGCCAGCTTGCTGCGCTCAAGCAGCGACTTGATGACGATGGACCCTAGCTCCGTGGCCGGCGTGCGGGCGAGCGAGCCTCCGAACTTGCCCACGGCGGTGCGGGCTGCGGCAACGATGACGATGTCTTCCATGATTAACCTCCTGTGTGTGGCGCTGTCGGGACAGCAGATTGAAGCGGAGTTGCGCGTGGACCGTCCTACTGCGCCTTCTCTTTCACATAGCGGCCGGGGGCCGCCTCGATGACCTTGTACTTGCCCGCCTTGCCGTACTTGCGAGGTGCGGCAATCTGCTTGCCAGCCTGCGCCTTGAGCCAGTCGGACCAGTCGGTCCACCAACTGCCGGCGTGTTCCTGCGCCCCTTTGCACCAGTTGTCAAAAGTCTTGGGCAGCTTGCCGTCCGCCCGAATCCAGTGGCTGCGCTTTTTCTTGGCTGGCGGGTTGATCACTCCGGCGATGTGACCCGAGGCCCCCATCACAAAGCGCTTCTTGCCGGGCAGCACCTGGGTACTGGCGTAGGCGCCGGCGATAGGGACGATGTGGTCCTCGCGCGAGCCGTAGATGTAGACGGGAATATCCACCTTGCGCAGGTCCAACCTTTCGCCGCAGACCGTAAGCTTGCCGGGCTGGATCAGGCTGTTTTCCAGGTAGGTGTTTCGCAGGTACCAGGCATAGAAAGGGCCGGGCAGATTGGTGCTGTCCCCATTCCAGTACAGCAGGTCGAAAGGGGGCGGGGTTTCCCCCTTGAGGTAGTTGCCAACAACGTAGTTCCAGACCAGGTCGTTGGGCCGCAGGAAGCTGAAGGTGGACGCCAGGTCTCGACCGTGCATCAACCCGCCCTGGCCCAGTTGCTGCTCACGATAGCGCACCATGCCCTCGTCGATGAAGACGTCCATGATGCCGGTGTCGGTGAAGTCGAGAAAAGTGGTGAGCAGGGTGGCGCTGTGCACATGCTTCTCGCCGCGCGCGGCCAGCACGGCCAGCGCAGTGCCCAGGATTGTGCCGCCCACGCAGAAGCCCAGCGCATTGATGTCGCTTGCGCCGGTGATCTCACGCACCACCGTAATTGCGCGGATGGCGGCATCCTCGATGTAGTCGTCCCAGGTCTTGTGCGCCAGCGATTCGTCCGGGTTGCGCCAGCTCACCACGAAGGTGCGGTGCCCTTGCGCCACGGCGTAGCGGATGAAGGAGTTGTCCGGCTGTAGGTCCAGGATGTAGAACTTGTTGATGCAGGGCGGAATGAGGAGGAAGGGCCGCTCGTAGACTTTTTCGGTCAGTGGCTTGTATTCGATGAGCTGGAACAGGTCGTTCTCGTAAACGACAGCGCCTTCGCTGGTGGCTACGTTGCGACCGACCTCGAACTGACTTTCATCGGTCATGCTCACGTGCCCCTGCTGGAGGTCGTGCAGCAGGTTCTGCAGGCCCTTGGCAATGCTCTCGCCGTGGGTCTCCACGGCCTTCTTCTGCGCATCGGCGTTGAAGGCCAGGTAATTGCTGGGCGCACTGGCCGCGATCCACTGGTCCACCGTGAACCGGATCCGGGCCCGCGTCTTGGCGTCGGCCTGCACTGCGTCGGCCATCTGCATCAGGGCGCGTGCATTGAGCAGATAGCTGGCTGCGGCCATGGTGGCAAAGGGGTTGCTGCTCCAGGCCTCCCCTGCAAAACGCCGGTCCTGGGCCGCCAGCGCCGCGGCGCCGCCCTGCTCCATGAGCTGGGCCAGGTCCTGCAGGTACTGGTGCTGCAGGGCCTGCAGTTTCTCCGGGGGAATATGAGCCGCAGCCTCGACCTGGGGCACCGGGGCCGCGCTGCGGTCGTCTGCGCCCTGAGCGGGCTGAAAAAGCTTGAGCCACTGATCGGCCAGGGCCTGTTGTTGTTGTTGCGCCTGGGTCCAGAAATCGGGGGTATGCTGTGCCACTCTCAATCCTCGCTGTCGTTGCCGTGTCAGACGCAGTATCTCAGGCGATCCCTCAAGACTGGCTGACATCGATCAAATATATCCCATGTTCCTTATACTGATTGCAATCGGCTGGCTTTATGTTGTCCTGATGATGGCGGTCGCCGAAGCAAGCAGCCCGGTGGGCACGCTGCTTGGGGCCGTGATCACCTTCGTTCTTTACGGCGTGGCCCCGGTCGCCCTGGTGCTGTACATCCTTGCGACACCAGCCCGCAAGAAAATGCGCCGACAGCGGGAGGCCGAGGAACTGGCTAGCTGGCAGGCTGCCCAGGAGGGAAACGCAAGGGCCGACGCCTCAAGTCAGCCAGATGCAGGCCGCGAGACGACCGCTGACGCGGTCGCGCCGGTGCGAAAAGAACCGTGAAGCCTGGGTGGCGGTACACCAGCCCGCACCACCGTCATTACCGTAGACCTGGGTGATGCCAAGCGCCTGCAGGCGCTGACGCGCCAGCGAGGGCAGGTCGGCCAGCCATTTGCCGGCTTCGTGGGCCGGTTCGAAGCAGCTTGCGGCGCGTCCGTCATGCGCCACAAACGCTGCGCGAACCTCAGACCCGACCTCAAACGCCTGCGGCCCGATGCAGGGGCCCAGCCAGACCATCACGTGCGACCCGGGCTCTCCCAGGGCGGCCTGAAGAGTTTCAAGCACTCCCACTCCGTCCGCCCCGGCCAGACCACGCCAGCCGGCATGTGCAGCCGCCACGAAACTGCCCCGTGCATCGGTGTACAGCAAGGGTAAGCAATCCGCGATCATGATGGTGCAGGCTACGCCGCGCTGCCGCGTGTGGCAGGCATCGCCGGGTGTCCCGTGTGGCGTGTGCCGGTCCAGGGACACTATGTCGCGACCATGGATCTGCTGCAGGAACACCGGTCGCGCATCCAGCGCCTGGGCCAGAAGAGCGCGGTTGGCACCGACTGCCAGTGGATCGTCGCCCACGTGGTCGCCCAGGTTGAGGCTGTCGTAAGGCGCCTGCGAACGGCCACCCGCCCGCGTGGTGCAGACGGCCCGCACTTGGGCGGGCGCTGGCCACTTGGGGGTGATCCAGTCTGGATGCACGGGCTTCAGGGCTCGTTGTCCGGGCAGCTTGAGGGCTGGGCCTGCTGGAAGGCAGGCAGACGCATGCAGGCGTCGAAGACGGCGAGCGTCAGGGGCAGGCCATCAAGATTGACCTCGAAACGCTTGCCGTTGAAGATTTGCGGCACGAGACAGCAATCGGCGAGGCCGGGCGTGTCTCCCCAGCAGTAGACCGATGGCGCCAGACCCACAGCCTGTCGCCAGGCCCCGAGCTGGGTCAGCTGGCGCTCAAAGCTCTCCAGGCCAGTCCGCACCCAGTGGCGGTACCAACTGTTCTTGTCGTCTTCGCTGACCTTCATCTCGCGCACCAGGTACTTGAGCACCCGCAGGTTGTTGAGAGGGTGAATCTCGCAGGCGACCGACTGAGCCAGGGCGCGCACGCGCGCGCGTCCCAGGGCGTCGGCAGGGAGCAATGGCGGCTCGGGACGGGTTTCGTCCAGGTATTCGATGATGGCCATGGACTGGCTCAGGCGGCTTCCATCGTCCTCTTCGAGCAGCGGCACCAGCCGGTCCGGAGAGAGTTCGGCGTACGCAGGCTGCTTCTGGTCGCCGCGCACGAGGTGCACGGGCAGGTACTCGTAGTCCAGCCCCTTAAGCGCCAGCGCGATGCGCACACGAAAGGAGGCGGAGGAGCGAAAGTAGTTGTAAAGCTTCATGGCGCGAGGATACCCCGAGGCATGAAACCAGTTCACAGGGCGCCGGTCGTCATGGACAATGTGCGCATCCGAACGCCACACGAGGTACTGCAACATGATCCTGGAAATTGCCGATATCCGCATCCACGCCGACCAGCAGGCCGCGTTTGATGAAGCCCTCCAGCGCGGGCTGGCCACGGTCATCAGCAAGGCGCGGGGTTACCGGGGCTTCAAGGTGAACCAGGGCGTGGAACACCCGGAGCGCTACATACTGATGATCTTCTGGGAGACGCTGGAAGATCACACGGTGCATTTCCGCCAGTCCCCCGCCTTTGCTGAATGGCGCGCGATCGTTGGCCCCTTTTTCGCCAGCCCGCCGCAAGTCGAGCACTTCACGCTGCTGGCGAAGTCGGGCTGAACCCGGGTCCGGGCCTGCCGCCGGACCGCTGACCACGCTGTTGCCCACAGGAGCCGCCATGAACGCCCCTCATCCAGCGCATGCCGAGCGCAGCGACCTCTACCAGGCGACGTCGCCCCTGCATCTGACGCCCCTTTGGGAGGTGCTGCACAGCCTTGTCCCGCCACGGCCGGCCTCGCCCTGCGTCCCGGCCCTCTGGAGATACGGCGAGGTGCGGCCCCACCTGATGCGCGCCGGCGAGCTCATCACAGCCGCAGAGGCCGTGCGACGCGTGCTGATTTTGGAGAACCCCGCGCTACGCGGCCAATCGGCGGTGACGCAGTCGCTCTACGCCGGACTGCAGCTGCTCCTGCCGGGCGAAATCGCGCCCAGCCACCGCCACACGCAAACCGCACTGCGTTTCATCGTCGAAGGGCGTGGCGCCTACACCACGGTGGACGGCGAACGCAGCACCATGCATCCGGGCGACTTCATCATCACCCCCAGCTGGACCTGGCACGACCACGGGCATCCCGGCCGCAGCTGCGGCGACGCTCGCGGGCAGGAAGCCGACGAGCCGGTGGTCTGGCTCGACGGGCTGGACATTCCCCTGGTCCGCTTCTTCGACGCGGGTTTTGCCGAGGACGGTTCGGCGCGGTCGCAGGCGTTGAGTCGTTCAGAGGGTTCCAGCTTCGCGCGCTATGGCTACAACATGGCACCGCTGCGCGGAGATGCGCCCTTCGGCGCGACTTCACCCATCTTCAGCTATCCCTACGAGCGCAGCCGCGAGGCGCTGCACCAGCTAGAGCGCGCCGAGCCCCTAGACCCCTGGGACGGATTCAAGCTGCGGTATATCAACCCGCTGACCGGCGCCAGCCCCATGCCCACCATCCAGCCCTTCCTGCAGCGGCTACCACCCGCCTTTGAGGGGCGGTCCTCACGGCAGACCGACGGCGCGGTCTACAGCGTCGTGGAGGGTGCGGGAACTGCGTACGTCGACGCGCCCGGGGGTCCGCTACGATTCGACTTTGAGGCATGCGACCATTTTGTTGTGCCGTCCTGGCACGCGCTGCGTCTGCAATCATCTGGCGGCTGCGTGCTCTTCAGTTTCTCCGATCGCCCGGTGCAGCAGTCCCTGGGCATCCACAAAGAAGAAAGGCTTGCATGAGTTACGTCATCCCCGCGCCAGCCCAGGTTTCGGTGCCGGTGGTCGGCCGCCAGGAACGCTTTCCCGTTTGCCGCATCTACTGCGTGGGCCGCAACTACGTGGCGCACGCCCAGGAAATGGGCTTCACTGGTCGCGAGCCGCCCTTCTTCTTCATCAAGCCCGCCGATACTGCTCTGGTGGTGGAGCCCGGCCAGACGGCCACGCTGCGCTATCCCAGCCTCACCAAGGACTTCCACCACGAGATCGAACTGGTGGCGGCCATCGGCACGGGGGGCAAGAACATCAAGGCGGCCGATGCGCGCAAGCACATCTGGGGATATGGCGTGGGCCTGGACATGACGCGCCGCGACCTGCAGGGCGAGCAGAAGAAGCTGGGGCGTCCGTGGTGCATCGGCAAGACCTTTGACGAGGCGTGTCCCATCGGAGCGCTCACCCCCGCGGCGCAGGCCGGCGACATCGAGCAGGCTGGCATCTGGCTGCAGGTTAACGGCGAGGACCGCCAGCGCAGCGATGTCTCCAAGCTGATCTGGAGCATCGGTGAAATCATCGAGCTCCTGAGCACCGCCTGGGAGCTCAAGCCCGGCGACCTGATCTACACAGGCACGCCCGAAGGCGTTGCAGCGGTAATGCCCGGCGACACGCTCGAAGGCGGCGTGGCCGGACTCGCGTCCATCCGCCTCAAGGTGGCGTGAAGGCGCCCGGCCCGCTTCTGGAGGCGACACCCATGATCGACATCCTATTGAAAACGCTGGCCGCGTTCTGCGCCATTCTGGCCGGTGCCCTGCTCACGCTCATCACGCTGATGACCTGCCTCAGCGTGCTGGGGCGCAACACCACGGGCATTACGCTGGTCGGTGATTTTGAACTCACTGGCGTCGCCGCTGGCGCCGCCATCGCCCTCTTCCTCCCTTGGTGCCAGATTCGACGGGGCAACATCATCGTGGACTTCTTCACCAGCCGAGCCAGCGCGCGCACCAATGCCTGGTTGGACCGCCTGGGTGCCGGCCTGCTGGCCCTTGTCATGGCTCTGCTGGCGTGGCGTACCGTCCTGGGTGGCCTGAGCGCTTGGCGCACGCAATCAGCATCCATGATGCTGGGCTTTCCCGAGTGGATCGTCTACTGCTTCATGGTGCCCCCGCTGTGCCTGACCGCCGTGATCGCCCTCTGGCAGGCCGCGCGCGGCTTTGAGGCGGAGGCGTCATGAGCCCGCTGCTGCTTACCCTGACGATCTTCAGCCTCATGCTCGTGCTCATGGCCATCCGGGTGCCAATCGCCGTTGCCATGTTTGTCGCCGGCTGCGCCGGCTATCTGGCCCAGGCGGGCTGGCTGCCGCTGGCGAACTTCCTCAACACCCAGGCTTTCGCGCGCTTTGCGAGCTACGACCTCTCGGTCATTCCGCTCTTCATCCTGATGGGCCACTTCGCGACGCAGGGGGGTATTTCCAAGGCCCTTTTTGCCTTCGCCAGCGCCCTGATGGCGCGCGTGCGTGGCGGGCTTGCGATGGCCTCGGTCATGGCCAGTGCGGCGTTCGGCGCCATCTGCGGCTCCTCAGTCGCCACGGCGGCCACCATCAGCTCGGTCGCCCTGCCCGAGATGAAGCGCCACGGTTACTCGGGCCGCCTGTCCACCGGCACGCTGGCTGCCGGCGGCACACTCGGCATACTGATCCCGCCCTCGGTGCCCTTGGTGATCTACGCCATCCTCACCGAACAGAATATCGCCAAGCTCTTCGCCGCCGCCATGGTGCCGGGCATCATCGCCATGCTGGGCTACATGGCAGCCATTGCTCTTTACGTACGCGTCGTGCCTGGCCACGCGCCCGAACAAGATGTGGTGACCGAGCGCCTGAGCCTGGGCCTGCTGCGGGGCGTGCTGCCCATGGCTGCGATCTTCCTGCTGGTGTTCGGCGGCATCTACGGGGGTATCTTCACCCCGACCGAAGGCGCCGCCGTAGGTACGGCAGCCACCTTCGTTGCTGCGCTTCTCAAGCGTGAGCTGACCCTGGCCAAGCTCAAGCACTGTTTCCTGGCAACGGCTGAAAGCTCGGCCATGATCTTCATGATCTTCATCGGGGCTGACCTGATGAACGCCGCTCTGGCCCTGACCCAGGTCCCCGCGCAGCTGGCCGCCGTGGTGGGTGGCTGGGGCCTGCCACCCCTCATGGTTGTCTCAGCCATCCTGCTGCTGTACGTGCTGCTGGGCGCGGTCATGGATGAGTTGTCCATGATCCTGCTGACCATCCCGATCTTCTTTCCGCTGGTCATGGGCCTGGACTTTGGCATGCCCAAGGAGTCGGTGGCGATCTGGTTCGGCATCATGGTCTTGATGACCGTGGGGTTCGGCCTGCTGGCTCCGCCCGTAGGCTTGAACGTCTATGTGGTCAACGGCATGGCCAGGGATGTACCCATCGCCGAGAGCTACCGCGGCGTGCTGCCTTTCCTGGCTAGCGACGTCATCCGTACCCTGCTGCTGCTGTTCTTTCCGGCTATCTCGCTGTGGCTGGTGCGCTACGTCGGCTGAGCGCGCGTCGTTCCCGAACGCGTGCTGCCGCAATCAAGGGTTAGCACCAGCAGGAAGTGCCCGGCATTTTGGTTAAGGTTCAGCCATATGTCTGAAAGGAGCCTTCGATGATGCAACGACGCACCCTGCTCAAGTCAACCGCAGCTGCTGCGGCGCTGGGCATTCCCACGCTGGGCCTGGCCCAGCAATCCGTGACCATGAAGTTCCACACCTTCATGTCGCCCATGTCGGCGGTCTGGAACACCATGCACAAGCCCTGGATGGATAAGGTCGAGAAGGATTCAGGCGGCCGCATCAAGTTCGAGGCCTACCCGGCGATGCAGCTGGGCGGTACGCCGGTACAACTCTATGACCAGGCCCGCGATGGCGTGGTTGACGTGGTGTGGACGCTGCCGGGCAACACCGCAGGACGCTTTCCGCGTATAGAGGCCTTTGAACTGCCCTTCATGCTCAACAACGCCGAAGCCACGTCCAAGGCCTATTGGGAGTACGTGCAGACAGTGGCCGTGGATGAGTTCAAGGAAACGCATCCCATCGCGTTACACGTGCATGGCCCGGGTATGTTCCACTCCAAGGACAAGGTCATCAAGAGCCCGGCCGACCTTCGGGGCATGAAGGTGCGCGGTCCGACCCGCATGGTCACCAAGATGCTGCAAGCCGTAGGCGCCACGCCCGTGGGCATGCCTCTACCCCAGATCCCGGACGCCCTGTCCAAGGGCACCATCGACGCCTGTGTGATTCCCTGGGAAGTCGTGCCTGCCGTGAAGGTGCATGAGCTGACGAAGTTTCACACCGAGTTTCCGGCCGGCCATCCGGGCCTGTACACCACGACCTTCGTGATGACCATGAACAAGGCCAGGTACGAATCGCTCGCACCGGACCTCAAAAAGGTGATCGACGCCAACTCGGGACTCGCCGCCTCGGCCTGGCTGGGCAAGCAACAGCAGGCCAGCGACGTCCCGGGACGCAAACCCTCGGTTGAGCGCGGCAACACCATCTACACGCTGAGCACCGCGGAAGCAGGAGAGTTCGTGAAACGTTCCAGCGAGGTGGATGACGAGTGGGTGGCCGACATGAACAAGCGCGGCTTCGACGGCAAGAAGCTGTTGGAAAGCGCCAAGGAGTTGATCGCAAAACACGGCCGGGCCTGAGGTCCGATTTCACCGCGTCCGGAGCACCCCGCAGGGGCGCTATTCACATGGCGTACGTCGTTAGGGGCTGGGGCTAGACCAGCCTTACCACCAGCGGCGTGCGGCGCGACACATCGCCCCGCGCCTCGCCCGTACCCATGTTCACGGCCCAACCCTGCTGCACGCCTAGGCTGTCCTGGCCGCCTGTGCCTCGGGCGATGTTGTCGTAGCTGTAGGGATTGGCCTGCGAGCTGTCGATGCGCGAGGTGCTGGTATAAGTCCAGTCTTGGGGTGCTGCGGGAAACAGCTGTCGCGCCTGATCGGTGGCCGCCCAGCGACGCAGTTCGGTCAGGCGGGGCACCGCCAGGCCACGCCCTCGGCCCTGAAACGCGCGCCGGCCAGGGCCAGCGCTTCCCCATGCGTCATCCGACGCGCCTGCCCGGTGCACGTCTTGCCATTCCATTGCATGCCCTCCACGCAGCGCGGCCAGGCCAGCTTGCTGCGCGGGTCGATCACGTAGGCACCATCGGCGCTGGGCGCCGCTGGCGCGGCCGGCTGGGTCTGGGTCTGACCCGCGCAAAGCATCAGCCCGCAGCACACCAGCATACGGACCAGCCGCTCGCCGGACAGGGTCGAGCGTCGCATGTTCAGGACTTGACCAGCGCCAGCGCGTCGGCGAAGGCCGGATGCTCTGCGCTGCGCAGCCACTCGAAGGCGACCATTTCCGTCGTGACCAGCTCGGCGCCGGCAGCGGCCAGGCGGTCGAAGGCCGCATCGCGATTTCGCTCCACACGCGAGCTGCAGGCATCGGTCACGATGCAGACCTCGAACTCGTTGTCGAGCAACTCCAGCGCGGTCTGCAGAAGGCAGATATGGGTCTCGCAGCCGGCCATGACGATGGTGCTGCGCTCCGGTGCAGCCTTCGCAGGCTTCTGAAGGTGTCGCGGCAGGCTGCGCGCGTTGCCTTGCGCCGCGCGCGCGGGCGGCCGCAGCAGCTCGAGCAGACCATCGGCTATGGCGCTGAAGCTCATCTTGGCAAACGTTTTGCCGTCTGCCTGTGCGATCAGGGATTGCAGCTCGGGCACGGTGGACCCCAGGCCTGCGGGGTTCTCCTCAGTGGCAAAGGTCGGCACCTTCAGCAGGCGCGCCAGCTGCGCCAGCCGGCGTGCGTTGGCCAACACAGCAGTGCCGTCGTGTATGGCCGGCATGAGCCGGGTCTGGTAGTCGACCAGCAGGAGCTGGGAATCGTCGAGTTCAAGCAGCATGGTGTGGGCAGGCTAGGCATCGATTCGGACGACCACGCGCCCCCGGATCTGCCCGGCCATCAGCTGCGCGGCCTTTGCCACGGCCTCTTCCAGCGGCACCTCTTCGATCATCCGCTCCAGCAGGGCCACATCGAGATCCCGCGCCAGGCGGTCCCAGGCCCGATGGCGCAGCGCCAGGGGCGCCATCACGGAATCGATGCCCACCAGCGTCACGCCGCGCAGGATGAACGGCGCCACTGAGCCCGGCAGGTCCAGGCCCTGCGCGAGGCCGCAGGCGGTGACCACACCGCCATAGCGGGTCTGGGCCAGCCCGTTGACCAGGGTGTGCGAACCGACTGCGTCCACGACTGCAGCCCAGCGCTCTTTCTGCAGCGGCTTGCCGGGGCTGGCCAGTTCAGCGCGGTCGATGATTTGCGTCGCGCCCAGGGTCTTCAGGTAATCGGCCTCGGAGACCTTGCCGGTGGCGGCGGTGACTTGGTAGCCCAGCTTGGTGAGCAAAGCCACGGCAATGCTGCCCACACCACCGGTGGCACCCGTGACCAGCACCGGGCCGTCCCCAGGCTGCACGCCGTGGTCCTCCAGCGCCAGCACACTAAGCATGGCCGTGTAGCCGGCGGTGCCGATGGCCATGGCCTGGCGTGCCGTGAAGACCGGGGGCCTGCGAACCAGCCAATCGCCCTTGAGGCGAGCCTTTGCAGCCAGGCAACCCCAATGCGTCTCACCCACGCCCCAGCCGTTATGGACGATGGCGTCCCCGGCCTTCCAGGCGGGATGGCTCGATTCGAGCACGGTACCCGCGCCATCGATCCCCGCCACCATGGGCCAGCTACGCACCACGGGGCCCTTGTTGCACAGCGCCAGGGCATCCTTGTAGTTGAGCGTGGAATACGCCATCGCCACCGTCACATCACCGGCGGGAAGCCGGGATTCGTCGATCTGCTGCACGCTGGCCTGGAATCCGTTGGCATTGTCCAACAATAGCGCCTTGAACATAGAAACCTTTATAAATAAAAATGTTTAAAAACAAATACTTAAGTAAATTTAAGAGAAAAAACTTTAATTGACACCGCTAAGCGCCGAGGTCTATGCTAACTGCATGAAGGCCGCGCGTCTGCTCTTATTGTCTATCTGCCTGGGCTGCAGCCAGGCCGGGGCGACGGCGCCCGGCGACGATCTGGAGCGTCTGCTGCAGGAGCGCGGCCTCGTGCCACCGGCACAAAGCCCGCCCGTCATCGGTGCCGCCGGGGCGCCGGTGGACCGGATGTCCGAGCTGGTGGTCGCGGCCATGGGCGCCATCGGCGTGCCCTACCGCCTGGGTGGCAACAACTATGACTCGGGCTTCGACTGCAGCGGCTTCGTGCGCGCTGTCTACCAGCAGACCCTGGGCCTGATGCTACCCCGCCAGGCCTCGCAGCAGGCGGCCGCCACGCGGACTATCGGGCGAGAGGACCTGCAGCCGGGCGACCTGGTTTTTTTCAACACCCTGCGGCGGACCTACAGCCATGTGGGCATCTATGTCGGCGACCATAAGTTCATCCATTCACCTCGGCCGGGTGCAGCGGTGCGGATTGAGGACATGCGCGTGAACTACTGGCAGCGGCGCTACGACGGCGCCCGCCGCGTGGCCAGCCCGGAGCTGGTGCAGGCCTCCGCGCCCCTGAACTACTGATTGTTACGACCGCCTCGCGGGGAGGCTCGCGCTCCTGCCAGAATGCGGGGCATGAACACGCTACGTTTGAAACTCCTGCGCCGCCTGGGCACCCTGCTGCTGGCTGGCTTTTTCTCTGGCGCGCTTTGCGCACAGACGCTCAACGAACCCAGCTATGCCCAGGCCGAGCCGCTGGGGACGGCCATGGAGAACTGGCCCTATCCCTACCCGGTGCAGATGCTGCAGTTCGAGGTGGAGGGCCGTCCAGTGCGCATGGCCTACATGGACGTGAAGCCGCAGAATCCCAATGGTCAGACCCTCGTGCTGATGCACGGCAAGAACTTCGGCTCGGACTACTGGCAGCCCACCCTGCAAGCCATGTCCAACTTCGGCTTTCGCGTCGTTGCTCCCGACCAGATCGGCTTTGGCAAGTCGTCCAAGCCAGAGATGCGCTACACCTTCGGCATGCTCGCGGAAAACACCGCGCGGCTGCTCGATCACCTCAAACTCGGCCGGGTGACGGTCGTGGGCAACAGCATGGGCGGGATGCTGGCCGTGCACTTCGCACGCCGTTACCCGGAGAGGGTTGTGGCCCTCGTGCTGGAGAATCCGCTAGGTCTTGAAGACTACGTGAGCGCTATACCGCCGCAGCAGACGCCCAATCTGGTGAGGCTGGAGATGGCGCAGACGCCCGCGAGCTACCGAAATTTCGTGCGGTCCTACTTCCCGGTATGGAAGCCGGCCTATGAGACCTTCGTGGAACAGTTCGCGCGCGTGCAGCTCAGCGGCGACTACCCGCGGTTTGCCCTCGTCTCGGCGCTGACCTACCAGATGATCTACGAGGGTCCGATCCTCAACGAACTGCCGCGCCTGAACGTCCCCACGCTGCTCGTCATCGGCCAGAGCGACCGCACGGTCTTCGGCCGGCGCTTCGCTCCGCCTGAGGTGGTGCGCCCCATGGGCAACTTCCCCGTCCTGGGCCGTACGGCGCAAATGAACATTCCGGGTTCGGTGCTCAAGGAGTTCCAGGGGGTGGGCCACATCCCCCACCTGGAACAGCCTGAGCGCTTCCACGCAGTGTTGATCGACTTCATCTACGGAAGAAAATAAACCCCGGCGGGTTGCCCCGCTAGGGTTCGTTCGCGTTCGCGGCGGCCAGACCGCACCGATTCATTTCTTATCGGCCGGCTTGCCCTGGGACTGAGGATTGACCATCTGCTGGATCCAGCGGTCAACCGGTACGAACGCCTTGTCGTTGGCAGCATTGAAGGCCTGGGTCACCTCCGAATAACCGCCGAGGCCCCCTCCTGGATGCCACCATCAATTGCCTCGCCTGCCCGTTGCGTAGCGCGTGCGGCCTTCTGGGTCGTACCCTCCTGGGCGTGCACCGCCAGGGCCAGGCATGCTAGCGCTACCACCCAGAGTCGTTTCATAGCCACTTAGCCCCCCCCTTACGCTATGTGGTCGTGGGGGAGCATCCCCTGTCCACAAGCCATCTCCCGCAGAAACGTGCCTCATTTGCGCGCTGGCGGAACATCTGTTCACGAGCCATGCGCCACCTCGGCCGCCATGCCGATGCTCTCGCCCAGCGTGGGATGCGGATGGATGGTCTTACCGATATCCACTGCGTCAGCGCCCATCTCGATGGCCAGCGCGATCTCGCCGATCATGTCGCCCGCGTGCGTG
>JADCGR010000040.1 GCA_020248905.1 Curvibacter sp. | reverse complement strand
GTCGTGGCAGGCAAGCCCGGGGCCGCACCGCGGTATGTAGCGCTGGCACGCGAGCTCGGGCTCGCAACGCGCGTGCATTTCCTCGGTCCGATGCACGACCTGACGCCTGCCTACCGTGCCGTCGATACGCTCGCCCACCCGACCTTGGAGGACTCGTACACCATGGTGGTCCTCGAGGCCATGTCGCACAGCCTGCCGGTGGCGCTCAGCGGTCCCGCGCACTGCGGCATCGCGCGCGAGCTGCATGATGGTCAGGAGGCGCTGCTGCTGCACGACCCGCGCAACAGCGCAGACCTTGCCCGCCTGCTGCGCCGCGTGCTCAACGACTCCGAGCTGGCCGACCGTCTGCGCGGGCAGGCGCTGGCCTTCGCACAGGCCCATACGTGGGAGAGGGCGGCGCTAGAATACGAGGCCCTGTACCAGCAGGCCCTCTCTACCCGCTCCCTATGACCGACACCCCCCGGCAGCGCTGGCTTGTCATTTCGCACGCCTTCAACATGGACGGCCGAGCCTCCAGCCACACCATCACCGACAAGCTGCCGCACCTGAAGGCGGCCGGCATTGAGGTGGTGGTGCTCAGCGGGGTCTCGGGCGAGCAGGATGCGGAGCTGGAGCATTACCGGCTCTGGCCAGCCGGTCCGGCCGGCCTGCGCTTTGATCTGCGCCACGTTTTGCGCAAGCGCTTCGGCAAGGGTCTGACCTACCGCATGCTCATGTTGCTGGCCTCGCTGTTGCTCGTGCCCGGCATGGTCGTCGAGAAGCTGCTGCGTCCGCTCGAAAGCTCCTGGTCGTGGTGGCTGCCCGCCTACGTCAAGGGGCGCAAGCTGGCCCACCGGCAGCGCTTTGACCTCATCTACTCCACCGGTGGCGCCTACGCTGCACATCTGGCAGGTCGAGCCCTGAAGTTCGCAACGGGCACGCCCTGGCTGGCCGAGGTCCATGATCCGCTCGTGGTGCCCGGCACCACGCCCCGCACACCCCATCAGAAGAAACAGGCCGATATCGAGCGCCAGATCTGCACCGATGCGGATATCGCGATCTGGTTCACCGACCAGGCCCTGGCCAGTGCCCGCGCGCGCCATCCCCAGCTGGGTGACCGGGGCAAGATGATGTTGCCTGGTATCGACAAACCTTTCGATACCCTGCCGCCTTACCAGCCCGGTGCGAAGTTCGTCGTCGGCCATTTCGGCTCGCTCTCGGCCTCGCGCAGCCTGGTGCCTTTCATCAAGGCCCTCGAACTGCTCCACCTCCGCCGCCCTGACCTGATCGCCCAGACCGAGCTGCACATCTACGGTGGCATGGTCGACGCGCCCGCGCAGGAGCTGCTGCAGACCTCGCCGGTGGGCGAGCAGGTGCGCCCGTTTGGCCGCATTGAAGCCGATCCCGCCACAGGCCTGTCGGGCCGAGACCAGGTTTTGCACCGCATGCGCGCGGTCGATGTGTTGTTGCTGCTGCATGGCGAAGACCCGCTGTGCGAGGAGTACATCCCCTCCAAGCTGTACGAATACCTCTGGATGCAGCGCCCCATCCTGTCCATCGTGCACCGCAACCCGCAGATGTCGGCGATGATTCGCGGCGAGGGGCACGTCACTGTGGAGACCGGGCGCAGCTCGGGCGACAGCGCGCCTGAGGTCGTGGCGCAACCGCTGGCGAACGAACTCGAAAGCCTCTACGAGCGCTGGCGCAGCGCAGGTCTGCCCGACAGCGCACAAGGCAGCCCTTACACCACGCAAGCAGCCGTCACTCGGCTGGTCGGGTGGGTGGGCGAGCTCGATTCGCCTCGGCCGTGAAGCCGGGCCCCAGCAGGCCACCGGGTCCATGACGCCTCCCGCGCATTTCGCCGGCAGCGCTTACCGCGCGGACATCGACGGCCTGCGCGCCATCGCCGTACTGGCGGTGCTTGCCTACCACGCGTTTCCGTCTGCGTTGCCGGGTGGCTTCGTCGGGGTCGACATCTTTTTTGTGATTTCGGGCTACCTGATATCGCGCCACATCCTCGAGGAACTGGCGACCCGCTCGTTCAGCCTGCGCTCGTTCTACGCGCGCCGGGTGCGCCGTATCTTTCCGGCGCTCATCCTCGTCATGTTCGTTTGCCTGGCGCTGGGCTGGCTCCTCCTCACGCCGGGCGAGTACGAGCGCTTGGGCCGGCACGTCTTTGCCGGCTCGCTGTTTCTCGCCAACATCCTGTCGTGGCGGGAGTCCGGTTACTTTGATGCGGCGGCGGACACCAAGCCCCTGCTGCATCTCTGGTCCCTGGGCATCGAAGAGCAGTTCTACATTGCCTGGCCGCTGATCCTGCTTGCTCTGTGGCGAGTGCGTCGCTGGCTGGGCTGGGCCATGGCCGCGCTCATCGGCCTGTCGCTGGCATGGAGCCTGACCACGATACGCCACGATCCGGTGGCCGACTTTTACTCACCGCTGACGCGTTTCTGGGAGCTGGCCCTGGGTGCGCTTCTCGCTTGGGTGGCGCGAGCACAGGGCCCCGGCGTGCTGCCCGTCGCGCCAGGCACACGCGTTTCCCTGCTGGGTCTGGTGCTGGTCGCCGTTTCCGTGCTGGTGATCAGCAGCAACGATGCTTTCCCCGGTGCCTGGGCGCTGCTGCCCACCGTGGGCGCTGCCCTCCTGATCTACGCCGGGCCGGCGGCGCTCCCCAACCGTGCGCTCCTGGCCGCCCGCTCCATGGTCTGGATCGGGCTGATCAGCTATCCGCTTTACCTTTGGCACTGGCCCCTGCTGACGCTGGCCCGCATCCTTGAGGGCGAGACGCCATCTGCGTCCATGCGCTGGCTGTTGCTGGGCCTCAGCGTGTTGATGGCCTGGCTCACGTGGCGGTTTGTGGAGCGGCCATTGCGTGCCGGGCCGAAATCCCGGGCACTGATCTGGGCGTTGTGCCTGTGCATGGCCGCGGTGGGTATCGCCGGGTTTGTGGTCAAGAGTGCCCACGGTTACCGCGATCGCCTCGCGGGCCTGATGAACGGCGATCCAACCACCATGGTCATCGGAGCCGACCGGGGCCGCCTGTTGCCCGGCTGCGGTGTCGAGCAAGGACGCGAGCAAGGCCTCAACTACTGCGTGCGCAGCCGTGAGGCGGCCCCCCGCTACGCCGTGGTGGGTGACAGCAAGGCGGAGGCTCTGTTCTACGGACTCGTGCGCGAGTCGGTCGCGGCGACGTCCTGGGGGTTGATTGGCACGGTGTATCCCCCTGACCCGGCCACCGCTTTCGCCGAGGTTCAGCGGCGCAAGAACGCGCTCGCGTTCGACAGCCTGGAGGTATCGGGGGACGTGCAGGTCGTGATACTGGTCACCGCGATGCGTACCGTGTTTCCGCCCGATCCGGTTTCCGGCTTCATCCGGCCCGACGCGCCGCTACCCGCCTCGCGCCTGCAATCCTACAGCGATGCCATCACCCGCTTGCAACGCTCTGGCAAGCAGGTGGTCCTCGTGATCGACAACCCGACGTTCCCAGACCCCACCAGTTGCGTGAGCGGCGGCCTCACGGGCCAGCCCTGGTTTGATCAGGTCCTGCGCCGCAAGGAAGACCCGCGTTGCCGTCTGAAACTCAGCGATCATCTGGCGGGGACCCGGCCGTATCTGGATTTCATCTCCGAACTGCAGCGCCGGCACCCTGCGCTGGTGGTCTACGACCCGACACCCTTGCTGTGCGATTTGGCTCGCGACGTGTGCCCCATGACCCAGGGGGGCAAGTTTCTCTACAGCTACGGCGATCATCTCTCAGACCACGCCAGCTCGATGATCGCGCGCGACCTGCTGCCCCGCGTTCTTCCCCAGCTCGTACGCCAGGCTGCCAGCCCCTAGGTTGACGCGCACACTCGAATAAAATACCCGACCGCCCCGAGCGGCAAGCTGTTGCCCCAGACCTGTTGCCCCCGGTTCCCCTGGGCCGTCCCCGAGCCCTCCACGTAAAGCTGGCCCCGATATGACCCAACCCAAAGTCGCCCTCATCACTGGCATCACCGGCCAGGACGGTTCCTACCTGGCCGAGTTCCTGCTGGCCAAGGGCTACATCGTGCACGGCATCAAGCGTCGCGCCAGCCTGTTCAACACCGCGCGTGTGGATCACCTCTACCAGGACCCGCACATCAACCACCGCAACTTCGTGCTGCACTATGGCGACCTGACGGACACCAGCAACCTGGTGCGCATCGTGCAGCAGGTGCAGCCCGACGAGGTCTACAACCTGGGCGCCCAGAGCCACGTGGCCGTGAGCTTCGAAAGCCCGGAATACACCGCCGATGTCGACGCCATCGGCACCCTGCGCCTGCTGGAGGCGATCCGCATCCTCGGCCTGGAAAGGAAAACGCGCTTCTACCAGGCCTCCACCTCGGAGCTGTACGGCCTGGTGCAAGAGATCCCGCAGAAAGAGACCACGCCCTTCTACCCCCGCAGCCCCTACGGCGTGGCCAAGCTCTACGCTTACTGGATCACGGTCAACTACCGCGAAGCCTATGGCATGTACGCCTGCAACGGCATCCTCTTCAACCACGAGAGCCCTCGCCGCGGCGAGACCTTCGTGACCCGCAAGATCACGCGGGGCCTGTGCAACATTGCGCAGGGGCTGGAGCAGTGTCTCTACATGGGCAATATGGACGCGCTGCGCGACTGGGGCCATGCCAAGGACTACGTGCGCATGCAGTGGATGATGCTGCAGCAGGACACCCCCAAGGACTACGTGATTGCCACCGGCGTGCAGTACAGCGTGCGCCAGTTCATCGAGAAATCCGCCGCGCAGCTCGGTGTGACCCTGCGCTTTGAAGGGCAGGGCGTGAACGAGGTGGCCGTGGTGGCCGCCATTGCCGGCGACAAGGCCCCGGGCCTCAAGGTGGGCGACGTGATCGTCCGGGTGGATCCGCATTACTTCCGGCCGGCCGAAGTCGAAACCCTGCTGGGTGACCCCAGCCTGGCCAAGAAGGATCTGGGCTGGATCCCGCAGATCACCCTGGACGAGATGGTGCAGGAGATGGTGGCTTCGGACCTGGAGCAGGCGCGCCAGCACGCGCTGCTGCAAAAACACGGCTACAACGTGCAGGTGAGCAAGGAAAAATGAACATGGCCCAGCCCAAGGTCTACGTGGCCGGCCACCGCGGCATGGTGGGCAGCGCCATCGTGCGCACGCTGATCGCTCAAGGTGTGCCCCAGGAACAGATCGTCACCCGCACCCACGCCGAGCTGGACCTGACCGACCAGCGTGCCGTGCAGGACTTCTTTGCAAAAGAGAAACCGGACCAGGTTTATCTGGCCGCTGCCAAGGTCGGGGGTATCCACGCCAACAACACCTACCCGGCGGACTTCATCTACCAGAACCTCATGCTGCAGGCCAACGTGATTCATGCGGCCCACCTGCATGGGGTACAGAAGCTGCTGTTCCTGGGCTCCAGCTGCATCTACCCCAAGCTGGCACCCCAGCCCATGGCCGAGACCGCGCTGCTCACGGGCACGCTGGAGCCGACCAACGAGCCCTACGCGGTGGCCAAGATCGCCGGCATCAAGCTGTGCGAGAGCTACAACCGCCAGTACGGGCGCGACTACCGCAGCGTCATGCCCACCAATCTCTACGGCCCGGGCGACAACTACCACCCGGAAAACAGCCATGTGATCCCGGCGCTGCTGCGCCGTTTCCACGAGGCCAAGGTCGCCAATGCACCCGAGGTAGCCATCTGGGGCACGGGCACGCCGCGCCGTGAGTTTCTATACGTGGACGACATGGCCGCCGCCAGCGTTTTTGTGATGAACCTGAGCCCTGAGGCCTACGAGGCCCAGGTGCAGCCGCAGCTGAGCCACATCAATGTGGGTTACGGATCGGACGTGACCATTGCCGAACTGGCCCAGACCGTGGCGCGGGTGGTGGGTTACCTGGGGCGCGTGGCCTTTGACACCAGCAAACCCGATGGTGCGCCGCGCAAACTCATGGACTCGGGGCGGCTCAATGCCCTAGGCTGGAGCGCGAAGATGGCCTTGGAGCAGGGCTTGCAAGCCGCTTACGCCGACATGCTTGGCCGACTTGATTGACCGCCCCGTTGGCATCTATTGTCAAAGGAAGTTTCGATGGCTCTTAAGAATTGGATCGCAGACTATCGTGCAGCTCGCAGAGCCGAACGCGGACTCCGAGGGGAGGTCCGTGCCTGGGAGGAGCGGCGTTATGCCTCACCCAGCCCCTCGCATATCAAGCGCTCCGTTCTCCTGAGGCTGGGTGTTCCCAATGCGACCTGGGTCGAAACTGGAACCTTTATGGGCGACACCGCCGCCATGCTGGCCAACGTGGCGACTGCGGTGTACACGATTGAGCCTGAAAAAAATCTTTACGAAAGTGCTGCGGCACGGTTTTCTCAGGACAAAAAGGTCCGCGCTATACACGGCTTGTCTGAAGACGTCTTCCCGACTCTGCTGCCTACTTTGAGTGGTGATGTGAACTTCTGGCTTGACGGCCACTACTCAGGCGGAGTTACTCACCAAGGACCCACCGATTGTCCAGTTCGCGAGGAACTGAGCAATATCTCGGCGAACTTGAAGAAGTACTCCAAGGTGGTGGTCATGATTGACGATGTCCGATGTTTTGATCCATCCGTCCCAGAGTACAAGGACTACCCGGATATCAACTATCTGGTGGACTGGGCTCGTGTCAACGGAATGCGTTGGCATATTGAGCACGACATCTTCTGCTGCAGGAACTTCTGATCTCCAATTGCCAGGGGGAGACCCAATTGAGATTCTGGAAAAGATCAAGAATGAAGGCGGACCAACCACTGGTCGTGACCTTCAGCGGCGGCATGGGCGCTCAGGTGATCAGTGCTGCGATCTACTTTGCAGAGAGAAAGCAGGGGCGGGTCGTCTATGCTGATCTTTCGTATTTTGACAAGCCTGAGGATGTGGTTCTGGCGGGGCAGCCGGGGCATTGTTCTCATTGGGCTTGGCAGCTTGGTCTCTTTGGGATAAGCCCCGCAGCGTTTGAGAGTGTCTCAGTGGCAGATCGGCGCAAGGTTGAATACTTGGCTGATGGACAGGAGAAACTGGAACGCGCTCTTGTCGCGTTGGCCGATCCTGCTGTACGGGAGCACTTCAAGGTTCCTGCAAGCATTGAAGACTTGCTTCCAGGCTGGAGTGATGCAAAATTTCTTTGTATCCATGTGCGCCGTGGAGATTATGTGAATGTGGCTAGCCATCTGGTGAGCGATGAAGCATTCATTTCCTTGGCGCAACGGTTCGCCGGCATTCTGGAGCGGGTCGTCGTTCTGTCGGACTCTCCAATCGGCGAGTCTTTTCGCGTGGGGATCGCAGGGCTTTTTTCGAGCGCGCTTTTCCTTGACGACATCGGCGTGGACGCTACGCATCGGATCATGCGTCGGGCGAATGCCCTGATCTGTTCGAACAGTCAGTTCAGCTTGATTGCTGCTGCCCTGAACCCGGGGGCACTTGCCTTGATTCCCAAGCAGTGGTTTGGGGGGGCTGACAGGCTCATTGAGAAGCCGTTGCACGATCGCTGTGCTTTTCAGACACTGTCTGCCTAAGTCAACGGGTTGAAATCGCTCCCTCAGTTGACATCTCAAAGTGGCGCGGCTACAGGGTAGGCGCTTTGCGACGCGCCGAGAGGCCATGGACGAGGTAATGGACTGGCTGGGCTTTTACAACAGCGCAAGACTGCATCAGACGCTGGGCTACGTCAGCCCGATGGCGTTTGAGAGCCGCTGGTTCGCGGCCCAGCAGCAGGACCGGGAAGCCGCATAATGGGTCGGCTTATGGAGTATGGGAAACAGGGGCAACATCAACCCTCGATCATCGCCGCTTGCTGGATGCAGGCTATGTTTCGGTAATGTCATGAATCATGGAAGTCTCAATAATGCTGCGCTGGCTGTCCGCCCGGGACATACTGGTGGACTTTCACAGTGAGCACCGGGCGATGTTCTTGCTCATTGCCGCGCCAGCCCTTTTCTTGTTTGCCTACTCGATTGGTTACCCGTTTTATCGATCCGTGTACATCAACCCTCTGGTGGTATTCGCTCTGATTCTGCTACTTCCAGAATTGCTCCCTGCCTGGGATCGAACACTATCCTGGGTAGGAAGGGTAGTGGTTGTTTGTGTTCTTCTCTCCATTCTGATCAATAACGTCAACTTCTGGCGGGTATTGAGGGACTACCCAGCTCCATCTCTGCCGTTGTCAACCCGTTGGAGTGACATGGCTTCGAAGGTCGACAGCATGCGCGCTACCTGTGCTCCTGTCGGAGCCGGTGGAAATGTTGTGGTTGATGATCTGACCTATCAGAACCTGAGGTTCATGTCCGGAACGGTACACCCTATCACCTATCTCGGACTTCAAGGCCTCATCATCCAGTCGACTACGGATGGTGTTCTCGACAAGGTGAAACCTGACTGGGTCTTGGCTCGCTGTGACCTAATGCGGGATTTGAAGATCGGCTGGCCTGCCGACGCCCGGGCCGGTGAAGTATGCTGCCGCCGTTTTCATTGGGGGCCATGAGATGCAGGCAATGAGATCGACAGGGGCATGCGGCGGTGCGACCGTTGCACCTAGGGGGCAGGGAGCGCGATGATGGTCACGGATGTTCTGGCAGCGAACATAGATGTGGCGCTCGGCTCTGCCATGTTCACCTGGCAGACGGAGCGGAAGCGGGCATTCCTCCAGAAGCACATGCAGTTGCTGGGGCAACACCACCGTGAGCACTGCCCTTATTACCGCGGTCTGCTGGACAGCGTCTGGGGCGGAGGAAGTTTCGAGCGGCTGGAGGATGCTCCGTTCATTCCCGTGCGGCTTTTCAAGGAATACAGCTTGAAGAGCGTTCCGGATGCGGAGGTCTTCAAGGTGATGACCTCGTCGGGCACCAGCGGCGCGCAAGTTTCGAAGATCTATCTCGACCGGACAACGGCCGGCCTGCAGACCAAGGCCCTGTCAAAGATTGTCCAGTCGGTCATTGGCGCCGCGCGGCTGCCGATGATCATCGTCGACAGCGAGGATGTGATCAAGGACCGTGCCATGTTTTCGGCCCGGGGCGCCGGCATACTGGGGTTCTCGATGTTCGGCCGCAAGACGCTGTACGCCCTTGATGGGAGCATGCAGCTCAAGCGCGAGGAGCTGCAGCGCTTCGTTACCGAACACCGGGACGGTCCGATTCTCCTGTTCGGTTTCACTTCCATCGTCTGGGATCACTTTTACCGACCGCTGAAGGAGTCCGGCGCATCCCTCGGCATCCGGGACGGTGTGCTAATCCACGGAGGGGGCTGGAAGAAGCTCCAGGATCGCGCGGTCGGCCCGGATGTGTTCCGGGAGGGACTGCGGTCGGTCTGCGGCGTGGAGCGCGTGCTCAACTACTACGGGATGGTGGAGCAGACCGGATCGATCAGCTTCGAATGTGAAGAGGGCTTCCTGCACGCGAACGCGTTGAACGAAATCCTGATTCGACGGGCAGGGGATCTGGCGCCAGCCCCCGTGGGCGAGCCCGGCATCATTCAGACTCTGTCGATCCTCCCGCTGTCCTATCCCGGCCACTCGCTATTGACGGAAGACGAAGGCGTCATTGTCGGTGAGGACAACTGCCGGTGCGGCAGAATGGGAAAGTACTTCCAGGTGCTGGGGCGGATCAAGCAGGCTGAGATTCGGGGGTGCAGCGATACGTTTGGGGGGCGGGCGTGAACATCGTAGTGCTAGCCGGGGCTCAGGTTTTCGCGCGCGTGGCTGCGGCTGCGCCGTGGCAGCCATTTGACCCGCGCGTCCTGGCGTTCCTGTCGGCAATGTCCGGGCGCTTGTTGCGACATCCGTTGTCCCAGGCGCATATCGACGCGGTGGGGCTGGCGTTCTTTTGCCGGCGCTCCAATCTGGAGTCGCTGCGGGAGCAGCATGGGGCCCGGTGTGTCTCTGCGGTCGGACGGGGGCTGTCCTTCCACATCGCTCCCTCGAATGTTCCGGTCAACTTTGCATACAGCCTCGTACTCGGCCTATTGTCGGGCAACTCCTGCGTTGTCCGGACAAGCAGCAGGGAATTCGCCGAGACCTCGATCATATGTGAGGTCATTTCCGACCTCCTGCGCGATCGCGCCTATTCCGATCTGGGGGATAGGATCAGTGTTGTCCGGTACGAGCGCGACCGAGCCACGAACGATTATTTCTCCGCCTTGTGCGACGTGCGGTTGATCTGGGGCGGCGACCAGACCGTCGGGGAGATTCGTCAGTCGCCATTGCCGCCGCGGGCTGTAGACGTGGTCTTCGCGGATCGCTACTCCGTCTGCGTGATCGATGCGGTAGGCTATGTCAGAGACGCAGACAAGCGTGCGATCGCAATTGGCTTTTACAATGACACGTATCGCAACGGTCAGGCGGCCTGTACTGCCCCACGGCTCCTGTACTGGCTGGGCGGCGCAGAGGTCGTCCGGTCGGCGCAGACAGCGTTTTGGAGCGAACTCGACTCGGTGTTGATCGCCAAGGGCGTGGCCGACTCGGCCATCGCGACGGTGGAGAAATTCACTGCCGCATGCCGGCTGGCGCTGGATGCACCAGAAGTTCACGCGGTCCGACACCAAGCGATGCGCGTCAGTCGTATCGAGGTGCCTTCGCTCGAAGTGAAAGGGCTGACTGACACAGCCTGCGGTGGCGGATTCTTTGTCGAATACCGATCAGAGCGGCTGGACGAGCTCAAGCATGCCATCACGCCCAAGTTTCAGACCGTGACTTACATTGGCATGCCAGCGGAGGCGATAGCTCACCAGGTCGCATTTGCGGGTGTCAAAGGAGTTGATCGCATTGTTCCCAATGGCAAGGCCTCGGACTTCGACTTGTTCTGGGACGGTTGCGATCTAATGGTCACCCTGAGCCGTCACATCACGGTGACCTGAGCCCGCAGCAGATAATCAAGACGAACGATCAAACTCTGATGGACATAGTTGACGCGCACTGGGAGAAGCGGAACCTTGGTAAGACCACCATCGAGGTCAATGTCGGCCAGGACGATACGACCGAAGCTATCCGCGCCGCACTCGCTGGAGTGAACGCCCAGTATGTGGTTGTGAAGTTGCCCGTCGGCAAGGTGGACAGCCTGCTCGCCCTGCAGTCTGACGGTTATCGTTTCATCGAAATGATGAGCGTGTGCTTCCACGACGGCGACCTGCCACCGCTGAGCCCGGTCCAGCGCCGGATGCTGGACACCCTGTCATGTTCTGATGCGACCCCTGAGGACCTGGGCCTGATCCTGGCCGGAGTGGAACAGGGGATGTTCGAGGACGACCGGGTGTCGCTCGATCCTCATTTCAGTGCGACACAGGCCGCCGCCCGCTACCGTGGCTGGATCAGCGATGAAGTCGCCGCCGGCAGTTCGGTGATCGCGATCCGCATGCGCGGAGCTGTGGTAGGCTTCTTCGTTCTCAAGGCGCGGGACGCGGAGGGCGAATACTTCGCATCTCTCGGCGGAATCCTTCCCCGGTATCAGAATATCGGTATCGGGTATTTCATGAACTATCTAGAGATCGTGGAAGCCCGGCGTCGTGGAGGCAAGCGGGTCTACACGGCTTTTTCGTCAAATAATCCGAAGATCACTGCGGTCCATTTTTCCATGGGCTGCAAGATTTTCCGGCAATATTACGTGCTGGTTCGCCATAACAACTTAAACTGAAACTGGATCTGATCAGAGGTCACCATGTCCAATATTGAGAAATACAACGCTGCATTCATCGAAACCTTCCGTGTTTCCGAGGGGGATCTGCCGGAACTGAAATATCAGGTTGTGCCCGCGTGGGATAGCGTGGGTCATATGCAGCTGATGGCGGCCCTTGAAGAGGCATTTGCCATCGAACTCGATATTGACGACATCATCGACTTCTCGAGCTACGAGAAAGGCAAGGAGATTCTCGTCAAGTACCAGGTCGCTCTTTGAGGAGACCGTGCAATGACAGAAGCGTCTGTGATGCTTTCGTTCGACATCAACGGCATCAAGCAATGCCAGCGAAATCGCTACCCGGTGCTGCTGATCGACCAGGTGGTGGATGTCGTACCGGGAAAGAGCGCAAAGGGTATCAAGTGCTTTTCGTACAACGAGTGGTACTTTCCGGGGCACTTTGACGATGAGCCCAACGTGCCGGGTTTTATCCAGATCGAGTGTCTGGTTCAGACATTCATCATGACTTTTCTGTGCCTGGACGAGTACAAGGGCAAGAAGACCAATTTCGCGTCGATCAACAACGTGAAGTTCAGGCGCAAGATCGTTCCCGGAGAAACTCTCATCATTGACGCGGAACTGAAATCCCTCAAGCGTGGATTGGCGAGCGGATCGGTGTCGAGCACGGTCAACGGCGAGCCTGCATGCAGCGCCGAGTTCGTGGTGACGGTACCTGACGTGTTTTCCGCCTTCAAGCCGAGATGAACTCGCAGCAAGAGGCAGTGGAGGTAGAGCATGCGAGTGGCTGATTATGTGATGACCCGCCTGCATCAGGAGGGGGTGCGCCAAATCTTCATGGTGACAGGCCGCGGAGCCTTGTTTCTGACCGATGCTGTGGCCAAGCACCCGGGCATTGAGGGCGTTTCCGTGCACCATGAGCAGGCGGCCTCGTTTGCTGCCGTTGCCTATGCCGATCAGTCAGATGGGGTCGGTGCCTGTCTGGTCTCGACCGGGTGTGCGTCGACCAATGCGGTCACCGGTGTGTTGTCGGCGTGGCAGGACGGCATCCCGCTCGTGGTCATTTCCGGGCAGAACACGCTGAAGGAGACAACACGGTTCACCGGTGTTCCGATCAGGACTTACGGCCAGCAAGAGGCGGACATTATCGCCATCGTCAAGCCAATCACGAAATACGCCGTGATGCTGACCCGGCCCGAGGACATTGTCGGGGTCATGGACGAGGCTACCCGACTGGCCGTCGAGGGGCGCAAGGGGCCTGTCTGGATCGATATCCCGCTAGATTTGCAGAGCGCCATGATCGACGTGCCGGAGTCCACGTCCGCAGGCGTGGCAAATAGTCGCGCCGCTGTGGGGGATGTCTCGGCGGGCGTGGAGGCCATACAGCGCCTCCTGAGCGGCGCGAAGCGCCCGGTGATGCTCCTGGGGCGAGGCGTCAGGTCGGCGGGTGCCGACCGCGAACTACGTGAGTTTGTGGAGCGGACCCGCATTCCGGTGACATTTGCCGCGTCCGCGGTGGATACGCTTGGGGCAGCGGAACCGCTGGCGATTGGCTCGGTCGGCTCTATGGGATGTTCGCGTGCCGGCAACTTCGCGGTCCAGAATGCCGACCTGGTGATCGTCCTGGGTTCGCGACTCTCGTCCATCACTACCGGCACGGATTTCTGCAAGTTTGCACGCGCAGCGAAGATCGTCGTTGTCGACCTGGATCGGGTGGAGCACAGCAAGGAATCGGTCCGCATCGACGAATTCATTCAAGCCGATCTCAAGCTGCTGCTGGCGGCACTGAACCAGCGGGTCGACTACGCAGCGGATAACTGGTGGATCGAGAAATGTCTTCACTGGAAAGACCGCTTCAGCGCGGTCGAGTCGCCGTTCCTGTCCCATGAGCGGGTGGATTTGTATCAGTTGGCCTCCAGTCTGTCGACTCTTTTGCCGGTGCCATGCGCCGTCGTGACGGATTCCGGTTTGATCGAGGTCATCTTGCCGACGAATATCCGGTTCAGGCCGGGGCAGCGCTGTATTCACCCGGTCTCCCAGGGGACCATGGGCTTTGCCCTGCCGGCGGCGATCGGGGCCCACTATGCCAGCATGCAGCCCGTCATTGCGGTGATCGGCGACGGCTCCATCATGATGAACCTCCAGGAGCTGGAAACCATACGCTACCGGCAACTGCCGATCAAGGTTCTCGTGGTCAATAACGATGCGTACTCGATCATCCGGCGGCGCCAGGTGGAACTGTTCCGGAAGCGTACGATCGGGACGGATCCAGCCAACGGCGTCAGTGTGCCGGATTTCGCCCATGTAGCGGATTGCTTTGGCTTCCAGTATCGGAAGATTGAAAGCGTCGCCGATCTCGAGGCTGGACTCCAGGCCGTGTTCAACCTCGACGGGCCCGTGATCTGCGAGATCATGGGACGGACGGACCAGGGTTACATCGAGCTGTCGCAGACGCGCAGCGTCGTCGATCGCAGGATGGTGCGGCGCCCGCTCGAAGACCAGGCGCCGTTCCTTGATCGCGAGGTGTTCCAGCAGGAGATGGTGATCGATCCGATCGACCAATAGCAGCGGTACAGGTGGCCCCGGGACACCCATCGGGAGTACGTTTGACAACCAGTCGGAAATGCAATGTCCAAGATCGTTCTTCGTAATGACAGGATCGTCGGTGACTTCCTGAATCCCTACATCGTCGCAGAGCTGAACACCAGCCACTTCGGCGACATGGCGATTGCCCGCCAGATGGTCGACAAGGCCAAAGAAGTGGGGTGCGACTGCGTGAAATTTCAGTCTTGGACGGCTGACACCCTGTATGCCAAAACCTACTATCGGAACAATCCGATTGCAAAGCGGGTCGTGACGAAGTTTTCCTTCGGCAGTGGCCAGTTGAAGGAGCTGGCGGACTACTGTGCTGCCGTCGGAATCGATTTTGCGTCTACTCCCTACTCGCGCGAGGAGGCAGAGTTCCTTGTTCGCGACTGTCGTGTTCCCTTCGTCAAGGTAGCTTCGATGGAGCTGAACAACCTTCCCTACCTGACGTATCTAGGGGGGCTTGGGGCCCCCGTCGTGCTCTCCACAGGCATGGGAACCATCGAGGAGATCCGCGATGCCGTTCGGGCGATTGAGCAGTCGGGCAATCGCAACATCTGTATCCTGCATTGCGTATCGGTCTATCCAGCTCCGCTGGAAGAGACCCGGCTGCAGAATGTGCTGGGGCTAAGGGCTGAATTCCCGGATTACCCGATCGGCTACTCGGACCATACGGCCGGCATCGAAGTGCCGATTGGCGCGGTCGCTCTTGGGGCAGCGCTGATAGAAAAGCACTTCACGCTGGATTCCTCCCGGATCGGCATGGACAACCAGATGGCGACCGAGCCTAGTGTCATGGCCGCGATGGTCCAGGGGTGCCGCGGGGTCCACGTGGCGCTCGGGGGAGCGAGCAGGATCCTGAGCGCGGGCGAGCAGGCCCAGCGGGCCAAGATGAGGCGGAGCATCGTTGCCAGGCACCCCCTCAAGGCCGGGACGATCCTGCAGGAGGGCGACCTGGAAGCGAAGCGCCCGGGTGATGGCATCGAGCCCAGGTGCCTGTCCGACCTGGTGGGCAAGCGGCTTCTGGTGGATGTAGGGGAGGATGAGATGATCCTTTCCGAACATCTGGGCGGCTCATGATCCGATTGCCTCCCGACATCGACAGCCGTTATTCCTCCGGCATGTTTTTCGACCTCGGTTCTTTTTCCGATGCGACCGCACTGATCGACGCCGACGGAGCAGCCTGTACCTATCGGTCTCTCGCGGACCGGGTCGGCGAGTTATCGGGTCGCCTCAGGCAGCGCAGTGTTGCGCTTTGCCTGACCCGCAATACCGTGGACGGCGTCGTCGGATACGTCGCATGCATGAACAGCGGGGTGGTGCCGATCCTGATGGATTACCAGACGGTCACTCCGGCGCTGCTGAAAATGGTCGCGACCTATCGTCCACGTTATATCTGGGCGCCGGAGGCGCATTCCGACTTGTTTCCGGGCTATCTCCGGGAGCATCATCTTGAGGGCTTCTATCTGCTGCAGCGGACCACCGGAGACGACGCGCCGCTGCATGACGACCTCGGGCTGCTGCTCACCACGTCGGGGTCTACAGGCAGCCCCAAACTGGTTCGCATCGCGTATAGAAACCTGTTGGCCAATACGCGATCGATCATCGAGTACCTCGGCGTGACGGGCGCTGAACGGTCGATATCAACACTGCCGTTCAGCTACTCATTTGGACTTTCGGTACTCAACACGGTCTTGTACGCCGGAGCCTCCATGGTGCTCACCGAGGCATCCCTGTTCCAGCGTGAATTCTGGGACACCCTGCGGCGGCATGAGGTGACGTCACTGAGCGGGGTCCCGTACACCTATGAGATGTTGAAAAGGGTTCGCTTCCTGGGCATGGAACTGCCCAGCCTAAGGACGCTTACCCAGGCTGGTGGCAAGCTCTCCGATGAACTGTGTCGCGAATTTGCTCAGCGCTGCTTGGCGCAAGGCAAGCGATTCTTCGTGATGTATGGCGCGACCGAGGCATCTCCGCGCATGTCCTATCTTCCTTCCGAGATGGCCCTGTCAAAGCTGGGCAGCATTGGCATTCCGGTACCCGGCGGGAGCTTTGAAATCGTCGGCGACGCCGGCGAAGTGGTGGAGCCGGGACAAGTCGGCCAACTGGTCTACCGAGGGCCCAATGTCGCGATGGGCTACGCCGAAAGTGCGGCAGACTTGTGCAAGGGCGACGAATTCGGCGGGGTTCTGATGACCGGAGATCTGGCCCGTTGCGATGATGACGGTTACTATTTCATTGTTGGCCGCACGAAGCGTTTCATCAAACTTTTCGGCGTTCGGACCAACCTTGACGAGGTCGAAGGACTTGTTCGCGCAGCGTTTCCTGGCACCGACGTAGCATGCGCTGGCGAGGACAACCGTCTTTTGGTCTATGTGGACGACGCGGCCGTGTGCGATGCGGTGCACGACCAACTCGCCAAGGCGATGCGAGTCACCCCCTCGGCGATCATCGTTCGCCACGTGGCGAGCATTCCGCGCAATGCATCCGGGAAGATCCAGTACGCCGCGCTGTAGGCGCGGTCGCCGTTCTCATGTCTGGCGGCCACAGTTGCCCGGCTTCTTGGCTGCCGCAAGTAGCCGCGCGCCGCGTCCCTAGCGAAGCAGGATCTCGCGCAACGCGTCGACGATCAAATCCTGCTGATCGTGCGCAAGGCCCACCCACAATGGCAACCGGACCAGTCGCTCCGCCTGGTCAGTCGTTACGGGGAGGTCTCCGTGCACACGTGCATATCGCAAGCCGGCCGGCGAGGAGTGCAATGGAACGTAGTGGAAGACTGCGTTGATCCCATGCGACTTGAGATGGGCCAGGACTGCGGACCGGTCGGTCTGCGGCGCGAGTAGCACGTAGTACATGTGCGCGTTGTGCCGGCAGGCATCGGGCACAATGGGTCGTCGAAGGACGCCCTGTTGCTCGAGGGGCGCGAGCAACTGATGGTAGCGATTCCAGACATCCAGGCGTTGCTGCGTGATCTCTTGCGCTTCCAGAAGCTGGGCCCAGAGAAATGCTGCAATAAGTTCCCCCGGCAGGAACGAGGAGCCAGCCTCCTGCCAAGTGTATTTGTCGACTTCGCCCCTGAAGAAGCGGCTGCGATCGGTTCCCTTTTCCCGGATGATTTCCGCGCGAACGCCGTAGGCGGGCGTGTTGACGAGCAGGGCGCCGCCTTCGCCTGAAACCACATTCTTAGTCTCATGGAAGCTGTAGGCGCCCAAGTCGCCAATGCCGCCGAGCATACGGCCTTTGTAGGTGGACAGCATGCCCTGCGCCGCATCCTCGATGACCAGAAGATTGTGCCTTCGGGCGATGTCCATGATCGTATCCATCTCGCAGGCGACGCCAGCGTAGTGAACGGGAACAATGGCCCGGGTCCGCGATGTGATGGCCGCCTCGACGAGCTTCTCGTCGAGGTTCATGGTGTCCTTGCGGACGTCGACGAACACGGGAATCCCGCCGCGCAGCACGAAGGCGTTTGCAGTCGATACGAAGGTATACGACGGCATGATGACCTCGTCGCCTGGCTTGATGTCTGCCAGCAACGCGGCCATCTCCAGAGCAGCGGTGCACGAGTGTGTGAGAAGCGCCTTCTTGGCGCCTGTCGCATCTTCCAGCCACTTGTGGCAGCGCTTCGTAAATGCGCCATCTCCAGCCAGCATCCCGTTAAAGTGGGCCTCGGCGATGTAGAAGAGCTCCTTGCCCGTCATAAAGGGCCTGTTGAATGGAATTAATGACTTCATATGCTTCGGCTTGTTACGACTATGCCCGCGACGATCAACGTGAGTCCTATGGCTTTGGCGATGGTGAAAGGCTCATGCAGTACCAAGGTGGAGAAGGCAGTCACCAATACGAATGCCAAGCTCATGAATGGATAGGCATAACTTACATCAAATTTGGTCATCGCCGCCACCCAGAACAAGGAAGCGACGAATGCTGCGCCAAACCCGCTCAAAATATAAATGTCGCCGAACAGCCGAGACATGAAGAGGATCTTGGCGGTCCACTCAGGGGGCAGTGGTCCATATTGGCTAATTCGCCATTTCAGGATCAGTTGTCCGTAGACAGTGAAGACGATTGTGCCAGCGATATAGAGGTATCTCATGTGCTTCAGGTTGAGAAATTGCTCAACGCCCTCGCTTCTCGGAGAACGTCGTTGACTCAATAATGTACAGGGGACGCCCTTTAACCTCATCGAAGATCTTGCCGATATAGAGCCCCAGAATGCCGATTGATCCGATGATGAGACCCGTGGAGAAGACGATCGTGACCATCAGGCTGGTCCAGCCCAGAAGCGGTGTTCCCCAGGTCAGGTACTTGACGACCAGCCACGCGGCCGCCAGCAGCGAGGTGACCGACATCAGCAATCCCAGCTTCACGGACAGAAGCAGCAGCGTGTTCGAGTGAGCCACGATGCTGTCCAGTGCGAGCCGGAGCAGCTTCTTGAGGGTGTAGGAGGAATGGCCGGCGGCGCGGCCGTCGCGGTCGATTTCCACCTCCTTCCGCTTGAAACCGACCCAGACGGCAAACAGGCCAAAGGATCGGTTTTGTTCCCGCATGGCGCAGACGCTGTCGATCACTTTGCGCGAATAGACGCCAAAATTCCCGATCCGGTTGTCAATGGTGGTGCCGGTGAAGAAGTCGAAAACCCGGTAGAAGAGGCGTGAGCCGAGCTTTTTGAAAAACGTATCCTGCCGTGTAGCACGTACGCCGACCACGATGTCGTACCCTGTGAGCGCGACGCTGTAGAGCTTGGGGATGTCCTCGGGACGGTCCTGCAAGTCGCAGTCCATGACAACCACCCAGTCACCAACGCAATGATCGAGACCCGCGGTGATGGCGTAGTGCTGCCCAAAATTTCTAGAGAGGTTGATGCCCCTGATGTGGCCGTCCTCCGCCGCCAGTGTCCGCATGAGGGGCCAGGGATCGTCCGGGCTGGCGTCATTGACGAGAATGATCTCGTAGTCATTGCCGACGCACTTGCGGATCGACGTGGACAGACGAGAGCAAAGGTCCTTGAGGCATTCCCTGCAGCCATAGACTGGCACGACGACGGAGAGAAGGGGTTCGCTCATTTGGCACTTTTTAGCAGCAGTGTTCCAACGTTCTTCAGAGGAGGACGAGCTGTTGAGGCTCGAAAGTCGCGGCCGAATAGGTTACTGGCGGCAAAAGTATAGTTGTTTCGAACATGGTCAGGCTCAGCATTTGTAGGATTTCGTAGAGGCTATTCGGCAGATGCAGACTTTTTTTGCGATGGCAATGAGTACGTAGCGCCGATCCATGAGGTAGAACGCGCCAGGCTCGATCAGCAAATCGTCGAGCACGTTGACTTCGTGCGTCTTGCCGTCGGTGATGTGGATGAAACTGGGAATGGAGCCGCGCAGATCGAGCAGCGTATGAAGCTTGACGGCCGCTTTGGTGCTGCGAAACGGTGCCCAGGGGTAGACCGACAGACACAGATCGATGGTGGTCGCATCGAATGCATAGACCATGGCGTCCAGATCCAGCGCCAAGGGTTCCTTGGCGTAAAGGGGTCGGGCAACGCCAATCAGATGCTGGGCGAACTCGGCATAGATTTGCCAAGGACGCGTTGCATTGGCGTTGGCCAGCGTGTTGCGCGTAATCGTTGCGCACCGAAACCCCATGTGGCAGAGTCAGCGAGCCTGTGCACGCAAATTGACCTCGGTATTGCGCAAAGACTCGCGGCAGGCCAACTGTGCAAAGGCCATGGCCAGGAACCTGTACAGGTAGCTGAAATCCTTGAACTTGTGTTCGCCCCGGTGAGAAGCGACGCAGCGGCGGAATGTGCTCAGCGGCAAAAACGCCATGAGCTGCGAAAACACGAGCTTGCCTTGATGCATGACGGCCCATTGCGCGCAAACGCAAAAGAGCACAGGTCGGCCTCTCGACGTTCAAATCGAGACCAGACTGAAATGCAAAATTCTGGAAGCAAATCATCAACTTACGACATCCTGATGTGAAAACGTTGGGACATTACTGATCGACCAGTTGTATGAAGTTTTATGCTTAACCAGTGGAGACGACATCGCTTCAATTTGTACACGGCTTGCTTGTATCGCCTTGCAGCCAAAGAGTCACCGGCAATTTCTGTTCGTACATTCTGAGAGTAAATACCTTATCCAGCCTATAGCACTTCGTCACCAAGTCGATGTTACTGGTCTGGTCGGATTGCCATTTGTCTAAGAAAATTCCTGAGTAGATGCGGCTCCTTATATCCTCTCTAACCTTTCCATTTTGAGCGATGTATCGCTGATGTCCTTCACCTTTGGTCCACAACATACCAGCGACTTGGCCGTGGTCGTTGGGCGTTATGCCGCGCGAGATGGCAAAGTAGCTAAGAGGCTGGTTGAAGAGTATTTTTTCTCTAGCCCCGAGAGAGTTGATTTGTCGTTCTATTTCCTCAAATGAAGCTTGAGCCACGTCCAGATCAAATTTCCGGACGTCCCGCGTGTAGATGACGGCAAGGTTCCATACCAGCAGCAGATGGACCAGCCATGTGCCTGAGATTTTTCCTGCACGCTGGAAGAATAAAACGACCAAAAAAGGTAGTAGCAGCTGCTGAAAATAAAGGTAGTACTGTCCCTCGTTAGCTCCCATGCGGAGCAGCAGAATGCCGAAAAACAAAAGTCCAAAAATGTAGGGGTCCTTAAGCCCCTTGCTTGATTCAGGCTCTCCGTACTTCCGGGCAACAACGATCAAGACAACGAAGGCAAAAAACACCCTCACGAAGTCACGTGTCTGCAGCCATAGCAATTTCGGGATGAAGTTAGTCACCGCGGCGTTCTGCAGCACGTTGGATTCCAGAAATCCTGGCATGAAAAACGCGACCACGGCGATAGATGCTGCCAATACCACCAAGGAGACAAGCGAGAGAAAGAGCAAATCGCGCCACCTGCGAACATAAAGCAGATAGAGTCCAACGTAAAAGATGCCGAAGCAGAAGTACAGCTTTGTGAACAGGCCCACGGCCGACAGCACGGCTGACATGAACATTGCGTCACGCCGAAAGCCTGTCAGCGGTGGCAACAGTACGGCTAGCGTGAACAGTGTCGTACCCAAGGTATTTGGCATGCCCAGGAAGTTTCCGGGATGCATCAGATGCACCGCGTAGACAATGGAAAGGCTGACAAGCAGCGTGACGGGATTGACTTTGTGCTTGATGCCGCCGTAAAAGAACACGACCATCATGGGCAGGATCGCCAGAAAAGTCACCAGCCGCAGAGGCAAAAATGATACGCCGGTGAAGCTGAAAAGCAGGGATGACAGCCAGGGAAAGACATACCCGTACTGACTATTTGCGGCAGGATAGTTCTCGTAGGAGTAGGGGTTCCTGCCTGAATGGATCAGGTAAGCGCGCCAGAGATCCGAGTTCTCTCGATACTCAAGTGGATAGGGGAACTGGATGATCTGGAGATGCATCCAGAGGAGATGAATAACCAGGCCGACGATGACGGCCCATAAGCCCCAGATCACCCGTCGGTCTGTATCTGTCAGTAGCCAGCGCCATCCTTTGCCTACAATGCTGCTGTTAAACGCTAGCCTCATCATTTCTCCCTGAAACTTCTTTATTGCTCAGCGATTCATCTGATAGGTTCTTTGCCCTACCATTTTGGAATGGGACTGTAGGTCGATTGAACGACCGATCATCGTGAAGTATCCCTCATGAATCTTTCAATCTTGTCCTTTGCAGAGGAGGCATCGACACGGTGCTCCGTCAGCAAGTAGTCCCAGGTGCCGCATTTGGCTGAGAACCGGTCCTCAATCCCGATGCGACAGAGAGGACGGGGCCGGGTGAGTGAACTGGCCTCTGCGACTGCAGATCCAAGCCCGCCCATCACGGAGTGCTCTTCGAGCGTGATCAGGCAATCCACCCGGCTTGCGATTTCCGAGATCGCAGAGGATGACAGCGGCTTGATGCTAGGCACACTCCACACTTCGGCATCCAGTCCATGATTGGCGACGTCCAGGGCCGTCCGAACCATGGAGCCTGTTGCGAGCAGGGCAAGGCGCTTGTTGCCCTGGCGGACCTGAAGCGGATCTCCGCCCTCCAGCCGAACCGGGCCTGCATGCACATCGCCGCGATCGCTTTTGCCCATGCGCAGGTAGACTGGGGACGCAGAGCTAAACGCCAGTTGCATCGCGGCGCTCATCTCGAAACGGTCGGCCGGGGATAGGACCATCATCTCGGGGAGAGCTCGGGTGCAGGCGATGTCTTCTGTGCTCTGGTGGCTGGTGCCCAGGTGGCTGTAGACCAGACCCGCACCATCGCCGATCAGAATGACAGGAAGGTTCTCATAGCAGACGTCGATCTTGATCTGTTCCAGCACGCGCACCGGCACAAAGGCGGCCAAGCCGTAGACGACAGGGCGAAAGCCGGCTTTGGCCAGGCCTGCGGCTACGCCGACCATGTTCTGTTCGGCCACGCCGCAGTTGATGTACTGGTCCGGGCAGGCCTTGCGGAAGGGGTCAAACAGGGCATAGCCGTGGTCGCCGGTGAGCAGCAGCACGCGTGGGTCTGCCTTAGCAGCGTTGACCAGCGCGTCGGAAAAAGCGTTGCGCATGGTTCAGTTCCTTCCGTTGGTCACTTCGAGGACAGCTTCGGCATGGTTCTCCGGGCTCAGACGGGTGTAGTGCCAGATGTTGTCGTTTTCCATGAACGACACGCCCTTGCCCTTGACGGTCTTGGCCACGACGGCCTTGGGTTTGCCGTTGCGCAGCGCTTTCAGGCGTCTGTAGGTCTGGTCGATGGCAGTTTCGTCATGGCCGTCGATGGTCACGGCGTCAAAGCCAAACGCGGTGAACTTGGCCTCGATACTGCCTAGCCCCATCACCTCGTCGGTGCGCCCCATGGCCTGGAAGCCGTTCTCGTCGACGATGACCAGCAGGTTATCCAGTTTGAATTGCGCGGCAAACATGGCAGCTTCCCAAATGGAGCCCTCGTTCAGTTCGCCATCTCCCACCAGTGTGTAGCAGGCCTGGTCTGAGTTTTTGAGCTTTGCGGCCAGTGCCAGCCCAACCCCGACAGATAGCCCATGCCCCAGCGAGCCGCAGGTGGCTTCAACACCAGGGACATGCGCGTCCGCGAGTCCTTTCAGCCGGGTCCCATTGCCAAAATAGTTCGCGAGGTCAGCATCCGTCAGGCAACCCAGCTCATGCAGGCAGGCGTATTGGGTCATGACACCATGCCCCTTGCTCAGGACCAGATAGTCACGATCCGGCGCGTCGGGGCGCTTTGGGTCGAAGCGCAGGTGCTCGCGGTACAGCACCGCCAGCAACTCCACGATGGAGAAGGCGCAGCCGATATGGACGGTGGAGCCTGCGTAGGCCATGTCGAGGATGGCCTTGCGGATACTGGAAGTGTTGAAGGTGTTCATGGTGTCATCGCAGAGCGACTCCAATGCAATGTCTTCTGAAGAGCCAGGGGCAGGGGGACCTGCTCCCTCAGGTTCAACGAGAGTCTAGCCTTGTGTGTGTCCGGGACATAACGTGGCGGAGGGACACGCGGGTCGACAGCTGTTTTGACTTCGATCGATGCGGCATAGCCAGCGGCGCGGCTGATCTGGCCCGCCAGATCGAGGATCGAGACAGGATGCTCGGAGCCCACGTTGTAGGCTTGGCCAGACTGGCCGGATTCAAGGATGCGCAGCAGCCAGACGCATAGATCGCTCATGTAGAGGTAGGAGCGCAGTGGGCGGCCATCACCCTGGATGATGATGGCTTTGTTACTCAGAGCATCTCGGATGAAATTTCCAGCTGCAAAGGAGCTGTTCAAAGGCAGGCCAGGGCCGAGCAGCGCAAAGATACGGGCCGTCATGGTCTCAAAGCCGTTTGCGCCATGCTGGGCTGCATATGCACAGGTCAGCCACTCTGCCGCACGTTTGCCGTTGCCGTAGGCACTGCCGGGCAGCGTAGGGTCGGGAGCGCCCTGGTAGCTTTCAGGCACATGCGTGAGATCCTCGGGCTGCGTGCCGTAGACCGCACCGCTGGACGTCAGCAGGAACCGTGTGGCGCCGCGGGATTGCGCGACGTCCAGGATACGACGGGTTCCCGCGACGATGGAGTCGAAGGTTTGCAGGGGTGCGCTCGACTGACGGGGGTCTCCGACATCGGTGGCCGCGTGGATGCAGAGGTCCAGCGGGCCCGTGTCGTCATGAAAGTCGGTCACATCCCCTGCGAGCAGTTGTATGTCTTGACGAGCGAAAACCTGTGGATGTGCCAGTCGCGCGCGTTCTGGCGCGCGGCTGAGCGCGACGATTTCGATCCGGGCGCCCAGCTTATCGTTGGCACGCTGGATCGCCTGGATCAGCCAGCTGCCGATAAAGCCGGTACCGCCTGTGATGAATAGCCGCGCGCCACCGAAGCGCGACCAGAACCCCTGTGTCTGGGCCAGCACCTCGTCGAGGTCATCGGAGGGTAGCGCCAGTCCCATGGAATCTCAGAAGTTCACACCGAGATAGGTCTCGATCTTCTGCGCGGCGAACTCCAGCATCTCGCGGGTCAGCGAGGGCTGCACCCCGATCCAGAAGGTGTTGTTCATGATGTTGTCGGTGTTCGTCAGCTCGCCGCTGATCCGATAGTTTTGCCCCGCCATATACGGCTGGCGCACCAGGTTGCCAGCAAAGAGCAGGCGCGTGCCGACCTTGTTTTGGTCCAGATAGGTCAGCAGGTCCAGGCGGGTGACGGGGCAGTTGTCCTTGAGCGTGATCGGGAAGCCGAACCACGACGGGTCCGAGTGCTCGGTGGGTTCGGGCAGCTGCACGAACTCCTCGCAGTCCTTGAGCCGCTCCTTGAGAAAGGCGTAGTTGTCCTTGCGGGCCTGGATGAAGGCCGGGGCCTTGTCCAGCTGCGCCAGGCCGCAGGCGGCCTGCATGTCGGTGATCTTGAGGTTGTAGCCCAGGTGGCTGTAGGTGTATTTGTGGTCGTAGCCTTCGGGCAGGTCGCCAAGCTTCCAGCAAAAGCGCTTGCCGCAGGTGTTGTCCTTGCCCGGGGGGCAATAACAGTCCCGCCCCCAATCGCGGAAGCTCTCCGCGATGGTCTTGAGTTCGTCGTGGTTGGTGAAAACCGCGCCGCCTTCACCCATGGTGATGTGGTGGGCGGGGTAGAAGCTGAGCGTGGCGATGTCGCCAAAGGTGCCCACCATCTGGCCGCGGTAGGTGCTGCCCAGGGCGTCGCAGCAGTCTTCCACCAGCCACAAGTTGTACTTCTTGCACAGGGCCGTCACCACGTCCAGATTGAAGGGGTTGCCCAGGCTGTGCGCCAGCATGATGGCCTTGGTCTTGGGGCCGATGGCGGCTTCGATCTTGCTGGCGTCGATGTTGTGCGTCAGGCGGTCCACGTCCACGAAGACTGGCACGGCGCCGAACTGCAGGATGGGGTTGACGGTGGTTGGGAAGCCCGCCGCCACGCCGATGACTTCGTCACCCCGCCGGATGGCGCGATCACCCAGCTTGGGCGAGGTCAGGGTGCTGAAGGCCACGAGGTTGGCCGAAGAGCCGGAGTTGACCGTGATCAGGTGCTTGACGCCGATGAAGGCCGCCAGCTTCTTTTCGAACTCGGTGTTGAAGCGGCCGGTGGTGAGCCAGCCGTCGAGCGAGGCTTCCACCATGGTCTTGAGTTCGGCAGCGTCCAGCAGCTTGCCCGAAGGCGGCACCATGGTGGCGCCCGGCAGGAAGGGCTGGGGGGCCAGGGCAATGGCGGCATATTCGTCGACGAGGGCCGCAATCTGCTGGCGCAGGGCGAGGGTCTTGGCGTTTTCCATAGCGGTTTCCGGTGTCAGCCCGCTTGCGCGCGGGACTGGTAATCGTTGATCTGGTTCAGGGTACAGGCGCGCATGTCGGCGCCGGCCTGAAGTTGGCGGGCCCATTCGACCGTGAGTTGCAGGGCCTCGCGCAAGGCCAGCCTGGGATGCCAGGCCAGACGGTGCGCCGCCTTGGAGATGTCGAGCTTGAGGAAGTGGGCCTCATGCGGGTGTTCTCCCGCATCGATCTGCCAGCTGGCACCCGGGCCCCACAGGCCGGCGAGTTCGCGCACGATCCACTCCACGGGCTGGGTGTCGTCGCTGCGCGGGCCGAAGTTGTAGGCCTCGGCAAAATCCGCTCCGTCCTGGTACAGATGTTCAGCCAGGGTCAGGTAGCCGCTGAGCGGCTCCAGCACGTGCTGCCAGGGGCGGATCGCGCGCGGGCTGCGGATCGTCACCGGCTTGCCCTGGCCATAGGCCTTGAGGATGTCGGGGATCAGCCGGTCGGCCGCCCAGTCGCCGCCCCCGATCACGTTGCCAGCGCGGGCCGTGGCCAGGGCCACGCGGTGCTGCGCATATTTTTCGGGGTTGAAGAAGGAATTGCGGTAGGCCGAGCTCACGAGCTCGGCGCAGCCCTTGCTGTTGCTGTAGGGATCGTAGCCACCCATGGGCTCGTCTTCGCGGTAGGCCCAGACCCATTCCTTGTTCTCGTAGCACTTGTCTGTGGTGACGTTCACCACGGCCCGCACCCTGGGGCACTGGCGCACGGCCTCCAGCAGGAGCACGGTGCCCATCACGTTGGTGGAATACGTTTCCACCGGGTCGACGTAGGAGCGGCGTACCAGGGGCTGCGCCGCCATGTGGATCACGATGTCAGGCGCCGCCTGGCGCATCGCCGCGGCCAGCCCGGCCCCGTCGCGGATGTCGCCGATGATGGAGGTCATGCCGTCCGCCACGCGGGCCACTTCAAAGAGGCTCGGCTGGGTGGGGGCGGGCAGGGCGTAACCGGTCACCTGGGCGCCCAGCTGCTGCAGCCACAGGCTGAGCCAGCCGCCCTTGAAGCCGGTGTGCCCGGTCAGAAAGACCCGTTTGCCATGCCAGAACGCAGCCGTCACGCCCATGTCTTCCAGGGCGCCTTGCCGCTCTGCCAGAGTTCTTCGAGGTAGGTCTTGTCGCGCAGGGTGTCCATGGGCTGCCAGAAGCCGTGGTGCTGGTAGGCGGCCAGCTGCCCTTGTTTAGCTAGCGTCTCGACCGGACCACGCTCCCAGATACAACTGTCTCCGTCAATCAGATCGATGACGGTGGGCGACAGCACAAAAAAGCCGCCGTTGATCATGCCGCCATCGCCCTTGGGCTTTTCCTTGAAGCTCTGTACCTTGTGGCCCTGCAGGTCCAGCGCACCAAAGCGGCCGGGGGGCAGGGTGGCCGTCAGGGTGGCCTGTACCTTCTGCGCCTTGTGGAAAGCGATCAGGGCGGTGATGTCCACGTCGCTCACGCCATCACCGTAGGTGAAGCAGAAGGCTTCTTCGCCCTGCAGATAGGGCGCCACGCGCTTGAGGCGTCCGCCCGTCATGGTGGTCTCACCGGTGTCGACCAGCGTCACACGCCAGGGTTCGGCGCTTTGCTGATGCACCTGCATGCTGTTGTTTCGCATGTCGAAGGTCACGTCCGACATGTGCAGGAAGTAGTTGGCGAAATACTCTTTGATGAGGTAGCCCTTGTAGCCGCAGCAGATCACGAAGTCATTCACGCCATGCCGGGCGTAGATCTTCATGATGTGCCAGAGGATGGGCTTGCCGCCGATCTCGATCATCGGTTTGGGCTTGAGGTGGGTTTCCTCGGAAATTCGGGTGCCAAGGCCTCCGGCAAGGATGACGGCTTTCATGCGATGGGTGGTGTGTGAGTTGTTCAGGCGTGGCCCAAGGGTGGATGATACCTAGGCCTTCACGGCGTGGCCCCGGGGGCAAGCAGGCCTTGTTGCTGCAGGTCGGCACAGACGCGGTCAACAACGGTCTGCATGACCACTTCCGCGCTGAAACGGAGGGCTGCGGGGCTGGACAGAAACTCGCGGATGGCCTGTTGGTACTGCAGGTAACGTGCGTCATCAATGCCGAGCAGGTGCTGGTGGGCTGCCGCGGTGTCGCGAAACTGCCGGCGGTCGACATAGCAGTCCGGGGGGATCAGCTCGGCCACGTCGTCGGCCCCCCAGTACACGGGCACGCAGCCATGCACCAGGCTGTCGAGCATTTTCTCGGTGATGTAACCGGAGATATCCCGGTTGTTTTCGTAGCACCACGAGAAACGCGCCCGGCGCAGCACGTCGCCCTTGTCGGCGACTTCGCCCCGGTAGCTCGGAAAGGGCGGGATGCCGAAAACGCGTGTCTTGATGCGAGAGCCAAGCCGCATCAGGCGCCCGGCCGCCGTGAACGCGGGGGTGGCCTTGTCCCAGCCCAGGCCGTAAAGCTCGAAATGCCCGGGGGCATGTTTCTCGTACCAGCGGATGGTCTTGAGGCGCTCCACGTAGAGGTCGTTGTCGAGCACCTCCCTGAAGGCCTTGTTGGCATTGATCAGGCAGCTGAAGACGTGGCGCTGCTGCGGGCCGGGGAAGTCCTGCCAGACCATGGGGTGTGGAATCAGGATGGGCACCACGTTGGGCAGGTGGTGCAGGCGAACGTCCCAGGCGAATGTGAGGTCGAACTGCGCCGCGTAGTCGCTGCTCGCGTTGAGCTTGTTGATGTTGGGGTTCTCGAGCGCGATCAGGTAACGGGGGATGTTGTGGGGCCCCAGCGCGCGGCCCTCCAGGTGCAGGTCAAAGGCCACGCTGCGGCCCGGGTTGAGGTCCGGGGTGTTGATCTCGATGCCGCGCGCCAGGAACTTCTGACGGAGCAGGCGCGGCGTGTGGGTGGGGTTGTGCCGGTGCACCGTGTCATCGGTGGCGAACAATGAGTTGTGGCTACGCCCTTCGGCGTGGACATTGGCGTAGATCATGGCTGTCTTGCCCATTTGACGAGAGCACGACGCAGCAGGGAGCGGTACGTGTCGAGCCGCAGGTAGCGCGCCCAGCGGTAGCGGCGCAGGAAGGCCGCGGCAAGCTGGCGCCGCGCAGGGCTGGATGGCGCTGCCCCGCGCAGCAGAGGTTTGTAGATGAAGGAGCAACGGTAGTCCTCGATCAGACCCTTGCCCCACCGGCTTCGGTTGCGCTTGAGCTGCGCCATGGCGCGCAGCCGGTCTTTGCGGGATTCCTTCAGACCATCGTTGCCGCCATGAAGGCGATAGGTCATCAACGGATCGCGCAGCCAGACGATCTCGCCACGCTCGGCAAGCGAGATTAGCCACGTTGCGTCGACATACTTGCCGCCGTCCAGCGGCAGGCGCTCCGTGCTGACCAGGGCGCAGTTGTAGACATAACCTGGGAAGGGGGCAAAGCCGGACTGCGCGCGCGCGTAGTAGCGATAGGTCAGATCCCGTGCGCTGCGGATGCGCTCTTGCGCGTGCCGACCCTGGAAGAAGAGCCGCGCCTCGATGACTCCCGAGGCTTCGATGCGTGCGTTACAGCCGATTGCAATGGCGAGAGGGTGGGCCTTGGCAGCGGCCCTCATGGCCGCAACGTAGCTGGGGTCCATCAGGTCGTCATCGTGGAACAGGCAGAAGTAGTCGCTGTGTTGCGCGTCATCGACACAGCGGTTGATATGTTGCTGCACGGTGAGCATGGGGACGCGACGGACGTAATCGATGGCCGGGAAGTGCTGATGCACCATCTGCGCGACCCGGTCGTCGCTGGAGTTGTCGGAGATGGTGAGCGCGTAGTGGGAGTCAGTCTGGGCCAGGACCGAGGCGATGGCCTGCCGCGCATCGTCCGGCCGGTTGTGGCACAGGATGAAGATGTGCAGGCTGGGCACGGAGTGATCTGTCGCCGCAGCGTTCATGGTTGCGCTCAAAAGTGCTGGCGCTTCGCCAGTTTCCATCGACCCAGATGCCAGATCTTCTTTTCCTGGCTGACGGGTTTCTTGTCGTCGTCGAGGATGCGGTGAAAGAAGGCGAGCAATCGGTCTTCGCTGTAGTACTCGTTCGGGACGTTGTTGTGGAAGTAGGGCTCGCTGAGGATGGACCGGTAGAGGTCCTCGTTGGCGTCTACCTCGAGGATGCGCTGGATGAAGCTCTCGTCGTCCGGGTAGTCGTTGCGGTAGAGCATGGACTTGGTGTTGAAATCCTCGCCCACACGCACATTGCCCCAGTAGATGGGGATGCAGCGGGCCCACATGGCCTCGGTGAGCTTCTCTGTGGTGTACCCGGGCAGCGACGTGTTTTCGTAGCAAAGGTTGAACTTGTACTGGCTGATGAACCGATGCTTGGCCTGACCGCCCAAACCGATGTTGCCGACGTTGTTCATGAAGCGGCCGCCCGAACCGATCTCCTTGACCGCATTGAGTTTCTTGAAGAATTCAATGCGCTCGGCCGTGCGCTTGGGGTTGGCGTTGGAGACGACGGCTGAGCAAAACTTGTTGCGTGTGCCCGCGATGCGGTCGGCCTCGCCCGGCTGCTTGATCAGGTCCTGCGCCGTGGACTCACTGCCCCAGACGTAATACGGGAAGCGCAGGTGACGGGGGTCGTCGATGTAGTGGCAGGTCAGCGCGTAATCGGTGCGACTCCAATCTGGGAACAGTGACTCGCCCGTCCAGAAAAGCTTTTTGCAGGTGTAGAGCCGGTTCAGGTGTCCGCCGTCCTGGAAGATCAACAGGTCGGGACGGTCAGAGATTTCAATCGTGAAATCGCGCGCGAGAATGCGGGTGAACCAGTTGTCGACCTTGTTGATTCCGTTGAAGTCGGTGAAGTCGAGCTTCAACTTGGGCTTGCTCATGAGGTTCTCCGAAAAGCGATGTGGATGCGAGTGTATCGGCGCTTCCCCCGGCTCGACCCGACGGACCGGGTGGACGGCCTCGGGTCAGATCCGGCCGAGGGCGCGTCGCAGCCTGCGCCCCGTGCGGGATAGCAGCGAGCCCCCTTCCCGGGGCCAGTCCAGCTCCCGCTCCCATGCGGACTGGTGAATGACGCCACAGTAAAGCTGCGAGAGCTGCTCCCGGGTGATGCCTTTGCGTTGGTCGCGGTCGTACTGCCAGGCGTAGTGGTACACCTTGAACATGGCCTGGCAAGGACGCAGCGGCACCGCCTGCCATGCCAGCAGGGCCTCGCCGTACCAGCGTGATTCGATGGGCGCCTGTTGAATGGCGTCGGCCAGGGTCATGCCGCGGGGTTGCAGATAGCGCTCGTCCAGGCTTTGCCAGACATCGCGGTGCCAGACCAGGGGGAAGGGGCCGAAACTGTAGCGTCGGCCCTGCCGACCAAAGAGGCCTTGCACCAGATCGGCTTCGCGCACGAAAGCATCGATCACGCGCTGACGCTGGTGGGCAAGCGCATCTTCGAGCAGATCGTGTGCCTCGTCGAGCATGGTGTAGGGGCCGCCATCGGCCGCGATGAAGTCATCCTGCCGGATCGGACGGATGAAGAATGCGTCGGAGTCGAGGCAAAGATAGGCCCGGGCATGGCCGAGTCGCCAGAACTCGGATTTCACCACCTGCTGTGCCAGGTAGCCGGGCATGCCCGCCACGCGCTCGGCGAGCCCGGGGCGGCAGGCCTGCAGGATGTCTTCATCGGCCAGCAGCACCAGAGGAAGCGCGCCCAGATGCTCACGGAACAGTGGCAGGTCTGCACGCGGGACTGACACGTAGAACGGCAACTGGTCCACGTTGTGCGCGCGCACCGATTCAGCGAGCCGCTGCACACGGCGCAGGTCGGTGCGGTAGCTTTTGCAGTAAAGCGCGAAGGGCTTCATCGGCGGCGGTCTTCGTAGCCGGTCAGCACCTTGGCTGCAAACAGCACCAGATTGGTCGAGCAAGCCACCATGATGCGCCTCAGGGTATAGGGGTCTTCGCCGGGTTGCACGCGCCCGCGTTGGGTGGTGGTGGCCGTGCGGTAACCTGCTGCGCGCGCCATGGCTGCGTGTTCCGGTGTGTGGCGGCCATAGGGATAGCAGAAGTGGCGGACCTCGCAGCCCAGGGCCTGTTCGAGGTCACGTCGCGAGCCCTCGATTTCTTCGCGCGCGGCAGGGCCATCGAGGTCAGGCAGGCTGGCATGGCTTCGGGTGTGAGAGCCTATGTCCATGCCAGCGTCCCGCCACCTCTGCCACTCGGCTTGTGTCATCAGCGGCGTCTGCGCGACCAGGCCCTCGTCCCAGATATTGCGTCCGCCGAACTGCCCACTCACGGCATAGCAGGTGGCCGTGTGGCCATGCCGCTGCAGGGCGGGGAGTGCGTGGGTCAGGTTGTTGCGGTAGCCGTCGTCAAACGTGATCCCGACGACCTTGCCTTGCCGTTCGCCGGCGAGGTAGGGTTCGAGGTCGCGCAGGGAGAGGCCGCGGTAGCCCAGCAGACGCAACAGCCCCATCTGTCGGGAGAACGACTCGGGCGAAACCACGAGACCGCGCAGGGGCGTGCCGCGCGGCGGCGGGGCGTCAACCTGGTGGTACATGAGAATGGGGATCGGGCGGCTCATGTCTGCATGCGGTTCAGGCTGGCGTAGTAGCCGCCCAAGGCGATCAACTCGGCGTGCGTGCCGCGCTCGACGATCCGCCCCTGGTCGAGTGCGAGGATCTGGTCCGCGTGCTCGACGGTGCTCAGCCGGTGGGCGATCACCAGCGTTGTACGCCCTTTCATGAGGGTGGTCAGGGCCGCCTGAACCTGCCGCTCGGACTCGGCGTCCAGCGCCGAGGTGGCTTCGTCCAGGATCAGGATGGGCGCGTTCTTGAGCAGGGCGCGGGCGATCGCAATTCGCTGGCGCTGCCCGCCGGAGAGGCGACCGCCCTTCTCGCCGATGGGGGTGTCGAGGCCGTCCGGTAACTGCTCGATGAAATCCCAGGCGTTGGCGGCCTTGGCCGCCGCAATGATCTCCGCACGGGGCGTGTGGCGGGCGCCGAAAGCAATGTTGGCCTCGACCGTGTCGTTGAACAGCACGATGTCCTGGCTGACCAGGGCGATGTTCTGCCGCAAGCTGGCGCGCTGCAGTTCCTGAATGTCGATGCCGTCAATCAGGATGCGGCCCGAGCCGGGGCTATAGAAGCGTGGGATCAGGGCGCTGATGGTCGTCTTGCCGCCGCCAGAGGCGCCCACGAGCGCCACGGTCTGGCCCTCGGCGGCGCGAAAGCTGATGTCTTGCAGGGCCGGGCGCTCGGCGCCGGGGTACGAAAAGCTCACCCGATCGAATTCAATCACCCCGCGTGCATGACCCAACTGGCGCTGGCCGGGATCGGGCTCGGCCGGGGTGTCCAGGATGCTGAAGATGCTCTCGCAACCGGCCAGCCCCCGCTGGATGGTCGGAGAGATCGATGTGAGCTGCTTGATGGGTGAGATCAGGAGCAGCATGGCCGTGATGAAGGAGATGAAGCCCCCGGCAGACGCGCCGGCCTGGCCCGTCGTCTGGCTCAGCGCCGAAAAGATGATGATGGCGACGGCGATGGAGGCCGCGAGATGGGTGATCGGGGTGATCGCCGCGGCCGCGATGGACCAGCGCATCTTGGAGCGACGGAAGTTGTCCGTCGCCTGATGAAACTTGACCGTCTGCTGCGACTGGCCTCCAAAGATCTTGATGACCTTTTGCGCTTCGACGGTTTCCTCGATCGCATAGGACATCTGGCGGTACGACTCGAGACCGTCGCGGCTGGCACGCCTCAGCCGGGCGCTGAAAGCCTTGATGATGAAGGCGATCACCGGTGCGGTCACCAGCGTGACCAACGTGAGTTTCCAGTCCAGGTAGAGCAGATAGGCGAGCAGTGCGACGATCGTCAGCGATTCGCGCAGCAGGGAAACCAGCATGTTGGTGGCTGCCTCGTTCACGTTATCGACATCCATGACGATGCGAGAGATCAACTTCGCCGATGACTGCTCGTGGAAGTAGTGCACGGGCTGGTTCAGTACCTTGGCGAAGAGCTCGTGCCGCAGGTCTGTCACCAGGCGCACCGAGATCCACGACATGAGGTAGTGGGTGCAGTAGGAAAAAATGCCCCGCACGACAAACAGCAGCACGATGCCCAGGGGGATGGCCCACACCAGCCTGGGGTCCGCCGTCTGGAAGCCCTTGTCCAGCAGGTACTTCATGAGCGCAGGGAAAACAGGCTCCGTGGCGGCTGTCCCGAGCATGCCCACGATGGCCAGTGCGAAGACCTTCCAGTAGGGCCTGACGTAGGCGAGCAGTCGGAAATAGAGCGCGCGGCTGCTGGCGATGGGGGGCGGGGTCTGTGTCATGAAGTGCCGATCAGGCCGGCGACGGGCGGCGAGCTTTACGGTGGTTGGCTGCGACGGCTGCGGGCTTGCGCGACAGCGTCTGGAGTCTAACCCAACCGACGCTGGCGCCCGCGCGTCGCGGGGGCGTCCGGCGGCTTCCTGCCGGGCTCAGGAAGGTATGATCCCCCCGCTGGACGCGCGTTGCGTTGGGCGCGTTTGCCGCGCATTTCGATCGTCGTTCGCCCGGCCGCAGACCCATGGCCTGACCTACATTGCCGCACTCACCTTGAGCCGTCTTTCCATCATCCTCATCACCAAGAACGAGGCCTCCAACATCGAGGCCTGCCTTCGGTCGGTGGCCTTCGCCGATGAGATCGTGGTGGTGGATTCGGGCAGCACGGACGAGACGGTGGAGATCGCACGTCGGCTCGGCGCCCGGGTGGAGGTGACGCCAGACTGGCCCGGTTTCGGGCCGCAGAAAAACCGCGCGCTGGCGCTGGCCAGCCATCCCTGGGTGCTCTCGCTCGACGCGGACGAGCGTGTCACGCCCGAGTTGCAGGTGGAGATCGAAGCCGTGGTGCGGCAGGACGGCGCGACGCAGGCCTGGGAGATTCCGCGCCTCACCCAGTTCTGTGGCCAGTGGATCCACCACTGTGGCTGGACCCCAGACTATGTGATGCGCCTGTTTCGCAGGGAATCAGCTCAGTTCAGCCAAGACCTCGTTCACGAACGATTGTTGCTTGCCCCCGGGCAAACGGGCCGACTTCGTAGCCGCTTGCTGCATTACAGTTTTCCAACGCCTACGCATTATTTACGTAAGCTGGAGCAGTACAGCCAAGCTTGGGCCCTACAGCGCTATCAGGCGGGACAACGTGCTGGAGTGTTCCGGGCTACGGCAGCCGCCGTTGTAGCCTTCGTGCGCAGTTATTTTTTCCGGCTCGGCTTCCTCGACGGTGCGATGGGCTTTGCGGTATGCGCGCTGCAGGCGCAAGGGGCTTTTGGGAAGTACTTCGTCCTTTACTGTATGGGGCGGATCAGTGCCACGAAAAATTCGTTGGATACTGGCCCGAAAGATGGTCGTTGAAAAAAGATGATCGCTCCACCCGTATCAGTTACTGTTGTCATTACGACATACAACCGGAGCGATGCACTCTTGGTAGTGCTGGCTGGGTTAGCTAGCCAGTCAGACTCAAGCTTCGAAGTTGTTGTTGCCGATGACGGCTCGCGCCTCGAACATCAACGTGCCCTGCTCGAGGCGCCCGTGGCGCGCCGCCTGAAGCTGGTGCATGTCTGGCACCCGGATGTGGGCTTTACGGCGTCCAAAGTGCGCAACCGAGGCGTGGCTGCGGCGCGAGGCGACTACCTGGTATTCCTGGACGGCGACTGCGTGCCTGAGTTTGATTTCATTTCACGCCATAAGCAACTCGCGGCGGCTGGGCATTTCGTCAATGGCAGCCGCGTGTTGCTTTCGCCTGCGCTGACGGGCCGCGCCGTAGCTGGTCAGGAGCAGGTTTTCGGTCGCAGTGCCCTCTACTGGATCGACCAGCGGATGCGTGGTCACGCGAGCAAGTTGACGCAGTTATTGCGCCTACCCGACTGGGGCGGACGTGTCCGGCGTGATTTCTGCTGGAAGGGCATTCGCAGCTGCAATATGGGGGTGTGGCGGCGAGATTTCGAGACGGTGGACGGATTTGACGAGTCCTTTGTCGGCTGGGGGCATGAGGATGCGGACTTTGTTCTGCGTCTCCACCATGCGGGCGTGGCGCGCAAGAACGGATTTTGCGCCACTGAGGTTTATCACCTTTGGCACAAGGAGGCCCCGCGCGACCAAGAGTCTCTGAACGCACGTACGGTGCGGGAGCGCGTGTCGACCGATATAGTGCGTGCGGCCAGTGGCTACTCGCAGTCCCGGCCGAATGATGATGTCCAGATCACTCGGATAAGTTAACTGCGGGGTATCAACGCTGGGATAATGCCAATCATGATCAGACGAGTCCTTTTATGTTTTTGGCTGCTAGTGGTGGCGAGCTTTGCCCAGGCCCAGTTCCGCGTCGAGGTTTCCGGCGTGGGTCTTACTCAGTTACCCATCGCCATCGCCGGCTTTCGCGGCGAGGACGCATCGCCCCAGAAGATCAGCGCCATTGTTCAGGCAGATCTGGAGCGGAGCGGGCAGTTTCGCAGCGTGGCGAGCCGTGCCGCGCCGCTGGATGAGAACGCCCGGCCCGACTTGGCGCCTTGGCGGCAGGCAGGCGCGGATTCCCTGCTGGCCGGCAGCGTGGCGCGCCTGGCCGACGGGCGCTTCGACGTGCGCTTCCGTCTCTGGGACGTGGTGGGCGGCAAGGATCTTGGCGGCGAGAGCTACGCCGTCACCCAGGCCGACCTGCGTCTGGCGGCGCATCGCATCGCGGACTTTGTCTACCAGAAGCTCACGGGTGAGCGTGGCATCTTCTCCACCCGCATTGCTTACGTGACGCGCGCGGAGCAGCGTTTCCACCTGTGGGTGGCCGATGCCGACGGCGAGGGCGCCCAGCCCGCGCTGACCAGCCCCGAACCCATCATTTCCCCGAGCTGGTCGTCGGACGGCCGGCAGCTTGCCTATGTCTCGTTCGAGGCGCGCAAGCCCGTGGTCTACGTGCATGATGTGGGCAGCGGCAAGCGCCGGCTGGTGGCGAACTTCCGTGGCTCCAACAGCGCGCCTGCATGGGCCCCGGACGGGCGCAGTCTGGCGGTTACGCTGAGCCGCGACGGTGGCTCGCAGCTCTACTTGCTGGACGTTACCACGCCCGGTGCCGAGCCGCGCCGCCTCACGCAGTCGTCGAGCATCGACACCGAGCCCACCTTCTCGCCTGATGGCCGGCACATCTACTTTGTGAGCGACCGCGGCGGCAGCCCGCAGATTTATCGCATGCCGGTTGCAGGCGGCAACGCGGAGCGCGTCACGTTTACCGGCTCCTACAACATTTCGCCGGCCCTGAGCCCGGATGGCCGCTGGCTGGCCTATATTTCGCGGGTCAACGGTGTCTTCAAGCTGCACTTGATGGAACTGGCCTCCGGGGCCGTCACGGCACTCACCGACACCACGGCGGACGAGAACCCCAGCTTTGCACCCAACAGCCGCCTGCTGCTCTACGCCACCAAGCAGCAGGACCGCGAGGCCCTGATGACCACCACACTGGATGGCAAAATCAAGGCCCGGCTAGCTGGTCAGGGCGGAGATATCCGTGAGCCCGACTGGGGCCCGTTCCAGAAGACGGCCAACTAGGGTCGGTTCGCGCACACGAAAGCCGTGCGAGCCGACGCCCAGAAAAAAACTCTCGCTTTGTTTTCGATTTCTCAGGAGTTCTGAATGTGGATGAAAAATATCTTGCTGCTCGGCGCCATCACGGCGGTCATAGCCGGCTGCTCGTCCGTGAGCCTGGACAGCGCTCCGGTGGATGACCGCTCGCGCGGCGCGGGCGCTGCCGGCAGCACCCCCGTCACCAACGTGTCGCCCAACACCGTCGCGCCGGTAGACGACGGCAAGGCGGCGCAAGGTGCGATTGCCAACGTGCCGCGCGTGGTTTACTTCGATTACGACAGCTACGTGATCAAGCCCGAGTTCCAGGCCCTGATCGACGCCCATGCTCGCCATCTTCGTGCCGACAGGAGCCGCAAGGTGGTGATCGAGGGGCACACGGATGAGCGCGGTGGCCGCGAGTACAACCTGGCGCTGGGTCAGCGCCGTGCCGAAGCGGTGCGTCGCGCGCTTGGTCTGCTTGGCGTGGCGGACAGCCAGGTCGAGGCGGTGAGCTTCGGCAAGGAAAAACCGGCTGTGGCGGGGGATGTCGAGGCCGTCTGGGCCAAGAACCGTCGTGCCGAGATCAGTTACCGCTGAGCCCTGCACTATGAGCAAATCTTTGCGTCTGCTTGCTCTGCTGCTGGCTGCCTTGGGCAGCACCGGCGCTCACGCGCTCTTTAACGACGATGAAGCCCGGCGCGCCATTCTCGACCTGCGGCAGCGCATCGAGGCTTTACGGCAGGAAGGCGAGCAGCGCGCCACGGAACAGCAGGGTCGCTTGGCTGAAGAAAACGCGCAGCTGCGCCGCAGCCTGCTGGCCCTGCAGACCCAGATCGAGACCCAGCGCGCCGAGATGGCCCGTCTGGTGGGACAGAACGAGCAGCTGGCACGCGACGTCGCCGAGCTGCAGCGCCTGCAAAAGGACGTGGTGCTCGGGCTGGATGAGCGCCTGCGCAAGTTCGAACCCGTTAAGGTCACCGTGGATGGCCGCGAGTTCATGGCCGAGCAGGCCGAGAAGCGCGAGTATGACGCGGCCCTCGGCGTCTTTCGCAAGGGTGACTTTGCAGGAGCGACCGCCGCGTTTGCGGCCTTCATCAAGCGCTTTGCGTCCAGCGGCTACGTGCCCTCGGCCTTCTTCTGGCTGGGCAATGCGCAGTACGCGACCCGCGAGTACAAGGAGGCCATCCAGAACTTCCGCAGCCTGCTGACGCAGGCCCCGGACCACCTGCGTGCGCCCGAGGCCGTGCTGTCCATCGCCAACTGCCAGGTCGAGCTCAAGGACACGAAGGCGGCGCGCAGCACTTTGGAAGACCTGATCAAGGCCTATCCGCAGTCTGAAGCGGCAGCGGCGGCCAGGCAGCGTCTGCCGCGGCTCAAGTGAGTCACCTCGGCTCGGCGCGCCTCTTGCCCCGGGCCTGAGGCGCGCGGGCGGATGCAGCGTGTCGCGCCTGAGAGGGCGCGGGGCAAACAGTCCCTCTGGGCAGCCCCTTAAAATCCGGGTATGCAAACGCCTGATCTTTCCGCTCTCACCTCGCTGGTGCTGGGCTCTGCCTTTCTACTCGCCCTGGTTTTCGGGGCCATCCTGCAACGTACACACTTCTGCACCATGGGCGCCGTAAGCGATGTGGTCAACATGGGTGACTGGACACGCATGCGCCAGTGGATCCTGGCCATCGGCGTGGCCATGATCGGGTTTGCGGCGCTGGCCTACGCCGGCCTGGTCGATCCGGCCAAGACCATCCATAGCGGCAACCGTTTTCTGTGGCTCTCGGCGACCGTTGGGGGCCTGATGTTCGGCGTTGGCATGGTGCTGGCGTCGGGCTGCGGCAGCAAGACCCTGGTGCGCGTGGGCAGCGGCAATCTGAAGTCTCTGGTCGTGATGTTCGTCATGGGCTGGGCGGGCTTTGCCACGATGAAAGGCATCACGGCCGTGCTGCGCGTACAGACCGTTGACCGCGCCGCCATAGAGCTGGCCGGCCCGGCCAATCTGCCGCATGTGGCCGCGTCGGTTCTGGGCCTTTCGCCTGCTTCGGCCACCGTGCTGCTGGGGCTGCTGTTGGGGCTGGTGCTCGTGGTCTGGGCGTTGCGCGGTGCGGATTTTCTGCGGGCAGAGAATCTGCTGGCGGGAGTGGGCGTGGGCGCAGTCGTCGTGGCCATGTGGTGGGTGAGTGGGCATCTGGGTCATCTGGCCGAGCACCCCGAAACGCTGGAAGAGGTCTTCCTCACCACCAATTCCGGCCGCGCAGAGGCACTGAGTTTTGTGGCCCCCGTGTCCTACATGCTGGACTGGTTCATGTTCTTCAGCGACAAGAGCAAGGTGCTGACGCTGGGCATCGTGACGGTTTTTGGTGTTATCGCCGGCTCCCTGCTCATGGCGCTTTGGACACGCAGTTTCCGTTGGGAGGGCTTTGCCGGCACCGAGGACCTTGCGAACCATCTTGTGGGTGCGCTGCTCATGGGCGTCGGCGGCGTGACGGCCATGGGCTGCACCATCGGTCAGGGCCTGACCGGCCTGTCGACCCTGGGCCTCAACAGCTTCGTGGCGTTTGCCGCCATTGTTGGGGGAGCCGTGCTGGGCCTGAAGTACCAGCTATGGCGCCTGGAGCGCATGGCCTGAGCGTGGACGCAGCCAGCGTTGACGCTGAGCGCCGCTTTGGCGGCCTGGCGCGCCTGTACGGCGTGGCCGGTGCGCAGCGCATCCGTGCGGCGCACGTCGCGGTCGTCGGTGTCGGCGGGGTCGGCTCATGGGCGGTGGAGGCCCTGGCGCGCTCCGGCGTGGGACGCCTCACGCTGATCGACCTGGATCACGTGGCCGAGTCGAATATCAACCGGCAGATCCAGGCGACAACGGCCACCCTGGGGCAGGCCAAGGTGCTGGCCCTGCGGGAGCGCATCGCACAGATTCATCCGGATTGCCAGGTGACATGTATCGAGGAGTTCGTCGAGCCCGCCAACTGGCCGGCACTGCTGCCCGGGGATGTGGATGCGGTCATCGATGCCTGCGACCAGGTACATGCCAAGACGGCCATGGCCCATTGGGCGCGGGAGCGCAAGGCCGTTTTCGTTGCGGTCGGCGCGGCCGGGGGCAAGCGGCTCGCGCATCGGGTTGATATCGAGGATCTCTCTAGGGTCACGCATGACCCCTTGCTCGCGCAGTTGCGTTACCGCCTGCGCAAGCACCATGGCGCGCCGCGTGAGGGCCGTCGCATGGGCGTGGCCTGCGTTTACAGCCGCGAAGCGGTGCAGGGCCCCGATGCCTCCTGCGATGTGGACAGCGATGGCAGCCTTAACTGCAGCGGCTACGGCTCACTGGTGGCGGTCACTGCCACCTTTGGCCAGTGCGCGGCGGGCTGGGTGATGAACGAACTGGCCGCGCAAGGCGGGAGGCCCTGAAAAAGACTCTATAATCAAGGGCTTGTCGGGTCACGCCAGAGCGTCCCGCTGAGTGGGACGTTAGCTCAGTTGGTAGAGCAGCGGACTTTTAATCCGTTGGTCGCAGGTTCGAATCCTGCACGTCCTACCAAGTACAATTCGACACACCGATTTATTCCTCGATAGCTCAGTCGGTAGAGCGCCGGACTGTTAATCCGTAGGTCCCTGGTTCGAGCCCAGGTCGAGGAGCCAGACAAAAAGGGCCTTGCTGTAGTGCAAGGCCTTTTTTCATGGCTCGGACGGGTGCGCACGCGACACCGGACACAAAAGCAAAAGGGGTCTGACCTTGCGATCAGACCCTTTTTTATCTGGTGGGTCCTGTAGGATTCGAACCTACGACCTACGGATTAAGAGTCCGCTGCTCTACCAACTGAGCTAAGAACCCGAAGCCGCGATTATGACATAAGTGCGCGCGCTTTCGAGGAGAGCACCACTCCGTTATCCCTTGGCCGCGCATCGATTTCAACAGGAGTGCCCACCATGTTCAGACTTTCCGTATTTTCCTTGACTGTGCTCGTGCTGGCGGGATGCGGCGCCGAGACAGCCACTACGGCGGCCACCGTCGGCGCCGCAAAGAAGCAGGAGATTGAGCAGGGCAAGCAGACCATGGAGCAGGTCCAGCAGAAGGTGGGCGAGTCTTTGCAGCAGATGCAGTCGCCGGCCCGCGCTGCGGATTGAGGGAGCACGGTTCAGCCCGCTGTTTCGAGCGCCTGACCCAGTTCGAGCCAGCGTTCCTCGATGCGGTCGAGTTCGCCCTGTACCGCAGCGGCGCGCTGGCTGAGCCGCTGGATCTGCTCGAATGCGGGATTGAGGTTCAGTTGCTCCTCGATGGTCTGCTTTTCCCGCATCAGTTCACCCATGCGTGACTCGCATTGCTCCAGTTCCTTGCGCATCTGCCGGGTGCGGTTGTTGTCGCGGGGTGCGCGCACAGCTGCGGCTGGCGCTGTGGTTGGTGCGGCAGCCGCAGTGGGCTCAGCCAGAGTCGGCGTGTTGCCGGCTTTGAGCGCTTCGCGCTGCCGCTTGGCCTCATCCAGCAGATAACGCTGGTAGTCGTCGAGGTCGCCATCGAAGGGGCCGACGCCACCGCGAGACACCAGCCAGAACTCGTCGCACACCGCCCGCAGCAGGGCGCGATCGTGGCTGACGAGCATGACGGTACCTTCGAACTCATTGAGCGCCACTGACAGGGCCTCGCGTGTGGCCAGGTCCAGGTGATTGGTCGGCTCGTCCAGAAGCAGCAGGTTGGGGCGTTGCCACACCAGCATGCACAGGACGAGGCGCGCCTTCTCGCCGCCGCTCATGCTACCCACAGGCTGCTTGACCTGGTCGCCCGTGAAATTGAAGCTTCCGAGGAAGGTGCGCAGGTCCTGCTCGCGCGTGGCCTGGCCGCTCAGCGCGCCGCGTGCCGTGGTGTCCTTGACCAGGCGGATCATGTGTTCCAGGGGTGTATCCAGGGGGCGCAGCACGTCCAGTTCCTGCTGCGCGAAGTAGCCGATAGCCAGGCCCTTGCCCTCGATGATTTCGCCGCTGAGCGGCGAGAGGTCACGAGCGATGGTCTTGACCACCGTCGATTTGCCCTGGCCGTTGGCGCCGAGGATGCCGATGCGCTGGCCGGCCAGCACCGATTTGCTGACGTTGCGCACGATCACGGTTTCTGCCATGCTCGCTGCGCCTGCTTGTACGCCGCCCTCGACCAGCGCCGGCGGGGTGGCCCTGTAGCCGCAGCTCACACCCTGCAGCGTCAGCATGGGATTGGGCAGGCTCGCGGGCTCCCGGAACTCGAAGGTGAAATCGGCCTCGGCCAGCACCGGGCCGATCTTTTCCATGCGCTCCAGCGCCTTGACGCGGCTCTGGGCCTGCTTGGCCTTGCTGGCCTTGGCCTTGAAGCGGTCGATGAACTTCTGCAGGTGGGCGATCTTTTCCTGCTGACGCGAGTAGGAGGCTTGTTGCAGCGCCAGCTGCTCGGCACGCATGTCTTCGAACTTGCTGTAGTTGCCGCCATAGCGTTTGAGTTGGGCGCCCTCGATGTGCAGCGTCACCCGCGTGACCGCGTCGAGAAACTCGCGGTCATGACTGATGACCAGCATGGTGCCAGCGTAGCGTTGGAGCCAGGCCTCCAGCCAGACCAGGGCATCGAGGTCCAGGTGGTTTGTGGGCTCGTCAAGCAAGAGCAGTTCGCTGGGGCACATCAGTGCGCGCGCGAGTTGCAGGCGCATGCGCCAGCCGCCCGAAAAGCTGGTGACGGGTTGGTCCAGTTCCGTGGTCTTGAAGCCCAGGCCCAAGATCAGTGCCTGGGCGCGGGCACGCGCGTCATGCGCGCCAGCGTCGTGCAGTTCCATGTAGGCGTGCGCCATGCGCTCGCCATCGTGGCTGGCTTCGGCCGCGTCCACCTCGGCTTGCGCCGCAGCGAGTCGCGTGTCGCCAGCGATCACGAAGTCTGTGGCGCTGTCGTCTGTTTCCGGCATGTCCTGTGCCACTTCAGCCAGGCGCCAGCCCGGCATTTGCAGCTCACCGGTGTCCTCGTGCAGTGTGCCGTTGAGCAGGGCAAACAGCGTGGATTTACCAGCGCCGTTGCGCCCGACCAGACCCACTTTCTCGCCGGGGTTGATGGTGGCACTCGCGCCATCGAGGATCACCTTGGCGCCGCGGCGCAGGGTGATGTTCTTCAGGGTGATCAAGGCACAAGACTTTCGCGGGTCAGCAGCAGGACCTGATCGGCGCCTGCGCTCGTTTCGAGCCAGACGGCTTCGAGGCCGGGGAAGGCTGCCTCAAAATGCTCGCGCTCGTTGCCTATTTCCAGGACCAGGACTGCATGCTGCGTCATCCGTGCGGCCGCGTCGCGCAGCAGCGCCCGGATGAAGTCCATGCCATCGGTGCCGCCCGCCAGCGCCAGGCTGGGCTCGGCGCGGTGCTCGGCAGGCAGAGCAGCCATGCTCTTTGCGTTGACGTAGGGCGGGTTGCATAGGATGAGGTCGTAAGGTCCGTTCACACGTGCCAGTCCATCTGACTGGAGCAGGGTGATGCGGTCTTGCAGGCCGTGCCGGTCTACATTGACGCGGGCCACCGCCAGGGCGTCGCCGGAAAGGTCGGCAGCGTCCACGGTCACGTCCGGCCAGACCATTGCTGCCAGCACGGCCAGACTGCCATTGCCCGTGCAAAGGTCGAGCACCCGATGCGTGTGGTCGCCAAGCCAGGCGTCGAGCGTGCCGTCAACGATGAGTTCGGCGATGAAGCTGCGCGGCACGATGCTGCGTTCGTCCACGTAGAAGGGCACACCTTGCAGCCAGGCCTCGCGCGTCAGGTAGGCCGCAGGCTTACGGCGGGTGATGCGGTCCTGCAGCAGCGCAGCGACCGCAGCCTGCTCTTCACCGGTGACCGCGCGCTGCGCCACCGTATGCAGATCGTCCAGCGGCAGTCCCAGGCGCCAGAGCACCAGCCAGGCCGCCTCGTCAAAGGCATTCGTGGTGCCGTGACCGTAAGCCACGCCCGCCGCGTCCAGCTGCCGGGCACCGGCCTCGATCAACTGGATCACGGTCGGTAGGGGGGCTTGCGGGATGCTCATTGCGCGAGCTTGTCCAGCACGCGCCGGTAGATGTTCTTGAGCGGTTCGATATCGGCGACCGGGATGTGTTCGTCGATCTTGTGGATGGTGGCGTTGCTTGGACCGAGCTCGATCACCTGTGGGCAGATGCGGGCGATGAATCGTCCATCGCTGGTGCCACCTGTCGTGGAAAGCTCGGTCTCGATGCCGGTTTCTTCGCGGATGGCTGCCCGCACAGCATTCACGAGGCGGCCTGGGGTGGTGAGAAAAGGCAGGCCGCCGACGGTCCAGACCAGTTCGTACTCCAGGCCATGATGTTCCAGAACGGCCGCGAGGCGACGCTGCAGGCTTTCGGGTGAGGACTCCGTGCAGAAACGGAAGTTGAAGTCCACCACGATGGCACCGGGGATGACGTTGCTTGCGCCCGTGCCGCCGTGGATGTTGCTGACCTGCCAGGTCGTGGGCGGGAAATAGTCGTTGCCCTTATCCCATTCGGTCTCGGTGAGCTCGGCGAGCGCCGGGGCAAACAGATGGATGGGATTGCGCGCGAGGTGCGGATAGGCAATGTGGCCCTGCACGCCCTTCACGGTGAGCTTGCCGCTCATGGTGCCGCGCCGGCCGTTCTTGATCATGTCGCCGGTGCGCTGGACCGAGGTCGGTTCACCCACGATGCAATAGTCCAGTTGTACGCCGCGCGCCTGCAAGGCCTCGCAGACCTTGACTGTGCCGTCTAAGGCGGGCCCCTCTTCGTCGCTGGTGAGCAAGAGGGCAAGGTTCAAGGGTGCCTCGGGCTTGGCGGCAACGAACTCCTCGACGGCCACGATGAAGGCAGCGATCGAGGTCTTCATGTCCGCAGCACCGCGGCCATAGAGCTTGCCATCTCGATGAGTGGGCGTGAACGGGTCCTGGCTCCACTGCGCCACCGGCCCCGTGGGTACCACGTCGGTGTGGCCGGCAAAAACGAGCAGCGGCGCACCCGGCCTGGCGATGCGTTGCGCCCAGAGGTTGGTGACGCGAAAGCTCTCGGGTCCGCTGGCCAGGGTCTCGCAGTCAAAGTCCATCGCCTGCAGTCTTTCGGCGATGAGCTGCTGGCAACCGGCATCGTCCGGGGTGACGGAGGGCCGCGCGATCAGCTGTTCGGTCAGTTGCAGCGTACGTGACATCAATGCTTCACGTCGAGCGTGATTTCGGTGAAGGACGGCTCATCGTCCTGATGTTCTTCGGCGACCTGGGTCTGCGCGGGCTTATGGAAATCGTTCTGCAGGCGCCACATGAGATTGGTGGGCGAGTCCGAGTTGGCCAGTCCCTCCTTGCGATCGACCACGCCGTCGGTGATGAGGCGTGCGATGTCCTGCTCGAAGTTCTGCGAGCCCTCGGCCATCGCTTTTTCCAGCGCCTCCCTGATGCTGGAGAAGTCGCCTTTCTCGATCAGCTCGGAGATCAGCTTGGTGTTGAGCATGATCTCCACCGCCGGGGTGCGGCTGCCCGCCAAGGTACGCAGCAGGCGTTGGGACAGGATGGCCTTGAGCGCGCTGGCCAGATCGCCCAGCATGGTCTGGCGCACCTCGACAGGGTAGAAGCTCAGGATGCGGTTGAGGGCCTGGTAGCTGTTGTTGGCGTGCATGGTGGCCAGGCACAGATGACCTGACTGCGCGTAAGCAATGGCTGCCGACATGGTTTCGCGGTCACGGATTTCGCCGATCATGATCACGTCGGGCGCCTGGCGCAGGGCGTTCTGCAGCGCCGTGTGCAGGTTCTTGGTGTCGGCACCGATCTCGCGCTGGTTCACAACGCAGCGCTTGTTCCTGAAGAGGTACTCGATCGGGTCTTCAATGGTGAGGATGTGTCCCGAAGCGTTCTCGTTGCGGTAGTCGATCATGGACGCCAGAGTGGTGCTCTTGCCCTGTCCGGTCGCGCCCACCATCAAGATCAGGCCGCGCTTCTCCATGATGAGGTCGCCAAGGATGGGGGGCAGCGAGAGTGAGCCCAGCGTGGGAATCTGGCCCGAGACAAAGCGGATCACCGCGGCAATGGAGCCGCGCTGACGCATGGCGCTGATTCGGTACCGTCCGACACCAGCGAGCGGCAAGCCCATGTTGAGCTCGCTGTAGGCGTCGAGTTCGGCCAGACGCTCCTCGGGGACGATCTCGGCCAGCAGGTTGCGCGGCGCGTCGGCCGGCAAGGCCTGGTTGTTGATGGGCACGCACTGGCCGTTGATGCGCATCAGCGCCGGGGAGAAGGCCGAGAGGTAGATGTCCGAGGCCTTTTTCTCGGCCATCAAACGCAGGATGCGCTCCATCGTGCCCATGGGGCGTTCGGCAGGGGTGTTCATGTTTCCTCCGTGGCGGGTCTGAAGCCCTGTCAGTCGCTATCAGTCGCGCAGCAGGTCGTTCAGGCTGGTCTTGGAGCGCGTCTGCGCATCAACGGTCTTGACAATGATGGCAGCGTAGGTGCTGTAGTCCCGGCCGCCCTTGGTCTTCTTGGGCAGGTTGCCACTGATGACCACGCTGCCGCTGGGCACGCGGCCGTAGAGGATTTCGCCGGTGTCGCGATTGAAGATGGGCGTGCTCTGGCCAATGTACACGCCCATGCCGAGTACCGAATTCTCCTCCACGACCACGCCCTCGACCACTTCCGAGCGTGCGCCGATGAAGCAGTTGTCCTCGATGATGGTCGGGCCCGCCTGCACGGGCTCCAGCACACCGCCGATGCCCACCCCGCCCGAGAGGTGTACGTTCTTGCCGATCTGGGCGCAGGAGCCCACCGTGGCCCAGGTGTCGACCATGGTGTTCTCGTCCACATACGCACCAATGTTGACGTAGCTGGGCATCAGGATGGCGCCCTTGGCAATGTAGCTGCCGCGACGGGCTACGGCCGGCGGCACCACGCGTACGCCGGTGGCAGCCATCGCCTGTGCGTCGAGGTGGGCGAACTTGGTCTGCACCTTGTCGTAAAAGCCCAGATCGCCGGCGCGGATGACCTCGTTGTCCTTGAGGCGGAAGGACAGCAGCACCGCCTTCTTGATCCACTGGTGGACCGTCCACTTGCCCACGGCCTCGCGGGTGGCCACGCGCAGGCGACCCTTATTGAGCTCGGAGATGACGTGCTCGACGGCCTCGGCCGCTTCCTTTGGGGCGGACTTGACGGAAATACTCGCGCGGTTTTCCCAGGCGGCGTCGATGATCTGTTGCGGTTGTTGGCTCATGTCAGGTTGTTTCAGTTTCTGGATTTCACAAATTGGACGATGCGCTCGGCCGCCTCCACGCACTCGGCGGTTTCGGCCACCAGTGCCATGCGCACACGACCTGCGCCGGGATTGATGCCGCAGGCCTCGCGGGCCAGATAGCTGCCGGGCAGTACGACGACATTGTAAAGAGCGTATAAATCCCGGGCGAAGTCGGTGTCGCTACCCCCCACGCCGGCCCAGAGGTAGAAGGCGGCATCGGGCAGGGCCACGTCCAGCACCGGGGCGAGCAGCGGCGTCACGGCCGCGAACTTCTGCCGGTAGAGGTTGCGGTTCTCAACAACATGCGTCTCGTCGTTCCAGGCGGCGATGCTGGCCATCTGCACCACATGGCTCATGGCGCTGCCGTGGTAGGTACGGTAGAGCAGAAAGTCCTTGATGATGCGCGCGTCACCCGCCACAAACCCGCTGCGCATGCCCGGCACGTTGCTGCGCTTGGACAAGCTGGTCAGGGCGATGAGCCGGCGGAAATCCGTGCGGCCAAGCTTGGCAGCCGCCTCGAGACCGCCCAGGGGCGGCTGTTCGCGGAAGTAGATTTCGCTGTAGCACTCATCCGAAGCAATGACAAAGCCGTAGCGGTCGCTGAGTTCGAACAGTTTCTCCCACTCGTCCAGCGGCATCACGGCCCCCGTGGGATTGCCCGGGGAGCAGGTGAAGATCAGCTGGGTGCGGGCCCAGACCTCGGGCGGGACCGAGTCCCAGTCCACGGCGAAATTGCGCGCTGGATCGCTGGGCACATACCAGGGCTCGGCTCCCGCGAGCAGGGCTGCGCCCTCGTAGATTTGGTAGAAGGGATTGGGGCAAAGCACCAGTGCACCCGGCTTGCGGCCATCGACCACGGTTTGCGTCAGCGCGAACAGGGCTTCGCGCGAGCCGTTGACGGGCAGGACCTGGGTGGCTGCATCAACCGCCACACCATAGCGACGCGCCAGCCATTCGGCGATGGCCTGCTTGAGGGCAGGCTCCCCGGCCGTGGGTGGGTAGCCCATGAGGCCGGTGTCAAGGTCCTCGCTCAGGGCGCGCTTGATGAAGTCCGGCGTCGCGTGCTTGGGTTCACCGATGCCCAGACTGATGGGGCGGTAGGCAGGGTTGGGCGTCACGCCGCCAAAGAGCTGGCGCAGCCGCTCGAAGGGGTAAGGCTGCAGCTTCTGGAGCAGGGGGTTCATCGCGCGGATTATCCCGGATGTGACGCTGCAGCCGCCCGCATGGGTGGCCGCCGCGGCATGCCAAAGCGGCTCAGGTTGACATGCCCTGGGGACTCTGGGTCAGGTAGCTGAGGACCAGCTTGTCATGTTGGGTGAGACCGTGGAAAGACACGCCAGTGAGATGCCCCGAACCGTCCTGCGAGGCGTGGCTGTGGCACACCGTGGCCTTCAGCGTGATCGGGCTCGGCTCGCCGTCGACCATGCCGAGGATGGCGAGGGTCAGGGTCTTGCCGACGGCCGCCACCGAAAGACGGGTGTGCACCATGGCACCCTGCACGCTTAGATCCACCAGGTGGCCGTCCTGCCGCTGTTCTGCGGCCAGCGTCATGATGGGCCAGCTGGTCTTGGTGCGCAGCGACTGCCGCACCAGGCGCGCGTCGACCTGGTTGGGGTAGGCCAGCAAGGCGTACACGAAGGGCTGCGTGTAGGTTTGCTGGACCTTGCTGACGAAGGAAAACTCGTGCTGCCCCGTGAAGCCCCGCACGATGCAGACATCGCCCGCCGTCAGTCCGGGATCCTCCCCCTCCGAGCCCTGCGGGCCGACCATGACACCCCGGTTTTCGATGGCCCCGAAGAGCTGCGCTTCCTTCTTGCTGGCACCTTCGACCAGGCGGCGCACCTGCAGGGCGATGCCCGGACGCAGGCCCAGTGCCTTGAGGGTGGTCTGCAGCACGTTGACGGTGTTTTCGGTAGCGGCCTGGATCATGTGGTGGTAACTCTTGGGGTTTGGGTTGGTGCGGACGGCCCTTGCAGCCGTGAATCTACACGCTGGCGCCGGTGCTCGCCATCGTCGTCTCAAGCTGCGCCGCGTGAGGAAATGCAAACGCCCCGGGGTTTACCCGTGGCTCATGCCCCGACGGCGGGAACGCGTAGCATAAAACAGGTGCACCACACGAGGTCTTGCAGCGGACCGGGACGGTATGATTTCGCGTTCTCTCCGTACTACCGACCGGGCTCTCCACCGTGCGTCTCACCTCAATCAAGCTCTCCGGATTCAAGTCTTTCGCCGAGCCGACCAATTTCATGCTGCCTGGGCAGCTGGTGGGTGTGGTCGGCCCCAATGGTTGCGGCAAGTCCAACATCATGGATGCCGTGCGCTGGGTGCTGGGTGAGAGCCGCGCCAGCGAGCTGCGGGGTGAGTCCATGCAGGACGTGATCTTCAACGGCACCACGACACGCAAGCCAGCCAGTCGCTCCAGCGTGGAGCTGGTGTTCGACAACGCCAACCACCGCGCTGGCGGCCAGTGGAGCCAGTACACGGAGATTGCCGTCAAGCGCGTGCTCACGCGCGACGGCACCAGCAGCTATTACATCAACAACCAGCCGGTGCGCCGGCGCGACGTGCAGGACGTGTTTCTTGGCACCGGCCTGGGCCCTCGCGCCTACGCCATCATCGGCCAGGGCACGATTAGCCGCATCATCGAATCCAAGCCCGAGGAGCTGCGCCTGTTCCTTGAGGAAGCCGCAGGCGTGTCGAAGTACAAGGAGCGTCGCCGCGAGACCGAGAACCGGCTCTCGGACACACGCGAGAACCTGACGCGCGTTGAGGATATCCTGCGCGAGCTAAACGCCAACCTGGAGAAGCTCGAACGCCAGGCCGAGGTGGCGCAGAGGTACCACGGCCTGCGGTCGGAGGTGACCCTCAAGCAACACCAGCTCTGGTACCTCAGGCGCTCCGAGGCGCAGGCCGAACAGACACGTATCCATGAGGAAGGGCGCAAGGCCGTCATTGAGTTGGAGTCACGTGTGGCTGACCTGCGCCACATCGAGGCCGACCTCGAGACCATCCGCCAGGCGCATTACGCTGCGGGCGACCAGGTCAACCAGGCTCAGGGATTGCTCTACGAGGCCAGCACCGAAGTGGGTCGCCTGGAGGCTGAAATCCGCTTTGTCGTGGAGGGACGCCAGCGCGTGGAGGAACGCCTGAACACGCTCAAGGCACAGGCCGCCCAGTGGTCGACCCGCAAGACCGACGCGCTCGCCGAGATCGGGCAGCTCGCCGAACTCGCCGTGTTGGGCCAGGAGAAGACCACAGAACTCGCGGCCCAGCTGGAAGAGCAGTCGATGGCCTTGCCCGATCTGGAAGAGGCGCTGCGCCAGGCGCAGGCACGGGCCAATGAGCAGCGCAGCAACGTGGGGCAGGTCCAGCAGCGGATTCAGGTGCTGGCCGCTGAGCAGCGCAGCATCGACGAGCAATCACGCCAGTTGCAGCAGCGTCGCGAGCGCCTCGATACCGACAGAAAAGCCCTGGCCGCGCCCGACGAGGCGCGCCTGCAGGGCCTGCAGGCCCAGTCAGCCCAGGCCAATGACGCAGCGGCCGTGGCGGATGCACGCCTGCACGAGCTGCATGACAGCCTGCCCGAACTGGACGAGGCACGTCGCCGCCAGCAGGAGACGCTGAGCGCCGAAGCCGCGAAGCAAACCGACCTGTCCGCCCGCATGGAAGCCCTCAAGGCGCTGCAGGAGAAGGTCCGCACCGACGGCAAACTCCAGCCCTGGCTGGCCAAGCACGGGCTGGCGGATCTGCAGGCGCTCTGGACGCGCTTGCACATTGAACAGGGCTGGGAAAATGCGTTGGAGGCTGCCCTGCGTGAGCGCATGGGCGCGCTCGAAGTCAGCCGTCTGGACATGGTCAAGTCTTTTGGTGGGGACGCACCGCCCGCGAAGCTGGCGTTTTACAGTGCGCCGCAGGCCGGTAGCCCCGACAAGGCGGGTGGCTTGCCGCGCCTGGCCAATCTCCTACGCGTGAACGACGCCGGTCTTAAGGCTGTGCTGGTGGACTGGTTGCAGGGCTGCTACGTGGCTGCGAGCCTGGACGAGGCGTTGGCCCAGCGCGGCCAGCTGCAAGCCGGGGAGGCCCTCTACGTCAGGAGCGGCCATGCCGTGAGCTTGCACAGCGTGAATTTCTATGCCCAGGACTCCGAGCAGGCCGGCCTGCTCGCGCGGGCGCAGGAAATCGAGAACCTCGAGAAGCAGCTACGTGCGCAGTCTCTCATCAGCGAAGAGGCGCGTACGGCCCTGGTGCGCGCCGAAGCCGCTTACGCCGATGCCTCCCAGCGCCTTGTGACGGCGCGCCAGCAGGCCAGTGAAACCCAGAACCGTGCGCACGAGTTGCAGGTCGAGACCCTGCGTCTGACGCAGCTGGCCGAGCAGACGCGTGCGCGCAGCGAGCAGATCGCCGGCGACTTGGCGGAGGTCGATGCGCTGCTGGAGGAACTGCAGGAGCGCCGCGTGGCCGCTGAAGGCCGTTTCGAAGAGCTCGACCTGCAGCTGGCCGACAGCCAGGAGCGCCATGCCCAGCTCGACGAGCGCGTGCTGCAGGCCGAGCGCACGCTCAACACCTGCCGCGAGCAGCAGCGCGCCTTGGAGCGCCAGGCACAGGAAGCCACTTTTTCGCTGCGCACGATTGACGCCCGCAAGGCCGAGCTGGCCCGGGCCGTCGAAACCGCCGACCAGCAGGCCGCCTCGGTCACGGAGGACGAGCAGCGCGCACGCGACGAACTGGGCCGACTGACCGATGCCGTTGCCCAGGCGGGCCTGCACAACGCGCTGGCCCTCAAGCTGGAGCGCGAGCAGGCGCTGGCGGCCAAGCGCGGCGAGTACGACGACCTCACGGCCAAACTGCGTGCAAGTGATGAGCGTCGCATCAAGCTCGAGCGCGAGCTCGATCCCCTGCGGCTGCGCATCCAGGACCTGCAGCTCAAGGAACAGGCCGCACGGCTGGGCTTTGAGCAGTACGCCCAGCAGCTGGCCGATGCCCAGGCCGACCTGGAGGCTGTGGCTCGTTCGATCCAGGAAGGCAACGTGCGCCTCACCGGACTGCAGGGCGAGATCGAGCGGCTGCACCGCGAGATCGGCGCGCTCGGTGCGGTCAACCTGGCCGCCCTTGACGAGCTGGCCCACGCGCGCGAGCGCAAGCAGTTCCTCGACGCGCAATCCGCCGACCTGACCGATGCCATGAACACGCTGGAAGACGCCATCCGCAAGATCGACGGCGAAACGCGCGAACTGCTGGGCGACACCTTCAAGACCGTCAACGAGCACTTCGGGCGCATGTTCCCCGAGCTCTTTGGCGGCGGCCAAGCCAAGCTGATCATGACGGGTGACGAGATCCTGGATGCCGGAGTGCAGGTCATGGCCCAGCCGCCGGGCAAGAAGAACCAGACCATCCACCTGCTCTCTGGGGGCGAGAAAGCCCTGACCGCCATCGCGCTGGTGTTCGCCATTTTCCAGCTCAACCCCGCGCCCTTCTGTCTGCTGGACGAGGTGGACGCGCCGCTGGACGACGCCAACACCGAGCGTTACGCCAAGCTGGTGAGCAGCATGAGCAAGGGCACGCAGTTCCTGTTCATCAGCCACAACAAGATCGCCATGGAAATGGCCGAGCAGCTGATCGGCGTGACCATGCAGGAGCAGGGCGTCTCGCGCATCGTGGCGGTGGACATGGAGTCGGCCGTCTCCATGGCCGAGGCAGCTTGAGCGGCACAGGGGTGCGGCCATGAGCAAGCTGCAGATCGGCCTGGCTATCGCGGGCTCGCTGCTGCTGGCCGCGCTGGTGCTGCACGGCGCATGGACTGCGCGCCGCAACCAGCCGCGGCTGGCCGAACCTCAAACACAGCCGGTGGAGCCCGGGGGCCTGGAGGAACTGCCCCCCGACGCGCTCCCCGCCGCCTCGGCCGAATCCGGCCTGCTGTTGCCCAACCAGATGGACCGCAAGCCCCCGCTCGATCCCCTCATCGATGTGCTGGCCGCCATCGAGCTTGAACAGCCGGTGTCGGGCGAGGCGGTGTTGCAGCACATGCCCGCTACCCGTCGCGTCGGCAGCAAGCCTTTTGCGGTGGAAGGCCTGCTCAAGGACGAGGGCCTGTGGGAGCTGCCCCAGCCCGGCCGGTACTACAGCGCCGTGCAGACGGGTGTGCAGCTGGCCAACCGGGCCGGACCGCTCAATGAAATCGAGTACTCGGAGTTCGTCGTCAAGACCCAGGCCCTGGCCGAATCACTGGGTGGCACGCCGGAGTTCCCCGACATGCTGGACGCCGTGTCACGTGCGCGCGAGCTCGACCACTTCGCCAGCGAGAACGATGCGCAGCTCAGCGTGACCCTGCGGGCCCGCCAGACCGCGTGGAGTGCTGGCTATGTGCAGCAGCACGCCGCGCGGCTGGGCTTTGTTGCGGGGGTGCTGCCCGGTCGCATGGTGCTGCCAGCATCGACCGGGGGCCAGCCCCCGGTGCTGAGCCTGCAGTACGACGCCCAGGCGGCCCTGGCTGCTGATCCCTCGCAGACGGCCATCCGCGAGCTGATCCTGGGCCTGGACGTGGCCCAGGTCCCGCGCGCGGAGCGACCCTACGTGCGCCTGCGCGAGGCGGCGCGCCACCTGGCCGAGGCCATGGATGGACAGATTACCGACGACAACGGCCAGCCCTTGAGCGCCGACGCCATGGACCTGATCGGCTCGGAGCTGGAGGCCCTGTATGACAAGCTCGACGCGCGCGAGCTATCGGCCGGCTCCGTGCTGGCGCGACGGCTGTTTTCATAATGAGGCAATCCCCAGGCTGCGCTCCTTTCGTTCGCTGCGCCCCCTCCCTTCTGCTACGCGAAGGGGGCGCTCCCAGCGGCCTGGCAAAGCCAGCTCTGCGGGAGCCCTGGGTTTTTGTTTTTTGGCTCTCGGCATGACGACGTTGGATTTTTTTTCTGCAGGCGCGGCGCCGGATGATCCAGCCTTCCGGGCACGGGAACTGCATCGACTCCTCCATCATCATGCGCATCGCTACTACGTGCTTGACGCCCCCGAAATCCCGGATGCCGAGTACGACCGCCTTTTCCGTGAGTTGCAGGCACTCGAAGCCGCCCACCCTGAGCTGCTGACACCCGATTCACCTACCCAGCGCGTGGGCGGCAAGGTGCTGGACAGCCTGACACCCGTGCGCCATGCCGTGCCCATGCTGTCCATCGAGACCGAGACCGACACCACGGCGCAGGGCGCGCAGGACTTCGACGCCCGCGTGCGCAAGGCCCTGGGCCTGCAGGACGGCGATGCACCCGTCGAATACGCGGCGGAACTCAAGTTCGACGGGCTGGCCATGAGCCTGCGCTACGAGCTCGGCGCCCTGGTGCAGGCCGCGACGCGGGGCGACGGCGAGACTGGCGAGGACGTGACGCAGAACGTGCGCACCATCGGCCAGATCCCTTTGCGCCTCAAGGGTTGCGAGGCCGCGGTGCTCGAAGTCCGGGGCGAGGTTTACATGCGCCGCGATGACTTTGAGGCGCTCAACGAGAAACAGCGCGCGAAGGGCGAGAAGACTTTCATCAACCCGCGCAACACCGCAGCCGGTGCCATCCGCCAGCTAGACCCGGCGCTGGTGGCCCAGCGACGCCTGAGTTTCTTTGCGTACGGCCTGGGTGAGGTACAGGGCTGGCCAGTCCCTGCAACGCATGCACGCCTGCTTGACGCCCTGCAGGCCATGGGCCTGCCGGTCTGCGCCGAGCGGGCGGTGGCTGAGGGCGCGGCGGGCCTCGTGGCTTTTCACAGCGCGATCGGCGAGCGGCGCGACGCACTGCCTTTCGATATCGACGGCGTGGTCTACAAGGTCAACGCGCTGGCCTTGCAGCAGCAGCTGGGCTTCAAGACCCGCGAGCCGCGCTGGGCTGTGGCGCACAAATACCCGGCGCAGGAGATGCTGACCACGGTCCAGGCCATCGAGGTGCAGGTCGGACGCACCGGCAAGCTCACGCCGGTGGCCAAGCTGGCGCCCGTCTTTGTGGGCGGTGTGACGGTGACCAACGCCACCCTGCACAACGAGGACGAGGCCCGGCGCAAGGACGTGCGCGTGGGCGACACCGTGATCGTACGGCGCGCGGGAGACGTGATCCCCGAAGTCGTCGCCGTGTTGCCCGAAAAGCGGCAGACCGGCGCCGAGGTCTTCACGATGCCGCATGCCTGCCCGGTCTGCGGTTCAGTGGCGGTGCGTGAGGAAGGCGAGGCAGACTACCGCTGCACCGGTGGCCTGTTCTGCAGCGCCCAGCGCAAGCAGGCCATGCTGCACTTCGCGAGCCGACGCGCGGTCGACATTGAGGGTCTGGGCGACAAGCTTGTCGACCAGCTGGTCGACAGCGGCGTGGTCAAGACCCTTCCTGACCTCTATCGCCTGGGACTTACGGCCCTGGCCGCTCTGGACCGCATGGCCGACAAGTCGGCGCAGAACATCCTGGATGCGCTGGAGAAGTCCAGGCAGACCACCTTGCCGCGGTTTCTTTATGGCCTGGGCATACGCCATGTGGGCGAGGCCACCGCCAAGGCCCTGGCCCGTCATTTCGGCAAGCTTGATGCGATCATGGATGCCGGAGAGGATCAACTGCTGCAGGTCCCCGATGTGGGCCCCATCGTGGCGCAAAGCATCCACACTTTTTTCCAGCAGGCCCACAACCGCGAGGTGGTGGAACAGCTGCGCGCCTGCGGCCTGCGATGGGAGGAGGGCGAGCCCAGCCCGGCTGCCCAGTCGCCTCTGGCGGGCAAGACTTTTGTCCTCACGGGCACCCTGCCCACGCTGAGTCGCGACGAAGCCCGGGAGTTGCTTGAGGCAGCCGGCGCCAAGGTGGCCGGCTCGGTGAGCAAGAAGACGGATTACGTGGTTGCGGGCGAGGAGGCTGGGAGCAAGCTGGACAAGGCACTTGAGCTGGGTGTGGCCGTGCTGGATGAGGCGGGGTTGCGGGCTTTGCTACCCGGAGGCTAACAGTTACTCCTGGTCGTTCGCAAGCTCATACAAGAACTGCTTGCCGCCGCATGAAGTGGCAGGCATGAAAAGGGAGATTGGTTATGTGGTTCGTTTTCGGTCTGATAACGCTGGTCAGCTTCAGCGTGTACTTCGGTATCAAACGCTACGAGGCCCCCCGCGCCTAGCGCCTTGCGCGATCGGGATCCGAGGGAACAGCAGGCATGAAGCGCCATTGTGCCGGGCGCGCGGCGGGCTTATGCTCCGGAAAGTTTTTGTCGCCTCGTCAATCCCATGCCCGTCCGCCACATCCTCAAAATGGGCGACCCGCGCCTGCTGCGCGTGGCCGCGCCCGTGACTGCTTTCGATACCGATGCGCTGCATCTGCTCGTCACCGATCTGCTCGACACCATGGCCGCCGCCAATGGCGCTGGCCTGGCCGCGCCGCAGATCGGCGTGGATCTGCAGGTGGTGATCTTCGGCAGCGGTGCGCCCAACCCGCGTTACCCGAGGGCGCCCATCGTGCCGCAGACCGTGCTGTGCAACCCGGTGATCACGCCGCTGGACGCCGAGGAGCAGATGGACTGGGAGGGCTGCCTGTCGGTGCCGGGGCTGCGCGGTGTGGTGCCGCGCTGGCAGCGCATCCGCTACACCGGTTTCGATCCGTATGGCGACGCCATCGACCGCACGGTGGAGGGCTTCCACGCCCGGGTGGTGCAGCATGAGTGCGACCACCTGATCGGCAAGCTCTATCCCATGCGGGTGCGTGATTTCACGCAGTTCGGCTTTACTGAGGTGCTGTTCCCCGGGCTGGACGCGGCGCAGGACGACTGAGGCCGCGTCTCCCGGATCGTTCGATCACAGCGGACGGATCTGCACCTTGCGCCACTTGATCGGGCCGCCGGTGGCGCCCTGCACTCCGGGGCCGTACTGCAGCGCGAACGGGCCACTGGCGTGCTTGGCGTTACGCACCTGAGCGGTCTGCACCCCATTGAGCTTGACAGTCAGCAAATCGCCCTCGGCGCGCACTTCCATGGTGTTCCAGCGTCCGCCCGCCTTGTAAACCGGCGGATTGGGCACGGCGGCGAAGTTGACGATGGCGCCCGTCGCAAAAGTCGGGTCGGGGCGGATGTCCCAGATATTGGCCTCGTAGGAGTTGTCGGGGTTGATACGCGCTGGGTCCGACAGGCGGAAGAAGATGCCGCTGTTGGTGTCCGTGGCGGCCCAGAACTCGGCGGTGATCACGAAATCCTTGTAGCTCTGCTTCGAAACCAGAAAGCCGCCCTTGCCGGCGTCGGCCACGATGGCACCGTCCTGCACGCGCCAGTTGGCATCGCCCACCCGGTTCCAGTTGTCCAGGCCCTTGTCTGCGTCAATGAGCGTGGTGCCGCCAAAAGGCCAGATGGCACAGCCGGCCAGGCCGGCTGCGAGAGCCACGAGGGTGGCACGGCGAAAAAAAGAATGCTGCATGGTTTGTCTCCTCTGTTGTTGCGCGGTCGTTGGCGAGGGGCCACCGCCCGCACACTATGGCACAGCAGGGGGCAGGCCTGTCAAGGAAGAACGGTGGGAATGTTGGACGGTCGCGCCCACCCCGGCCAAACTGCACGCAACTTTGCATATCAGGCCTGGAGCAAGGCATGCCTTCACTGCTGCTGTTCGCCCATCCACTGTACGAGGTCACGCCGCCGTTGCGGCGATGTGAGCGCCAGGATGTGATCCGCATCCGGTACCCGCCAGAACGTTTTGGGATCGCGTGCCGCCTCGTAAAGCTGTTGGCTGTGGTGCACGGGTATCACCCGGTCGGCGTCGCCATGGACCAGCAGAAGGGGGACGGGCGACACATGGCCGATAGCATCAATCGGGTTGTCGTCGCCGGTAACTGTCAGGCTCAGTGACCAGGACAGGGGCCATGTCAGCCAAAGGCTTTGCAGCTTCTCTCGCGCAATGGCACGATATCGGGTAAACGTGCTGTCGATGATTACGCCTTGAAGTTGTGGCTTGCAATTGCAGCCCGCGATGTAGTTCAGCGCGAGGGCACCCCCAAGGCTCTGACCGAAGACAAAGACCCTGCGGGACCGGGTCTCCGGCCGTTGCAGCAAGAAGCGCAGTGCGACATCGATGTCGAGCATCGACCCGGCGATCGATGGTGCTCCCTCCGATCGGCCGTAGCCCCGGTAGTCAAGCAAAAGGACGCTGTAACCCTGTGCCGGCAGCCAGGCGACCGATGCGAGGTGCGTGCTGATGTTCTGGGCGTTACCGTGGAGGAACAAGACAGCACCACGCGATGACGGAGCTGGCAGATACCAGGCGCTCAGGCGGGTACCGTCGGCAGCGGTGAGGGTCACATCCTCGTAGCTCAGGCCGATAGACTCAGGCGTGCGGACCCATGCCTTCATGGGTTGGAAAAAGACACTCGTGCAGCCCGCCAGCAGCGTGCAGCAGAGCAAGGCAAGCATACGTGCGGCGCAGGCGCAGCGCCACCTCACCGCAGCACGCGGCGCGCTACCAGTAGAGACCATAGGAGAACGACGTGGCGGAGGTGACATCGCGGTCGTGGCGCAGTCGCAGATCGCTGCGCGCATCAATCGCGTAGCGGATCTCCGCACTGCTGACGCCGTAGGGCTGCACATCCGAGCCGATGGGGCGGCGCCGCTCATGCCCGAGCTTCATGGCAAGCTTGTGCTCGGATCGATAGATCAACTCCGCCGACGCTCGAATGAATCCCGGTCCCTGCCCGATACGATTGTTTTGCAGCGCGCCGCCGACGTAGGCTGCAGCTACCAGCCCCGGGCTCACCTTGCGCGCTGTCCCCAGATCGCCCTGCATTCTTGCGACCATACAGTCCGCGCAGTCAAGCCGGACGCGTTCCACGCCCACACGGGTTTTCCACGCAGAGCCGCGGTCGCCAGGCAGCCCGGTGAGCCCCACGGCGATGTTTTCGACCGCCAGCAAGTCAAAACGGCGCAGCTTGAGGCCGTCTGAGCGCAGCTCCAGATGTGTCTCGGCCATGGTGAGGCTGGAGTAGGCAACCTGGCCGCTCACACCGTCCAGTGCGTCGTAATACGCAGGCCTTATCTTGACGAGCAAGGCGTTGCCTGTCACCTGACTGTGTTGCCAGCCGGCCTGCAGCCAGCTGGGTGGCCGAGCCAGATGCGGCGACGGCGGTGCGCTGCCGGTCAGTTGCTGTTGACCCGGAGGCAGGCTGTAGCGTTTGGCGAGTGCCCGTGCATAGCCGGGGTGCACCTTGCCCTGTGCGCGGGCCTGGCCATCGGCGGTGAATTGGTAGTAGTCGATCAGGGTATCCAGGATGGCCTGGCGGGCTCCCAAGCTGTAGGTGTTGAACTCCTGCGACTCGACGAGCTCCGGGTGCATGGCAGCACGCCGAAAGAAGTCCGCGCTGGATTTGTCCAGGTTTTCGTAGCGAGCGTAAAAACGACTCTGGCGAGACGGGTGATAGATCGTTTCAGCGACCAGCGCACGTCCACGAGGGTTACGGGCCTCGCCCATGGTCTGTACCAGCGCCTGAGGAATCACATAGGGCCAGTTCCTCGGGATGAAATCGACGCCGTCGACCACCTGGACGACTTCGGCCATGCGAAACGCGCAGTTCCGGATGAAGAAGTAGTAGTTGTAGCGCTGACCGAGAACCTCCCACGCATGCGCGACGACGCGCTCCACCTCTGTGGGCTCCAGATCTAGCCGGTACTCCCAGAGATCGCGCAGTTCGTTCTCGCCGTAGTTGTGGTTGTGAAAGTAGTACTTGATATGGCTGAAACCGGCTTCGTAACCCCCGGTCAGGCTCTTGGCGAGGTAGGTGACCGGATCATCGTTGTCGGTGACGATGGCGCCGAAGTTCACACTGACGTCCTCAAGAGCGGTCTGGACGCCATCGCGCCGGGAGTTGAACTTCAGCAGCGTGTGGCCGTAGAAGGAGGCGGGGTTGCCGAGATAGCCAGTTGCGAGCACGATGCTAATGGACTCCACACTGCTGCTACGGGTCCATTCTTCGTATTTGGGGCAGCGTAGCTGGCGCCAGCCAGCCGCAGCACCCAGACGGTCAGCGAGCCATTGGCGTCGGGCGGGAAAGCGGCATTGAGCGTGGCGATCCGGGTCCGCGCCGGTTTCTGCACGCATGGCTTGCAGCGTGGCCCGCAGCTCCGCCTCGGGTGAGGTCATGCCCCCCGCCGTATCCAGAAAAAACTCGGGGCTGTGGATGGCGCTCCTCAGGCCGCTGGGGCTTGACCCGTCAGCTTCGTAATGCAGCAGGCGCTGCCAGGTCGGCTCGCGGGCGAGTTGCTCCACGCCGGGTATGAGCTGGGCATGGCCACTGTGGGAGAGATGAAGCAGGAAAAGAAAGGAGGTCCAGGTGAAGGCGCGCGTCATTGGCACAGAGTTCTCGGGAAGCTAGGCAATAAAAAAGGCTGTCGGCAGCACGCCGACAGCCTTACGGACGCGCTCAGACGGAGCAGGACTTGCTTGCGGCGTGGACCGCCTGATAGAACTGGACCGTCTTGTCCAGGCGCGGCTGGCTCGCGTAGCCGGGCTGGGCGACTGCGGTGCCCATCGCAGTGCGCACTGACTGGATGGCAGCAGCGTGGGTGCTGGCCGGGCACTCCATGATGTTGAGCACGGCGGTCAGGTGTTCGCCCTGGCCCTTGGCCGCTTCTTCGGCCAGCGTCTCGTACGTGTCCTTGATGAAGATGGCGGCCTTGACGCTCTTGCCCTGGCAGGTTTCGGGGCTGTTGGTCGCGGAGATCAGCGCCGTGATCCCCAAGTCCCAGATGACGTTGGAGGAAACCGCAGCCCAGTTCGTTTCCTTGAAAAGGGCAGCACCGATACCGCAGTCCGTGTACGGATTCGGCCCGGAGCCTGGGGCCTTCTTGTCCTGGGCTTGGGCTCCAAGACTCGCGAATGCGAGGAGCGCGCTAACAGCAATGATTTTTCTGAATGTCATGACTTTTTATCCCCAAGATAACGAACGCGGCAACATTGCCGTCAAGTCATTGTGCGAGGTGTCATTTAAATTTGACAATCCCATAGTCATTGTTTTGTTGCGTGCATAACACATGGTAAACGCCGGGAAGGAGTGGCCGTGGCCACGTGGCTGCGCAGGAGAAAACTCGGCGCGCGCGCGATGCGGGCCTAACGTTCGGCCGCCACACGGCCGGCCTTCAAGACGCCAGCACGTCCAGCAGCTCGGTCTCGATGGCAATCTGCGCGCGGTTGTTCTGCAGCTCGGGGCCGTCCACCAGAAAGACGTCGTCCACCCGCTCGCCCAGGGTGTTGATCTTGGCCAGCTGCAGGTTGATGCGGTGGCCGGCAAGCACGCGTGCGACCTTGTAGAGCAGGCCTGGCTGGTCGCTGGCGGTGATGCTGAGCAGCCAGCGCTGGGCCTTGTCGTCAGGCTTGAGTGAGATGCGTGGCACAAAGGGAAAACTCCTGACGCGGCGCGAGAGCCGGCCCCGGCTGGGCTCGGGCAGCGGCCCGCCTTCGGCAATGTAGCGCGCGAGCTCGGCTTCCACCATGGCGCTGATCTCGCGGTAGTGCTCGTGCAGATCGGGGGAGACAAGCTGGAAGGTGTCGAGCGCGTAGCCGTTGCGAGCGGTGTGGATGCGTGCGTCCTGGATGCTGAAGCCACCCTGGTCGAAGTAGCCGCAGATGCGCGCGAACAGATCCGTCTGGTCCGGGGTGTAGACCAGCACCTGCAGGCCCTCGTTCACTGGGGAGCGGCGCGCACGCACCACCGTCTGGCCCGTGCCGACGTGGCGGGAGAGATGGCGTGTATGCCAGGCAATCTCGTCCGCGTCGTGGCGCATGAAATAGCTCACGTCCAGCGTGTCCCACAGCTTCTTGTGCGCATCGTGCGGCAGGCTGTGCAGGGCCAGCTTGACCAAGGCTTCGCGCTTGTGCGCCTCGACCTCGGCGTCGGGCGAGGGGGCGTGGCCGCCGAGCACGCGAAGGGTCGAGCGGTACAGGTCTTCAAGGAGCTTCCCCTTCCAGGCGTTCCAGACCTTGGGGCTGGTGCCGCGGATGTCGGCCACGGTCAGCAGGTAGAGCGCCGTGAGGTAGCGCTCGTTGCCCACCTGCGTCGCAAAGGCGCGGATGACATCCGGGTCGCTGAGATCCGATTTCTGCGCCACCCGGCTCATGGTCAGGTGCTCCTTGACCAGGAACTCGATGAGTCGCGCGTCCTCGCGCGAGACGCCGTGCTGGCGCGCGAAGCGCCGCACTTCCATGGCCCCGAGATCGGAGTGGTCACCGCCGCGGCCCTTGGCAATGTCATGGAAGAGCGCGCCAGCGTAAAGGATCCAAGGCTGGTCCCAGCCTGCGGCGAGCTGCGAGCATAGCGGGTACTCGTGGGCATGCTCAGCCATGAAAAAGCGCCGCACGTTGCGTAGCACCATGAGGATGTGCTGGTCCACGGTGTAGACGTGGAACAGATCGTGCTGCATCTGGCCGACGATACGGCGGAAGATCCAGAGGTAACGCCCGAGTACCGAGGTCTGGTTCATCAGCCGCATGGCATGGGTGATGCCGCGCGGCTGCCGCAGGATCTGCATGAAGGTGGCGCGGTTGACCGGGTCGTTACGGAACTTCGCCGTCATCAGCACGCGAGCGTTGTAGAGCGCGCGCAGCGTGCGCGCCGACAGGCCCTTGGCGCCGTCGGTGGTCTGGTAGACCAGGAAGGTCTCCAGGATGGCGTGCGGCTCGCGCTGGTACAGATCGTCGCTGACGACCTCGATCAGCCCGGATTTGTCGAGGAAGTGCGCGTTGATCGGGCGCGGTGCCAGCGTGATCGGGTTGAGCCGCTCCTCGATGTTGAGCAGCAGGATCTGGTTGAGCTGGGTCACGGCCTTGGCGGCCCAGTAGTAGTGCCGCATCAGCGATTCGCTGGCACGCACCTTGGTCCTCACCTCGCCCGTGTCGGAACGGTAGCCAAAAGCGCCTGCCACGGCCGTCTGAAGGTCGAAGACCAGGCGGTCCTCGCGCCGGTCCGCGACCAGATGCAGGCGCAGGCGGATCAGCTCCAACATGGCCTCGTTGCGCTTGAGCTGGCGTACCTCGAAAGGGGTGGCCAGACCGTTGCGTGCCAGTTCGTCCCAGTTGCCACCGTAGCCGGCCGCGCGTGCCACCCAGAGGATGATCTGCAGGTCGCGAAGGCCGCCAGGCGATTCCTTGCAGTTGGGTTCGAGTGCGTAGGGCGTGTCCTCGAACTTGTTGTGACGCTGCTGCATCTCCAGCGTCTTGGCGACGAAGAAGGCGAGCGGGTCCATGGACTCCCGAAAGCGCGCGCGGAACTGGCGGAACAGCGCCGCGTTGCCGAAGATGGCGCGCGATTCCAGTAGCGCGGTCTGCACCGTCACATCCCTGGCTGCCTCGGCCAGGCATTCCTCCACGGTGCGCACACTGGAGCCAATCTCGAGGCCTGCGTCCCAGCAGCTGCTGATGAAGGTCTCAATGCGCTTGCGCAGGCCCTCGTCGCCATCCGGGGACTGGCCCGCGGGCAGCAGCAGCAGCACATCCACATCGGAATGGGGAAACAGCTCCCCACGCCCGAAGCCACCGACGGCAACCAAGGCAGGCCCAGGGCCGAAGTCGGCCTGCTGCCACAGCGCCTTGAGGGTGTCGTCTGCCAGCCGGGCCAGGCGGCGCAGGGTTGCATGTACGCCGCGTGTTGACGGGCCGCTCTGGCTCACGCCCTGCAGCAACGCCGCCTTGCGGACGCGGAAGTGTTCGCGAAGATCTTTGGGGGTCGCTTGCATGGCGACGCGTGAGCCAGACTCAGGCCAGCGCTTCGGCGGCCTTGACGGAAGCCGGCGGCGGCGGACTGCCTGCCGAGAGAGTCAGCACCTCGTAGCCGGTCGGTGTAACCAGCACGGTGTGTTCCCACTGGGCCGAGAGGGAGTGGTCCTTTGTCACGATGGTCCAGCCGTCGCCAAGCTCGCGCACTTCGCGGCGTCCGGCGTTGATCATCGGCTCAATGGTGAAGGTCATGCCGGGCTTGAGCTCCTCGCCCGTGCCCGGCTTGCCGTAATGCAGCACCTGGGGTTCCTCGTGGAAGACCTGGCCGATGCCGTGGCCGCAGAACTCCCGGACTACGGAAAAACCATGGCTCTCCGCGAACTTCTGGATAGCCCAGCCGATGTCGCCCAGGTGTGCACCGGGGCGCACCTGCTCGATGCCGTGCCACATGGCCTCGAAGGTCATGGCGCACAGGCGCTTGGCGGCGATGGAGGCCTCGCCCACGATGAACATACGGCTGGTGTCGCCGTACCAGCCGTCCTTGATGACGGTGACGTCGACGTTGACGATATCGCCCTTCTTGAGCGCCTTGTCGCCGGGAATGCCATGGCACACCACGTGGTTGACCGATGTGCACAGCGAGGCGGGGTACGGCGGGTAGCCCGGCGGCTGGTAGCCCAGCGTGGCCGAGATCGAGCCCTGGGTCTTCATGCACTCGCAGGCCAGGCGGTCTATCTCGCGCGTGGTGACGCCCGGCTGGATGTGCGGCGTGAGGAAATCCAGGACCTCCGAGGCCAGGCGACAGGCCACGCGCATGCCCGCGATGCCGGCCTCATCTTTGTAGGTGATCGTCATGGGGACGATTATCCCATCGCAGCGCCTCGGCTGTAGCGGGCCGGCCGGCTGACGGGTGCCTAGGAAGTAGAATCCACGCCTCCCCCGGACGCTCGTCCGCACCCCCTCAAGGCCACCCCCTGTGACCCTGCACATCTCCTATTTCGAAGGCGGCAGCGCGCTCAGCCCCTTTCGCATCCAGCAGCTCCTGCCCCGCCTCCAAGCCGTCCACGACCGCATCAGCGGCATCGCTGCGCGTTACGTCCACATGGTAGCCGCTGACAACGCTGCGACGACCGAGCTGACGCACAAGCTCACGGCCCTGCTCACCTATGGTGATCCCTACGACGGGCCGGCGGATGGCCCGCTGGTCGTGGTGGCGCCGCGCCTGGGCACGGTGTCACCCTGGGCGTCCAAGGCCACGGACATTGCGCGCAACTGCGGCCTGGCCGTGCGTCGCGTAGAGCGCATCGTCGAGTACCGCCTCACGTTCAAGTCCGGCCTGCTCGGCAAGTCAAGCCCGAGCCCGGACCAGCTCGGCCAGGTGGCCGCGCTCCTGCACGACCGCATGACCGAAACCGCGCTGGCCAGCCGTACCGAGGCTGCGGGCCTGTTCACCGAGCTGCACCCCGCTCCCATGCAACACGTGGACATCCTCGGGGGTGGCCGCGCTGCGCTGGAGCAGGCCAACACCGCCTGGGGCCTGGCCCTGGCCGATGATGAGATCGACTACCTTGTGGATGCGTTCGGCACGCTCGGGCGCAATCCCACCGACGTCGAGCTCATGATGTTCGCGCAGGCCAACAGCGAGCACTGCCGCCACAAGATCTTCAATGCGGACTTCACCATCGACGGCGTGCGCCAGGAGCGCACCATGTTCGGCATGATCCGCCACACCCACCAGACCAGCCCGCAGCACACCGTGGTGGCCTATTCGGACAACGCGTCCATCATGGAAGGCAACGCGGTCGAGCGCTTTGTCGCACGCATGGACGCGGGGACGGCGCCGGCGTATGCGAAGTCGGCTGGCGTTCACCACGTGCTCATGAAGGTCGAGACGCACAACCATCCCACGGCGATCTCGCCTTTTCCCGGCGCGTCCACGGGCGCCGGTGGCGAGATCCGCGACGAGGGCGCCACGGGCCGTGGCTCCGAGCCCAAGGCGGGTCTGACGGGCTTCACCGTCTCCCGGCTTTGGGGTGGCTGGTCGGACGAAAACGGCGGCAAGCCGGCGCAAATTGCCAGCCCGCTGCAGATCATGATCGACGGCCCGCTGGGTGGCGCGGCCTTCAACAACGAGTTTGGTCGCCCCAATCTGGCCGGGTACTTCCGCGAGTACGAGCAGGCGGTCGCCAGCGATGCGGACACGGTGCTGCGCGGCTATCACAAGCCCATCATGATTGCCGGCGGCCTGGGTACCATTGACTCGAAGCTCACCAGGAAGATCGAGTTTCCGGCCGGCACGCTGCTCATTCAATTGGGTGGTCCCGGCATGCGCATCGGCATGGGCGGCGGCGCGGCCAGCTCCATGGCTACGGGTGCGAACGCGGCCGAGCTCGACTTTGATTCCGTGCAGCGCGGCAACCCCGAAATCGAACGGCGCGCGCAGGAGGTCATCAACCACTGCTGGGCCCAGGGCGACAGCAATCCCATCCTGGCCATCCATGATGTGGGCGCGGGTGGCCTCTCCAATGCCTTCCCCGAACTGACGAACGACGCAGGCCGCGGTGCGCGCTTTGACCTGCGGGCCGTTCCTCTGGAGGAAAGCGGGCTGGCGCCCAAGGAGATCTGGTGTAACGAGAGCCAGGAGCGCTACGTTCTGGCCATCGCCCCGGAGTCTTTGCCGCAGTTCAAGGCCTTTTGCGAGCGCGAGCGCTGCCCGTTCGCGGTGGTCGGCGTGGCGACCGAGGAGCGCCGATTGATCGTTGCCGATGGCGACGAGACCGTTCAGCGCGCGGCGCCGACCGTTGAGCGTGAGCCCCTCGCCCACCGCCCCGAGCCCGGCGCGCAACCGGCCCCTGTCGATATGCCCATGAACGTGCTGCTGGGCAAGCCGCCAAGGTTGCACCGTGACGTCAAGACAGTCGCGCGAACCTTTAAGCCGCTGGACCTCAACGGCGTTGAGTTGCAGAAGGCTGTCGTTGACGTGCTGAGCCATCCCACGGTAGCGTCCAAGCGCTTCCTCATCACCATCGGTGACCGCACTGTTGGTGGCCTAACCCATCGTGATCAGATGGTGGGTCCCTGGCAGGTGCCCGTAGCCGATGTGGCCGTGACGCTGGCCGACTACGCCGGGTTTGCGGGTGAGGCGATGAGTATGGGTGAGCGCACGCCGCTGGCTGCACTTGATGCGCCGGCTTCGGGCCGCATGGCCGTGGCCGAGGCCATTACCAATCTGCTCGCGGCGCCCATCGAACTGCCACGCGTGAAGCTCTCTGCCAACTGGATGGCGGCCTGCGGCGAGCCCGGTGAGGATGCGGCGCTCTATGCCACCGTGAAGGCCGTGGGCATGGAGCTTTGCCCCGCGCTGGGGATTTCCATTCCCGTGGGCAAGGACAGCCTGTCCATGCGCACGCAGTGGCAGCATGGTGAGGAGAAGAGGAAGGTCATCTCTCCCGTGTCGCTGATCGTGAGTGCCTTTGCCACCCTTGCCGATGTGCGCGGTACCCTCACGCCCCAGCTGGACAACAGCGCCGATACCACTTTGCTCCTGGTCGACCTCGGCCGAGGCCGCCAGCGCATGGCGGGCTCCATCCTTGCGCAGACCCTGGGCCAGACGGGCGACGCCGTGCCTGACCTGGATGATCCCCAGGACCTGGTGTGGCTGGTCAGCGCCGTCAACACCCTGCGTGCGCAGGGCCGCTTGCTGGCCTATCACGACCGCAGCGATGGCGGCCTGCTGGCTGCAGTGGCCGAGATGGCCTTTGCGGGTCATGTGGGCGTGGCCCTGAATGTCGACCTGCTCGTGACCGAGGGCGATGGCATTTCCGACAGCCGCATGGACACGGGCGACAGCAAGAACTGGACGAGCCAGGTCTGCGCGCGCCGCGATGAGCTCACGCTCAAGGCCCTGTTCAACGAGGAGCTGGGCGTGGTGCTGCAGGTACGCAGCGCGGACCGTGACGCCGTGCTGGCGGTGCTGCGCGAGCATGGCCTCTCCAGGTTCAGCCATGTCATCGGCAAGACGCGACCGGCCGGCGGCGCCGTCGCGGCTGGCGTGGGCGAGCTGCAGGTCTGGCGCGATGCGAAGGCCGTCTTCAGTGCCAGCCTGGCCGATCTGCACCAGGTCTGGGACAGCGTGAGCTGGAGGATCTGCCAGCTGCGCGATAACACCGCCTGTGCCGATCAGGAGCACGCCGCTGCTGGTACGACTGACGATCCCGGCCTGCAGGTACGCCTCACTTTTGATCCGGCTCAGGGCCTGGCCCCGGCGCTGCTCCAGAACCGCCCCAGGGTGGCCGTGCTGCGGGAACAGGGCGTCAACTCCCATGTGGAAATGGCATACGCCTTCACCGAGGCCGGGTTTGAGGCGCATGACGTACACATGACCGACCTGCAGTCCGGCCGCGCTGACTTGCGGGACTATCAGGGCGTGGTCGCCTGCGGCGGTTTCAGCTACGGCGACACGCTGGGCGCCGGCATCGGCTGGGCCCGTTCCATCACCTTCAACCCCGTGCTGTCCGGGCAGCTCCAGGCCTTCTTTGCGCGGCCCGACACCTTCGGCCTGGGCGTATGCAACGGCTGCCAGATGTTTGCCGAACTGGCCGACATCATTCCCGGTGCGCAGGCTTGGCCGCGTTTCACGACCAACCTTAGCGAACGTTTCGAGGCGCGCCTGTCCATGGTGGAAGTGCTGGACTCGCCCAGCCTCTTCCTGCAGGGCATGGCCGGCAGCCAGCTACCGATTGCCGTCGCTCATGGTGAGGGCTACGCCAACTTTGCACGACGCGGCAAGGCGGCCGATGTGATTGCAGCGATGCGCTTCGTGGACAACATGGGCAGGCCGACCGAGGCTTATCCCTCCAACCCCAACGGCAGCGCTGGCGGGCTGACGGCGGTGACCACGCCCGATGGACGCTTCACGGCGATGATGCCTCACCCCGAGCGCGTGTTCCGCAACATCCAGATGAGCTGGACTACGCTGGACGTCAGCGCGGCCAGCCCCTGGATGCAGATCTGGCGCAACGCGCGTCGCTGGGTGGGCTGACCCCGGGGTCAACCCGGCGGGTCAGATGATGGGGATTTGGTATTCTCGCGCGAGCCAGTTTGCAGTCTGACGGTCAACTTGTAAACGGGCCCTGGTGGGCGTCGTTGCAATACAAACATGAATCGTCGATCGCTGCTTTCCTCGCTGGCGCTGATGTGGCTGGCCATCTTGCTGATGTTGGCCTGGCTGCTCAAGCAGAGCTATGACGCGGCCATCGAGCGCTCCCTTGACCACGCCGAAGACCTTGTCCAGGCCCTGCAGACCCAGGTGAGCGCCGCCATGCGGCGCGCCCAATCGGACCTGCGACAGATCTCTCAAAGCGTACCCAGCTCAGCGCTGAACCAGCGCGCCGTCGCCAGCTCACGAAAACCTGTCGAGGCCTTGCTGCGCGGCTACCTCAAGGAATTCCCCGAGCTTGGCTCCTATAACATCTGGGATGCCAACGGCGTCTTGCTCTACAGCACGTCCACGCCGGTCGGCTCCCAGGTCGCGCCCTCGATCGCCTCGCGTGCCGCCTTCCAGCAGCTACGCGACGACCCGAGCCTGCAGTACGCCCATACGGAGGCGATCAGGGGTGCAGTGTCGGGCCGTCTGACGAACAGTCTCTTCATGGCGCTGCGAGATGCGCAGGGGCGGCTGCTGGCGGTCTTCTCTGCGGCGATCTGGCTGGATCGCCTGGCCGACGAACTTGACAAACTGCAACTCCCTGAACGTAGCGAGATTTTTCTGCGCAACAGCGTCGATCACCGGTTGATCTTTCGCAAGCCGCTGATCGAGGCGGAGCTGAACCGACCCGTGAACAATCCGATCCAGCGGCGCATCGATGCCGGCGAGTCGAGAGGCCGCGACCGGTTCCAGGCAAGCAGCGATGTCGAGTGGAGGATATACGCGTTCCGCCGGCTTGAGTCCCATCCCTTCTACATCGCCTTGGGTCTGGCCGAGGAGGATGCACTTTCCGAGTGGCGTCGAAACGCGCTGATCGTGGCGGTCGGCGCAGGGCTGACGACACTGGCCCTGGCTTTCACGCTCTGGCAGTCTTTGCGTGCAGGCCGGGAGCGAGAGCGTGTCCGGGAGGAGGCCTTGCAGGCACATCGCCTGCTTCAGGAAGCCATCGACAGCATCTCGGCCGGAATGGTCATCTACGACGCGCAAGACCGCTTCGTGACCTGTAACCGGGCCCACCGGCGTCTTTTCTCGAGCATGGAGTCCTCCCTCGTCCCCGGCACGACCTTCGAGGAAATCATCCGTGAGGGCCTGCGGCTGGGGCTTTTCCCGCAGGCCGAGGGCCGTCAGGAAGAGTGGCTGGCCGTGCGCCTGCAGGAGCACCGGCTCTGCGACGGTCTGTCCCACGAAGTCGAGATCGCCGACGGGCGGTGGCTGCAGGTCAGCGAGCACCGTACGCCGCTGGGCTACATCGTCGGCAGTCGCATTGATATCACCGAGCGCAAGCTGCTCGAGACCGAGTTGCGCGGGCTGGCCAGTACCGATGCCCTGACCGGGCTGGCCAACCGCCGGCAATTCATGCAGCGGCTGGAGGACGAGCTTGAGCGCGTGCGGCGTCAGACCACACGCGAGGCCTGCGTTCTCATGCTCGACCTGGATCACTTCAAGCGCGTGAATGACCAGTATGGCCATGCGGCTGGGGACAGCCTGCTGCGCTACTTTGCCAACCTGCTGCGGCACGAGCTGCGCATCACCGATACTGCCGGTCGTGTCGGAGGCGAGGAGTTCGCGCTCATCCTGCCGGGCAGCAGCACTGACGCCGCATACGCCGTTGCCCAGCGCATCTGCGACAAGCTCGCGAGCCAGCCCCTGGTGCTGGGCAAGCAGTCGGTCTCGGCCACGGTCAGCATCGGTCTCGCGGCCATCGGGCGCGAGGATCTTTCCGCCGACGCCGTGCTCTCCCGGGCCGACCGGGCGCTTTACCAGGCCAAGGAGGCGGGCCGTAACCGCGTCCAGTTGGCTAGCGGGCCGGCTTGACTGTCCCGGTGACGCGCCGCCACCCGCATGGCCGACGTCGGGCGTCGCATCGCTAGCACCTGACATGCGCTTGCCCGCGCGGATGTTCCCTCAAGCGACCGTCAGCAGGGAATCGATCTGGGCCTGCAGTTTTGCGGCGGCCTGTTCCGGCTGCTCCGCTGCAATCAGCGCCCTCACCAAGGCGACGGAACCGACGCCGCTGGCCATCACCTGCGGCAGCCTGTCGGCATCGATGCCGCCGATGGCCACCAGCGGGTAGTCACGCATCAGGCGCGCATAAGCCCCCAGCCGGCGCGGCCCCTGGGGGGCGGTGGCCATGCGCTTGAGCGTGGTGGAATAGACCGCGCCCATGGCGATGTAACTCGGGCTCACACGGTCCGCGCGCTCCATTTCCGCGTAGCCGTGGCTGGACAGGCCCAGACGCAGGCCTGCCTGCCGGATCGCCGCAAGGTCGGCCACCTCCAGGTCCTCCTGCCCCAGGTGCACGCCGTAGGCGCCTGCGGCAATGGCAGCTCGCCAGTGGTCGTTGATGAAGAGCAGGGAAAGGGTGCCGCGCACGGCCTGTACCGCCGCCTGGACCTCGCGTTGCACCGCTTCGGGGTCGTCAGACTTGAAGCGCAACTGCACTGTGGGCACCCCGGTACGGGCCATGCGGCCCACCCATTCGGCCGAGGGCAGCACGGCGTACAGGCCCAGCGCCTTGGGGCAGGCCGGAAACGCCAACTCACGCGGCCAGGGCGGTAGACCAAAATCGGCGGGCTCGTCGGGCCACTGCGCTGCATCGAAGCGGCCCGTGCGCTGCACCTGGGCCTGCCACGCTCGGGCCACGCACTCGGCATCGATCTCTATGAAGCCCAGCGCCAGACAGGCCTGCTTGGCGTCGCGATAGACCGGATCGTCGCGCGTGTAGTGCAGGGCTGGTGGGCCGTTGACGGCCAGGGCCAGCTGCGGGTGCGCGGCTACGATGGCCTGCGCGTTGGGGGTGAGAGGAGTCATGATCTTTGCCTGGGGTAGCCAAAAGCGATTGTGGCGCCAGAGGCAGGTGGCCCAAACCGGGAAACGCCGTGAGTCCAGCTTGGCTGGGCCTTTGGCGCAGGTGCGGGGCATGCAGTGAACGAAGGGAACGCAGCCTGGGGGTGTTATTCGTGATGCCAGAACGGTGTGCCCAGCAACGGCGTGGACGGTTGGGCGGCGTCCTGCTCCGTCATGGCACCGGACTGCCGGGCCGCGCGGCCGGCCCGAGTCGCATCGGCAAAGGCGCCGGCCATGGCGACCGGGTCCTGCGCCAGGGCGACCGCGGTGTTGAGCAGCACGGCGTCGTAACCCCACTCCATCACTGTGCAGGCGTGCGAGGGGCGGCCCAGGCCCGCATCGACGATGAGCGGTACCTCCAGGCGCTCGCGCAGCATGCGCATGGCGTAGGGATTGACCGGGCCCTTGCCCGTGCCGATGGGCGCGGCCCATGGCATGACGGCCTGGCATCCCGCGTCGACCAGGCGCTGGCAGAGCACAAGGTCTTCGGTGCAATAGGGCAGCACCTTGAAGCCGTCCCTGATCAGCCGCTCGGCCGTCTGGACCAGATTGAGCGTATCCGGCTGCAGCGTGTAATCGTCGCCGATGAGCTCGAGCTTGATCCACGACGTCTCGAAGACCTCGCGCGCCATCTGCGCCGTCGTGATGACCTCCTGTACGCTGTGGCAGCCTGCGGTGTTGGGCAGCACGGGCACGTTCAGCTTCTTGAGCAGCTCCCAGAACCGGTTGCTGCTCTCATGTGGCACAGCGCCCTGGCGGCGCAGCGAGGCGGTGAGCATGGCAGGTTGCGCGCGCTGCACCGCGCCTTCGAGCACCGCCGGCGAGGGGTAACGCGAGGTGCCCAGCAGCAGGCGACTTTGGAAGGTTTCGCCGTAGAGGGTCAGAGGGTCAGAAGTATTCGACATGGCTTATCCGCCGGTGACGGGAGAGATGATTTCGATGCGATCGCCTTCGTGCAAGGCGTGCAGTGCGTAATGCGTCTTCGGGACGAACTGCGTGTTCACGGCCGCAGCAAAGGGTGGCCTGGCCGCGATCGCCGCGACGGCGTCGGCCACCGTGGCGCCGGCCGGGAGTTCGTGCTCGTGGCAGTTGATGATGACCTTCATGCAGCCGCTTCCTCAAGCTTCAGGTCCAGTCGGCCGGCCAGCGTGCTGCGCTGCTCCTGCACCAGCTCCAGCACCACATCGAGCAGGGCCGGCGAGATCATGAAGCCGTGACGGTACAGGCCGTTGATCTGCAGCGTGCGCGGGCCCAGCCTGCGGATGGCGGGCAGGTTGTCGGGCAGGGTGGGGCGGCATTGCGTGGCGATTTCCACGATGCGTCCCTCGCCAAAGCCCGGATGCACGGCGTAGGCGGCACTCAGCAGCTCCAGGGTGGAGCGTACGCTGGGGGGCGACAGATCGCCGCTCTCGATCTCGGTAGCGCCAATGACGAAAAGATGGCCTGGCTTTGGCGCGATGTAGATGGGGTAGCGCGGGTGGATCAGACGTGTGGGACGGCTCAGCGACACGTCCGGTGCGTGGATGCGCGCCACCTCGCCGCGCACGCCGCGTAGCGTGCCCCATTGCGCGTTGGCGCCCAGGCCGCGGCAGTCGAAGACCCAATCCGGTTGCTGGGGCTCTGCGCGGGCGCCGGGCTGGAAATCCCCGGGCGCCCGCGGGCTGTTCCATTGGATCTGAACCTCAAGCACCTGCAGTTCGTGCAGCAGCGCAGACAACAGCTGACGGTTGTCGAGCTGGCCCTCACCGGGCAGGTAAAGGCCCTGGCTGTAGCGGTTCTCCAGCGAGGGCTCGAGGGCCCGCACGCCTGCGCCATCCAGCGTTTGCAGACGCGGCAGGCCCGGTACGCGCTCCTGCGTGTTGCGCAGCAGACTGGCGAAGCGCTGCGCCTCGGCCGCGTCCTGCCTGTGCCAGAGTATGAGCGTGCCTTCCTGCTGGAAGAACACCGGCTGCGAGAGCTGCGCGATCAGCTCGGGCCAGCGCGTGAGGGCATAGCGTCCCATGCCGACCACGCTGGGCTCGGTGATGGCGGATTCGGCCAGCGGTGCCAGCATCGCGGCCGCCACGCGAGCGGGCGAGGTCTGTGCATCAGCGGTACCGGCCTCATATACCGTGACGCGATACCCCGCGCGCGCCAGCTGCCAGGCCAACAGGCGGCCCATGAGACCGGCGCCAAGCACCACGGAAGAAGGACGGTTGGTCATGGAGGGCATGTCAATTGATCTGATAATTCCCGCCATGAGCACGATCACGACGAACGACAGGCACTATCCGCGCGTCCTTTCCATCGCGGGTTCCGACAGCGGCGGCGGCGCGGGTATTCAGGCCGATCTCAAGACCTTCAGCGCGCTGGGCTGCTACGGTACGACGGCCATCACTGCGCTGACCGCACAGAACACCGAGGGCGTGCGCGGTATCCATGGCGTTCCGCCGGAGTTCCTGGCCGCGCAGCTTGACGCCGTGTTGCAGGACATCGGCGCCGACGCGGTGAAGATCGGCATGCTGCACGCGCCTGAGATCGTGCGCGTGGTGGCGCATGCGATCCGCAAGTACAAACTGCCGCACGTGGTGCTCGACCCGGTGATGGTGGCGACCAGTGGCGACCGTCTGATTGCGCAAGAGACGGTGAGTGTGCTGGTTGAAGAGCTCTTCCCCCTGGCGACCGTGATCACGCCCAATCTGGACGAGGCCGAGCTGCTGCTTCGGCATCCGATCGAGGGCATCCCCGCGCTTGAAGACGCTGCGGGCGAGCTGCTGGCTCTGGGCGCCAACAACGTCTTGCTCAAGGGGGGACACCTTGCGGGCGATGAAGTGGTGGACGTGTTGCTCCAGCCTGCACGCACGCCCGTGCGCCTTGCCTCGCCACGCATCGCCAGCAGAAATGTGCATGGCACGGGCTGCACCCTGTCCTCGGCCATCGCGGCACAGCTGGCGCTGGGCCACGGACTCGAAGATGCCGTGGGACGGGCACGCGCCTATATCTTGGACGCCATCGCCGCCGGGGCGCGGGTGCGCACCGGCCATGGCCACGGGCCGCTGAACCACGGTCACGCGCCGATCGCCATGCAGCTTCTGAGCTGACACAGATACACCGTTCATCTTGATACAGCTCGGAGGGGAGGGGCCGCATCCCGGGACCGGGTGCTTTGGCCTGCTTCCCTGCGTGAGCATTACCCCCATCAGGTTCAAAGGGACTTTCTCAGTCGACGCGGCAGCTGCCACGTCAACACCCCTAGCAAAATGAGCCCGGATGGGCACGAGCGAATTGTACGGCGTAGCGAGAAGGCCGGTGCCTAGGCCCGCGGGCGCAGACAGTGCTGATAAGCACGGCAAGCCCGCGCAACGCCGGCAGCGGCCCTTGCAGTAGCCGTTCTCAGTCGAAAACTGGCGATTCCACGCCCAGCACCTTGTGCAGCTTCGGACTGGTGGTCGTGTACTGCAGGTGGATCTTGCCTTTTTCAGGGAAGACGATGGCCGCTGCGGCAAAGGCGGCCAGCGCGCACTCGTGAAAGCCCGACAGGATGAGTTTCTTCTTGCCCGGGTAGGTGTTGATGTCGCCCACGGCAAAGATGCCGGGCACGCTGGTGGAGAACTTCTCCGTGTCCACCACCAGCTGCTTGCGTTCGATGTCCAGACCCCACTCGGCGATCGGTCCCAGTTTCGGAGACAGTCCGAAGAAGACCAGCAGCACGTCGAGCGGGACCACGCGGGTCACGCCGTCGCCGCCCGTGACCTTGGCGCCCGTGAGCTTGCCGTCTTTCTCTTCGTAGCCCGTGACCTGGCCCACGACGAACTGCATCTCGTGGGCGTCGCACAGTTCCTTCATCTTGGCCACACTCGCAGGAGCGGCCTTGAAGCCATCGCGGCGGTGCACCAGGATCACGCTCTCGGCCTTGTTCGGGCCTTGCGTCGTGAAGTTGAGCGTCCAGTCCAAGGCTGAGTCGCCGCCGCCCACAATGAGCAGGTTCTTGCCGGCGAACTCGGCCGGGTTTTTCACGCGGTAGAACAGCTGCGAGCCATCGAACTTCTCCAGCCCGTCAACCTTGAGCGTACGCGGCTCGAAGGCGCCCACGCCGGCGGCAATGAAGATGGTCTTGGTCAGGAACCGCGTGCTCTTGCTGGTTTCCACAAGGAAACGGCCGTCCTCGCGCTTTTGCACGACGGTGACCGTCTGGCCCAGGTGGAAAGTAGCGCCGAAAGGCCCGATCTGCCTGAGCAGAGCGTCGGTGAGTTCCTTGCCGGTGCACACCGGAATGGCCGGGATATCGTAGATGGGCTTGTCGGGGTAGAGCTCGATGGGCTGGCCGCCGGGGTAGGCGAGCGAGTCGATCACGTGCGCCTTGATCTCGAGCAGGCCAAGTTCAAAGACCTGGAACAGGCCGACGGGGCCGGCACCTATGATGACGGCATCCGTCTCGATCGGGCCTTCATGCGCCTGGGCGGTCTGGATCACAGCAGGACTGGTTTTGACTTCCATTTATCGAATCAGCTCTTTGAGCTTGCCGGTCTTGTCCTTCCACTCGTCCGCGTCGGGCAGGGAGGCTTTGCGTTTGGTGATGCTCTTCCAGCCGGGCAGGCGGGCGAGCTCGGCGTTGAGGGCGGTCATGTGCTGCTGGTCCGCCGGCACATCCTCTTCGGCGTAGATGGCATTTACCGGGCATTCCGGGATGCAGACCGCGCAGTCGATGCACTCATCCGGATCGATGGTCAGGAAGTTTGGACCTTCGCGGAAGCAGTCGACAGGGCAAACATCAACGCAGTCGGTGTATTTGCAGCGGATGCAGGATTCAGTGACAACGTGGGTCATTGTTGTTTCTGGAGATAGGTAAGAACCCTCGATTTTATTGGCATTTGGCCCGATGCGGGTTTCTCGACCCGCACCCGGCCAGGGTTGTTGCGTCGGATCAAGCCGGTCAGCGCCTCAGTGCGCCAACAAGGCTCCGGCGGTGTGATGGGTGGCTGTGTCGACCAGAATCAACGAACCCAGCGTCCGCGCCTGGGCAAAAGGCCGGATCGCCAGCGGCTCCTGCAGAGTAAGTTCGAGGTGGCCGATGGCATTGGGCTCCAGTTGCACAGCCTCTTCCTCGGCCAGGGTATGGATGTTGAGGCGGTGCACGATGCGCTTGACACGGGCCTTGACCCAGCGATGACCATGCAGGGCCCAGTAGCTGCGCCCGGCCACCAGCGGCTCGTCATCCATCCACGCTACCGTGGCCTGCAGTTCGCGGCTACCCAGACCCTGGTTGGGCGCGAGCAGCCAGTCACCGCGCGAGACATCGACCTCGCGGTCGAGCACGATGCCCGCGCTGTGGCCCGCTGCGACAGGGGCGGGCCGGCGCGCGTGGTCGAGCACCTGGGCGACGGTGGCGGTCTGGCCACTGGGAAATACCGTCACGCTGTCACCGACCCGCGCTTCGCCGGCGGCCACGCGCCCCCAGAAGACGCGCCGGCCCTGGCGGGTGTCGCTCGACGAAGAAAACTTCTCGACCCACTGCACAGGAAAGGCTAGCGGCAGTCCGGTATCGGACGCCGTGGTCGGCAGCGCCTCCAGGGTCTGCAGCAGCGTGGGGCCGGCATAGCCACACCAGCCCGCCTGCGCGGCATCCACCACGTTCCAGCCTTGCAGGGCGGAAACGGGCACCGTCGCCGCCACCGTCAGGCCGGCACTTCTTGCGAAGTCGTACAGTGCATCGCGGATATGACGGAAGGCGAGTGCCGCGTCGTCTACGGCATCAAGTTTGTTCACGGCGAAAACCAGGGAGGGCACGCGCAGCAGTTGCAGCAGCAGGCTGTGGCGACGCGTCTGCGGCAGCAGGCTCAGGTCCGGCTTGCGCCAGTCCAGCTTGGTCGCGTCGACCAGCACCACGCCGGCGTCTGCCGCCGATGCCGCCGTGACCATGTTGCGGGTGTACTGCTCGTGACCGGGGGCGTCGCCGATGATGAACTTGCGCGTCTCGGTACTGAAGTAGCGGTAGGCCACGTCGATGGTGATGCCCTGTTCGCGCTCGGCCGACAGCCCGTCGGTCAGCAGCGCCAGGTCCGTCTGGCCCTGGCGCTGAACGCCCGCCAAGTGGTCTTGCAGCACGGCCCGGGTATCGACCAGCAAGCGCCCGATGAGTGTGCTTTTGCCATCGTCAACCGAGCCGCACGTGATGAATTTCAGTGCGGCTACTGCGCGATCGTGATCGAGGGTTGGGCGGTGCTCGGAATCCTCACGTACCCTCAAGGTGCGTTCCGGTTCCTGCGCTCCGGCCGCCCCTCGCTGACGACCGCTCGCTGCGCCGCTGGCAATCAGTTCATTACTCATCAAAAATACCCGTCTTTCTTGCGCTTCTCCATGGAGGCATCACTGGTCTGATCGTCCATGCGCGTGGCGCCGCGTTCGCTGACCTCGGCCGCGAGAGTCTCGATCACGATTTCGGCGGCGTTGGCGGCCGTGCTGGCCACGGGGCAGGTGCAGGTGATGTCGCCCACGGTGCGAAAACGCACGTCCCGGATCACGACTTCCTCGCCCGGGCGCGGCGGGGTGAGTTCGGTCACCGGCGCCAGCATGCCGCGGCGCTCCACCACCTCGCGCTTGTGCGTGTAGTAGATCGAGGGCAGGGCGACGGCCTCGCGCTCGATGTACTGCCAGACATCGAGTTCGGTCCAGTTGCTGATCGGGAACACCCGGAAGTGCTCGCCCGGGGCCAGACGCGTGTTGAACAGGGTCCAGAGCTCGGGGCGCTGGGCCTTGGGTTGCCACTGCCCGAAACTGTCGCGGTGCGAGAAGATGCGTTCCTTGGCGCGGGCCTTTTCCTCGTCACGGCGCGCGCCCCCGATCAGCGCATCGAAGCGGAACTCCTCGATCGCCTCGAGCAGCGTGACCGACTGATGTACGTTGCGGCTCTCGCCCGGGTGAGCCAGGCGCACGGTGCCGCGCTTCATGGAGTCTTCCACGCTGCGCACGATGAGCTGGGCCCCGAGTTCGGCGGCGCGCTGGTCGCGGAAGGCGGTCACTTCCGGGAAGTTGTGGCCGGTGTCGATCATGAGCAGCGGGTAGGGCAGGCGGCCGCTGCCGAAGGCTTTCTCTGCACACCTGAGCATGACCAGCGAGTCTTTGCCGCCCGAGAACAGCAGGGTCGGACGCTCGAAGGTGGCCGCCACCTCGCGCAGGATGAAGATGGTCTCTTCTTCCAGGGCGTCAAGGTGCGCGTTGCTGAGGTGATGCACCGGTGCATCCAGCAGTTCGTGTTGTGTACGGGCGTTCATGACGGCTCTCATCGCTTTCAGTGGGCCAGGTGGAGGCCGCACTCGCGTTGCGCCTCGCCCTTGGTCGGGTCGACGTAGTCGAAGTTGTTGGGCAGCCCGTGGGACTCGCAGTACTGGTACAGGTCCCTGGACGACCAGTGCAGCAGCGGAGCCACCTTGATCAGGCCGTCGGGGTTGATGCTCACAGGGTCCATCTGCGCGCGCACCGCGCTGTCCGTGGCGCGCAGCGCCGTGAACCAGACCTTGGGCGCGGTCTCGCGCAAGGCACGGGCAAAGGGCTCCAGCTTCACCTCTTCCGTGAAGGCCGCGTGACGGGGATCGTCGAGCGCGGGCACCGGACCCTCCACGGCCTCGCGGTGTGCACGCGTACGTCGCGGCAGATAGATCTTCAGGTTCAGGCCCAGCTGCTTCGTGACTTCATCGGCGTAGCGGTACGTGGCTTCCGTGTTGTAGCCGTTGTCCATCCAGACCACGGGCACGTCGGGCTGGACGCGTGTGACCAGATGCAGGATCACCGCCTCGAAGGGGCGAAAGTTGGTGGTGACGATGGCTCTCTGCCCCAGACCCAGGGCCCAGGCCACCAGCGCAGGTGCGTCGCGGCCGAACTCGGCGTTGACTCTGGCGAGGTCGATGCTCATGCGCTTGCCCGGGCGAAACGCGGCCGCTGCTGCACGGCGTCGCCCTGGTAGTAGCTCTTGAATCGCGCCAGCTGCCGTTGGGCCACGGTGAGGTCCTGGTCGGCGCGCAGCACCGCTTCGGTGAAGCCGTTGCGTTCCAGCAGGGGAAGCTGGTCCGCCAGCACGTCGCCGGTGGCGCGGATCTCGCCCCGGTAGCCGAGCCGGCGGCGCAGCAGGAAAGCCTGGCTGTGGGCGCGGCCATCGGTGAAGGCCGGGAAATGCAGGTCGATGCGGTCGACCCCCTCCAGCGACAGGGCTCGCGGATCGGCATCGTTGGCCAGGGTGAGCACGGCCAGGCCCTGCGGCTCGGTCGTGGCGTGATCGGCGTGGATCAGTTTCATGACTTGCTTTCCTTCAGGCCGTCGCTGCCTCGGCCTGCCCGGTTTCATGGCGGGCCTGGTTGCCCGCCTGCTTGAACGTGTCGTGGCCGACACGGCGCAGGGTGTCAATGAAGGGCTCGCCGGGCTGGCGCTGCGCGCAGTAGGTGTCGATCAGCGCCTCGATCACGTCGGGCACCTCGTGGGCCGAGAACGACGGACCGATCACCTTGCCGGGGACGGGCGCGCCCGAGAGCTGCTTGCCGTCAGAGCCGCCCAGCGTGACCTGGTACCACTCCTTGCCGTCCTTGTCCACGCCCAGGATGCCGATATGCCCGCTGTGGTGATGGCCACAGGAGTTGATGCAGCCACTGATGTGCAGATCGATCTCGCCAATGTCGTGCAGCTCGTCCAGGTCGTGGTAGCGCTCAATGATGGCATCAGCCAGCGGCAGCGAGCGTGCATTGGCCAGGTCGCAGAAGTCGCCGCCGGGGCAGGCGATCATGTCGGTCAGCAGACCGATGTTGGGTCGCGCCAGGCCCAGCTGCCGCGCCTCGCGCCAGAGCTCGGCCAGCTGGTCGCAGCGCACCCAGGGCAGCAGCAGGTTCTGCTGGTGCGTCACTCGTACCTCGCCGCCGCTGTAGCGCTCGGCCAGCAGGGCCACGGCATCGAGCTGGTCGGCGGTCGCGTCCCCCGGAGATTGGCCCAGGCGCTTGAACGAGAGTGTCACGGCGCGCAGGTCGGGGTTCTTGTGTGCGTGCACATTGCGCTGCAGCCAGCGGCCGAACTCCACATCGTCCTGTGCCGCTGCCTTGAGGATATGGGCGATCTTGGCGTCCGCGCTCTTGCGGTCGCACTGCAGGGCGGGCGGCGCGAAGTTCGCACTGATGCGCTCAAACTCGGCGGCGGTGATGGTGTGCGGCGCGCCGTCGATCTCGACGATCTGGCGGTACTCTTCTTCCACCTCGTCGATGTAGCGCTGGCCTTCGGCCTTGACCAGGATCTTGATGCGCGCCTTGTACTTGTTGTCGCGGCGGCCCCATCGGTTGTAGACCCGCACCACCGCTTCGACATAGTTGAGGATCTGGTCGCAGGGGATGAAGGACTGGATCTCGGTGGCAATCACCGGCGTGCGACCCATGCCCCCACCCACCAGCACGCGGAAACCCAGCGTGCCCTCTGCATTGCGCACCAGCTGCAGGCCGACGTCGTGCCAGGCGATGGCCGCGCGGTCTTCCCTGGCGCCGGTAATGGCAATCTTGAACTTGCGCGGCAGGAAGGCGAACTCGGGGTGCAGCGTGCTCCACTGGCGCAGCATCTCGGCGAAGGGCCGCGGATCGGCCACCTCGTCCACGGCAATGCCGGCCAGCGAGTCGCTGGTGATGTTACGGATGCAGTTACCGCTTGTCTGGATACCGTGCATGCCCACCGTGGCCAGCAGGTCCATGACGTCCGCGCTCTTGTCCAGCGGGATCCAGTTGAACTGCACGTTCTGGCGGGTGGTGAAGTGTCCGTAGCCCGTGACCAGGCGGCTGCCGATGGCCTTGCCGTCGCGCAGCTGGATGTCGCCGAGCTTGTTCTGCGCGGCGACCGCGCCCTGGAAGACCTCATGGCTGGGCTGGTCGTATTCGCGGGCGATGCGGGCCAGCACACGCACCTGGGCGGCCGAGAGCTCGCCATAGGGCACGGCCACGCGCAGCATCGGCGCGTGGCGCTGAACGTACCAGCCGTTCTGCAGGCGCAGCGGGCGGAATTCGTCTTCGCTGAGCTGGTCGTTGAGGCGGCGCGTGAGCTGGTCGCGGTACTGCTGGGCGCGCAGGCGCACGAGCTGGCGGTCAAATTCGGTGTACTGGTACATGTCGCGGTTCGGAGGGCAGGGGCAGGGCCCCGCGATCCGGGCCCAGGCCCGTCACGGTGCATGCCACGTTTTGCGTGCACGGGACTGTAGGAGACCGCCGACGGATTCCAAACTACATTTTTCTTCGGGCCCTATAACGCCCGGTAATAAAGAGTTCAGACCGGACGCGGGGGCAGCCAGTCCGAAGCCAGGACGCTGCGGATCGGGGCCAGCGCCGCGGCCGTGTCCACGCCCAGCGCGGCGTCGATGCGGGGCAGCTCGCTTTCCCAGCCGGGCTGGGCATAGGCCAGCTGCTCGCAGCGGTCCATGATGCTCTGCCCTTCGGCCAGACCCTCCGTCACCACCCGCACCCGGCCGGTCACGGTCTGGAACAGGCCGGGCTGCACGAGGTGGAGCAGGCCCAGCAGGCCACCGCTGGCGCAGGCCGGCTCCCCGCCCTCCTGCGCCGCGCGCGCGTTGGCCTGCACACGCACGGCATGGGCCAGGGCGGCCAGGGCCGGGTGCGGGTGGCGCTGGGCGAGTTCCTCCACGAGCGCCAGCGGCACGGCCGAGGGCCGGCTCACGTCCAGGCCCAGCAGCGTGAGGCGAAAGCCTGCGGTGAGCACCTGGTCGGCCGCGTGCGGATCGAGCCAGAAATTGAGCTCGGCCACGGGCGAGACCTCACCCGGGGCGGCGATGCTGCCGCCTGCCACCACCAGATGGCCCAGCAGTTGCGGCAACCGGGGCTCCAGCCGCAGGGCCTGGGCCACATTGCCCAGCGGGCCGGCACAGACCAGGGCCAGGCGGCCCGGGTCGGCATGGGCCTGTTCCACGATGCAGCGTGCAGCCGAGCGCTCGTCGGCGCCGTGTACCTCGCCCACGGTGAAGGGCAGGTCGCCGAGTCCGTCGCTGCCGTGGCTTTGCGGATCGTGCAGGCCCATGACCTTGCGGGTGGGCGTGGGCACGCCGCCGCAGACCGCAAGATCGGCCCGGCCAGCCAGCGCGCACAGCAGCAGGGCGTTGCGCGTGGCCTGGGCCAGCGGCACGCGGCCGTAGGTGGTGGTGACGGCCCGCAGCTCCAGATCGGGATGGGCGAGCGCGAAGTACAGGGCCAGCGCGTCGTCGGCGCCGGGGTCGCAGTCAAGGAGGATAGGCAGGCCCATGCTGGGCGCATTGTGGGGCAAATCAGCGGCCGCGCTGCACTTGCAGTGACCGCGCCAGACTGGCCTCCATGGGCCAGGGCTCGGCGCCCATCTGTGCCGCGAGCCACTCGGCGCACAGCATGGCCAGGCTCAGGCCGCGGGAACCCATGGCGGCGCTGATCCAGAGCGTGGGGGGTGCGGCGTCCTGCAGTGCGCCGACCAGGGGCAGGCGGTCGCTGCTGACGCAGCGCACGCCTTCCCAGGCCTGCACGCGGCCTGCCGCGTACTCGGGCGCCAGGGCCGCAGCCGTGGCGGGCAGCAGGCGCCGCAGCTTGTCCAGATCGGCCTGCAGATGGGCGCTGCGGGTCGCCGCCGGGCCGTCGGTGGCTTCGTAGGTGGAGCCGGCGTACCAGGCAGCGCCACCGGCTGCGGGAACGTGCGGGATGTAGCTGCCAGATCCGTTGATTGGATGCGGCGGGCTCAATGACGTTGAGCTTGGGGTGTGCAGGCCCCAGCTGAGCACGCCGCGCATGCCGTGCACGGGCGGCATGGTCAGACCCACCGAGGCGAGCAGACCCGGCGCACCGAGCGCATTCGCCAGCACCACCTGGTCGGCGGTGGCCAGCAGCCGGCCGCTTGAGTCCAGCAGGTCCCAGCCCGTGGCCGCGGCCCGCAGGCTGGCCACGTCGCTGCCCCCCGTGAAACGCACCCCGGGTTCGGCCAGCCAGGCACGCACCAGGAGCGCAGGTTTGACCCAGGCCGCCTGCGTGTGCCAGACCGCGTCGCCCGCCGGCACGCCGGCGCGCCAGGCCTCGTGGCCGTCACTGCTCACTGGGTGGGACAGCTCGGCACCCGCCACGGACCAGTCGTGTGGCAGTCCACCGCGGCCATCGGGCCGCAGTTCCATTACGCCCCCTGGTCCCCAGTCCTCGCCAGAGCGCAGCAGGCGCTGCGCCTCGGCACGGACCAGGCGCAGGCCAGCGCGCGTGAGACGGGCGCGCGGACTGTCGTTGGGCGAGGCGTAGGGAATCATCAGACCGGCCGGCAGACCGGAGGCCCCGGCGGCAGGCTGCGTCGCTGCATCCAGTACGTCCACCTGCCACCCGCGGCGCGCCAGCGCGGCCGCCACGCTGGCGCCGGCCAGTCCCGCGCCGATCACGGCGCAGCGGCCCACAGGGGCAGGGGAGCGGCGCGCCGCGTCACGCGCACGCGTGACCCAAGGCGGGTCGTGCCGCCAACCCGCGTCCTGCAGCACATAGCCCTGTTCGCGCAAGGCCGCCGCCAGCGGCGTGTCGGCCGCCAGCCCGCTGAGCACACTGCCGCGGCGGCTGCAGCGCGCCAGGGCCTTGAGTCTGTGGCGGTCCCAGGCCAGCGCCGCGTCGAACCAGACCGCGTCAGCCTCGAAGCGTTGCTCGCGCAGCAGGGCCTGCAGCTCACCCACGCAGAGTGTCAGCTGGAAGCGCCCGCCGTCCAGCAGGAAACGGTGCAGGCCTGGCAGCAGGCCGATCCAAGCGCCAGACAGTTCGTTGGCCACTGGGGCCTGGGCCGGTGTGGCTGCGGCAAGCAGCTGCTCCCGCTTCGGCGGGGCATCGGTGAAGGCGACGAGGTGCAGCACGCGCGGGCGCGCCGGCATGTCGCGCCAGGCCTGCCAGAGCCCGTAGAGGCGATCAAGCTTGAGGCGCGTGTCGAGCACGCGCCAGACGGGCAGGTCGGGGACTGGCGGCAGCAGGGGATGCGCCGCGGTATGCACGTTGGGGCGAGGGCGGGCCGCTTACTGGCTCGGGGGCACGTAGCCCGCCGCCTGATCGGCACCGCTGCCGAAGAAATGGCTCTCCATCTGCCGCGCCAGGTACTGTCGTGCGCGCGCGTCGGCGAGGTTCAGGCGGTTCTCGTTGACCAGCATGGTCTGGTGCTTGAGCCAGGCGGCCCAGGCTTCCTTGCTGACGCTTTCCCAGAGGCGCTTGCCCAGCTCACCCGGGTAGGGCGGGAAATCCAGGCCCTCGGCTTCCTTGCCGAGCTTGATGCAGTTCACCATGCGTGCCATGTGCAGCTTCTTTCTTCGGATGTTTGGGTAATAAGCAACTGAAATCTTATTGGTTCCAGTTTTGAGCATGCTTCCCCAGAATTCAGCCCATCGCAACCCGATATGTCATCTGAAAAGGAAGAAACATGACGCAACGCCGACACTTTATCAAGCTTTCCGTCGCCCTCACCCTCGCGGGGGCTGCGCTGACGAGCTTGGCCCAGCCGGCCCCTGTGACCCTGCTCAACGTCTCCTATGACCCGACGCGCGAGCTCTACGTGGACATCAACCAGGCGTTTGCCAGGCACTGGAAGGCCAAGACCGGCCAGGACGTGACCATCAAGCAGTCGCACGGCGGCTCGGGCCGGCAGGCGCGTTCCATCATTGACGGGCTGGACGCAGACGTCGCCACGCTGGCCCTGGCCGGTGACACCGATGCCCTGCACACCAACGGCAACTGGATTCCGAAGGACTGGCAAAAACGCCTGCCGCTCAACAGCTCGCCCTACACCTCGACCATCGTGCTGGTGGTGCGCCAGGGCAATCCCAAGAACATCAAGGACTGGGACGATCTGATCCGTCCGGACGTCAAGGTCATCACGCCCAATCCCAAGACCTCCGGTGGTGCCCGCTGGAACTACCTGGCCGCCTGGGAGTTTGCCAAGCGCAAGTACGGTGGCGATGCCAAGGCACAGGAGTTCATCACCAAGCTCTACGCCAACGTGCCCGTGCTCGACACCGGCGCGCGCGGCTCGTCCGTCACCTTTGCGCAGCGCAACCAGGGCGATGTCTTCATCTCCTGGGAAAACGAGGCCTATCTGCTGGAGAAGGAATTCGGCAACAAGGTGGACTTCATCTACCCGAGCCTGTCCATCCTGGCCGAGCCGGCCGTGACGGTGGTGGACAAGAACGTCGACAAGAAGGGCACGCGCGCCGTCGCCACGGCCTATCTTGAATTCCTGTACACCGAGGAGGCCCAGGACCTGATCGGCAAGCACTTCTACCGACCCACGTCCGCCCAGGCACAGGCCAAGTACGCCAAGCAGCTGCCCAAGCTCAATCTGTTCAAGATTGACGACGCCTTCGGTGGCTGGGAAAAGGCCAGCAAGGTGCACTTCGTGGACGGCGGCGTGTTTGACCAGATTTACACCAAGAAGTAAGCCGGCGCCGCGCACATCAGGCCATCAGGGAGCGTTTCATGTCGGTATTGTTGATTGCAGGCAGCCCGTCGGAGCGTTCGCGCTCGGCGGCGCTGCTGGATCGGGTCGGTCGTCTCTTGTCCCAACGGGATGTCGCGATCGACCGGCTCCAGGTCCGCGACCTTTCTTCCCAGGCGCTGCTGCTGGCCGATTTCTCGCACCGTACGGTCGTCGAGGCCCTGCACCAGGTCGACCGGGCGCAGGCCATCGTCGTCGCCACCCCGGTCTACAAGGCGGCCTACAGCGGCGTGCTCAAGGTGCTGCTGGACCTGCTGCCGCAATCGGCCTTCAAGGGCAAGACCGTGTTGCCCCTGGCCACGGGGGGCAGCCCGCATCACATGCTGGCACTCGATTACGCACTGCGGCCCGTGTTGCAGTCGCTGGGTGCGCGCCATATCCTGCCGGGCGTCTACGCCACCGATGCGCAGGTGGCCCTGACGCCTGAGCAGGGCTATGTGATCCAGCCCGAAACCGAGGCGCGGCTCGAGGAATCCGCCGCGGCGCTCTACGCGGAGGGGCTGCGCGGACGCAGTGCCACGCCCGTCCTGGAGCCCATCGCCTTCTCGCGTGTGCGATGTAGCGTCTGAAGACTCCGGCGCAGCACGCTTCGCCGCTGCGCCCTCGCACTCCCTCTCTTTTTTGCAATCTCCGTGCGCCGGAGCAGGCAGGGTCTTGCCCGCGCACCAGCCAGGACATCTTCATGACGACACATCACACGCAAACCCCGTTCGAACCGCACGATGCCGACCCATCGTGGTGGTCGGAGCTTTTCTATAGCGCGCTCGCCGCCATCGGCCTCGTCGCCGGCGTGCTGCTGATCAATTTCCTGCTGCTCCTGCCCGTCGCCCAGGCGCAGGGCAAGGGTGAGCTGCGCATCGGCTTCCAGAAGTCGGCCAGCCTGTTTGTGCTCCAGCGCGCGCAGGGGACGCTGGAAAAGCGTCTGGCCCCTCTGGGCGTGAGCCTGAAGTGGGTGGAGTTCCCGGCGGGTCCGCAGTTGCTTGAGGGCCTGAACGTGGGCTCCGTGGACGTCGGCTTTGTGGGTGAAGCGCCTCCCATCTTCGCCCAGGCCGCGGGTGCACGCTTTGTGTACATCGGCAACGATCCCGCAGCGCCCGAGGCCGAGGCCGTGGTTGTGCCCAAAGGCTCTCCGATCAAGTCCGTCGCCGAACTCAAGGGCAAGAAGATCGCCCTCAACAAAGGCTCCAACGTCCATTACCTGCTGGTCAAGCTGCTTGAAAAGAATGGCCTGAAATACAGCGACGTGCAGCCCGTCTTCCTGCCGCCGGCCGACGCGCGCGCCGCCTTTGAACGTGGCGCCGTTGATGCCTGGGTCATCTGGGATCCTTTCCTGGCCGCGGCCGAAAAGCAGATCGGTGCGCGCATCCTCGCCGACGGCAAGGGCGTGGTGAACAACTACGCCTACTACCTGGCCGAGCGCTCCTACGTCGAGAAGCGCCCGGAGGTCATCGAGGCGCTGTTTGCCGACCTGGTGGCCCAGGGCAAGTGGCTCAAGGCCAACATCAAGCAGGCCGCTGCGATCATCGCCCCGCTGCAGGGCCTGGACGCCGACATCGTCGAGGTCAACCTGCGCCGCTATCAGTACGGTGTGGTTCCCGTGAGCGATGCCGTGCTGGCCGAGCAGCAGAAGGTGGCCGACGCGTTCTTTGATCTCAAGCTGATTCCCAAGGCCATCGTCGTGCGCGAGGCGGCGTGGAACCCGGGCCGATGAGCAAGGAGCACATCATGAGTTCATCGATCTCTCCTCTGCGCCGGCGTCTGCTGCAAGTGCTGGGCCTCACGGCCGCCAGCTGGGGCCTGATGCCGGGTTGGGCCCGCGCGCAATCGGCTGGCGACAAGGCCCCGGAGGTGCTGCGCATTGGCTACCAGAAGTCGGCGGTCAATCTCGTCATCCTCAAGCAGCAGGGCGTCCTGGAAAAGCGCTTCCCGAACAGCAAGGTCAGCTGGATCGAGTTCCCGGCGGGTCCGCAACTGCTGGAGGCACTCTCCGTGGGCAGCCTCGAGTTCGGCCTCACGGGCGATTCGCCCCCGGTCTTCGCGCAAGCGGCGGGCAAGGACCTGCTCTACGTGGGCGCCGAGCCGCCCAAACCCGACAGCTCGGCCATCCTGGTGCCCAAGGATTCGCCCCTGCGCAGCCTTGCCGACCTCAAGGGCCGCAAGGTCGCCCTGCAAAAAGGCTCCAGCGCGCATTACCTGCTGGTCCAGGCCGTGGCCAAGGCCGGTCTGCAGTGGACCGACATCCAGCCGATCTACCTCACGCCGGCCGACGCGCGCGCCGCCTTTGAGCGCAAGAGCGTCGACGCCTGGGCGATCTGGGACCCGTTCTACGCCGCCACCGAGCTGGCCGTGCAGCCCCGCGTGCTCGCGACGGGCAGAAACCTGTCGAGCAACAACTCCTTCTACCTCGCTTCGCGGCCTTTTGTGAGCCAGCATCCCGCTGCGCTGGCGGTGATTTTCGAGGAGCTCACGCGTGCCGACCGCCTGGCCCAGGACAACCGCCGCGAGGCGATCAAGCTGATCGCCGACTTCAGCGGGCTGGACGCCGGCGTGGTCAGCCTCTTCCTGCAACGTCGGCCCAAATCACCCGTAGGTCCGCTGACGGCGCAGACCGTGGCCGACCAGCAGCGCGTGGCAGATGCCTTCCACAAGCTCGGCCTGATTCCCCGGTTGGTCACGGTGGCTGACATCGTCTGGCGCCCGGATGCACAGCGTCTGGCCCAGGCCACCCGCCCCTGACAGCGAAGGAGTGTTCATGCAAGTTTTCTGGTTCATCCCCACCCACGGCGACAGCCGGTATCTCGGCACCAGCGAGGGCGCGCGCGAGGTCAACCATGACTACCTGAAACAGGTCGCCATCGCGGCTGACAGCCAGGGCTATGACGGCGTGCTCATCCCGACCGGTCGTTCCTGCGAAGACCCCTGGGTGGTCGCATCGAGCCTGATCCCGGTGACGAAGCAGCTCAAGTTCCTTGTGGCTGTGCGCCCGGGCCTGCACGAGCCGGCCCTGGCCGCGCGCATGGCCGCCACCTTCGACCGTCTCTCGCAGGGGCGCCTGCTGGTCAACCTCGTGACCGGGGGCGACCAGACCGAGCTGGAGGGCGACGGCGTCTGGCTGGACCACGCGCAGCGCTACGAGGCCTCGGCCGAGTTCATCCGCGTCTGGCGCGAAATCATCGCACGCAGCCATCGCGGCGAGGCCTACGACTTCGATGGCAAACATGTGCGCGTCAAGGGCGCCAAGCTGCTCTACCCCTCGGTGCAGCAGCCGTATCCGCCCGTTTATTTCGGTGGCTCCTCGGACGCCGCGCACGACCTGGCAGCCGAGCAGGTGGACACCTACCTCACCTGGGGCGAGCCGCCGGCAGAGGTCGCCAAGAAGGTGGCCGATGTGCGGGCGCGGGCCGCCAAGCACGGCCGCACCGTGCGATTCGGCATCCGGCTGCATGTTGTGGTGCGCGAGACCGAGGACCAGGCCTGGAAGGCGGCTGATGAGCTGATCAGCCGACTCGACGACGACACGGTGGTACGGGCCCAGGCCGCCTTCGCCAAGATGGACTCCGAGGGCCAGCGCCGCATGGCCGCGCTGCATGCCGGTGGCAAGAAGCGCACCCGCGCTGACCTGGAGATCAGCCCCAACCTCTGGGCCGGCGTGGGGCTGGTGCGCGGTGGCGCCGGCACCGCGCTGGTGGGCGATCCCAAGACGGTGGCTGCGCGCATCGAGGAGTACGCGGACCTGGGGCTGGACACTTTCGTACTCTCAGGCTATCCGCACCTGGAGGAAGCCTATCGCTTTGCCGAGCTGGTCTTCCCGCTGCTGCCGCGCAAGGTGCGGGAGTCGCTGCCGGGCACGCGGCTCAGCGGTCCGTTTGGCGAGGTCGTCGCCAACAGCTATGTGCCGCGGGCATCGCAAAGCTGAACCGAGGTGACCATGAGCATCCACGCCATCAACCACGTGCAGCTGGGCTTTCCGGCAGGACGCCACGCGCAGCTGCGCCATTTCTACACCGAGCTGCTGGGCCTGCCCGAGGTGGACCCGGGAGACGGCAGGACGCTGCGCTTCCGGGCTGGTCCGCAACGCATCGATCTGGTGCCTGTCGAGGGCTGGCGGCCGCCGCAGCGGGCGCCTCGTCTGGCGCTGGAGGTGCGCAACCTGCCGGGCCTGCGGGCAAGGCTGGCCGATGCAGGTCTGGCGGTTGACGAATCGCGCGTGCTGCCCGGGCATCTGCGCTTTTACGCCCAGGACCCGGCTGGAAACGGCCTCGAGTTTCTTGAACCCCTGCAGGCGGATGGAGGTGCGGCATGACACGCAGCGCAGCCACTGAGGCCATCGCCGCGGTGGACACCACTGTCGAGGCGCCAGGCTTCGGCTTTCTGGTTCAGCCCAACGTCGATGCCGCGGCCGACGCTCGCCGCACAGCCGAGGTGCTGGCGGCACTCAAGCGGCTGACCAAGCGCCTCATTCCCTGGCTCCTTCCCGTCAGCCTGCTGTCGCTGTGGCAGCTGTTTTCCGCCCAGGGCTGGCTGTCGACGCGGGTGCTGCCTGCTCCGACCGAGGTCGTGCAGGCCGCGTGGACGCTGGCCCAATCCGGCGAGCTCTGGACCCATGTGCAGGTGAGTGCGGGTCGCGCATTGCTCGGGCTGGCCATCGGCGGCGGTCTCGGTCTGCTGCTGGGCCTGCTCACCGGCTCGCTGCGCTGGGCCGATGCCCTGCTGGATTCCACGATCCAGATGGTGCGCAACATCCCGGCCCTCGCGCTGATCCCGCTGGTCATTCTCTGGTTTGGTATCGACGAGACCGCCAAGCTCTTCCTGATCTCGGTCTCGGTCTTCTTCCCGATCTACCTGAACACGTCCCATGGCATCCGCAACGTGGACCCGGCGCTCATCGAGATGGGGCGCACTTACGGACTCTCGCGCTGGCAGCTCTATTGGCAGATCATCCTGCCGGGCGCGCTGTCGTCCATCCTGGTCGGTCTGCGTTTTTCTCTGGGCCTGATGTGGGTGATCCTCATCGTGGCAGAAACGATCTCCGCCCAAGCCGGCATCGGGTATCTCACCATGAACGCCCGGGAGTTCCTCCAGACCGACGTCGTGCTCGTCGGCATCCTGCTTTACGCCTTGCTCGGCAAGCTGGCCGATGTGCTGGCCAAGACGCTGGAGCGCTTCTGGCTGCGCTGGCATCCCGGCTACCAATCCACTTGAGGAAGACACCATGACCCAAGCGACTCAGGGCGGTGTGCACCTGGACATCCGTAGACTTTCCAAATCCTATGGACCGCGTGAGGTCCTGCACCAGGTCGACCTGCGCATCGAGCCCGGCGAGTTCGTGGCCATCGTCGGCCGCAGCGGCTGCGGCAAGAGCACGCTGCTGCGTCTGGTGGCCGGCCTGGAGCCGGCGAGCGACGGCGGGCTCGGGCTCGATGGACAGACCATCGATGGCCTGCGCGAGGACACCCGCATCATGTTCCAGGACGCGCGGCTGCTGCCCTGGAAACGTGTCGTCGACAACGTCGCCCTCGGGCTGCCCCGCCAGGACAGGGTCCGAGCGGCCGAGGTGCTGGGTCAGGTCGGCCTGGGCGAGCGCCTGCAGGACTGGCCCGCCAAGTTGTCTGGCGGGCAGCGACAGCGCGTGGCCCTGGCGCGCGCGCTGGTACACCAGCCGCGCCTGCTGCTGCTCGACGAGCCGCTGGGAGCACTGGACGCCCTCACGCGCATCGGAATGCACGCCCTCATCGAGGGGCTGTGGCAGCGCAACCGTTTCACGGCCTTGCTCGTGACCCACGACGTGCAGGAAGCCGTCGCGCTGGCCGACCGCGTCATCCTCATCGAGGACGGGCGCATTGCGCTCGACGAACGTATCGACCTCCCGCGGCCCCGCCAGCGCGGGAGCGCGGCTTTTGCGGCCCTGGAGAGCCGCATCCTGCACCGCGTGTTGCAGAAGCCGGAGCCCGATGTCGACGCGGCGAACGACGCGCACTGGCCCGCATTGCCGGCGACGGGCCTGCGCTGGGCCATATGAGCAGGCCTCCAGAACCGCCCCCGGCGAACATCACACCGCATTTTCTTCACCACCCTTCAAAGGAAAACCATGTCCATCCAAGCCATCAATGTCCGCAACCAGTTCCGCGGCAAAGTCAAAGAAATCATCCGCGGCGACGTGCTGTCCGAGGTCGATGTCGAGACGCCCTGGGGCATCGTGACCTCGGTCATCACCACGCGCTCGGTCAACGACCTCGGGCTGAAGACCGGCAGTGATGTGGTGGCGCTCGTGAAGGCCACGGAAGTGTCGCTGGCCAAGCTTTGACCGCCATGAACGGCCGCATCGTCAAGCTGCTCGCACTCGCTTTGTTCGCCACGGCCACCGCAGCAGGTGCGCAGGATCGCCAGGCCCAGGTCTGGGCAGCGTCCTGCGCTGCCTGCCACGGCACCCACGGCAACAGCAACAGTGCCATCCCCTCGATTGCCGGACAGGACAAGCAGGCTCTGCTTGCCAAGCTCAAGGCTTACAAGAACGACCAGCTGAGCGCCACGGTCATGCACCAGCATGCCAAGGGCTACACAGACACCGAGCTTGAACGTCTGGCCGATTTCTTCTCCCGCCAGAAACGCTGAGCGAGATCCATCATGCAAAAGATAGACCGACGTTTTTTCCTCGGGGCCGCCAGCGCCCTGGCCGCCGCGTCCCTGAGCGGCTGCGCGAGCTTTGAGCGCAAGCCCAGCGCCCGCGTGGTCGTGATTGGTGGCGGCTTTGGCGGCGCAACGGCCGCCAAGTACCTGCGCCTGTGGGCGCCGGACATCGAAGTCGTGCTGATGGAGCGCGAGGCAGCCTTCATTTCCTGCCCCTTGAGCAATCTTGTGCTCGGCGGCACCGAGAAGATCGAGAACCTCACCACGGGCTACGGCACGCTGCAGCGCAGGTACGGCGTGAAAGTGGTGCGTGACGAGGCCCTGTCCATTGACGCAGAGAAGCGGACCGTGCGTCTGGCCCGCGGCGACACGCTGAGCTACGACCGTCTGATCGTGTCGCCCGGCGTGGACTTTCAGTACGAACAGCTGCCCGGCCTGCAAAGCGTGGAAGCCCAGGCGCGCGTGCTGCACGCCTGGAAGGCGGGCCCACAGACCCTGGCCCTGCGTCGCCAGCTCGAGGCCTTGCCCGACGGTGGCGTCTACGCCCTGCACATTCCCAGGGCGCCTTACCGTTGCCCGCCCGGCCCCTATGAGCGCGCCGCCCAGGTCGCGTTCTACTTCAAGCAGCACAAGCCGCGCTCCAAGGTGCTGGTGCTCGACGCCAATCCCGATCTCGTGTCCAAGAGGGCCCTGTTCCTCAAGGCCTGGAACGAGCGCTATCCGGGGCTGATCGAATACCGTCCCAACAGCGAGCTGGTGCGGGTGGATGCTGCCAGCAACACCATCGAGACCTCGTTCGAAACCATCCGCGCTGGCGTCCTCAACGTGGTGCCGCCCCAGCAGGCCGGACGCATTGCGCAGACGGCCAAGCTGATCACCGCGAACAACCGCTGGTGCGGTGTGAACTTCCAGACCTTTGAGTCCACGGCGGCGCCCGGTATCCATGTGCTTGGTGACGCCACGCTGTCGGCCCCGGGCATGCCGAAGTCCGGGTTCATGGCCAACAACCACGCCAAGGTGGCTGCCGACGCCGTGATCGCCCTCATCAAGGGCGAAGCCGTCAATCCGCAGCCCATCATCGCCAACACCTGCTACAGCTTCGTGTCGGACGAGGACGTCGTTCACGTCGCCTCGGTGCACAAGTGGAACGCCGATCAGAAGACGCTGGTCGCCGTGCAGGGCGCCGGCGGGCTGTCGGCCCAGGCGAATGCGCTGGAGGGCCAGTACGCGCGTTCGTGGGCGCGCAACATCTGGGCCGACGCGTTGTTGTGAGCATGTCGCTCCGAGCCCACGCGGTCGACGCCGCAGCGGGCTTGGGGAGCGTTCGCCGCAGCCGCTGGGGTGCTTATATGGAATGTGACATAAGCAAACGCCAAACTATTCGTTGGAGATTGGATAAGCCCTTTGGACAATAGAGCCCTTGTTTGCAATGAGCAAGCCATCCATGTCCAAACAGTTGAACATCCTGATCGTTCCCGGCTGGCGCGATTCCGGGCCGGGCCACTGGCAAAGCCTTTGGGCCGAGCGCTATGCGCGCACCGTGCGGGTGCAGCAGGACAACTGGTTGCTACCGACGCGGGAGGCCTGGGTCGCGAGCATCCGTCGCACCATCCTCGCGCAGCCGGGTCCAGTCGTGGTTGCCGCGCACAGCCTGGGCTGCATCGCGGTGAGTCATCTGCCACCTGACGCGGCGGTGCGTATCACTGGCGCGCTGATGGTGGCGCCGGCCGACCCCGAGCGCCGCGCGGTGCTCGCGGATTTCGCGCCTGTTCCCTGCGATGTGCTGCCTTACCGCAGCATCGTGGTGGCCAGCAGCAACGATCCCTACTGCCCCATCCGGCTGGCTGGCGCCTACGCGCGCCACTGGGGCAGCGAGTTTGTGCGTGTGCCCGATGGAGGCCACATCAATGTCGAGTCCGGCCATGGCCCCTGGCCTCTGGGCGTGGCTTTGCTCCAGTCTCTGGTGGGGGAGGGTGGTCTGCAGACTGCTGTCCCCGCAGCTCCCGATTCTTTTTCTTCATTTCCGCTTCAGTACGCCATATGAAAACCAAGCTCCAGATCTCCCTCGCTGCCCTCGCCCTGGGCCTCAGCTCGTTCGTGTCTGCCCAGAACCTGCTCAACGTTTCCTACGACGTCTCGCGCGAGTTCTACAAGGACTTCAACGTCGCGTTTGCTGCCCACTACAAGAAGACCAAAGGCAAGGACATCAAGGTCGACCAGTCGCACGCCGGCTCCAGCGCCCAGGCGCGTGCCGTGGCCGACGGTCTGGAAGCCGACGTGGTGACCTTCAACACCACGACCGATGTGCAGTTCCTCGCCGACAAGGGCGTCGTGGCGGCCGACTGGGCCAAGCGCTTCCCCAACAACGCCTCGCCCACCACGTCCACCATGCTGTTTCTGGTGCGCAACGGCAATCCCAAGAACATCAAGGACTGGGATGACCTGATCAAGCCCGGCGTGCAGGTGGTGGTGGTCAACCCCAAGACCGGCGGCAATGGCCGCATGGCCTACCTGGCGGCCTGGGGCTATGTGCGCAGCAAGGGCGGCAGTGACGCCGAGGCTGCCGATTTCGTGAGCAAGCTCTACAAGAACGTGCCCGTGCTGGCGCGTGGCGGACGCGATGCCACGGGTGTCTTCCTGCAGCGCAACATCGGCGATGTGCTCGTGACTTTCGAGTCCGAGGTGGTGTCGGTGGACAAGGAGTTCGGCGCCGGCAAGGTTGATGCCGTCCATCCCAGTGCCAGCATCGTGGCCGAGAACCCCGTGGCCATCGTCGAGCGCACCGTCAACAAGAAGGGCACGGCCGCCGAGGCCAAGGCCTACCTGGATTTCCTCTACAGCCCCGAGGGCCAGGAGATCGCCGCCAAGCACAACATCCGACCGCGCAACGAGGCTGTGCTGAAGAAGTACGCCGCGGCCTTCAAGCCCATCAAGCTCTTCACCGTGCAGGACTACTTCGGATCGATGAGCGAGGCGCAGAAGGTGCACTTCAACGACGGCGGCAAGTTCGACCAGCTGTACACGGTCCGCTGAATGAGTGCATCCACCCTTGCCGCGACGCTGCCGGCGGTCGCAGCACCCCAGAAGCGCGCGCCCCGGCGCGTGTTACCGGGCTTCAACCTCACGCTGGGCTACACCCTGCTTTATCTGAGCCTGATCGTGTTGATCCCGCTCTCGGCCCTCTTCCTCAAGACGTTCACGCTGAGTTGGGAAGCGTTCTGGGCGGCCGTTACTTCGCCGCGCGTGCTGGCCTCCTACCGCCTAACGTTCGGCGCCTCGCTGATCGCAGCGCTCGTCAACGTGGTCTTCGGCCTGCTCGTGGCATGGGTGCTGGTGCGCTATTCCTTCCCCGGCAAGAAGATTGTGGACGCGCTCGTCGATCTGCCGTTTGCGCTACCGACCGCCGTGGCCGGCATCTCCCTCACGGCGCTGCTGGCGGGCAATGGCTGGATAGGCCAGTACTTCGAGCCCTATGGCATCCAGCTGGCCTTCAATCCGAACGGCGTGGTCATTGCGCTCATCTTCATCGGCCTGCCTTTTGTGGTGCGCACGGTGCAACCCGTGCTGGAAGACGCCGAGCGTGAACTGGAGGAAGCCGCCACCAGCCTGGGCGCGACGCGCTGGCAGATCTTCCGGCATGTGATCTTTCCGTCCATCATGCCGGCGCTGCTCACTGGGTTTGCCATGGCCTTCGCGCGCGCGGTGGGCGAATACGGCTCGGTCATCTTCATCGCCGGCAACATGCCCATGGTTTCCGAGATCACGCCGCTCATCATCATCGGCAAGCTGGAGCAGTACGACTACGCAGGCGCGACCGCCGTGGCCACCGTCATGCTCCTGATTTCCTTCGTCCTGCTGCTCATCATCAATGGCCTGCAGGCCTGGCAGCGCAAGCGCTCCGGGGGTTGACCATGAGCCAGACGTCTACCCGCAACGCGCGCGCTGGCACCACCGAGCCGGCCTGGGTGCGCTACGTGCTGATCGCCGTGGCGCTGTCTTTCATGTTCCTGTTTCTCGTGTTGCCGCTCGCCGCAGTGTTTACCGAGGCCCTGCGCAAGGGATGGGACGCCTACTGGGCGGCCCTGCAGGAGCCTGACGCCTGGTCCGCCATCCGCCTCACACTCCTGATTGCGGCCGTGGCCGTGCCCCTCAACCTGGTCTTCGGCGTGGCCGCCGCCTGGGCGATTGCCAAGTACGAGTTCCGGGGCAAGGCCTTCCTGACCACGCTGGTCGATCTGCCGTTCTCGGTGTCGCCCGTGGTGGCCGGCCTGATCTACGTGCTGGTCTTCGGTGCTCAGGGCTGGCTTGGCCCATGGCTGGCCTCGCACGACATCAAGATCATCTTTGCCGTGCCGGGCATCCTGCTGGCCACCATCTTTGTGACCTTTCCCTTCATTGCGCGCGAGCTCATCCCGCTGATGCAGGCCCAGGGCAACGAGGAAGAGCAGGCCGCCATCGTGCTGGGTGCCACTGGCTGGCAGACCTTCTGGCACGTGACCCTGCCCAATATCAAGTGGGGCCTGATCTACGGTGTCATCCTTTGCAATGCGCGCGCCATGGGCGAGTTCGGTGCGGTGTCGGTGGTGTCCGGACACATCCGCGGCCAGACCAACACCATGCCCCTGCACGTGGAAGTCCTCTACAACGAGTACCAGTCCGTTGGCGCCTTCGCTGTGGCCTCGCTGCTGGCGCTGCTGGCCCTGGTGACCCTGGTCATCAAGTCGATTGCCGAGTGGAAGCAGGAGCGAGAGATGAAGGCTGCGGCTGAATTGCCGCCCGAGAATCCCGCCAACCGTCCCGCTCCGGCGGCCTCTGTTTCCTGAAAGCCCATCATGAGCATTGAAATCCGCAACATCAGCAAGCAGTTTGGCGACTTCCGGGCCCTGAACGACGTCAGTCTGGACATCGAATCCGGCGAACTCGTCGCGCTGCTCGGACCCTCGGGCTGCGGCAAGACCACGCTGCTGCGCATCATCGCCGGGCTCGAAACCCCCGATCAGGGCGCGATTCTTTTCAGTGGCGAAGACACCACCGAAGTGCATGTGCGCGAGCGCAACGTCGGCTTTGTGTTCCAGCATTACGCCCTGTTTCGGCACATGACCGTGTTTGACAACGTGGCCTTTGGCCTGCGCATGAAGCCGCGCGCCCAGCGCCCCAGCGACGCCCAGATCAAGGCCAAGGTCCACGAGCTGCTGAACCTCGTGCAGCTGGACTGGCTGGCCGACCGCTACCCCTCGCAGCTCTCGGGCGGGCAGCGCCAGCGCATTGCCCTGGCGCGCGCCCTGGCCGTGGAGCCCAAGGTGCTGCTGCTGGACGAACCCTTCGGCGCGCTCGACGCCAAGGTGCGCAAGGAACTGCGCCGCTGGCTGCGCCGCCTGCATGACGAACTGCACGTCACCAGCATCTTTGTGACGCACGACCAGGAAGAAGCGCTCGAAGTGGCTGACCGTGTAGTGCTCATGAACCATGGCAAGGTCGAGCAGATCGGCACGCCCCAGCAGGTATGGGACCATCCGGCCAGCCCCTTCGTCTACGGCTTCCTGGGTGACGTCAACCTCTTCCACGGCCGGGTGGAGCAGGGCGGCGTGCTGATCGGCAGCGAGCAGCAGGGCGTGCGCCTGGAGACGCCCGAACATGCCGACGCCGACGCCGCCAAGGCTTTTGCCTATGTGCGCCCGCACGACTTCGAGGTGCAGCGCTGGGCCGAGGGCGCCACCGGCATCGCGGCCCGCCTGGGCCGCGCCATCGTGGTCGGCCCGATTGCAAGACTGGAACTTATCCCCGAAGACCCGGCCCAGGCCGCCGAACAAGCCGTGATCGAGGTGCAGATTCCTGCGTCACAATACCGGGAACTTGAACTGACGGACGGCGAGCGGCTGGTGGCCACACCGCGCAAGGCTCGCGTCTTTGTAGAAGGAAAACCGGATCTTGTCGCTGCTCCCTGACACCTCTGCCAGCTTCACCCCACGTCGTGTCTACGCCCTGATCTGCCTGGCCTGTCTGGGCTTGCTCGGTTTCGGTCTCTACCTGCAGCATGAGGTCGGATTGGAGCCCTGTCCCATGTGCATCGTGCAGCGCTACGCCATGATCGCGCTGGCGGTGGTGGCGGCCATCGCGGCCGCCCTGCCGGGGCCGCGCAGCCATCGCTGGCTTGGTGGCGTGGCGCTGCTGGTCGCCGCCTTCGGTGCCTTCGTCGCTGCGCGCCAGAGCTGGCTGCAGTGGTACCCGCCAGAGATTGCCACCTGCGGCCGCGACTTCTACGGCATGATCGAAAGCTTCCCGCTGCAGCGCGCCATCCCCATGATCTTCAAAGGCTCGGGCGACTGCACCGCCATCGACTGGACCTTCCTGGGCGGCACCATCGCCAACTGGTCCTTCCTGTGGTTCCTGGCTTTCGCGGCCGTGGCGCTGGCCTTGCTGCTGCGTCGCCCTCGAAACGGCGAAATCTGAGCTTTTTTCCCGCTTTTCGGGCCTCTGCGCTGCGCCATAATGGGTCGCAGGGGACAGGTCTTGCGCCAGCTCGCTCTTTGCAGAAGCCTCACAGGTCGGCGCAAGTCCGCAGCGCAACGCATAGCACAGGATAGATGCCACGAATTTTGTGGGAAGGCTCAGGATCAGCCAACGTTTCGGGCTGCTGGCGGTCGTGGGTCTGTTGCTGTGCTGATCCCCACCATCCTTTTTTGTCCGCGGTGCAGGCGGTGGCTGTGTTCCGGGCAGGCGGCGAGGCCCGCGCTGCCGGCGGTCGTCCGCGCCTGGGTTTCAACTGACTTGGTGACCCTTTTCTGGGGAGGACTCGCATGAACAAGCTCAAGATTTCCACCCGGCTGCTGGCTCTGCTGGCCGTGCTGTCGGGGGTGCTGCTGATCGTTGGTGGCATCGGCTTGTATGGCGTGAACCGGGCCAACGCCGGTTTGAAGGCGGTTTACGAGGACCGGGCGGTCCCGGCCGCCCAGTTGTCCGAGATCATCCTCTTGATGCAGCAGAACCGGATGCTGGCGCGGGACACGCTGGTGTCGCAAAATGCCGAGGCGCCAAAAGCCAACGCGGCGGCTATCGAGGCCAACATCGCCGCAATCAGCAAGTTGTGGCAAGCCTACGGTGGCGCCTCCCAACTGGTGGGTGAGGCCGAGACGGCAAGGCAGTTTGCCGATGCCCGCAACGCCTATATTCAGAATGCCCTGAACCCGGCCGTGGCGGCCATGCGAGCGGATGACATCGCTAGGCTCGCCAATCTTGTGCAGGAGACCTTGCCGCAGCTGTTCGACAAGGCCGGTGGCATAGGAATGCAGCTCATCAAGGTCCAGCTCGATGGCGCCAAGACCGAGTACGAGGCTGCGGTGGCGCGCTACAACATCATCTTCGTGGTCTCCAGCGTGGCCATCGTGGCGGGTTTGGTCCTGGCGTGGCTGCTGGGGCTGACGCTGATCCGAGGCGTGTCCCGTTCTCTGGAGGATGCCGTCAGGCTTTCGGATGCCGTGGCCCAGGGCGACCTGACCCGCCAGGTGAACGCCACGGGCAAGGACGAAGTCGCGCGCGTACTGCAGTCGCTGGCGGTCATGCAGCACAACCTGGCCCAGATCGTCGGCCGCGTGCGCCAGGGCAGCGAGAGCGTCGCCACCGCCAGCGCCGAGATCGCCCAGGGCAACCAGGATCTCTCTTCGCGCACCGAGTCCCAGGCCAGCGCCCTGGAGCAAACCGCGGCCAGCATGGAAGAGCTGGGATCTACCGTGAAGCAAAACGCCGACAACGCCCGCCAGGCCAACCAGCTCGCCCAGAACGCCTCTAGCGTGGCTGTGCAGGGCGGTGAAGTCGTGGCCCGCGTGGTCGACACCATGAAGGGCATCAATGAATCCAGCCGCAAGATTGCCGACATCATCAGCGTGATCGACGGCATCGCCTTCCAGACCAACATCCTGGCGCTCAACGCTGCGGTTGAAGCTGCAAGAGCCGGCGAGCAAGGCCGCGGCTTTGCCGTGGTGGCCAGCGAGGTACGCAGCCTGGCCGGACGCAGCGCCGAAGCCGCCAAGGAAATCAAGGCCCTCATCAGCGACAGCGTGGGCCGGGTCGAACAGGGCACCACCCTGGTGGACCAGGCGGGCAAGACCATGGAAGAGGTCGTGGCCAGCATCCGGCGCGTGACCGACATCATGGGCGAGATCAGCGCGGCCAGCACCGAACAGAGCCAGGGCGTGGCCCAGGTGGGCGAGGCCGTGACCAATATGGACCAGGCCACGCAGCAGAACGCCGCGCTGGTCGAAGAGATGGCCGCAGCGGCCAGCAGCCTTCGGAGCCAGGCCCAGGAACTGGTACAGGCGGTGGCGGTGTTCAAACTCGGGGCCGGCGCGTCTTTGGCCAGTGTGCAGCCGCAGCGCAGTTCTCCAACCCTCATCGCCGCCGCGCCCAGCGTGGCCCGGCAGCCAGCTCCTGTGGCCGCAGCCGTGTCGGGCACGGGTATGGATCTGGACAGCGCCATCAAGGCCCACGCGGACTGGCGCAGCAGGCTGCGTTCGGCTGCCATGCATGGCCAACAGCTGGACGCGGATACGATCTGCCGTGACGACCAGTGTCCCCTGGGCAAGTGGCTGCATGGCGGAGGAAAGGGCAAGTTTGGCAGCAAGCCGTCTTTCGTGGCCTTGGTCGACGCGCATCGCGGTTTCCACGAGGAAGCCGGCAAGGTGGCAAAGGTCATCAACCGCGGCGACGGTGAGCAGGCCCAGAAGATGCTCGAGAGCGGCACGCCGTTCTCGCAGGCCTCGCAGAACGTGACGCGCCTGATCGTGCAACTCAAGTCCGAGATCCAGGGCGGTGGCGCCAGGCCGGCAGCGGCCGTGCCGGCCCGTGCGCAGCCGGCTGCGCCCGCCAAGGCGGCGCGTCCGGCGGCCGACGACGGCGAATGGGAAACCTTCTGACGCCTTGCGTGTACCCGTAAGCCACGGCACCCTCGGGTGCCGTTTTCTTGCCAGTGCGCCCGCAGCGGGTATGCTCGGCGCCGAATCAGTTTCAGGAGTTTCAGGTGAGCAATCAGTTGAATGCGCAGGCCAAGGGCGTCTACCTCATCACCGTCACCCCCTTCACCGACAGCGGCGCGCTGGACCTGGACAGCACCGACCGCATGGTCGACTTCTGCCTGGAAAAGGGCGTCACCGGACTGACGGTGCTGGGCATCATGGGCGAGGCGCCCAAGCTCACCATGGAAGAGTCACGCATCTTCGTCAAACAGGTGCTGGACCGCGTGGCCGGGCGCGTGCCGGTGGTGGTGGGCGCCTCGGCGCTAGGCTTTGCCCCCATGAAGGAACTCACGCAGAGTGTGATGGACCTGGGCGCCGCCGGCGTGATGGTGGCGCCGCCGTCCACGGTGCGCACCGACGACCAGATCACGGCCTATTTCGACATGGTCAACGAAACCCTGGGCCCGCAGGTGCCCTGGGTGCTGCAGGACCACCCGGTGGCCACCGGCGTGCAGATGTCCACCAGCGTCATCCTGAAGATCCTCAAGAATTCGCCCACCTGCGTGATGCTCAAGCACGAGGATTGCCCAGGCCTGGCCATGCTTTCGGCGATCCGGGCCGCCAGCGACCGCGGTGAGGTGAAGCGGGTCGCTATCCTCACGGGCAATGGGGGCGGCCTGTTCCTGCCCGAGGAACTCCTGCGTGGTGCCGATGGGGCCATGACGGGCTTTGCCTACCCGGAGATGATGGTGGACGTGTGCGCCGCCCATGCCCGTGGGGACGTGGAACGCGCGCAGGACCTGTTCGACGCCTACCTGCCGCTGGCGCGCTACGAGCAGCAGCCCAACATCGGGCTGGCCATACGCAAGCATATCTTGTGTAAGCGCGGGATCATCGGCACCGAGACGGTGCGCAAGCCCGGCCCCAAGCTCAGCCCGCAGGATGTGGCCGACATCGAACGCCTCATGCGGCGCCAGGCGCAGCGCCTTGCCTCGCTGGCCTGAAGACGGCATCCCGGGAGATGGCCTTGGGGCGCCGCGCAGCATGGCGGGCTGAGACATTTTCCTCAGCCCGCCCCTGCGAGATACCGGTCTTGGTATGGCGGACATCCAGGTGCCCGGGCAAAGTCAACACAATCCTGATTCAGATCCAGAATCGGCAGGCAGTTCATGAGGTGCAGACATGCAGATCAGGCTTCGTCTTCCGCTGACCATCGTCGTCCTCGGCCTGTTGCTCGCCGCGTGCGGGCCCACGGAGCCCGTGCGCATCGGATTTCTTGGCGGCCTGAGCGGACGCGTGTCCGACCTGGGCGACGAGGCATTGCGGGGAGCCACGCTTGCGGTCGATCGGGTCAACGCGCAGGGCGGCATCCACGGGCGGAAACTGGTTCTGCTGGCGGCTGATGACCAGCAGGACGCCGCCGTGGCGCCCAGGGCCCTGGCCTCGCTGGTCGATCAGAAGGTGGAGGCCGTGGTCGGCCCCATGACCAGCAGCATGGCGGTGGCGGTGCTGCCCGTGAGCGAGCGCTCTAACTTGGTGATGGTCAGCCCCACCGTCACGGGCACTTCGCTGTTTGGCAAGGACGACACGCTTTACACCGTGGTCTCGTCGACGAGCGTCTATGCGGCTGCGGCGGCCGAGCACCTGGCGGCGCGCGGGCTGCGTCGCGTGATCGCTTTCCACGACGAGCGCAATGCCGCCTATACGCGCGACTGGCTGCAGGGCTTCGAAGCGCGGGGGCGGGCCCTCGGGGTCGACCTGGTGCGCGCCGAGCCCTTCCGCTCCGGTGACTACGCGAGCTATGACCGTGCCGTGGCCCGCATGGCCGGTGTCAAGGCCGACGCCGTCGTCTATGTCTCCAACGCACTCGATACGGTGCGCATCATGCAGAAGCTGGAGGATGCCGGATTGCGCCTCCCCGCTCTGGGCGCAAGCTGGTCGGCGACCGAGCAGATGCTGCAGATCGGCGGGCGCAAGCTCGAGGGGATGGTGCACGTCCAGCTGTACGACCCGGCTTTCCAGTCGCCTGCCTACCAGGCCTTTGTGGAAGAGTACCGCCAGCGCTACAAGGAGACACCGGGCTTCGCGGCCATGCTGGCCTACGACGCGGTCATCGCCCTGGGGGCCGCGCTGCGTCGCAAGGAGCCCCTCGGCCAGGCGCTGGTGTCCGCCGGACCTTATGAAGGCCTGCAGGGCCCCTGGTCCTTCAACGCGCAGGGCGACGGCCAGCGCGTGCCCTTTCTGAGCGTCATTCGTGACGGACGCTACCAGCCGATCCGATGAAGTTGCGCCTGCCCTTGATTTCCTTGCGAGCGTCGCTGGCGCTGCTGCTGGCATCTGCCACCGTGGTGACCTTTCTGGTCGTCGGCACGGGCATCCTGCTCGTGCGTCTGCCCCAGGTGCAGGAGCGGGCCCAGGAGCAGGCGGCCCAGGCGGCCCAGGCCAGCGCCACCCTGCTCGAACGCATGCTTGAAGGGGTGGAGCAGCAGCTGGCTCCTGTGGCCGCCCTCGCGCCGACGATGCCTGTGGCGGGTCTGCAGCCCTACCTCGATGCACTGGTCTGGCAAAGCGGCGATTTTGATGCCGTGCTCCTGCTGGACGGTGCCGGGGTTGTCAGCGCAGCGGTGCTTGCCAGGGATAACGCGGCGTCCACCATGCGCGGCCAGGACCTGTCGGGCAATCCGCTCTTTCGCCGCATCCAGGAGCGGCGCCAAGGTTCTGCGGCGCCGGACCTGACGCCGGTCTGGAGCGATAGCTACCTGTCTCCGGTGACGGGTGAGATCACCGTGGGCGTCGCCCTTGCAGCGGGAGCAAAGGTCGTCATTGGAGAGGTCGCACTCGCGCGCCTGCTACGCTTCGTGCGGACTCTGGACACACCGGAGGTCAAGCTGATGGTGATCGACCAGCGGGGGCGCTGGCTGGCATCGAACATGGCGACCGGGCGGCGTTTTGACTACACCAGCGATCCGGCTTTCACCGAGATGGGTCAGGGTCGGGAGGTGAGCCGCGCGGTCAAGGTCCTCGACGAGGATTGGTGGGTCGGCGGGCGGGTGTCCGATCGCCTGTCCTGGATCGTGGTCGGCGGGGTTCCAGCGGGGATGTCAAACTACAGCTACCGGACCACGGTCCTCGCGGTCCTGTTCGGGTTTTTCGGCTCCCTGATGATTTCAGTCGCGCTGGCTCCGCTCTGGGCCGGGCGTCTCAGCCGGCCTTTCGTGCAGCTGGCCGAGCGCGCGCGTCGCGTGGCGGATGGCGACTACCGTCCCCTGGCGGCTGAGGTGATCCCGATTCGCGAGTTCCGCGCCCTCGAAAGGGATCTGGACGGCATGGCGCAGTCCATCCGGGCGCGTGAGTCCGCCGTGGGGCGCAGCCAGCAGCAGCTGGAGGCCGTGCTCGAGTCGACCCCCTCGGTGGCCATCCAGTGGTACGACCGTGACGGCCGGGTGCTGTACTGGAACCCCGCTTCGACCGAAATCTATGGCTTCGCGGCCGACGAAGTACTGGGGCGCTGCATCGTGGAGAACCCCTTCATCTACCTGGATCAGGCGCAGGCGCGCGACTTCGTGGCGGTGCTTGCCGACATAGAGCGCACCGGGCGCTCGGTCGGACCGGTGGAGTTCGAGCTGCGCCACAAGGATGGGCACACCGTCACCGTGCTCGCCACCACCTTTGCCATTCCCGGCGATGGCGGGCAGCCCATCTTCGTCTGCATGGATGTGGATATTTCCCCGCAGAAGATGGCGCAGCGGGCGCTGCAGGAGCAGGAGGTCAAGCTGGAGGCGATCTTCAACGCCTCGCCGGCTCCGATGTCGGTGTCGAACGTGCGCGAGGGCTACGCGATCCTGAGCGTCAACCGGGCGTGGGAGGACCTCTACGGACGCAGTCGGGAAGAGGTGCTCGGGCAAAACGGCGCCGAGAACGGTTTCTGGGCCGACGTGGCGGACCGCCAGCGTTTCGTCGCCGAGCTGGAGCGCAACGGCCAGGTGCAGAACTTCGAGGCCTGGTGTATCGCCGGGGGAGGGAACTCCATCCTCTGCCAGTTCTCGGCCCTTGTCGCCGAAATCGGCAGCGAGCGCCTGTTGCTCATGATGACCGTGGACATCACCGAGCAGCGGCGCATCGAGCAGGAACTGCAGGCGCTCAACACGGAGCTGGAATCGCGTGTCGTGCAGCGCACCGAGGAACTCGCGCGCAGCAAGCAGGCGCTGGAACTGAGTCTGGACGACCTGCAGCGGGCGCAGGATCAGCTGGTCGAGTCAGAGAAGCTGGCGGCTCTGGGGCAGCTGGTGGCTGGTGTCGCGCACGAGCTCAACACGCCCCTGGGCAACGGGCTCATGGCAGTGACCACCATCGTTGATCGCGTCAAGGAGTTCCATACGCTTTCCGAGCGAGGTCTGCGTCGCTCCGAGCTCGCAAGCTTCCTGCAATACGTGCAGCAATCCGCCGAGATTGCGGTCAGCAACCTGATGCGATCGGCCGAGCTGGTGCGCAGCTTCAAGCAGGTGGCGGTGGACCAGACCAGCTCGCAGCGCCGCAGCTTCCCGCTGCATGAGGTGGTGCGGGAGGTCGTGGTGATGCTCGGGCCGACCATCCGGCTCACGCCCTACCGCGTCGAAATGAACCTGGCCGAGGGCCTGGAACTCGACAGTTACCCCGGACCATTGGGGCAGGTTCTGGGCAATCTCATCAACAACGCGCTGTTGCATGCGTTCGAAGGGCGTACGGCGGGAACGATCACGATCGAGGCGGCTGCGCTCGATGAACAGCGGCTGCGCATTGTCGTGCGTGACAACGGGTGCGGCATCGATCCTTCCCTGCGCAGGAAGGTCTTCGAGCCCTTTTTCACGACCCGCATGGGGCGTGGTGGAACCGGCCTCGGTCTGCACATTGCCTACAACATCGTGACCCGTCTGCTCGGCGGCTCGATCGAGCTGGAAGGGCAGCTGGGGCAGGGTGCGGTGTTCGTGATCATTCTGCCCTTGCGGGCGCCGCAACAGCCCGTCGGGACCGATGGGACCGAAGACGCTGCGGCTGCTACGGCTGCAGGTGGGCAGCCTCGCAGCTAGACGCTTTGCAGGCCGGCGCCATCGGCACGTCCGGCGGCGGTGGCTGCGCCCCGAGCCCTCAGACCAGCTTCTTCACCAGCACCTGCGACTTGCGGTCCCAGTTGTACTTGCGCTTGCGGGCCTCGGGCAGCCAGTCCGGGTCCACGTTCTGGAAACCGCGCTTGATGAACCAGTGCATGGTCCGCGTGGTCAGTACGAAGATGCTGTCCACGCCCATGGCCCGGGCGCGCTGCTCGATGCGCTTGAGCACCTTCTCGCCATCGCCCTGGCCCTGGGATTCGGGCGAGACCGTCAGTGCCGCCATCTCGGCCGTCTTCGCCTCAGGGTAGGGGTAGAGCGCCGCACACGCGAAGATCACGCCGTCGTGCTCGAGGATGGTGTAGCTGCCAATATCGCGTTCGATCTCGGTGCGGTCGCGCTTGACGAGCGTGCCGTCCTTCTCGAAAGGCTCGATCAGCTGCAGGATGCCGCCCACGTCATCCGGCGTGGCCTCGCGCAGTTCCTCCAGCTTCTCATCGACCACCATGGTGCCGATGCCGTCGTGCACATAGATTTCGAGCAGCAGCGCGCCGTCGACCGAGAAGGGGATGATGTGACTGCGCTCCACGCCGCTCTTGCAGGCTTTCACGCAATGCTGAAGGTAAAAGGCCGTGTCGGTCGGCAGGGTTGCGCCGGGTAGCGCGGCCAGCAGCTTTTCGGCGGCGGCCAGAGGCAGCTCGGTGTCGATGGGGTTGTCCTCGCTCTCGGGGGCATGCGGGTCGACTCGGATGCCCGGGATCTCGGTCACGAAGATGAGCTTGTCCGCATGAAGTGCAGTGGCCACGCTGGTGGCGACTTCTTCCATGGTGAGGTTGAAGGCCTCACCCGTGGGCGAGAAGCCGAAAGGCGAGAGCAGCACCATGGCGCCCATGTCCAGCGTGCGGTTGATGCCCGCCACATCCACCTTGCGCACCAGGCCCGAGTGCTGGAAGTCCACGCCGTCCACGATGCCCACCGGCCGCGCCGTGATGAAGTTGCCCGAGAGCACGCGCACCGTGGCGCCGGCCATGGGCGTGTTGGGTAGCCCCTGGCTGAAGGCCGCCTCAATCTCGTATCGCAGCTGGCCGGCGGCTTCCTGCGCGCAATCAAGCGCCACCTCGTCGGTGATGCGCATGCCGTGCGAGTACTTGGCCGTGTGGCCCTTGGCCTTGAGCTGCTCGTTCACCTGCGGGCGAAAGCCATGCACCAGCACGATCTTAACGCCCATACTCTGGATCAGGGCCAGGTCCTGCGCAAGATGGGCCAACTTGCCCGCCGCAATCGCCTCGCCGCATACGCCCACCACAAAGGTCTGGTTACGGAACTTGTGGATGTAGGGCGCCACCGAACGGAACCAGGGCACGAAGGTGAAGTTGAAGACGGCAGACATCGGGATGCGGGTTCTGGGGCGGGATCAGCGAGGGCCTGTTCGCTCTAATCTCTTATGTGCGAACAGGGTATTCACGGTACCAATCTAGGCGCACGACGAAGCCCAGACCGGCCGTCTGGGTGAGGAGTGCAACGGCGAATGGCGCCGTTCTTTTTACCCCCCTCCCTTCGGGTCGCGGCGAAAAACGCCATGCGTCGCGTTGCGAAGGCTTGCCGGGGGCCGACCCTGGCTGCGTGTCGCGCCTTGCGCATGACATTTTTGATCTGCAACACATCTTGAGAAATTAGTGTGAACACGCCCTAGCGATAATTGCGGATTCTCCTCGAAGTTCCGCCTTGAGCTCTGCCCCCCTGAAAATCGAGTTCCCCGAGTCGCTGCCGGTGTCGGCCAAACGCGACGAAATCATGGCCGCACTGCAGCAGCACCAAGTCATCATCGTCTGTGGCGAGACCGGCTCGGGCAAGACCACGCAGCTGCCCAAGATTGCGCTGGCTCTCGGGAGGGGCAAATGCAATCACCCTGCAGGTCAGCGTGGCAGGCTCATCGGCCACACCCAGCCGCGCCGTATCGCGGCCAGTTCGGTGGCCAAGCGCATCGCCGAGGAACTGCAGACCCCGCTGGGCGAGGTGGTGGGCTACAAGGTGCGCTTCAATGACCGCCTGGGCAAGGACGCCTCCGTCAAGCTCATGACGGACGGCATCCTGCTGGCCGAGACGCAGACCGACCCGCTGCTCAATGCCTACGACACGCTGATCATCGACGAGGCGCACGAGCGCAGCCTCAACATCGACTTCCTGCTGGGCTACCTGCGCCAGATCCTGCCGCGCCGGCCCGATCTCAAGATCGTGGTGACCTCGGCGACCATCGACGCCGAGCGCTTTGCGAACCACTTCGCTTCGCGTCAGGGGCCGGCTCCCGTCATCTCGGTCTCGGGCCGTACCTATCCGGTGGAACAGCGTTATCGCCCCTTTGACGAGAGTCGCGAGCACGACCTCAACGACGCGATTGCCAATGGCGTGGACGAACTCTGGCGCGAGCCCGGACAGCAGGGCGACATCCTCGTGTTCCTGCCCGGTGAGCGCGAGATCCGCGAGGCGGCGGACCATCTGCGCAAGCATCTCAGCCACAACCCTATCACGCGCCACGCCGAGGTGCTGCCGCTGTTCGCGCGCCTCTCCCAGGCCGAGCAGGATCGCGTTTTCGACAGCCACATCGGGCGGCGCATCGTGCTGGCGACCAATGTGGCCGAGACCTCGCTGACCGTGCCGGGCATACGCTATGTGATCGACGCCGGCACGGCCCGCGTAAAACGCTACAGTTTCCGTAGCAAGGTGGAGCAGCTGCTGGTCGAGCCGGTGAGCCAGGCGGCGGCCAACCAGCGCGCCGGTCGCTGCGGCCGGGTGGCCAACGGCATCTGCATCCGCCTCTACGATGAGAAGGACTTTGCCGGCCGTGAGCGCTTCACCACGCCGGAAATCCTGCGAAGCTCGTTGGCCGGTGTGATCCTGCGCATGAAATCGCTGCATCTGGGAGTGGTCGAGGATTTTCCTTTTCTGGATGCGCCATCCGGCCGCGCGATTGCCGATGGCTACCAGCTGCTGGCAGAACTGGGCGCTGTTGACGAGCACAACGAACTGACAGCGATCGGCCGCGAGCTTGCGAAGCTGCCACTGGACCCGCGCGTGGGCCGCATGATCCTGGAGGCGAGGGCCCGCAGCACGCTCAACGAGGTGCTCATCATCGCCAGTGCCCTGAGCGTGCAGGACGTACGTGACCGGCCAATGGAGGCCCAGGCCCAGGCGGATCAGGCCCACGCCAAGTTTGACGACGAGAAAAGCGAGTTCACCGGCTATCTGAAGCTCTGGAAGTGGCTGGAAGAAAGCCGCGGAGGGGCCAGGGTGTCGCCCGGAGTTGGGGTGGCTGCCGGCTCTGTGCAGGTAACAGGCGCAGGCCGAAGGCCGGGGGACACAAAGCAGAACCGGCAGCCACCCCAACTCACCCAAACTGGCGCGACGCACAGGCTCTCCAACCGACAGTACGAACAGCTGCTGCGTCAGAACTTCGTTAACATCCGCCGCGTGCGCGAATGGCGCGACATCCACAGCCAGCTGCTGACCGTGGTCACCGAACACAAGTGGCATATCAACACGACGCCTGCAAGCTACGAGCAGATCCATCTCTCCATGCTGGCCGGCCTGCTGGGAAACGTGGGCTGCAGGCTGGAGGAGGAGGCGAGTGCCGGGGAGTACCTGGGCGCGCGCGGCATCAAGTTCCACCGCCACCCTGGTGCGCACCTGAGTAAGAAGCCGGGCCGCTGGATCGTCGTGGCCGAGCTCGTGGAGACTACGCGTCTGTTTGGTCGCGGCATCGCGAATATCGAGCCGCAGTGGATCGAACAGGTGGCGGGCCATTTGCTCAAGAAGCAGCTGCTGGACCCGCACTGGGAGAAGAAGGCCGCCGAGGTGGTGGCGCTGGAGCGTGCCACGCTCTACGGCATCGTGGTCTACAGCGGACGGCGGGTCAATTACGGCAAAGTCGATCCGGTGGCCGCGCGCGAGATCTTCATCCGCGAGGGCCTGGTGGCCGGCGAGTGGGACACCAGGCTACCTTTCCTGGCCGCGAACCAGAAGCTGATCCGCCAGGTGGAGGAGCTGGAGCACAAGTCGCGGCGCCAAGACGTGCTGGTCGATGACGAGCTGATCTACGCCTACTACGACCAGCAGCTGCCGCAGCACATCTGCAGCGGCTTTGAGTGCGAGCGATGGTACCGCGAAGAGAGCAGGAGGCAGCCAGAGCTGCTCATGCTCACGCGTGAAGCGCTCATGCGCCACGAGGCGGTCGGCATCACCAGCAGCGCCTTTCCCCGAACCGTGCGCCTGGGTGGCGTGGATTGCGCGGCCAGCTATCTGCACGAGCCGGGCGATACACGAGACGGTGTCACGGTGACCGTGCCGCTCTTCGTACTCAACCAGGTGAATGAGGACCGTTGTGAGTGGCTGGTGCCGGGGATGCTCAGGGAAAGGATCCAGGCTCTGCTCAAGAGCCTGCCCCAACGCCCGCGTAGCCGTTTCGTGCCTTTGCCGGAGTCAGCGGCGAGGCTGGCCGAGGCGCTAGGCACCCCCGAAAGCTTTGGGCACGGCAGCCTGACGGACGCACTGCTCAAGCAGGTGCGTGACATGACCAGCCTGGACGTGAAGCGCGCTGACTTCAAGCTCGACATGCTGGCGCCGCATCTTTTCATGAACTTCCGCGTGGTGGACGAGCACGGCCGCCAGCTGGGCGCTGGCCGAAGCCTGAGCGCGCTCAAGGCCGAGCTCGGAGCCCAGGCACGTGGTGCTTTCCAGGCTCTGGCCGGGCTCAAGCTGCCCCCGGCGTCGGGTGGGCAGGCTGAGCCCGGCAGCACGGCGCCCCGTGCTCCTCATGGTTTGCACAAATCGTCGCCCGAGGCGCCGTGCCACCCGGCCCAGCCTTCGGCGGGCGTGGCTGGCAGCCCGGCGCTTGGGACAGACCTCCGCTACACCGCCTGGACGTTTGGTGAACTGCCCGAGCTCATGGAAATCCGCAAGAGCGGCCAGACGCTGATCGGCTTTCCTGCCCTGGTGGACCAGGGCGAGGCAGTGGTCATCGAGGTCTTCGATGAACCCGAGGTCGCGGCGGCGAAGCACCGCAGTGGCCTGCGCCGCCTGTTTGCGCTGCAACTCAAGGACGCGCTCAGGTACCTTGAGAAGAACATCCCTGACTTGCAGAAGATGGCTGCGGCCTATATGCAAGTCGGGCGCTCGCCCGACGGGGCGGGCGGTGGCACCCTTGAAGAGTTGCGCGCTCAGATCATCGAGGTGGCGCTGGAACGCGCCTTCCTGCTGGAGCCACTGCCCACGGACGCGTCCGGATTCAGCAAGCGGCTCGAAGAGGGCCGTAGCCGCCTGACCCTGATCGCCAACGAGTTGGCGCGGCTGGTCGGCGTCATCCTTACGGAGTACGCTGCCGCCGCGCGCAAGATCAAGGACACCAAGAACGCGCCGGACGCGACAGCCGACTGCATGCAGCAGCTCAAGCGCCTGATACCCAAGCGCTTCATCGCGCAAACTCCCTGGCCGCAACTGCAGCACTTTGCCCGCTATCTCAAGGCCGTCACGTTGCGTCTGGACAAAGTCCGCGTCGATCCCGCCCGTGACGCCGCCCGCCTTGCGGAACTGAAACCGCAGGAGCAGCGCTATTGGCGCCTGGTGGCCGAGCGCAAGGGCGTGATGGACGAGCGTCTGCGGGAGTTCCGCTGGTTGCTGGAGGAGCTGCGCGTGAGCTTTTTTGCCCAGGAGCTGCGTACCCCTCAACCGGTCAGCATCAAGCGGCTGGACAAAGCCTGGGCTCAGCTGAACAGCTGAGCCCAGGCTTTGTGCGAAGGGCTGGGGGCTGCGAAATGCGCCCACCCCGTCTGGACCGGGCCGGTCAGGCAGCCTTCAGCTTCTTACATCTGAGGCAAGGGCGGGAGGGGCAGCGCTCGGCATGGGGTGTCAGTCGTAGTTGACACGTCAGTCGGCCGATTGCATGATGCGCCGCAGCCATGTCTCTTTTACCTTCCGGCAAAGGCGCGCGGTCGCGCAAGATAGAGCTCGATCAGCGCGCGATCTCGGAGCTCTACGAGCAGCAGTGCTCGGCAGAACCCATACACCAGCTAGGCACCGTACAACCCCACGGGTTCATGGTTGTGGTGGATCTCGCGACGCTGCGCATCGTGCAGGTGTCGTCCGGGATCGTGCGTCACTGGCCTGGCCTCGGATCGCCCGAGCGCCTGCTGCACACCCCTCTGTCCGACTGGATCGAGGACGCGCCACTCCCCCTGCCATCCCTGCTGGCGGATCTTCCGCAGCAGGGCCTGAGCGACCTCGGCCTGCGCCTGCGCGACCTGCGCCCCGCTGGCGAGGTCCCGGCCGATGGTGTGGCGCCCTGGGCCGCGTTCGAGTGCGTGGGGCACCGCCGTGAGGGCTATGGTGTGCTGGAATGGTTACCCGGAGGGGCGGCGCAGGCGGACGCTGCCGAGCAGTCTCGGCAGATCATCCAGATCAACCGGGCGCTGTCGCGCATCCGCCAGGCGGGAGATCTGCAGCATTTTTTCCATGAATGCGTGCGTGAACTTCAGGCACTCAGCGGCTACGATCGCGTCATGCTCTACCGGTTCCGCCCTGACTGGACGGGTGAGGTGGTGGCAGAGCACGTGGCCCACGGGCTGGCGGTGCGTTTCCTGGGCATGCGCTTTCCGGCGGGCGACATCCCGCCGCAGGCAAGGGCGCTTTACGAGCGCAACACGCTGCGGCTGCTGGACGATGTTGACGCCGTGCCCGATGTGCTGGTCCCGGCCACCCTGCCAGACGGCCAGCTGCTAGACCAGGGGCACAGCCTGCTGCGCAGCATGTCCCCGGCCCATCTCGTCTATCTGCGCAATATGGGGGTGCGTGCCACGCTGGTCGTTTCCCTGCTCAAGGAGGGCAAGCTCTGGGGTCTGCTGGCCTGCCATCACCAGCGCCCACGCGTTTCCCCCCACAATGTGCGTGAGCTGTTGCGCTCGGCGTGCGAGCTCATCGCCAACATGGTCGCCATGCGCATCGATGGCCTCACGCGCATCGCCCACGCGGAGAAGGTCGCCGCCTTCAGCGCCTTGCTTGAGCAGTTGAGCCAGTCGATCGGGCGTCAGGGCAGCCTGATGCAGGGCCTGCAGGCCCAGGCCGACGAGATCATGCGGCTGCTCGATGCCAGCGACTTCGGGTTTCAGCTCGAAGGCCTGTCCTGGGTGGCCAGCGCTCGGCACGACGTCACCCGACAAAGGCACATCCTTGACGGGGTCTCGCAACTCGCGCAAAGCGTCGAGCGGGGATCGGCCCGGGCCATAGAGGATCTGGGCAGCCCCGGCCGCCAGGGCGTAGAGGCCCTGCCCGGCGCTGCGGGCGTGCTGATTGCCCGGCTGCCTGCGGGTGTGCAAGGTTACTGCTTTGTCACGCGACCCGATCTCGTGCGGCAGGTGCAATGGGCCGGGGAGCCCGGCAGCTATGACGCCGTTGTGAAGGACGGGACGATTGAGCTGCAGCCACGCCGCTCCTTTTCGCGCTGGCAGCAGACCATGTCGGGATCGTGCGAGCCCTGGATCGGGGTGGAGACCGATGCAATCGTTCGCCTGGCCGCACTGATGGCAGATGCCCACAAGACCTTGCGTAACCAGGCCTTGCAACGCGAGCTGGAATGGCGTGCCGACCACGACCATCTGACCGGTCTGCTCAACCGGGTGGCGGCCGAGCAGGAGCTGGCACGGCGCACGGCGCGCACCGACGTGTTTGTCTCCCTGTTCCTGATCGACCTCGATCATTTCAAGCGCATCAACGACACGTTGGGTCATGCGGCCGGCGACGAGGTGCTGCAGGAAATCAGCCGGCGCCTCGGGGCCGTGGTGCGCGGCAACGATGTGGTGGCACGGCTGGGCGGCGACGAGTTCCTGCTGCTCACCGATCTGACCGAGGCGGACAAGCCGCGCGTGGCCCTGATTGCCGAGCGTCTGCACCGCGCCATGTCTCATCCCTTCCACGTTGCGGGCAAGCGGCTGCACCTGCGCCTGTCCGTAGGCGTCGCCTACAGCCATCAGCACGGCCAGGATCCCGGCACGCTGATGCGTCATGCCGATATGGCCCTGTATGCCGCCAAGGGTGAGGGGCGGGCCTGCACACGTGTGTTTCAGGGCGCCATGGAAGGGCAGCTTAGCGATGCTATCCAGATTGAGGAGCAGCTGCGCGCGGCCATCGGCAACCGTGAACTGCGTCTGCATTACCAGCCCAAGGTTGACCTTCGTCAGGGCAAAGTGGTGGGCCTGGAGGCCCTGGTTCGCTGGCAGCACCCGGCCCGCGGGCTGGTCGGGCCGGACCAGTTCATCTCTCTGGCCGAGCGCGTCAACCTCATCCAATCTCTTGGCTGCTGGGTGGTCGACGAGGCGGCACGCCAGCTCGCGCTCTGGCGCAGGGCGGGCCTGCCGGCGTGGCCGGTCGCCGTCAATGTGTCATTTCCTCAGATCGTGGGTGGCTCGCTGATTGACGATGTCACACGCGCTCTGCGGCGCGAATCCATACCGCCCGAATGGCTGGAGATCGAGCTCACGGAATCGGTGGTCATGGAGGACGCACAGCATACCGTGCGGGCGCTGCAGGCACTGGCTGCCCTGGGTTTGAAGGTCTCGCTGGATGATTTCGGCACGGGGTATTCCTCGCTCGCCTACGTGCGCCAACTCCCGCTGGACTCGCTCAAGATCGACCGCTCCTTCGTACAAAGCGTGCACACCGAGCTGCAATCGCAGGTCATCACGAACGGCATCATCGGCCTGGCCCGCGGGCTGCGGCTCAGCACCATCGCCGAGGGGGTCGAGACCGAGGAGCAGCGCCTGTGGTTGCTCGAAAACGGCTGCCATCTGGCCCAGGGCTATCTGTTCAGCAAGCCCGTGCCAGCCGACGAGTTACCTGCGGTGATCGCCAGTATCGAGCGCAATGCGCCAGGCTGACAGTCCTCTGGCCCGTATCAGGGCGGGCACCGATGCGCTGCACCAGGCGCTGGACCATGAGTCGGTCATGCAGCATCTGATGGCACCCGACCTGGACCGCGGGCGTTACGCGGCGGTGCTGCAGCGCCTCCACGCCTGCTACACGGCTCTGGAGCCGCCCCTGCAGGGCTATCGCGCAAGCCTGCTGCAGCCGCCTGCATGGTTCGACAGTCGCTACTATCAGCGCAGCGGCGAGCTCGCGCGCGACCTGAAGGCCTTGGGCCACGCGCCCGGCGCTGCCCGGGATGCAGCCCGCAGCGACGGCCTTGCGCCGCGCCATCTGTCCGAGGCGGTCGGCGCGATCTACGTGCTGGCGGGCGCCAGCCTCGGTGCACGCATCATCGAGCGGCAGCTGCGCGCGCAGCTGAAGGTCGGGCCAGAGCTACTGCATTTTTTCGGAGAACGCACGAGCCCGGATTTGCCGCGCTGGCCCGAGCTGCGCCGTGCGCTCGATGCGGCGCTGGCCGAGCCCGCGCATGAAGCCCTGGCCCTGGGGATGGCGCGCCGGGTCTATGCGCATTTCCTGCACCACCTGGGCCCACCGCTCTAGGGTGTTGCCAGACCCGGGGGCCAGCCCCGGCGTTACCATCAGCCCGCGTGACCCGTCAGGTCTTGCCAAACCGCCCCAATGTCTCTTCACTCCCCCAAGCCTGCACGCAGCTCCTGGCGGCGGCGCATGGACCTAGCGCGACACCGCGCGCATCGTCTCGACGATGCCGTCAAGGCCCTGCTCTGGTCGGTGGCTGCCGGGCTATGTTTCGTGCTGCTCAACACGATGACGCGCTATCTCACCACCCAGATCCCGCCCATGCAGTCCCAGTTCCTGCGCTATCTGTGTGGCGTCCTCGTTCTCATGCCGCTGGTGCTGCGCAGCGGGCCGACGGCCTGGATGCCCCGCAACATCAAGGGGCAGTTCGTACGGGGTTGCGTGCACACAACGGGCCTGGCCATCTGGTTCACGGCGCTGCCCCACATTTCCCTGGCGGACACCACGGCGATTGGCTTCACCACGCCGCTCTTCATCATGCTCGGGGCGTGGCTGTTCCTGCACGAGCCCATGCGCTGGGAGCGCTGGCTGGCGGCTCTGCTGGGCTTTGGCGGCGTGCTCATCGTCGTGGGGCCAGGCCTTACGGGCGGCGGCGGCGCCTGGGGCCTGCTGATGCTGGCCTCTTCGCCTGTGTTTGCCGCGTCTTTTCTCATTAGCAAGGCGCTGACGCGCTATGAATCGGCAGGCGTCATCGTGCTCTGGCAGTCCATCACCGTGACGGCGCTGAGCCTGCCACTGGCGCTGCAGGGATGGCAGCCCGTGTCGGCCGCGCAGTGGGCGGGGTACGCGCTGTGCGGCCTGCTTGGCAGCGGGGCTCACTATCTCTTAATGCGCTCCTACAAGGTGGCCGACATCTCGGCCACGCAGTCGGTCAAGTTTCTGGATCTGGTCTGGGCCGCGCTGCTGGGCTGGCTGGTGTTTGCCGATGTGCCCACTAGCCACTCGCTGATCGGCGGCGTGATCATCGCAGGTGCCACGCTCTGGATCGCCCGGCGCGAGGCGCGCCGTCGCTGAGCCACGGCGCCTCGTGCAAGCTCGCTTGACAGGCCCTGCACCGCGCCGATAAATTGGCCTGTATCCGGTTATTCCGCCGGACTTGCTCGATGTTCCGGGAGTCTGCATGGATCGCCGCCAGTTCGTTGAAACCTGTTCCGCCAGCGTCGCTTGTCTGACCGCGTCCATGGCGCTACCGGCCTTTGCAGCCGATGCCAAGCCCAAGGGATACGCCCGCGTGCTCCTCACCAATGAGCTGGGCGACCCGATCAAGGCCAGCCAGCTCAAGGCCCAGACCAATTACGTCTTTCACTATCCCTTCGAAGCCACGCCCGTCTTTCTGCTCAAGCTCGACAAGCCCGCCAGGCCGCAGCCGCTCACCACCAAGGGCAAGGACAGCTATACCTGGCCCGGCGGCGTGGGGCCGCAGCGCAACCTGGTGGCCTTCAGCGCCATCTGCGCGCACCAGCTGGTCTACCCGACGCAGCAGGTCAGCTTCATCAGCTTTCGCAAGAGCAAGGCGCAAAAGGGCCTGGCCGACAACCTCATCCACTGCTGCGCCGACCACAGCCAGTACGACCCGGCCCAGGGCGCCCGCGTACTCGGCGGCCCGGCCGAACAGCCCCTGTGCGCCGTGCTCCTTGAGCATGACGCCAAGGGCGACACGCTCACGGCTTATGCCACGCTGGGTGGCGAGCTGTTCGACGAGTTCTTCCGCAAGTACGAGTTCAAGCTGAGCCTGGACGTGGGGCCGAAGGCGAAGAATGCGGTGGCAGACCGTGCGACGGTGCGGGAGCTGGAGAAGTTCTGCCGAAATCCGATCCAGTGCTGACGGGCTGATCCCGGCCCCCGCCCTGCCGCGCACCCACGGGGTAAACATCCCGCAGGCCCATGGCGCGTCAAAGCTCTTTCAAACGCTGGCGGTCACGATCAGCTCCTCGCCAAGCATGTCAATGACCTTGAGCGCGACCAAGGTGGGGGAGGGCGGCGCGGGCAGTTCGTAGCGCCCATTCACCAAATCCTGCTTGCGCTCGGGCACATCCGCCAGCGCCACCTTGAACACCTGGCCGTCGTGCTGCGTGTCGATCAGGATGCAATCGACCACCGCGCGCCAGTCGCCAATCTGGGCGCGGAAAACGCCCTGCTCCAGGTTCAGGCGTTGCATGATGGTGGGCGAGACCACGTCCTGTATTTCAATCTCCAGCCGTTCTTCTTGGCCCTGGCCTTGGCGCTGCACCGTCATCTGCACGGACAGCGGCTCATGCTTGATGATGCCGCCCAGCTTGCGGTCGGTGCGCAGCTCCACCACGTGCAGCTTGTTCACAGGCCGGTTGTTGTTGTAGCTCTCCACCCAGGCGCGGGCGTCGTGCTGCCAGCCCAGGCAGACCACCATCACATCGCGCTCCTCGTTGGGGCGGTTTTTCAGTTCGGTGCGCACGGCCTCCAGGTCCAGCGGCGTGAGCGGGTGATTGAAGGGAACGATCTTCACCAGCCGGCCGCTCTGCGTGCCGTCGAAGAAGGCATCCGTGCGCGTGCGGGTCACGCCCAGGTGCTGGCAAGCCAGCTCCACGGCCTCGTTGTGCTGGATGTGCAGGTCGTAGTCGTTGACGCGGTAAGTGGAGAAACCAAGCTGGCAAGCCTGGGTGTTGCCCGGCTCGCCGTCGATCAACTGGCCCTGTTGGGGCGCAGCCGCCGCCTGCGCCTGGGTGCGCATCAGCTCCTGCAGGCGCTTGGCCGTGGTCTGGATGGCGCCCTTGTTGATGTCGCAGCCGATCCAGCGTCGGCCGAGTTTCTGGGCACATACAGCGGTAGTCCCGGACCCGAGAAAACAGTCAAGAACGATATCACCCGGGTTGGATGACGCCAACACTACGCGCTCAATCAGCGCTGCTGGCTTCTGCGTTGGATATCCCAAGAGCTCTTGGGACTGGTTATGAATGGGCTTGATATCTGACCAAATGTCTTGGGCTGTCCCGCCTTGCTCAATTGCCTCGTCCATATACCGCTTGAGCCGCGGCATACCTCCCTCACTCTTCGGCCAATGAATCCGACCTTCGGCCTCCCAGCGATCCAGTTGTGAGACGGCTACCTTCCAGTGATTCCCCTTCTCCGCTGGCTGGATGCCGCGCCATGCTTTACCAGTTTCGCCATTACGCAGCCCGCGTGCGGTCAAATCTGATCTCGCGTAACGACGGCCTGTGCCCTCTTCGACCTGATCAAAGAATTGCTCCAAGTACGCCTCCCGCAAATTAATTCGCTGGGGGTTCCAAACTCGCTCTGGGGAGCCGTAGTAATAGATCGTGTCATGAATAACTCCAAAGCGACCCGAATCGTTGTGAGCACTCAGACGCTGCCAGACAATTTCGTTGATAAAGCTATCTGCTCCAAAAACCTCGTCCAGGACCAACCGCAGGTAGCTGTTACGCGATGGGTCACAGTGCAGATAAATCGCTCCGTCTGCCGCGAGTAGCATCTTCAACATCAGCAGCCGCTCATACATGAACTGCAGATAGTTGTCATTAGCCCAGATGTCGCTGTACTGCACCTGTTCGCCCAGGGTGTAGTCCTCGCCATCAATCTTCACTGTGCCCTTCGCACCGCGCAGTTGCACCTTGCGCACGTAGTCCGCGCCGCTGTCAAACGGCGGGTCGATGTAGATGAGCTTGACCTTGCCGCGAAAACCGTTGGCCAGCAGATGGGCCAGCACATCCTTGTTGTCGCCGTGGTAGAGCAGGCCGCCGTGGGGCAGGTCCTGGGGCCAGTCGCTCCAGTCCGTGGCCTGCGGTGGCACAGGCTGGCCGCTCGTGGCGTCAAAGCGTTCGATGGCTTGCGCGGGATAGGCCTTGACGCGGGCCAGCGGCTTCTTGCCCACCCAGGTCAGCATGGGGCGGCCCTTGGCCTTGGCGACGGTGACGTCCTTGGGCTTTTTGGTGGTGTCGTTCATGGTGTGTCTGTCGCTGTTCAATGTAGGGCGCAATCGCCTCAAGCGCCACGAATGAAGTCGCTGACGCGGCGGTAGCCCTCGGGCTTGATCTCACTGTCTGCGAACATCACGTGATAGCTGAGTTTGTCGGGGTTCAGGCCTTCCCACTGCTTCAGCGCAACGGCCTTGCGGCCCTCAAGGGTTTGGGCCGCTTCGCCCCGCCCCATGCGGCCCAGGTCGGCGTGGATATCGGGGCTGTACAGGTCTTTCTTGATTTCCACCACCAGATGTTTGCCATCGGCGCGGCGCAGCACAAAGTCTGGGGTGTAGCGGTGCCAGCGGCTGTCGTCGCCCAGGTATTCGGCGTAAAGGTCGGTCTTGCCGGGGTCAGTGAGGCCGCCGGTGAACCAAACGCCTTCGATCTGGTGCGGCCCGTTCTGCAACTGGGCCAGCGCCCATTGCAGGAATTCAGCCTCCGGTCCTGAGTCGAAGTTGTAGCCTTCGTAGTGGAAGCTGCGCGCCAGGGCATGCGGGGCGTCTGCGGTGTCGCGCGCCATCACGTAGAGGGGCTCGCGCTCCTTCGCAAAGCTGATGCGGGCGGTGTAAAAGGGCACGCCGGCGCGCTCGGTCTGCGTGGAGCCTTCGGGCTTGACCAGAGCGATGGCAACGTCGACTTCCTCGAAGAGCTCCTCGTAGCCGGCGCGCTGCGCTTCAATCTGCCGGCCCAGGGCACCCAAGTGGTAGTCGGGCACATCATGGCCCGGGCCGTAAGCCTGCCGCAGTGCGGCCAGAACTTCGGGTGTGGGCAGGTGGTAGTTGGCGGCGAGTTCGGCGGCGGCAGAGTAGACGTCCAGCTCTGGTGGCGGGGCGGGCAGGACATCGGCGCCGCCGTCCACCTTTTGCAGCGCGGTCTTGCCGGTCGCTGACTCCACAGGCGTCAAGGTTTCAACCGTCACGCCAGCTGGCGTGGGCACATCGGGCACCGTGAACTGCAGCGGTTTGGTGCCGGGTGCTTCCGCCCTGCGCCGGTAACGCAGCACGCGCTTCTTGATGAGCAGGGGCGGCAAATGGGGCTTGTGGAGGACGATTTCGCGCTCCTCACGCTCGGCACGCTGGGCGTCCAGCTCCTTGAGCGAGGTGCCGTAGGTTTCGGCCAACTGGTCTTCCAGGGTCTTGCTGTTGCTGGCGGTCACATAGACCCGCGCGGGGTGTTTGTTGCCAGGCACCTGCCGCAGGCAGCGCGTGGCGGCCTGTAGTACGAAGTTGTTGCTGTTCTTGAGCTTACGCACCAGCGCAGTGGCAAAGAGGCTGGGGCAGTTCCAGCCCTCGGTGCCCATGTTGACAAGTAGCAGGATGCGCTCTGGTGCCTCGGGGTTGCGCGCGACAGCCTCGAACTGGCGGCGCACGGTGTCGTTGCTCATGCCGTCGACCGCGAGGATCGTGTCTGTGCCGATACCGCGCAGGGTCAAGGCAGACTCCACGGCGCCACGCAGCTCGTCGCGGGTTTCGATGTTGGGGAAGTACAAGGCCAGGCGTGCGGGGGCACCGTTGGGCAAAGCGACAGACCAGTAGTCGCGCACGAAATCTTCAATCACATTGGCCACCAGGGCGTCGGCCTGGCCATCGTCGAGGTCGAAACGCTTGATGTTGCTGGCAAGTTCCTTGAGCACGCCGTCGCGGATGCCTTCGCCCAGGCCGTACCAGACGACGACATCGCGCAAGGGCTGGCGCTCAAAGTAGGGCGTACCGGTGGCGTTGATGACGACGATGAGGTTGGTTTGCGCAGCAAGGTAGTCGATCGTGCGCCGGACTTTCTTGATGCCGTCGTCCTTGAAGACCAGTTCACCCGTTTCTTTGTCTTTCTCCCATTTACCCAGCAGCTTTTGACCATAAGTGTGGTGGGCTTCGTCGGAAAACACAGCCAGGTGCGGCAGGGAGGCCACGGCTTGCAGCCGCAGATTAGCCAGCTCCGCCGCTTCCTCGCCCTGGGTGCCGGCAAACAGTGCTGCCTGTGCGCTGTTGCTGCGCGCGTTGGGTTTCTGGATTCGTATCTTTTCGGTATTGGTGACGATGACGTTGAAGCTGCTGCCCCAGACAATCGGAATCTGTTTGTCGCCGTCACGGGTGAAGGTGAGCTTGAGGCTGGCGGCAAAGGGCTTGTAGAGGCGCGGCGGCAGCAGCCTTTCATAGGGCACGTCCGACAACTCACGCAGGGCGCTGAGGATGGTTTTGCCAGGCGCGAAGATCAGCGCGTTCTGCACAAAGGGGCCCTCTGGATACTCCAGGGCCATGGCGAATTCGGTGGCGACGATGGAGCCCATGAGGATGGTCTTGCCAGCGCCCATGGCCAGGGCCAGGATGTAGCTCGCATAGTCCAGCGTCAGGGATTCGCGCAGGCTTTCCAGGTGATTTTCTCGAACGAACTGGTTGTCCTCCTGGACGCGCTTGATCAACGCGGCGTAGTTGTATTTGGCCTCTTTGAACAAACGCTCGTTGACGCCCATGGCATCCAGGCGATCAGGCAAGTCTTCAAATAGCTGCTCGTACAGGTCCGGGATCTTTGGTGTGTCGAGCACCAGGCGGAGATACCAGTAGGTTTCCAGTGCCCGCAACTGCGCGCGTCGCAGGTAGCGCAGGTGTCCGGTGTCACCGTCCTCCACGGCGAATTCAAGAATCTCGCGGATAGCGGGGTAGTCATCGCATGGGTAGTTGGCATCGCGCCATGCATCGACGCGTTCTGCGAGGACTTGGTACAGGTAAGACATGGAGCCCTAGCGCTTTTTTGGCGCAGTTGCGCCCGGCCACAGCCGGGCAAAGTCGAACGTCAGCTGGCGGTGGTGCCTGATGGACAGCAAATATACCTTTGCGTGCGCATCGGCCAGTGCGTAGAGCAGCAGGTAGTCGCCATGCAGGTAGACCCGCAACGCGTCTGGCGCACCAAGGGGCAGGGCCGCCAACCGGTTCAGTGCCTCGGCGGACTGCGGTGGGGTGTCCAGGTAGCGGCGGCCAATGCGCGGGAAGCGCTGCAGGTTGGGGATGACGGTGGTACGCAGCTCGTCCAGCAGCGCATCAAAGGCAGAGGCTGCGTTCGCTTCGTCCAGAAACGCCTCGATGCGGTCCAGCTGCGCCAGGAAGCTGGCTGTGAGCTCGACCTGATACAACCGTTCAGCCACGCTTCTTGGCGGCGGTGGCCCCGGCTCTGCGCCGCTGCTGCCGCGTGGCGATGGTCGCGTCTGCATCCTGTGTGCGGCCAGCGGCTATGTCGGCCAGGCCACGTTGGGCATCTTCCAGCAATAGCAGGTGAATGCGCTCACGCTCGAGGCGGTGGTAGTAGTCCAGCCGGTCGGCGTCGATCAAAGCAACATAGCTCTCGCCGTTCTTGGTGATGATTTTTTCGGCACCAGCTTTGGCCTGGTCGGCCAATTCGGACAAGCTGGATCGTGCCTGAGTGAAAGGCACGATGTCGTTGGCAGCGATTCCCATGGCAGCACTCCCCGAGATTACAGAATCCTGTGCATTCTACGGGGATGACGAGCAGGCGCAAGCCCGACGCGCGCTCGTCGGGGTGGAGCGTGTGGCCGGGCGGCTACAGCTTTGCCAGCCGCTCCAGCGCGGTGTTCAGCGTCTCGTCCTTCTTGGCAAAACAGAAGCGCACCACCTTCTGGTCGAAGCCGTTGCCATAGAAGGCCGAGAGCGGAATGGCGGCCACGCCGATCTCGCTGGTGAGCCACTTGCAGAAATCCGCTTCGTTCAGGTCACTCACGGCAGAGATGTCCACGCACTGGAAGTACGTGCCTTCGCCAGGCAGCATTCTGAAGCGCGTCTTTCTCAGCCCATCGCGGAAGAGGTCGCGCTTGCGCTGGTAGAAGCCAGGCAGGTCTCGGTAGGGGCGCGGGTCGGCCATGTAGGCAGCCAGACCATGCTGAACCGGTGTGTTGACGGTGAAGACGTTGAACTGATGCACCTTGCGGAACTCTGCGGTGAGCGGCGCAGGCGCGGCCACGTAGCCCACCTTCCAGCCCGTGACGTGATAGGTCTTGCCAAAGCTGCTAACGATGAAGCTGCGTGCAGCCAGTGCCGGAAAGCGCGCGACACTTTCGTGCGCCTTGCCGTCGAACACCATGTGCTCGTAGACCTCGTCGCTGATGACCACGATATCCGTCGGCGCGAGCAGGTCCTGCAGCTGCAGCATTTCCGCTCGCGTCCAGACCGTGCCGCTGGGATTGTGCGGGGTGTTGATGAGGATGGCGCGGGTCCTGGGCGTGATGGCGGCGGCTATCTTTGAGAAGTCCGGCCGGAAATTGCCCGGCGTCAAGGGGACGCGCACCACGCTGCCGCCGGCCAGCTCGATATTGGGCACGTAGCTGTCGTAGCACGGCTCCAGCACGATGACCTCGTCGCCTGGATGTACGATGGCCAGGATGGCGGTGAGGATGGCCTGGGTGGCACCGGCGGTGACGGTGATCTCGGTGTCGGCGTCGTAACGGTGGCCGTAGATTGCCTCCACCTTCTTCGCGATGGCCTCGCGCAGCGCGGGCACACCGGTCATGGGCGGATACTGGTTCAGGCCGCGCTTCATGGCGTCGGTCACCGCGTCCACCAGAAGGGGATCACCTTCGAAGTCCGGAAAGCCCTGACCCAGGTTGACCGCGCCTTTGGCGGCGGCCAGGGCGGACATGACGGTGAAGATGGTGGTGCCGACCTGGGGCAGGCGGCTCTGGAGGACAGGCGTCAGGGTGTTCATGCGTAGCAGATTAATGTCGATCGAAGTGTCTTGACAAGGGCTCCCGTGGAACCGGCTCAGCCGGGCCACCGGGAGCGTCCCCCCGCCACCGCAGGATGTGCGGGGGGAAGGCGCGTAGCGCCTCAGGGGGGGCTATAACTCGTATTCTGTTGCTTCTCCGCGCATCACCCGCGCGACCAGATCGCGCGGCAGGCGGTCGCTCAGCAGCTCGGCGAATTCGTAGACGAAGTTGCGCAGGTAAGCGCCCTTCTTGAAAGCCACGCGCGTGACATTCCTGCCAAACAGATGGCCCAGCGGGCGCACCAGCAGCTCCTCGCCGCTGGTCAGGGCCGTCAGGTTGCGCACAGCCATTTCAGCGACGATGCCCAGGCCCATGCCCAGGCGCACATAGGTGGTGATCACGTCGGAGTCGATGGCTTCGAGCACCACAATGGGCGAGAGCCGGCGCTGGGCGAAAGCATGGTCGATGCGCGTGCGGCCGGTGAAGGTGGGGTGGTAGGTGATTAGCGGCTCGGCGGCCAGGTCTTCCAGGCTCAGCCGCTCCTTGCCCGCAAGCGGGTGGCTGGCCGGCAGCACCAGCACGTGCTCCCATTCGTAGCACGGAAGGGTCACAAGCTCATCGTAGTCGGCCAGCGACTCGGTGGCGATGCCTACCTCGGCGGTCTCGTCGATGAGCATGCGCGCCACCTGATCGGGGTTGCCCTGGTGTAGCGAGAGGTTGACCTTGGGCCAGGCGGCGCGCAGCCTGGCCACCGGCTCGGGCAGCACGTAGCGGGCCTGGGTGTGCGTGGTCGCAATCGAGAGGGTGCCGCTGTCTTGTGCGCTGTACTGCTCGCCGATGCGCTTGAGGTTGCGGACCTCGCGCATGATGATCTCGATGCTTTGCAGCACCTTCTGGCCCGGCTCGGTAATGCGCTTCAGGCGCTTGCCGTGGCGGGCAAAGATGTCGATGCCCAGTTCTTCTTCCAGCTCGATGATGGCCTTGGACACGCCGGGTTGCGAGGTGTGCAGGGCCTTGGCCGCCTCGGTCAGGTTGAGGTTGTTGCGCGCGGCTTCCTGGACGAAGCGGAACTGGTGGAGGTTCATTTCTGTCTCGGATAAAAACCATATTTATTATGCCGATTTTCATCTATGGCGAGGCTGCTACTCGGGTTTTTCTACGTGATGGCACTTCTCCATCTCGAGGGTGTGGGAAAAAGCCAAAACGGATTGGAAGATTCTGGAATTTCAGAAAATACTGAAAACACAGAAAGAGGGCAAAAAATGAAGCTAGCTCCGCTCACGCAGCGCTTTGTCATGCACTTTGGCGAAATGGGCAGCCGATGGGGCATCAACCGAACGGTCGGCCAGATCTACGCGCTGTTGTATGTCTCTCCGCAAGCCCTGAATGCAGACGAGATCGGTGAGGCGCTGGCCTTCTCTCGCTCCAACGTCAGCATGGGGCTCAAGGAATTGCAGTCCTGGAATCTGGTCCGGCTGATTCATCGGCCGAACGATCGGCGCGAGTATTTTCAGTCACCGGAGGACGTCTGGGCCATCTTTCGCACCCTTGCCAACGAGCGGCGAAAAAGGGAAGTCGATCCAACCCTTTCCATGCTGCGCGAGGCCCTCATGGAGCAGCCCCTGACGGCACAAGACATCCACGCCCAGGAGCGCATGCGCCAAATGCACAGCTTCATTGAGCTGATGACGACCTGGCTTGACGACGTGCAGAAGATGGACTCGGACACGCTTGCCAGCCTGATGCAGATGGGCTCCAAGGTCCAGAAGCTGCTGGAGATGAAGGAACGAATGAAAAACGTCTTCACGCCGGCCAGGTCCACGCAACAGGGAGACGGCCATGGACAGTCTTGATCCTGTCGTCTTGGCACGCATCCAGTTTGCGGCCAACATCAGTTTCCACATCCTGTTCCCGACGATCACCATCGGCATGGGCTGGGTGCTGCTGTTCTTCAAGCTGCGCTTCAACGCGGCCGGCCAGGCCCACTGGATGGATGCGTACCAGTTCTGGGTGAAGATCTTCGCACTCACCTTTGCCCTCGGGGTTGTGAGCGGCATCACCATGAGTTTCCAGTTCGGCACCAACTGGCCCGGCTTCATGAACACGGTGGGCAATGTGGCCGGGCCGCTGCTGGCCTACGAGGTGCTGACCGCTTTTTTCCTTGAGGCGACGATGCTCGGCATCATGCTCTTCGGCCGTGGTCGGGTGAGCGAGAGGGTGCATACCCTAGCCACGTTCCTCGTCGCGGCAGGGACAACCGCCTCGGCCTTCTGGATCCTGGCGCTGAACTCGTGGATGCATACGCCGGCGGGCTTCGAGATGATCGACGGCAAGGCGCACGTGACCAGCTGGCTGGAGGTGATCTTCAACCCGTCCTTCCCTTACCGCATGACGCACATGCTGCTGGCCTCGGGCCTGACCGTGGCGTTCGTGCTCGCGGGCCTCAGTGCCTACCGTTGGCTCCGGGGCGACCGCAGTGCGGCGGTGCTGGTCAGCCTGCGGACCGGCGTCCACGTGGCGGCCGTGCTGATTCCACTTCAGATCGTGGTGGGTGACCTGCATGGCCTCAACACCCTGCAGCACCAGCCCGCCAAGCTGGCTGCGATGGAAGGCATCTGGGACACGCAAAAGGGTGCTCCCGCGGTGCTCTTTGGCTGGCCGGACGCGGCGACGCAGAGCAACCGCTATGAGGTGGCCATTCCCAAGCTCGCTTCTTTCTATCTGACGCACGACTGGAATGGCGAGGTCAAGGGGCTGAAAGACTTTGGCGACGAGCACCCGCCTGTGGCACCGGTGTTCTGGGCGTTCCGCATCATGGTCGGCGTGGGTGTGCTGATGCTGGTGGTGAGCTGGCTGGCTGTATGGCGGGTACGCAAAAGCGGATTGCGGCCCTGGCTCGCGAAGGTGCTGGTCGGGATGACGTTTTCAGGCTGGGTCGCGCTGCTCGCCGGCTGGTATGTGACCGAGATCGGTCGGCAACCCTGGCTGGTTCACGGCGTACTGAAGACCGCCGAGGCGGCTTCCACGGTACCTGCTGCGAACATTGCGTTCACCCTGGCTCTGTACCTTCTGCTGTACGCTGCCTTGCTGGTGTCCTATGTGAGCGTGGTCTTCCACCTCGCGCGCAAGGCCAGCAAGACCGGAGCGCAGGTGCAATATGCCTGAGGTCACGAACCTGTTGAATCTGCCTGACCTGAGCCAGCCGGCAGGTTGGCTGCCGCTGGTGTTCGCGATGGTGATGGCGCTGGCCATGCTGGCTTACGTCATCCTCGACGGTTACGACCTGGGTGTGGGGGTGCTGCTTCGTCGAGCCGACGACGAGGCGCAGAGGGACACCATGATCGCAAGCATCGGACCCTTCTGGGATGCCAACGAGACCTGGCTGGTGCTGGGTGTAGGTGTGCTGCTGGTCGCGTTTCCCATGGCGCATGGCGTGATCCTCGGCGCGCTGTACCTGCCGGTGGCTCTGATGCTGGTCTCGCTGACGCTGCGTGGCGTGGCTTTCGACTTCCGGGTCAAGGCAAGAGCCGAGCACAAGCATCTCTGGGACCGTGCGTTCTACGCGGGCTCGGCGCTGGCGTCGTGGTCCCAGGGTTTCATGCTGGGCAGCCTGGTGACCGGTTTCGCAACGGATGTGGGTAGCCGGGTCTTCTCCGCGCTGATCGGCCTGTGCCTGGTGGCAGCCTATTGCCTGCTGGGTGCGGGCTGGCTCATCATGAAGACCGAGGGTGCCCTGCAGCTCAAGGCGGTGCGATGGGCCCAGGGCAGCTTGTGGCTCACGGCTGCCGGGATTCTGGCGATCTCGCTCGCCACGCCCTGGGTCAGCGAGCGCATCTTCGACAAATGGTTCAGCTTTCCCAATGTGGTGCTGCTGATGCCGATTCCCGCCGTGACGTTCTCCCTGTTCGTGGTGATCGCACGCAGCCTCAGGCGACTGCCGCTGCGTCTGCAACAGGGCAATCAGTACGGGGTCGCAGTGCCCTTCGCCTGCACGGTGGGCATCTTCCTGCTGGCTTTCTACGGCCTGGCCTACAGCCTTTTTCCTTGGTTGGTAGTGGACCAGATCACCATCTGGCAGGCAGCGAGCGCGCCCGAGGCGCTGCGCGTGATCTTCTACGGCACTGTGTTGGTGCTGCCGGTGATCATCGGCTACACGGTCTATGCCTACCGGGTGTTCTGGGGCAAGAGCACGGAACTCAGGTACTGAGCCTCGCGCATTCGCCCTTGCGCGTCAGCGACGCCTGGGCCAAGCGCGTTCGCGGTACCAGGCAATATGCGCCAGCCTCAGCATGGGAAAGTCGCCAGCCGTGTCGCCATAGGCGTGCAGGACCACCGGTGCGTCGCCCAGGCTGCGGGCGATCAAGTCCTGCAGGCGACGCGCTTTCTCCACGCCGTGGCAGTTGGGCGTGGCCATGCGCCCGCTGTAGCGTGTATCCACCACCTCCATCTCTGTGCACAACACCGCGTCTACGCGCAGGCTCGCCCCGACCAGATGCATATAGGGGCTGGTGGACGCGCTGACCAGCACGCAACGATGACCCGCCTGCTGGTGCGCCACGAGTTGGCGCAGCGCCCAGGGGCGCCACTGCAGCGGCAGATCCTGCCCGACGAATGCCTCGGCGCAGCGCTGCACGTCTTCGACCCGGCGCCCAGCCAGGGCCGCCTGCAGCAGCCGCGCCTTGGCGCGATGGTTGCTGGTGAGGCGCAGCACGTAGGCCAGCAACCAGGGGCTGGTGAGAATGAGCACACGCAGCAGGCCCGGCCAGCCGAGCAGGCGTCGCAGGAAGGGGCCTAGAGTGTCGCGCCAGGTCAGGGTGCCGTCGAAATCAAAGGCCGCCACCACCTCGGCCTGGTCCGGCGGTGCGTTCAGGGCCTCGGACATTGAACCTGACCGCAGTAGCGCACGCAGTAGGGACAGCCCGTCATGGGCAGCCAGCGCGGGATGTTGTAGTAGCGGCGAAAGACCTCGCCGATCACGCCATGTCGGTAGGCTTCGTAGTTGAACTGCTGTCCTTCAACAACGTGAAAGGTCACGCCATCTTGTTGCACCGTGAAGGTCCGTACGTTCGCAAAGTAGGGCGCGTAGTCGGCCAGGTTCGGCGTCTCGGCCATGAGCACGCGGATGGTCTTGCCCTGGTACACGGCGTAGTCCACCAGCAGGTCGTCCTGGCGTGCGTGGAATTTGCCTGGCCCGAAGACGGGCACGTACTGCTGGCTTACATAGCCATAGACGGCAGCCGGCGAGTAGGCATTGGCCATGAGCACCGTGTTGGGCGCGCGCACCTGGGCCAGCAGATCGGCGGTGCGAAAGGCGCGCACAAAGCTGGTGTATCCGGGCTTGCCGGCCCACTGGTCCAGCGTGGTCAACGAGATGCCCAGCACCAGCAGCACATGCACGCCTGTGAACCACGCCAGGCCGCGCGCAGCACTCCGCAGGGCGGCCTCTGGCAATGCCAGTGCCACCAGGGCGAAGAAGAAGGGGTAGAAGGACAGCACCCAGTGCAGGCCCACGACCTTCTTGAAAGACAGCAGGGCGAAGAAGAGCAGTGGCACAACGATGAGCACCGCCAGCAGACGCTCGCGGCGCAGGATTTCGCGCAGGGCGCCGCGGTGCTTCCAGCCCAGCCAGAGCAGCACGGGGGTCAGCAGGTAGACCAGCAGGCCGAGGTACATGAAGGGCTTGCGCACCTCGAAGCCGGCATCCTCGTGCCGGTTGATGGCATTGAACATGATGTTGGACCAGCCATGTTCCATGTTCCACGCGATGTTGACGACCGCCCCTGGCAGGGCACACAGCACAAGCAGGGCGAAGGCGGTCAGACGCTCGCGCCGGTAGAGCACGAAGTAGACGATATAGGCCAGTCCCAGCACCACGGCAAAGTACTTGGACAGGAAGGCCAGGCCCAGGCAGAGCCCGGCCAGTGCGTACAGCCCCCAGGTGCGTCCTTGCAGTGGCCGGGCTTCCGCCCGCAGCAGCAGCGCAGCCGAGAGCACGGACCAGAAGATTAGCGGCGTGTCGGTCGTGATCAGGACCGTCACCCAGTTCATCGGCGCAAGCCAGATGAGCAGCATGGCCCAGGCCGCTCGCTCGCGCCCCAGCGGGCGCAGGGCCCAGGCGATCAGGCCACCAACGAGCAGCGGAAGCAGCACGATGGGCAGACGGATGGACCAGGCGGCCTCGCCGGTAAGTTGGCGCATGAGCCAGATCAGCCAGCCGATCATCGGCGGGTGGTCGTAATAGCCCCAGTCCGGATAGACGCCCCACCAGTAGAAAAACGCCTCGTCCGGCGTCACAGGCAAGGCGTAGGCGATCCACAGGCGCAGGGCCAAGGCCGTCAGGGCAGTGACTAGCAGCCAGCGGGGCAGGTTGAAAGAGGTGTCATGGGAAGGGAGGCTCATCAGCGCAGTGAGATATCGCGGGCGACAAACAGACTATAGAGGAGCGCCAGCGCGCCCAGAGCCACGGCCAACCAGAGTGTCAGCAAGCGCACCATCACCGTGATGGCCAGCGCAGTGGCCAGGGCCGCGCCCTGCAATACCAGCAGGCCGGCCAGCAGGGCCTCAGTGCCGCCGAGGCCGGCCGGCAGCAGCGACAGCGCACCACCCACCATGGCCAGGGCATAGAAGCCGATGGCCAGCGACTCTTCGATGGACCAGCCCAGCTCCTGGCACACCAGCCACAGGGCAAGGCCCTGGGCCGCCCAGGCGAGCAGGGTCTGGGCCATCCACAGCCCGGGGCGCTGTGCCAGGCACTGCCGGGCGGACTGCAGCCAAGGCAAACGTGCCAGCAGGCGCATGCGCTGGACGTAGAGCACGGCGGACAGTAGCAAGGTGGCACATGCGAGGCTGAGGATCAAGGGCCATTGCCAGCTCGCCGCTTCGGGCCGTTGCAGCAGCCACCCCAGGCCGGGCAGGGTGAGGATGAGCAGGGCCAGCAGATCGGCCAGGCGCTCAGCGCCGAACACGGCCAGGCTGTCGGCGGTGCCCAGGGGCTGACGTAGCAGCAGGCCGCGCGCCGCTTCCCCCACATTGCCCGGTGTGGGCGTGAAGGTGTAGCCCGCCAGGTAAAGGCGCAGGCCCTGGGCGGGTGGGTAGGGGCGCCCGTAGTGCGTCATCCACCCACGCCAACGCAGGCCGCGCAGGACGTAGTTCAGCAGGCACAGGGCGGCGGCGGTCGCCCCGTTGGGGGTGGCCAGGGCTTCCCAGAGGGCGACCAGGGGCGCATCACCGGTGAGCAGCAGCAGCACAGCATAGGCTGTGGCCGCCACCCCGACGACCAGCAACAGTGGTTTGAGCGGAAGCTTCAATTCAGGTGCGCATCAGCGCCAGAATTGTGTGGCGATGAAGAGGCCTAGCCAGCACAGGCCGGCGGCGAGCAGCCAGGGGTCGCGCAGCAGGTCGCGCGCCACGTCTTCGCCACGACCGCGGTGTACCTGGAAGGCGTAGCGCAGCATGCCAAAGACCACCACCGGCACGGTGTAGATCAGGCGCCCACCGTGCTGCTGCAGGGCCTCGATGCTGGTGGCGTACAGGCCGTAGGTGATGATGGTGGCCGTCATCATCGCCGCGATGTAGGTGTCGAGCAGCGCGGGCGGGTAGTGCTCCAGCACGGCGCGCTGCTGCCCGGGGGCGTGGAAGGTCTCAGCCTTGCGCTTGCAAAAGCCCAGGAACAGCGCAATGAAGAGGCCGGTGAGCAGCAGCCAGCGCGAGGGCGGAATGCCCACGGCCACGGTGCCCGCGAGCAGGCGCAGCATGAAGCCGCTGGCGATGAGGGAGACGTCAATGACCGGCACATGCTTGAGCCCCCAGCTGTAGGCGAGGTTGAGCAGCACGTACAGGCCCAGCAGGGACAGCAGTACCAGTTGCCCCCAGGCCAGGGCCAGGCCCAGCAGGGCCAGCACGGTGGCCAGTGCCAGCGCCGTCTGCGGTGTCACCGCGCCGCTGGCCAGCGGGCGCAGGCGCTTGACGGGATGCAGGGCATCGGCGGCGCGGTCGCGCCAGTCGTTGAGGATGTAGACGAGACTGGACGCGCAGCAGAAGGCCAGGAAGGCCAGCAGCACCTGCTCGACCAGAGGCGCCCGGTGCCAGGACTGGCTGAACAGCAGGCCGGCAAAGACGAAGACGTTCTTGAGCCACTGATGCGGCCGCATCAGTCGCAGCAGGGCGAGCAGGGTGCGCGCGTGTGTGGATGCAGTCATGGCTGGGATCTCATTGTGGGCGAGTACCTCGCGCGTCAGCGGTGTGACGCGACAAACTGAGCCAGCAGTTCGACGACCGCAGCATCCTCACCGATGGCCGGACGCAGTTCGAAGTTCACGGCCGGGTGTTGCTGGCGCAGGCTGGCGACGATCTGCGGAAGATCCTCGCGGGCATGTCGACCCACGCCGAGGAACATGGGGACGATGGTGATGCGCGTGAGGCCATCGGCCACCATGGCCGAGGCACAGGCCGGCAGGTCGGGCTCCATCAACTCAAGATAGGCACAGGCGACGCGGGCCTGGGGATCGAGCGCTGCGGCGCGCGCAGCGATCGCCTCCATCGGGGCGCGCCATTGCGGGTCGCGCGAGCCGTGGGCGAAAAGAATGAGTCCGTGGGTCATGGTGCTTGGGTTCATCGTCGCAGCACGAGCCAGCCTAGGGCGCTAAGCGAGATGACCATGAAGATAAATCCGGGCGCGGCCGCAGTGATCCACGGCGTCCATTGCCTCAGCTCACCGATGTAGCCAAACATATTGTTGAGAAAGAAGAAGCTGATACCCGCCATCACACCGCCAAACACGTAGAGCGAAATGCCTTCGTTACGGAAGTGCAGGTAGGCGAAGGGCAGGGCGAGCATGACCATCACCAGGCAGGACAGGGGATAAAAGACCTTCTTCCAGAACTCGATCTCGTAGCGATCGGCGCTCTGGGCATTGGCCTTGAGATGGCGGATGTACTGGAAGAGGTCCACCGCGCTCATGCGGTCGGGTTTGAGCACAGCCGCGGCAATCATCTCGGCCGAAATGGCGGTAGGCCAGCGGAACTCGCCGATGCGGGTGTGCTCCACCCGACCCAGTCGGGCGCCCGGCGCATCAAACTCCGTGCGTTCGGCGTCCTCAAGCACCCAGGCCTCGTCCGGGGCAAAGCGTGCCACCGGGGCCTGCATCATCGAGACCAGCGCGCTCTGGTTGTCAAACTCGAAGATGCGGACATTGCGCATGGAGCCGTCCGGCGCCAGCGAGCCGACGTTGACGCCGTACTGCGCATAGGGCTCGCGCTCGCGCAGCCAGGCGCCAGTCTGGCCCACGGTGAGGTTGCCCTGGTAGCGGGCGCGCAGCAGCTGCGCGCTGCGGTCGGCCCAGGGGGTGATGTAGTCACCGATCACGAAGGTCGTGAGCGCAAAGGTAAAGCCCGCAGCCAGCAGCATGCCCAGGGCGCGCCACGGTCCCAGTCCACTGGTGCGCAGGATGGTGAACTCCGAACTCTGGGCCATGCGGGTCATCACATAGATGGTGCCGATGAGTACGGTAATGGGCAGCAACTCGTAAACACGGCTGGGCACCAGCAAAAGCACGTACAGCGCCGCCTGCGGGATCTGGTAGCCCCGCATCTGGGGCCGGCCCACGTAGGCCAGCTGGTCGACGAAGTCAAAAAAACTGAATAAGGCCAAGAACCCGAGCGTGACAAACAGGACCACGCCGAAGATCTCGGCATGGATCAGGCGGCGGATGGTGTGCATCATGGGCTGCTTATTTTGGCAGCCGTTCGGGGGCGAAGGGGCCAGCCCGGGCCGGCCGGCCACCAGCTCCAGTTGCGATGCCGCTTGGCCAGCCAGAGCAGCCCGCCGCCAAGCATGCCGCCATGGAGCAGCAGGTTGAAGGCGGCGAAGCTGATCTGACCGCGCATGATCCAGTTCTGGCCCAGAACGAGCAAGTTCAGATAGATTTGGAAAAGCAGCAGCGAGAAAATCAGATTACCCGTGCGGCTGACGCGCGGGTTGACGCGCGTCGCCGCCAGGGCGATGACCACCAGGTTCAGGGACGCCAGGGCATAGCCCAGACGAATGGTGATCTCGCCCAGGTTCTCACGTGTGGGCTGGCGGATCAGCTCCAGGGTGGGGCGGCTCTCCGTGTCCAGGGCTCTGCGCACGAAAGGATCCTGCTCGACGAGCATGCGCAGGTGCTCGAACTCGCTCACCCGCAGGCCCGCCTGCCCCTCGATGATCTCCAGCCGCTGCCCACGCTCGAGAAAGAGCACGCGGTCGCCGTCGACGATCTCGGTATGGCCGCTGCGTGCCGAGATCACGGTCTTCTTGTCTTTCTCATTCGTGGAGACAAACACATTGCTCGCGCGCAGTTCGTCGCTATCGCTTTTCTCGGCAAAGAACACTCGCGTGCCATCGGCCGATTCCTGGAACTGTCCGGGCTGTACGCGCTCCAGATCACCCCGGCGTTGGTACTGCGAGCGCAGCTCCTCGACCTGTTCTTTGGCCCAGGGGCGCACGAGGAGCGTGATCACGGCAATGCCCAGCAGCACCGGCCAGGCGAATCGCAGCAGGGGCCGCAGCAGGCTGGCCAGCCCGATGCGGCTGGAGAACCAGATCACCATCTCGCTGTCGGCGTACAGGCGCGACAGCGTCATGACCACGGCAATGAACAAGCCCATGTTCATGAGGTTAGGCAGAAAGCCGATCACGGTGTAGCTCACCACGAGCATCACGTCCTGCGGGTTGAAGCTGCCGCGCGAGGCCAGGCCCAGGGTGCGGATCAGCGTCATGGTCACGACCACCGTGACCAGCACGATCAGCGTGGCGCCCAAGCTGCGCGCCAGCTCCTTGCGGATGGAGGAATCGAATAACATAGTGCAGGAAAACGCCATTATGAACTTCGTACTGCTTTCCCTGGACCTGGCCGGCGCCGCAAAACAGCCGGCCGATGCCCTTGTTGTGTTGGTGCCCGCGGGCTACAAGCCGGGCAAGGACGGCCTCGGGACCCTGATGACCCAGGCCCTCAAGGCGGGCGAGCTAGACACCCAGGCCGGCAAGCTGCTGGCGCTGTACCGTGTTCCGCCCGTCCGGGCCGCAAGGGTGTTGCTAGTGGGTGCGGGCGAGGGATCGGCGCGCCAGGTGCGTCAGGCGATGCAGGCCGCGCTGGGGGTGCTGCGCAGCGGCAGCCCCGCGGTCAAGAAGCTGCTCTTTTGTTTTGCCGTCGCGCCGCAGGCTGGTGCGCTGCGCGCCGCCGTGCAAGCCGTGGCCGACACGAGCTACGTCTACACCACCACCAAGTCCAAGGCCGACGGCCGCAGCCTCGCGCGCGTGAGTGTGGCCGTGCGGGGCGCGCCCGCCGCGGCCGAGACCGAGTTTGCTCGAGCGGTTGCCACCGTGACAGGTGTTGAGTTCGCCAAGGAGTGGGCCAACCGGCCGGCCAACCACGCTACGCCCACGTTACTCGCCGGCGCCGCGAGGAGCCTTGCAAAGCTCCCGAAAGTCAGTTGCGAGGTGCTGGGTCCGCGCGAGGTCGCACGCCTTGGCATGGGGGCCTTCATGGCCGTGGCCCAGGGCTCTGAGCAGCCGCTGCGCTTCATCGTGCTGCGCTACCAGGGCGGCAACAAGTTGCAGGCGCCCACAGTGCTAGTGGGCAAGGGCATCAGCTTTGATACCGGGGGCATCTCGATCAAGCCGGCCCCCGAGATGGACGAGATGAAGTTCGACATGGGCGGTGCGGCCAGCGTGCTGGGTGTTTTCCGCGCCTTGGCCGAGCTCAAGCCCTCCATCAACGTGGTCGGCCTGATTCCCAGCTGCGAGAACATGCCCGATGGCAGAGCTGTCAAACCCGGCGACGTGGTGACCAGCATGAGCGGGCAGACCATCGAGATCCTGAACACCGACGCCGAAGGGCGCCTGATTCTGTGCGATGCGCTGAGCTACGCCGAGCGCCTCAAGCCGGCGGCGGTGGTCGATATTGCCACCCTCACGGGCGCCTGCGTGATCGCATTGGGCGCAGTGCGCAGCGGGCTCTTCAGCGGTGACGATGCGCTGGCGCAGCGTCTGCTCGCGGCCGGCGAGGCCGCGCAGGATCTCGCCTGGCGCATGCCGCTCGATGAGGACTATGCCGAGGGGCTCAAGAGCAACTTTGCCGACGTGGCCAACGTGGCAGGTCGTGCGGGTGGTGCCATCACGGCGGCCAAGTTCTTGCAGCGTTTCACGGCAAAGTTCCCCTGGGCGCACCTGGACATTGCAGGCACGGCCTGGAAGAGCGGAGCGGGCAAGGGCGCGACTGGCCGGCCTGTGGGCCTGCTGCTGGAGTTCCTTCTCGGGCAGGAAAAAGGTTCGTTGTTGGGCGTTCAGCGGTCATCGAAGCGGTCCGCACGCACACGCAAGGCCTGATCCTCCGCCCAAACGCGCAACACCCAACGCTCAAGCTCGCATGCCAAAGATTGCCTTCCACTTCAACGCGCCCGACAAGCTGGCTTACGCCTGTCGCCTGCTGCGCAAGGCAACTGCGGGTGGTGTGCGCCTCGTGGTAACCGCCCCGACCGATGAACTGGTGCGGCTCGATACGCTTTTGTGGACCTTCTCGCAGACCGACTTCATTGCCCATGCCCGCGCGCCCGGGCATAGCGACATGCTGCAGGCCTCGCCAGTGGTGCTGGCCGAGACTTCGGCCGCAGCCGACCTTGCGCATCGTGAGGTTCTGCTCAACCTTGGTGGGCACATGCCAGCCGGTTTCGAGGCTTTCGAGCGAGTGATCGAGGTCGTGAGCCTGGACGAGGAGGACCGCCAGCTCGCCCGCGTGCGCTGGAAGCACTACCAGGGTCTGGGCTATGACATCCAGCGTCATGACCTGAATCTCAAATCCTGAACGGTGCTGCCATGCCCTCGCTGTCCAAGAAGCTCATGCGCAGCCTGCCGACCCTGACCGAGGTGGTGGATGCCCCAGTTCGCGGCGCCTTGCCGGCACAGGACCCCGCGAGGCCGGGGGTGGACGAGGAGGCCCTGGTGCAGCGCGTGATGCAACGACTGGACGCGACCCTGGACGAACGGGTGCGCGGGGTGGTGGCCGCAGCGCTTGAAGAGCAGATGAAGGAGTTGGCGCCGCGCATTCGTCAGCGGGTGGACAACGCCGTGCGCAAGGCGGTGACGCAGGCCTTGGGTGGTGAACTCAAACTGCCGCCCCGCTCGCGCTGAGCCGCGTCCAGCGCCGGGCGGCGTCGCGCCCGCGCCGCAGTTTTGACTGCGTCTGCCATGGGGGAATATGCCGGCCCGCGCAAATTGGGTTAGGCTAGCGCCTGCAGTTTTTTTCACCTGCCATTTAAACCCATCTGGAGTTCACCATGTCTTTGAAACAAGTTCATCGCGTTGTGGCCGTCGTGGCCGCCGCGGCCATGTTGGCGGCCTGCGGCAAGAAGGAAGAGGCCGCAGCCCCCGCCGCCGCACCCGCAACACCGGTCGTGAAGATCGGCCATGTCGGCCCCATTAGCGGCGCTATTGCCCACCTGGGCAAGGACAACGAGCTCGGCGCGCGAATGGCCATCGACGAGCTCAACGCCGCGGGCGTCACCATCGGCGGCCAGAAGGTCACGCTGCAACTGCTGGCCGAGGACGACGGCGCCGATCCCAAGCAGGGAACGGCCGTGGCCCAGAAGCTGGCCGACGCCAAGGTCGCCGGCGTGATCGGTCACCTGAACTCGGGCACCACGATTCCGGCCTCCAAGATTTACAGCGATGCCGGCATCCCGCAGATTTCTCCCTCTGCCACCAACCCCAAGTACACCCGTCAGGGCTACAAGACGGCCTTTCGCGTGGTAGCTGACGACGTGCACCTGGGCAGCACCCTGGGCAAGTACGCTGTGAATACCCTCAAGGCCAAGACCGTTGCCGTGATCGACGACCGCACGGCCTACGGCCAAGGCGTGGCCGAGGAGTTCACCAAGGCCGCAGAGGCCGCTGGTGCCAAGGTGGTGGCCAAGGAGTTCACCTCCGACAAGGCCACGGACTTCAACGCCATCCTGACCAGCATCAAGGGCAAGAAGCCTGAGGTCGTCTTTTTCGGCGGCATGGACGCCGTGGGTGGCCCCATGCTCAAGCAGATGAAGTCCCTGGGCATCAATGCCAAGTTCATGGGCGGCGACGGCATCTGCACGGGCGAACTGCTCAAGCTCGCAGGCGACGCGATCGGCAACGAGAAGGTGTTCTGCGCCGAAGCCGGTGGTGTCGAGGGCGAAGGCAAGGCCGGCATGGACAAGTTCAAGGCCGACTTCAAGGCCAAGTTCAACGTGGACGTGAACCTCTATGCGCCCTACGTCTATGACGCCACCAAGCTGATGGTGGCCGCCATGGTCAAGGCCGGTTCGTCTGATCCCGCCAAGTACCTGCCGGCCCTGGCCGCCACCGACTACAAGGGCGTGACCGGGCCGATCGCCTTCGACGATAAAGGCGACATCAAGAACGGCGCGCTGACCCTGTTCACGTACAAGGACGGCAAGCGCGAGCAACTGGCCGTGATCCGCTGATCACTGTCCGCTCGTGAAAGGGCACCTTCGGGTGCCTTTTCTTTTCCTGCGATGCGAAGCGCACCGTCTTGATGCGAATGGCTTCGGATACAATCGTTCGCTTCGGAGAGGTGGATGAGCGGTTTAAGTCGCACGCCTGGAAAGCGTGTGTAGGGTAAAACCTACCGCGGGTTCGAATCCCGCCCTCTCCGCCACGCAAAGTTTCTTCCAAGTCTTCAATTCTCCAAATCGCTGCTTGTAAAGCATTGATCTGATTGTTGTTTCTCAATCTGGTCGCAGCATGATCTTGAAGAAAGCGCCCTATCGGACGGCGTTCCCCCCCTGGTTGAGGCTGCGTTGTGCTCAGAACCTCCTGGCTGAGCGAATTCGCAAGCCGATTTTTTGCCGTACCGATACAACGCAATAAAAGAGGCTTTCTGCTGATCTAAGGGCGGCGACATCAGCGGGTCTGAAAAAGCGCTGCATGCCAAGCCGCACGGGACATCCCCCTGAGAATTCGGAGCATCCAATCATTGCCTTGGGCCCAAGCCCATGCGCCGCAGCAACCGGTCGCGAAGGATGTAGTGATGCCAGAGTGCCGCTCCAACATGAAGAAGGATTAGCGCCATCAACAGCTTTGCGAGAATGGCATGAGCCGTCCGGGTCCAGAATCCGTCGAAGGATCCCGGCAGAGGCTGCGCAGATTGGCTAAACAGGATGGATGGAAGATGGGTCTCAAGGGCGAGTGCCAAACCGCTTGCGACCATCAGAAGAACAACACAATAGAGCGCAAGGTGGACCCGCTGTGCCACCCTGTTTGCCCAGGCAAAGCCGATGCTTGGCGGTGGGGGGCGGCGGGTCAGTGAGCGCACGACGAGTCGAACGATCATCAGTACGCCGATCGCAAGGCCATTGATCATGTGGCCTCTGAGACTATCGAGTTTTTCCGGCTGAGAATTCGGCAGGCGTTCCAGGGAGAAAGTCCCCATGATCAGACCCAGCAGGATCATGAAACCAAGTAACCAATGCAGCACCACAAGCGCCGTGTGATAACGATGGGTCGTCATGGGTCTTGCTGCCTCTCTAATTCAGGTTTCGTATTTCATGGGACAAGGGCGATCGAACGTCCGATGGTCGAGTGATCGTTGAGTGCCTGGATCACTGTACGAGCCAGCGCCTCTCTGGAGACTTTTTTCAGCAGCGAGTCCCCTGACTTCATTTCTCGCGCGGCGTCCGAACTCGAGGCATCGTCCAGCATCATCGGACGCAGAGACGTCCAATCGAGGCCAGACCGAGCCAGCAGAGCTTCGCTTCGTGTGTGGTCGACCATGGAGTGGCGCACCTGCGTCAGACCGAGAAATGCGCGTCCCCACCACGGTATGGATGACCAGCTTTCACTGGCACCAAAAGCGCTGACGTAAACAATCCGCCGAGTGTTCTGCGCATGCATCGCCTGTAGGACCGCCTCGACGGATCGTGAGGTGAGGTCCAGGGGAGACACCGGTGCTGCGAAGGGTGATCGTGTTTGCCGAGATATACCCAAGCACACCGCCACTGCATCTGAGTCGACCATCGCCCGAGCAACAGCCTTAGGATCCGTGGGGTCACCGATCGAATGTTCGTGCGCAGGGTTCAGCCGTGATGCGGCAGCTTGGGATCGAACAAACGCATGTATGACCCAGCCAGCCTCTTGCGCAAGCCTGCAAACATGTTGGCCAGTCGCGCCAGATGCGCCCAAGACAAGCAACTTCATACTCACTCCCTACGCATCAGGCACGACCACATCAAAGGTACCGCTCGGGTGCCCACCCTCAAGCTTTGAGAGACGCACCAGCATCCGGTCGCGCAACTGCGGGTCGTCTATCCTGCTGACGAAGCTGTCGCGCTCGTTGCCGGGAGCGCCCGCAAACCAGACCTCGGTTGCAAATGGCGTCAGGCCCGCGCCTGAAACCCGAAGGTGAATGTGGGCCGCTCGCTTGATCAAGCCGCCGTAGCGTGCGTAACCCTGAGGCCGAATCGTGGTGAATGTGTAGCGTCCAGCGGCGTCGGTGCTGACTGCACCGTAGCCGGCGAAGCCCGGATCTTTATCGGCCGCCTTCTCGACGACGTAATGGCCGCGTGCGTCAACCTGCCAAATTTCGACACGAATCCCTGGAAGAACTTGTCCCGCAGTGTTCATCACCCGGCCGCTCAAGCTGATCTTTTCGCCCTCGCTCTGTTTGCCACCGGGCCCGATCGTCAAATCGTTACCCTCGGGCAAAGGACTCAGGGGCTTGGCCCCGAAGAAGGGCAAACCCATCGGCTGCGGCGGGTAGAAAGGTCCAACAGTGACCGCGGGTGTGGGTTTGAGCTTCGTGGACGTTTCCGCAACCAGCGGCGCCGACATGAGCGTTCCTACGAGCCAAGCGATGAATTTGCGGCGATTATCATTGGAAAATTGCATCATGATCTAAGCGGAGAGTTTTGATGGCCTCGAGGATAGGCATCAAGCGATCGCGGCGCGCGCCCGAAAGTACGTTACTTGATGCCGAGCGTTCACCTAAAGCGCAGCTAATCGGACAGGTACTGGATACCTTGCGTTTCCAGGGCTGGTTTTTTTGCATCAGCGAACTCGGAGCACCCTGGGCGTTCAAGCTCCCTGGCGATCGTCTGGCCGCGCTTCATGCGGTGCTTGAGGGAGAGTGCGTCGTTCATCTCGCCGGCCAGAAAGATCACGTCCGGCTTGGTGCTGGAGACATCGTTCTGCTGCCCCGCGACAACGTGCACGTGGTTGCGGACCGTCCCGGCAGAGCAGCCGTTCCGGTTGAGGCGGTGGCTGCGATTGACCGGCGTGACCGTATCGCGACGACCTTTGCCTACGACGGCGGGGGAGCGCGTACTCGCCTGCTGACAGCGAGTTTCATCAGCGACGCCGCAATGGCCAAGGCAGTCGTATCGGCACCACCGGCCATGGTGGTTTTGCGCCATGGCAGTGCAGGCAGTGATCGCATCTCGGCCATGCTCACGCTGGTCAGGCAGGAAGCATCCCAGGCAGGAGGCGCGTCATCCGCTGTGCTGCGTCGGGCCGCCGAGATCCTTTTCATTCAGACCTTACATCGAGCCTTGATGGGTGTGCGAGCTGACAGCGGTTGGCTTGCCGCCGCTGCTGACGAGAGATTGACGGGGCCCCTGATTGCCATGCACACACAGCCTGAGCATCGCTGGACGCTGGCTGAATTGTCAGAACTCGCCCACCTTTCCCGAACTGCTTTTTTCAATCGCTTCCAGGCGCACCTGGGACAGACTCCAGGTGAATATCTGCAGTGGTGGCGCATGCAGTTGGCCGCCCAGAGACTGAGGGAGACGGGGGAAAGTGTCGGTGAGATCGCGACGGCAGTGGGCTACGAAAGTGCTTCAGCGTTTGCGCGTGCCTTCAAGCGAGCGACAGGGCGTTCGCCTAACGGCTTCAGATCAACTGCCGAAAAAATTGAGCTACCATGAGTGAAATATGTTGATTCGGTGTTACTCAGCTTGAAATATTCGAATGCGCCATCATGCGAGGGGGGATGGAAGCAGCCGACATGAGAACGCTGTCGCGCGATGCGCGGCATGAGAGGCGCGTGCAAGTCTTCCGACTGCGCAAGGCGGGTCGGACCTACGACGAAATCGCGCAACAGACTGGGTTGAGCCGCACAGGCGTATTCGACGTCTGCAAGCGTCACGAAGCGGCAGGCGCCAAGGCCCTGAGAGGCGCCCCCTGCGGACGTATAACAGGCGACGGCCGGCTGCTGGATGCGGCGCAAGTGGCTGCTGCACCTTGCCGAGGTGCAGGCCTTGAGCGACGAGCGCAGCGAGAAGGGCGCGCGGCGTCGACGCTTCCCGGGGACCGGCCCCTTGATGTGGGCGACCTGTCAGACCGAGCGGATCGTGCTGGGCGCGTTGCACAAGATACTGCCGAAGCCGTCCGACATGGTGCTCATCCGGCGAGTCGGCATCGACGGGCGGGTGAGCTTCGAGAGCCGGTAGTACAGCGTTCCGTTCCGCCTCGTGCTGACCCACGTGGAAGTGCGCGGGTGGGCGACGATCGTGAAGATCCCGGGGCCGAGAGCGCGATCATGGCCGTCCACGCCCGCCAAACGCAGCACCGGCTAGTGATCGACCCTAAGCATTACGAGGCTCCTTGACCGAGCGCGTGACCGCGCCGCCGCCGCTAGGGAAGATGGTATCCCGCATGCTTGAACTCGCCGCCGAGCCGGTGGCACACCGCGCAACGCCCGCAGCAAACGTTTACCGTTAATCGACGCGCTGCCATCTCTGGTTGCGGAAGAACATGGCGATGTATGCCACGAACTTCCAATGTCTTGCCGTCGTCTTCCAGCTTTAGGCGCAGCTTGTAGAGCTTGCCGTCCTCCGGATTGAGGATGATGCCCCCTTTGCGCCCTGCTCAGAGTACTTTTTCCCCATGGCATACACCTCCAGAGACGAAAACCCAAAGATGCCGCCTACGCGGCAAACACCAAATATCGGCATCAACCCGCGAAGAGCGGATACTATAAAAAGCGCAAATGACACTGATTTCATCAAAGTATGGTCAGCAACAGTCCATCGACGCGGAAATCGTAGGCATCCTCGCGGGGAAATCCGATGACGGCGCGGGCCAGGTGGGAGAGCAGCACCGCCGCAGCGACGATGATCAGTAGCTCAGCCAGCAGACGACAGGTCGGGAGAGCAGAGGCGTTCGGCATAGTGCTCTTCAGGGTTCGGGCCAGACGGGAAGGACGCTTTCGGGTGTCTGTCTGGCAGGATGCCAGACTCTTCTCCGGTCACTGTAGGCGGGACGGTACAGCGGGCGCGTGCATTGTCACGCGGCAGTCCTGGAAGTGCTGCCGGGATTCAGCCCGGCGGGGGCTGCTGCCGCGCGCGCGCACTGGCCAGGGCTGCTTGGATCACCGCCCGCTTTTTCTCCAGCACCGCGGGGTCCGTCTGGAGGCTGTGCGCGGGTAGATCGGCTAGCTTGGCGTGGGCTTTGGCTTCAAGACGTCGCTCGTTCTCGGCCGTTTCGTGCTGCAGGCGCAGCACATGGAAGTCGTAGCGGCGGCGGGCGGTGTCGGCCTGCGACTGCGACCACGCGGCCCAGCCGGTGCGCTCGTCGCTGACGTTCTCCATGCGGATGCAGTCCACCGGGCAGACCGGAATGCAGAGCTCGCAGCCGGTGCACCATGCCTCGATCACGGTGTGCATGCGCTTGTTGGTGCCGACGATGGCATCGGTGGGGCAGGCCTTGAGGCACATCGTGCAGCCAATGCACCAGTCCTCGTCAATGATGGCGCCCGTCATCGGGCCCTCCACTCCGAACACAGGGTTCAGGGGCTGCACGGACTGCCCCGTGAGTTTGGCTAGCCTTTCTATGCCCTCGGCGCCGCCCGGCGGGCACTGGTTGATGGGCGCCTCGCTGGCAGCGATGGCTCGGGCGTAGCCGGCGCAGTCCGGGTAGCCGCAGCGTGTGCACTGGGTCTGCGGCAGGAGGGCGAGGATCTGGTCGGCAGAGGCGGACATGGCGGGCGTGGACGGGCGCAGGCCCGCATTATCCCGCGCAGGCCCTCAAGCGGCAGACCGGGCAGACCTGCCCCTGCCCGCCTTGAGGGGCGTGTTGTGATCGCGGACAAAGTCGCGCACCAGGGGATAGACGAGCTCACGCCAGCGCAGGCCTGAAAAGATGCCGTAGTGCCCCGCGCCCTTGGCTTCGTAATGGCGCTTGCGGTGCACTGGCACACCAACGCACAGGCCGTGGGCCGCTTCGGTCTGGCCGGAGCCTGAGATATCGTCGAGCTCGCCTTCAACAGACAGCAGGGCCGTGGTCTGGATGTCCTGTGGGCGCACACGCTCGATCTCGCCAGCGGCGTTCTTCACGTCCCAAGTGCCTTGCACAAGGCTGAAATCCTGGAACACGGTTTTGATGGTTTCTAGGTAGTAATGCGCGTCCATGTCGAGCACGGCGTTGTACTCGTCGTAGAACTGGCGGTGCGCTTCGGCGCTGGTGTCGTCACCCTTGAGCAGGTGCTCGAAGTAGTCGTAGTGGCTCTTGGCGTGGTGGTCCGGGTTCATGGCCACGAAGCCGGCGTGCTGCAAGAAGCCAGGGTAGACCCTGCGGCCCGCTCCGGGGAAGTTGCTGGGGACGCGGAAGATCACGTTGTTCTCGAACCAGCTGTGGCTTTTGGTCATGGCCAAGTTGTTGACGGCCGTGGGGGAGCGGCGCGCGTCAATGGGGCCACCCATCATCGTCATCGACAGCGGCGTCGTCTCTCCGCGGCTGGCCATCAGCGACACGGCCGCGAGCACCGGCACCGTGGGCTGGCACACGCTCATGACGTGGCAGTTGCCATACTCTTTCTGCAGGTGCCGGATGAATTCCTGCACATAGTTGACGTAGTCGTCCAGGTGGAACTCACCCTCGGACAGGGGCACAGTGCGCGCGTTCTTCCAGTCGGTGATGTAGACCTTGTGGTCCTTGAGCATGGTGCGCACGGTGTCGCGCAGCAGGGTGGCGTAGTGGCCCGAGAGCGGGGCGACGATCAGCACCACGGGCTGGGTCTTAAGCTTGGTCAGCGTCGCCGGGTCGTCGGAAAAGCGCTTGAAGCGCCGCAACTCGCAAAAAGGCTTGTCCAGCTCCACACGCTCGTGGATAGCCACGTCCAAGCCGTCCACCGCCACTGTGCGGACACCGAATTCAGGTTTTTCGTAGTCCTTACCCAGACGATGTAGCAGGGCATAGCCCGCGGCCATGCGCTGGGCCTGCGGCAGGTGGGCCAGCGGCGACAGAGGGTTGTTAAAGGCCTTTGCTGCCGCCTGGGCCAGTTCGGCGAAGGGCTCCATCAGGGAGCGTTGGGTTTCATAAAGCTGGTAAAGCATGGTTATCTCGCCGTTTGGTTTGCCGCAGTGCAATATAGCGGTTGAGCGGGCCGCGCGCATCCCCCTCGGCCACAGTTAGGTCGCCAGCCCTATTTCGTCCCCGCTTCGCACAAAAGACGCACGCTTACTTCTCCCGGAAACCGCGAGGCCGGCGCCGTTCAGGTCACGGACTGCGGATCTTCAATCATCTTCTGGTAGACCATGCTCTTGAGCACCATCTGGTCCTGCGGCGTCAAATCGACGAATTCCAGACCAAAGTGCACGAGCGAGGTGCCGCTTTGCTCCAGTTTCTCGTCGGTAAGGATCGCGCGGACCACGGCTTGCACGTTGAGGCTGTTGTCGAGGCCATGCAGCTTGAGGCGGAACGCCAGCGACAGCCGGTCACCTTCCTCGGCCATGTCGCGCGGCCCGTCAAGCAGGGCGCCGTTGGCGCTGAGGTTGGAAATCACGCCAACGAGCTCGCGGTGATGCGTCCGGGCATTGCTCACGCTGACGCCGACCTTGGTCCGAACGCGCGGCGCCTTGCGGATCATCGTTCCCTGGACTGAGGCCGGGAAGACGAGGTGCAGGTAGTTGTAGGGCGCGCGACAGACGCGCTGAACATCGCAGGCAAAGGCGAAGGCGTTCTGACCCGAGAAGGCACGCAGCACCAGCGTGTCGCCCTCGGCCAGGGGCAGGATGGCGCCCAGGCTGTTCCTGGGCGCGGTGATAAGCAGACTGTGTTTCTGCAGGTAGCCAATCAGGCGCACGAAGCTGCGGTCCATGCTGATGCGGCTGGGGGGTTGCACCTGCAGACGGTTGCCCACCTTCAGCTGCATGGCGACGAAAGGGTAGTCGCTGGGCGCGGCGGCTTCGCGTTCAGCAGACGTCACCTCATCGGCGACACTGGCAGTCTCTTCAGGCGTCACGCTTGGGGAGAAATCAGAATCGTCGTGATCGCTACTCGTCATCTTGTTTGGGTTTGTGGCACGGACCTGTTGATCATGATAAGCCCGGCGCGGGACCGCACACAGGCCATCTGAAAAAAAATGCTTGAGGGCAGCTTGTGTACTTTGGGCAAACGGGCCGTGAGTAATCAGACCACCTTCGCGATGGCCCGGCAAACGTAGTCGATGTTCTTGCTATTGAGTGCTGCCACGCACATGCGGCCGGTGTCGGTGCCGTAGACGCCAAACTCGCTGCGCAGGCGCACCATCTGGTCCCTGGAAAGGCCGGAGTAGCTGAACATGCCGACCTGGCTCGTGATGAAGCCCATGTCCTGCTTCAAGCCAGCGGCCTTGAGGCCGTCGACCAGCTTCTGGCGCATCGCCTTGATGCGCACACGCATCTCGGCAAGCTCCTTCTCCCAGAGGGCACGAAGCTCCGGGTTGTTCAGCACGGCAGCTACAACGGCGCCACCGTGGGTAGGCGGGTTGCTGTAGTTGGTGCGGATCACGATCTTGAGCTGGCTAAGCACGCGGTCCGCCTCTTCCTTGCTGGTGCACAGGACGGAGAGGGCGCCCACGCGTTCGCCGTAGAGGCTGAAGCTCTTGGAAAAACTGGTGGAGACGAAGAAGGTCAGGCCGGCAGCAACAAACTTGCCGATCACGGCGCCGTCTTCGCCGATGCCATTGCCGAAACCCTGGTAGGCCATGTCCAGGAAGGGCACGAGGTTCTTGCTCTTGACGGCGGCGATGACCTGGTTCCACTGGGCATCTGTGATGTCATAACCCGTGGGGTTGTGGCAGCAGGCGTGCAGCAGCACGATGGTGCCTGCGGGGGCGGCATGGATATCGGCCAGCATGCCGGTGAAGTTCACGCCGCGCTTGGCCGCGTCATAGTAGCGATAGCTCTCGACCGTGAAGCCGGCGTTGGTGAACAGTGCGCGGTGGTTTTCCCAGCTGGGGTCGGAGATCAGCACCTTGGCGCCGGGTTTGAGGCGCTTGAGGAAGTCAGCGCCGATCTTCAGGCCGCCGGTGCCCCCGATGCTCTGTACGGTGGCGACGCGACCGCTCTTGACGGGTTCACTGTCAGCGCCAAAGACTAGGCTCTTGACCGCCGCGTCGTAGGCAGCGATGCCGTCAATGGGCAGGTAGCCGCGGGCTGTGGGCTTGTCCATCATGGCTTTCTCGGCGGCCTGCACGCATTGCAGCAGCGGGAGCTTGCCGTTGTCGTCAAAATACACGCCCACGCCGAGGTTGACCTTGTTGGGATTAGTGTCGGCGTTGAACTGCTCGTTCAGACCCAGGATGGGGTCGCGCGGGGCCATTTCGACGGCAGAGAACAGGGACATGTTGGTTCCTAGGCAAAGTCAGTTGGAGGGAGATGAGGCAGACCGCGGACGGCAGCCAGCGGAATGGCGTATGGTTCACCGTTCCTCATAATTTTACCGGTCCGAAGGATGAGCTTTCCATGAGCAACGCATCAGTGGCCCCCGAGGTGGACAAAACAGCGAAAGAAGCGCCGGCTGGCCGATTCGTGAGCTTTCCGGGTTCGCCCTTCGAGCTCTATCAGCCCTACCCTCCCGCTGGCGACCAGCCCGAAGCCATTCGGTTGCTGGCCGAAGGCGTGGCCGACGGCGAGGTGTTCCAGACCCTGCTGGGTGTGACGGGTTCGGGCAAGACCTACACCATGGCCAACGTGATCGCCCGCCTGGGGCGGCCGGCCATCGTGTTCGCGCCCAACAAGACGCTGGCGGCGCAGCTTTACAGCGAGTTCCGGGAGTTCTTCCCCAGGAACGCGGTGGAGTACTTCGTGAGTTATTACGACTACTACCAGCCCGAGGCCTATGTGCCACAGCGCGATCTCTTCATCGAGAAGGACAGCGCGATCAACGAGCACATCGAGCAGATGCGTTTGTCGTGCACCAAGAGCTTGCTGGAGCGGCGCGACGTGGTCATCGTCGCGACCGTCTCGGCCATCTACGGCATCGGCAAGCCCGAGGACTACCACCAGATGATCCTGACGCTGCGCGCCGGCCACACGCTGGGCCAGCGCGACGTCATCGCCCAGCTGGTGCGCATGCAGTACCAGCGCAACGACCTTGAGTTCTCGCGCGGCACCTTCCGCGTGCGCGGCGACACCATCGACGTGTTTCCGGCCGAGCACTCGGAACTGGCCCTGCGCATCGAACTCTTCGACGACCAGATTGAGACCCTGCAGCTCTTTGATCCGCTGACGGGACGGATCAAGCAGAAGGTTGCCCGGTTTACGGTCTACCCAAGCAGCCATTACGTGACGCCGCGCGAGCAGGTGCTCAAGGCGGTGGAGACGATCAAGGTAGAGCTGGCAGAGCGGCTGAAGCAGCTGGTCGCCATGGGCAAGCTTGTGGAGGCACAGCGTCTGGAGCAGCGCACGCGGTTCGACCTGGAAATGCTGAGTGAGGTCGGGCATTGCAAGGGGATCGAGAACTACACCCGGCATCTCTCGGGTGCGGCGCCGGGCGAGCCGCCGCCAACACTCACTGACTACATGCCGAAGGACGCTCTGATGTTCCTTGACGAGAGCCACGTTCTCATCGGTCAGCTGAGCGGCATGTACAACGGGGACCGCGCCCGCAAGACCACGCTCGTCGAATATGGTTTCCGCCTGCCCAGCGCCCTGGACAACCGGCCGCTCAAGTTCGAGGAGTTCGAGAGCAAGATGCGTCAGGCAGTCTTCGTCTCAGCCACGCCAGGGGATTGGGAGAAACAGCATGCCGGTGCCGTGGTGGAGCAGGTGGTGCGACCCACGGGCCTGGTGGACCCGGAGGTGGAGGTGCGCCAGGCCACCCACCAGGTGGACGACGTACTGCAGGAAATCCGCCTGCGGGTGGAGCGGCACGAGCGCGTGCTGATTACCGTTCTGACCAAGCGCATGGCCGAGCAGCTGACCGACTACCTCACTGACAACGGTGTGAAGGTCCGCTACCTCCACAGCGACGTCGATACCGTGGAGCGTGTGGAGATCATCCGCGACCTGCGACTGGGGGCCTTTGACGTACTGGTCGGCATCAACCTGCTGCGTGAGGGCTTGGACATTCCGGAGGTGTCGCTCGTCGCCATCCTGGACGCCGACAAGGAAGGATTCCTGCGCTCGGAGCGTTCCCTGATCCAGACCATCGGTCGGGCAGCCCGCAATCTGCATGGCAAGGCCATCCTCTATGCCGACCGGGTCACGGACTCGATGGCCCGTGCCATCAGCGAAACAGAGCGTCGCCGGCGCAAGCAGGTCGCCCATAACGAGGCGCTCGGCATCACGCCACGCGCCATCGTCAAGCGGGTGCGGGACCTGATCGACGGTGTTTACAGCGAAAAAGCCGGCCGCGAGGCGGAGCGTCTGGAGCAGGAGGCCATGGCTCGCGCACGGGTGGAGGACATGAGCGAGAAGGACATCGCCCGCGAAATCAAGCGTCTGGAAAAACAGATGCTGGAGCATGCCCGCAATCTGGAGTTCGAGCAGGCCGCCCGGGTGCGCGACCAGCTGGGGACTCTGAAGGTGCGGGCCTTCGGCGCTGAGGTCCCAGACCATCCCGTCTGAGATGGCACACCTGTCGCCGTTTAGGGTCTTTTTCTCCGAAGGCCAGGGTTCCCGAGCAAAGGAGTCGGTCTTCTGGTATACTTGACTTTCTTACTCGGAAAAGGAGCTCGCCATGCGCCTCACGACCAAAGGCCGCTTTGCGGTTACCGCCATGATTGATCTGGCCCTGCGCCAGAGCAACGGCCCTGTGACCCTGGCGGCGATCAGCCAGCGGCAGCAGATTTCCCTTTCTTACCTGGAGCAGCTCTTTGGCAAGCTGCGCCGGCACGAGCTGGTGGAGTCCACCCGGGGCCCGGGTGGTGGCTACACGCTGGCGCGCAAGGCGGCTGACGTTACGGTGGCCGACATCATCCTGTCGGTGGATGAGCCCATCGACGCCACCCAATGCGGCGGCAAAGAAAACTGCCTGGGCGAGGGCGGCCGTTGCATGACCCACGAGCTCTGGGCCTCCCTCAACACCCGTATGGTTGAGTTTCTGGACTCCGTGACCCTGCAAAAGCTGGTGGACGACCAGCTGGCCAAGGGCATCACCGTGGAAGACAAGCCCGCGATCAAGCGCGCGATCTCGCCCGCGCCGGTGGTCAAGCCGGTCCGCGTGAATGCGCCCAACTCGGTATTTGCGCTGGGTAATGCGTTTTCCAAGTCCTGATCTTTCGACGTCTTCTCTGTTTTCAGCTATGGACATGACGCCCCATTTCCCGATTTACATGGACTACGGTGCCACCACGCCCTGCGACCCGCGGGTGGTGGATGCCATGATTCCGTGGTTACGCGAGCACTTCGGCAACCCTGCCTCACGCAGCCATGCCTGGGGCTGGGAGGCCGAGGAGGCCGTGGAGCAGGCCCGGGGCCATGTGGCGGCCCTGATCGGTGCGGATCCGCGCGAGATCGTCTGGACCTCGGGCGCCACCGAGTCCAATAACCTCGCCATCAAGGGTGCCGCCCATTTCTACAAGGGCAAGGGCAAGCACCTGATCACGGTGAAGACCGAACACAAGGCCGTGCTCGACACCATGCGCGAGCTGGAGCGCCAGGGTTTTGAGGTGAGCTACCTCGATGTGCAGGCGGACGGCCTGCTCGATTTCGACGTGCTCAGGGCCGCCATCCGGCCCGACACCATCCTCATTAGCGTGATGTTCGTCAACAACGAGATCGGTGTGATCCAGGACATCCTCGCCATTGGCAAGCTCTGCCGCGAAAAGGGCATCCTTCTGCATGTGGACGCGGCCCAGGCCACGGGCAAGGTCGAGATCGACCTCAACACGCTGCCGGTCGACCTGATGAGCCTCGCCTCGCACAAGACCTACGGCCCCAAAGGTATCGGCGCGCTTTATGTGCGTCGCAAGCCTCGGGTGCGCCTGGAGGCTCAGATGCACGGCGGTGGCCATGAGCGCGGGATGCGCTCGGGCACGCTGCCCACCCACCAGTGCGTGGGCATGGGCGAAGCTTTCCGCATTGCGAAGGCCGAGATGGCCCAGGACCTGGTCAAAGCGCAGCGGCTGCACAAGCGTCTGCTCGATGGCCTGAAGGATGTCGAGCAGGTGTTCGTGAACGGCCATCTTGAGAAGCGCGTACCGCACAACCTGAACATGAGCTTCAACTACGTGGAGGGGGAGTCCCTGATCATGGGCATCAAGGGCCTAGCCGTGTCGTCCGGCTCGGCCTGTACCTCCGCCAGCCTGGAGCCCAGCTATGTGCTGCGGGCCTTGGGCCGCAGTGACGAACTGGCGCACAGCAGCCTGCGGATGACCATCGGCCGCTTCACCACCGAGGAAGAGATCGATTACGCGATCACCACGATCAAGCACAACGTGGCAAAGCTGCGTGACCTCAGCCCCTTGTGGGAGATGTTCAAGGACGGTATCGACTTGAACACGATCCAGTGGGCAGCACATTAGGAGTGCACCACTGAGCCGCTGCGCGTCTTCCCCTCCAGGGGACGATGCCAGTGGTCCGGCAAAGCCGGTTCCACGGCACCCCTGGTGGGGGCTAGGCGCTCGGCGATAGCAGTAGAGAAAGGAAACTGACATGGCTTATTCTGAAAAAGTTTTAGATCACTACGAAAACCCCCGCAACGTCGGCTCCTTCGACAAGGGCGATGACACGGTCGGGACCGGCATGGTGGGCGCACCCGCCTGCGGCGATGTGATGAAGCTCCAGATCAAGGTGAACCCGTCCACCGGGGTGATCGAGGACGCCCGCTTCAAGACCTACGGTTGCGGCTCGGCGATCGCGTCGAGCTCCCTCGTGACCGAGTGGGTCAAGGGCAAGACGCTGGACCAGGCGGCGGCCCTGAAGAACAGCCAGATCGCCGAGGAGCTGGCCCTGCCACCGGTCAAGATTCACTGCTCGATCCTCGCCGAAGACGCCATCAAGGCCGCGGTGGACGACTACAGGAAGAAACACGCCAATTGAAACAACTCTGAGGCGCCAGCGGCGCCTCCCCGTCAAAGGGGGTGCACCCGGCGGCCCGGCAAAGCTGGTTGCGCGTGCGCCCTGAGCATGTGGTGTGGGTTGAAGGAGCAAAAGACTGAAATGGCTGTCTCTCTGACTGAAGCCGCAGCCCGGCATGTGACCCGTTATCTTGCCAAGCGCGGCAAAGGCATAGGGGTCCGGCTGGGCGTCAAGACCACGGGTTGCTCGGGCCTGGCCTACAAGCTGGAGTACGTGGACGACATCGCCCCCGAGGACCATGTTTTCGAAGGTCATGGAGTCAAGGTGCTCGTCGATCCCAAGAGCCTGTCCTATATCGACGGTACAGAGCTCGATTTCGTGCGCGAGGGACTGAACGAGGGCTTCAAGTTCAATAACCCCAACGAACGTGACCGTTGCGGGTGTGGCGAGTCCTTCCGCGTGTGAACCTGCAGTCTGACGACTTCGAGCTTTTCGGCCTTCCGCGTCAATTCGCGCAGGACCTTGGCGCCATCGACGCACGCTGGAAAGACTTGCAGCGGCAGGCCCACCCGGATCGTTTTGCGGCCCAGGGCGCTGCGGCGCAGCGTGTGGCTATGCAGTGGTCGGCTCGCATCAACGAAGCCTACGGTCGCCTTAAGGATCCCCTCAGGCGCGCTGCCTACCTCTGTGAGATGCATGGCGCCCGTGTGGATGCCGAGAGTAATACGGCGATGCCTGCCGATTTTCTGATTCAGCAGATGGAATGGCGCGAGGCACTCGACGAAGCGCAGGACGTCGGTGCTCTCGACGGCCTGAATATGGAGGTCGGCCGCAGCCGCCAGTCCTTGCTGCGGCGCTGCGAGCAGCTGATCGACCACGAGCTGGACTATGCCGGCGCTGTGGCCCAGGTGCGGGCCCTGATGTTCATCGAGCGGTTTGCGCAGGACATCGGGAACCGCTACGAGAAAATGGAAAGCCGGGCCGGGTAGCAATACCCGCCCCATCCCGCGATAGAACAGTACAACCATGGCATTGCTGCAGATTTCCGAACCCGGTCAGGCGCCGGACCCCCACCAGCGGCGCACTGCGGTGGGGATTGACTTGGGCACGACGCATTCGCTCGTGGCCGCCGTGCGCCATGGCGTGGCCGAGTGTCTGCCCGACGCGCAGGGCCGCGTGATCCTGCCCTCGGTGGTTCGGTATCTTCCGGGGGAGGGTCGGCAAATCGGCCACGAGGCGCTGGAGCAGCAGATCCACGACCCGGGCAACACCATTGCCTCGGTCAAGCGGCTCATGGGTCGCCGGCTGGCCGACGTTTCCCATCCGGAGAAGCTGCCATATGCACTTTTTGACGGGCCGGGCATGGTCGGCGTGCGCACGATTGCCGGCGACAAGACGCCGGTAGAGGTCAGCGCCGAGATCCTGGCGACCCTGCGTTATCGCGCTGAGGACAGCTTTAACGATGACCTCTATGGCGCCGTGATCACGGTGCCCGCGTATTTTGATGACGCGCAGCGCCAGGCCACGAAGGACGCTGCCAAGCTGGCAGGTCTGAACGTGTTGCGGCTGATCAACGAACCCACCGCCGCGGCCATCGCCTACGGTCTGGACAATGCCGCCGAGGGTGTCTATGCGGTCTACGATCTGGGAGGCGGCACGTTCGACATCTCGGTCCTGCGACTCTCGCGTGGTGTGTTCGAGGTGATTGCCACCGGTGGCGATTCGGCCCTGGGGGGTGACGATTACGACCGTGCATTGGCAGACTGGATACTCGCTGAGACTGGCCTGACGGCTGACACGCCAGAGGATCGGGCCCGTATCCTGGCCGAGGCGCGCGCGGCCAAGGAATCGCTTTCGGACGAGGAAATCGTCACGGCGGAGATCGAGCTGTCCAGCGGCGCCCTGGATTTCTCGCTCAACCGTGACCAGTTCGAGGCCTGCAGTGCTGATCTGACCGCGCGGACCATGGCGGCCGTGCGCACGGTCCTGCGCGATGCCCGATTGGCTGTGGAGGACGTGCAGGGGGTGGTCATGGTCGGCGGCTCGACGCGCATGCCCGTGATCCGCCGCACCGTGGCTCATTATTTCGGTCGCGAGCCCCTGATCAACCTGAACCCGGACGAAGTGGTCGCGCTGGGTGCCGCGATCCAGGCTAACCAGCTGGCGGGCAACAACCCAGCGGGTGACTTGCTGCTGCTGGACGTGATTCCGCTTTCGCTGGGCATCGAGACCATGGGAGGCTTGGTGGAGCGCATCGTGCCGCGCAACCAGACCATCCCCACCGCCATGGCCCAGGACTTCACCACCTACAAGGACGGCCAGACAGCCCTGGCGCTGCACGTGGTGCAGGGTGAGCGCGATCTTGTGGCCGATTGCCGCAGCCTAGCTCGGTTTGAACTGCGCGGTATTCCGCCCATGGCGGCCGGCGCCGCGCGCATCCGTGTGACCTTCACCATCGATGCCGATGGCCTGCTGCAGGTCTCGGCACGCGAACAGATCAGCGGCGTTGAGGCCAGCATTGCCGTGAAGCCGTCTTACGGCCTGGGTGATGAGCAGATCGCCCGGATGCTGCAAGAGAGCTTCAGCACCGCCCAGCAGGACATGAAGGCGCGCGCGTTGGTGGAGGCGCGCGTCGAGTCCGATCGGATGCTGATGGCCACCCGAGCGGCACTGGCGGCGGACGGCGTCCTGCTCTCAGACGAAGAGCGCGCCGCCATCGATACCTTGATGTCCGAGCTTTCCGCCCTGCAGAGCCAGGACGATGCAGCGCTCATCGACGCGGCGACCGAGGCCCTGGCCAAAGGCACCGAGGCCTTCGCCGCCCTGCGCATGAACCGCGGCATCCAGCAGGCCCTGGCTGGCAAGAACATAGAAACGGTCTGAGCCTCACGGAAAGAAGCCGCATGCCTGTCATCAAGATCCTGCCCCATCCCGAATACTGCCCGCAGGGCGCCGAGATCCGTGCGTCGGCCGGCACCTCGATTTGCGAGGCTATGCTGGACCATCACATCAACATCGAGCACGCCTGCGACATGAGCTGCGCCTGCACGACCTGCCACGTGGTGGTGCGCCAGGGCTATAACTCGCTCAACGAACCCGACGAAAACGAGGAGGACCTCCTCGATCGCGCCTGGGGCCTGGAGCCGCAGTCGCGGCTGAGCTGCCAGGCCATCCTGGCCCAGCAGGATGTGGTGGTCGAGATCCCCAAGTATTCGATCAACCACGCCAAAGAGAACCACTGATTCCACGATAAACCTTGCCCACGGTTGTTGCTGTGCTCGCCGGGTTTTGCGCTGTGTGCGCGGCCTGCGCCGAGACGTTTTTCTCGGGTCCGCATCGTGCGGCTCGTTATCATTCCTTATGCGCCAGATCGTCCTCGATACCGAAACCACAGGCCTGTCCGCTGAAAACGGCGACCGCATCATCGAAATCGGTTGCGTGGAACTGCTCCATCGCAAGCTCACGGGCAACAACCTGCATTTCTACCTGAACCCTGGGCGCGACAGCCATGAGGATGCCCTGCGCGTGCACGGTATCAGCAACGAGTTCCTGCGCGACAAGCCGAAGTTTGCCGAGGTGGCCGAGGAGATTCTGGTCTATTTGCGGGGTGCCGAGATCATCATCCACAACGCCGCATTCGATGTCGGCTTCCTCAACAAGGAACTGGAGCTAATCGGCAAGCCGCGCCTTGCCGAATTCGTTGCGGGTGTGACCGATACGCTGGCCATGGCCAAGGAGATGTACCCGGGTAAGCGAAATTCGCTCGATGCGCTGTGCGACCGGCTCGGGGTGGACAACGCGGGTCGCAAACTGCACGGGGCGCTGCTGGATGCCGAACTGCTGGCAGATGTGTACATCCATCTAACGCGCGGTCAGGACGCACTGCTGATCGATGTCGCTGAGACTGCGGGGGGCGTCGGGGCCTACGAGCGCGTTGATCTCAGCAGTTTCGAGCTCCCGGTGCTTGCAGCCTCCGAGCAGGAACTGGCGGCCCATGAGGAGCTGCTGTCGCAGCTGGACAAGGCCAGTGCTGGCAAGACGGTTTGGCGCAGCGCCCCCTGAAGTCCGCTGCTGATCTTGTGGCATAATTCCGGCTTTTCCAAGCAGGCACGAGCCCTCTGTGCATTGAATTCCGGGCGATTAGCTCAGCGGTAGAGCACTGCATTCACACTGCAGGGGTCACATGTTCGATCCATGTATCGCCCACCATCTTGGATCAGCCGGCCCACGTGCCGGCTTTTCTTTTTCGCCTCTGTTGAATTCCGAGTGGGTAGACTACGGACGCCTGTAACCGCTGTGGGGTGAAGCCGATGAGCGAGAAGCTGTTCTAGATGGCCCTGGGGATCGCCTCGCCGTGGCACGTGGGCGCGACTCGCTTCGATGCTGCGGCACGCACGCTGACGATCCGAGAAGTCCTTGAAGGGCCTGCGTTGGTCGCTATCCACACGGTGATCTTCCTGATCGCTGGCAAGCTGGACCTCCGCGTGGTCAACCCTCATGTCTCTCAACCCACTTGAAATTCAACAGAGCCTTAAATGCTTCTGGTAACCGATCTGCGGAGGCTGTGGTGGACCATGTGGATGCTGTGGTGATTGGCGCCGGTCTGGTGGGTTTGGCGGTAGCGCGCGCGCTAGCGCTCGCTGACCGCGAGGTGCTGGTGATGGAAGCCTGTGACGCAATCGGTACCCAGACCAGTGCCCGCAACAGCGAGGTGATCCACGCTGGCATCTACTACCCTTCAGGCTCCCTCAAGGCCCGGCTGTGCGTGCAAGGCAAGCAAATGCTCTACGCCTACTGCACGGCGCGCGGCATCGGGCATCGGCGGTGTGGGAAGCTCATCGTTGCCACGTCGCAGGAGCAGATTGTGCAGTTGCACGGGCTGGTCGACCGGGCTGCCGGCAATGGCGTGAACGATCTGGTGCTGCTGACCCGCGAGCAGGCGCGAGCGCTGGAGCCGGCACTGGATTGCGTGGCGGCGGTGCACTCCCCCAGCACGGGCATCGTCGACAGCCACGGCCTGATGCTGGCGCTTCAAGGCGATCTGGAGAACGCCGGCGGCATGGTGGTTTTCAACTCCCCTCTTGCGCGCGGTCGCGTCACGCCCAAGGGTATCGAACTGGAAGCCCAAGACGGCACCCAGTTGCGCGCGCGTGCCGTCGTGAATGCTGCCGGGGTAACCGCGCCCACACTGGCGCGCCAGTTTGAAGGCCTGGATGCGCGCCACATCCCCGGTGAGTATTACGCCAAGGGCAGCTACTTCACGCTGGCCGGACGATCGCCTTTCTCGCGCCTAATTTACCCGGTGCCGGAGGCGGCTGGCCTGGGCGTGCACCTCACCATCGATCTCGGGGGGCAGGCCAAGTTTGGCCCCGATGTGCAGTGGGTGGATTCGCCGCAGAACCTGCGGGTGGACGCTGCGCGTGGCGAGGTCTTCTCTGCCGAGGTGCGCAAGTACTGGCCGGGACTGCCCCCTGGCGCTTTGCAGCCAGGCTATGCGGGCATCCGCCCGAAGATCAGCGGGCCAGGCGAGACGGCTCGCGATTTCGTGATCCAGGGGCCCGAAACGCATGGCGTTCCGGGACTGGTGAACCTGTTTGGCATCGAGTCACCGGGCCTGACGAGCAGCCTGGCGATTGCACAACGTGTGGCCGAGCTGCTGCCCTGAGACTCGCGGTCACTCGATGGTGATGTTCGCTGACTTCACGATCTTGGCCCATTTGTCCATCTCCAGCTGCATGAGTTGGTTCAGCTCCTGCGGCGAGGACAGACCGACCTGCACACCGGCCTCAAACAAGGCCTTCTGCGTATCGGGCTGAGCCATGATCTTGGCGATCTCGGCGTTGAGCCGGTTGACAAGTACGGATGGCATCCCAGCCGGACCGAGCAGCGCGAGCCAGTTGCTTGCGTCGTAGCCGGGTACGCCTGCCTCGTTGAGGGTCGGGACATCAGGTAGTTGCGGTGCACGGGTGGCCGTCGTGACAGCCAGCGCCTTGAGCTTGCCGCTGGCCAGGTGCGGCAGCGCATTGGTCACACCGGGGAAGCTGCTCTCGACGATACCGCTAAGCAGGTCCGTCATGGCCAGGTTACTTCCGCGATAAGGAATGTGTTTGAGCTGGGTGCCCGACATGGACTCGAACAGGCCGCCCATCAGGTGCTGCGCGCTGCCATTGCCCGAGCTGGCGTAGTGGATGGCGTCCGGCTTAGCCTTGGCTTGGGCGATGAAATCTCGCACATTCGCGACTTGCAGTTTGTTTGGGTTGACCACCAACACATAGGCCGAGTCCACCAACTTGCTGATTGGCGTGAAGCTCTTGATGGGGTCGTAGGGCAGGTTCTTGTAGAGGGTCGCGCTAATCGTGTGGGTGGACGAAATCATGACCAGCGTGTACCCGTCGGGCGCGGCTTTGGCTACGAGGTCGGTACCAATGGTGGATCCCGCACCGGGTCGGTTCTCGATGATGAAGGAGCCACCGAGCGCGGCGCTGAGTTTCTGGCCCAGGATGCGCGCGACCACGTCGGTGAAGCCACCAGCGCCGAAGGGCACGATGATCTTCACGGGGCGGTTCGGGTAGCTCTGCGCCGCAGTGCCGCCAGCAGCCAGCGCGAGCAGCAAGCCCAGCAGCAGGCGACGGATGGAAGAGTGTGTGGACATAGTGATTACCCCTTGTAGCTGGGTTCGGGCATCGCGAAGAATCCGTGCAGAATGGCGTAGACCATTAGATAGTTCTTCTGCTGGAAGCTTGCATGGGAGATACCCGGCATGATGCTGAACTGCTTGTTGCTCGAAGGCAGCCGCTGGTAAAACTGGATCAAGTCGTCCAGGCTGGCGATGCCATCGAACTCGCCGCGCATGATGAGTGTGGCGGCCCTGATGTTGTGCGGATCGACCACCGGTAGCTTCGAGCACATATCGACGTAGGTGCCGGTGGGCATGGATCTGTCAAGGGTGAGGATGGCGTTGGCAAAGGCTTCCATGGTCGCATCGTCGGCGCAGCCCGGGTGGTCGCGGTTGAAAATGCTGTGAACGAAGGCGCGGTCGATCGGCCGCTGGTTATTCGCCAGGAACTCCGGCAGTTTCTTGCGGCGTTCGGCCAGGGTCGGGCTGCCGTCCCCAGTCCAGACAAAGGCGTCCAGGGCGAGTCGTGCCACGCGTTCGGGATGGCGCTCGGCGAACAGCGCAGCCTTGAGCGCGCCGGAGGAAATGCCGTAGACCATGAGCTGTTTGGCGCCGGTGGTCTTCAGGATGTACGCGCTGCCCGCAGCTAGGTCGTCCGCACCGTTGCTGATGTCGAAGTTGATGGGTCGGTGCTTGTCGGAGCGACCATAGCCCTCGTTGTCCATGCACCAGGTGTCGAAGCCGCGTTCGGCAAACCAGTCCATGACCGAGGAATACGGGCGGTCCGGGACCGTGAGGTCAAAGGTCGGCTGCGAGGCCATGGACGAGCCATGGACGAAGAGAATCGTGCCTGCACTTGGCACCCTGGCTCTGGCGGGCTTCTGCCAGAGAAAGAGCTTGATGTCGCCCTTGCGGGTCCAGTGCTCAAGCCCACCGGTCCACTGCACATGCGCCATGCTCCTGCCTCCTTGTGTGTGATCGTTTTTCAAACGGGCCGACGCAGGAAGGTCTCCAGCGCGTAATGGAACTTGTAGCGCTGTACGCCCATCATGGGGTTGTGTGCGATGCCTGAAAGCACGACGAACTCCTTGTCCTTGCTCGGCAGACGGGCGAAAAAGTCCAGCAGATCCGGCTCGGCCGCGATGCCGTCAAATTCCCCGCGGATGATCAGGGTGGGGCAGGGGATGGCTTCGGGGCTTGCCACCGGCAGGTTCGCGCACATGTCCACATAGGTGCCGGTTGGCACCTCGCTGACCAGCGGCAGCTCCGCAGCAGCAATGGCTTTGGGCACGATGTCCTCGCTGCTGCCGGGTTTGTCACGGTTGAACATGCCCTCGTAGAAGGCCAGGTCCACCTTGCGGCGCGGGCTGGCCGAGTACTCTGGCAGCTTCTTGCGGCGCTGCTCCAGCGTGGGCGAGCCGGCACCGGTGTAGACCAGGGCCGAGAGGCCCAGCCGTTCGACAGTATCGGGATGTGCGGCAGTGTACAGGCAGGAACGCAGGGCACCGGACGAGGAGCCGAACAGGTTGACCTTCTTCGCGCCGGTCTTTTGCAGGATGTAGGGGATGGCGGCGGCCAGGTCGAGGGCGCCCGTCTTGATATCGCTGTTGCCGTGGCCCGACCAGCCTGAGCGGCCGTAACCTTCGTGGTCCAGCGTCCAGACGTCGTAGCCGCGCGCAGCAAAGTAGTCCATGACCGAATAGTCCTTGCCGCCCGGTACCTGCAGGTCGTAGGTGTTGCGGCCCGACACCGTGGAGCCATGCACAAGCATCAGTACCGGCAATGCGGCTTCCCCGGCCACGGGGGCCTGGGCGCGTTTGCGGTAGACGTAGAGTTTCACGCCCTCGCGGGTGACAGAGTTTTCTTGGCTCCAGATCATGTTTTCCATCTTTAAGTTTCTGGCAGACCGCAGAGAAGCCCGGGGCTGTGCGCGCCCGTGCGCGCCCGTGCGTTGACGGGCAATATACTTTTGGCGCTGGGTTTTTGGAACGGTATTTTGTGAAGTCATTGTTTACGAGTTGCGTGCAGACGGTACCCCATGCGTGACCTGAACGCCCGGGCCACCTTCGTCGCCGTGGTCGATGCCCAGAGCTTAACGCTGGCAGCTGAGCGTTGCGGCATTTCCAAGGCCCTGGCTAGCCGTCAAATCCAGGATCTGGAGAATTCGCTGGGCGTCAAGCTGCTCAGCCGAAGCATACGCAAGCTCGGCCTGACGGTGGCCGGTGAGCGCTTTTACGAGCGCTTTGCGCGTATCGTGGCCGACGCCGGGGATGCGGTGCGCGATGTCGAGGAACTATCCAGAGGCTCCCACGGTCTGATCCGGATCAGCACCGCCATTGCCTTCGGGCGCTTGCATCTGCTGCCGGCTGTAAGAGAATTTCTCCGGCTCAATCCCTCGATCCAGATCGACGTGACGCTCTCCGAGCGGTTCGCTGATCTGATCTCGGGCAGCGCCGATCTGGTGGTTAGGCTCGCCGAGGAGCCGCAGCTGAGCAATGTGGTGGCTCGCCGGCTGGCGCCGTGCCGCTGGATCGCCGTGTCCGCACCACCCTATCTTTAGGCCAACGGCACGCCGCGCTCGGCGCGCGATCTGATCAACTGCAATTGCCTGGTCTATGATCGACCCAAGGGCCACGAATGGCGCTCTCTCGGTTGCGAGGGCGCACAGACGGTCCATGTGTCGGGTAACCTGCGCGCGAATGTGGCGGAAGGCATACTCGACGCTGCGCTCGCGGGTGCGGGTGTTGCGGTGCTGCCGTCCTTTGCAGCGAGCGAACATATCCTCGCGGGACGTCTGGTCCAGCTTCTCCCCGACTACGCCTTGTCAGAGAGTACGCTGTACGCCGTTTTCCTGCCGGATCGACGGCTGCCCGAGCGCATCCGTACGTTTGTGAAGTGTCTCGCCGAGCGCTTCGCGGGCGAGCCTTCCTGGGACCGGCCGCTGCTCAGTGGCGCTTCGAGCCCGTAGCCCCGCCGTGGTGGCAGCATGACGACTCGGGCCTGAGCCCGCCGCGCTTCACGGATTGCGGAACCGTTTGCGGATGGCCAGCGCCGCCTCCCGCACCAGCGCCGGACCCCGGTAAATCAAACCAGTGTATATCTGCACCAGGTCGGCGCCGGCTTCCATCTTGCTTACGGCGTCCTGCGCCGTCAGGATGCCACCAACGCCGACGATGGGGTAGCCCGGCCCAAGAGCTGCCCTGAGTTGGCGGATGACGCGGTTGCTGGCTTGCAGCACCGGGGATCCAGACAAGCCCCCTGTCTCTTCGGCGTGCCGCAGACCTTGCACGGCATCGCGGCTGAGCGTGGTGTTCGTGGCAATCACGCCGTCCATGCCGTGGCGTTGAAGCGTCGCGGCGATCACCTGGACCTGGGGTTCATCCAAATCAGGTGCGATCTTGACAAAGACTGGAACCCGACGGCCATGCTCTTGTGCAAGCGCTTCGCGCTTCGCGGCAATGGCGCCGAGCAGCGCGTCGAGTGCTTCGTCGCTCTGCAGCGCCCGCAGGTTCTTGGTGTTGGGGCTGGAGATGTTGATCGTCACGTAGTCGGCGTGTGGGTAGACCCCGGCCAGGCCGGTGAGGTAGTCGTCGGTGGCCCGTTCGATCGGCGTGACCGCGTTCTTGCCGATGTTCAGGCCCAGCAGCATGGGGGCGCCATTCCTGGTGCGGAAAGTAGCGCGCTGCACATTGGCGATAAATGCCTCCAGCCCATCGTTGTTGAACCCCATGCGGTTGATCAGCGCTTGGGCCTGGGGCAGGCGGAACATCCGAGGCCGGGCGTTGCCCGGCTGTGCCAGCGGAGTGACGGTGCCGACCTCGACGAAGCCAAAGCCCATGGCACCGAGTCCATCAATGCAGCGGGCGTTCTTGTCTAAGCCGGCGGCCATGCCGACGCGGTTGGGGAACCGCAGGCCGGCGATTGTGACGGGATCCTCCACCCGTGAATTGCCGTAGGCGCAGGCCAGCAGCGTGTTCTGCGTGCGCGCCAGCATGGCGATGGTGAGGTCGTGGGCGGCTTCCGGGTCCAGGCGAAAGAGGACGGAGCGTGAGAGGGCGTAGGGGATCAGGGACATTGGATAATCGCGGCAGCAGGCGGGCGCTCGGGGTAAGGCAGGCCCTACCGATTGTCCCAGATACCACCTCTCTCGCTCTCACCACCCATGCTCAGCCAAGACGAACTCAAGACCCTGGTCGGCCAGGCCGCTCTCCAATACGTGCTTCCCGGCGAGATTATTGGCGTCGGCACGGGTTCGACGGTGAACAAGTTCATCGACGCGCTCGCTTCGATGAAAGACGGTATCGCGGGGGCGGTCTCAAGCTCCGTGGCAAGCACGGAGCGACTGCTGGCCCTGGGGATTCCGGTCTTCGACGCCAACGACGTGGGCGAGATCGCGGTCTACATCGATGGCGCTGACGAGATCGACGCGCGAGGCTGCATGATCAAGGGCGGCGGTGCGGCCCTCACACGGGAGAAGATCGTGGCGGCCCAGTCGCGCCGCTTCATCTGCATTGCCGATGAATCCAAGCTCGTGCAGACGCTGGGCCGCTACCCCCTGCCCGTCGAGGTGATACCGATGGCGACTCAGCGGCTGGTGCGCCAGTTTGCACTTCTAGGCGGGCAGGCGAAAGTCCGTGTGGAAGACGGGCAACCGCTTGTCACCGACAACGGTCAGCACCTGCTGGATGTCACGGGGCTACAGATCCACGACCCGCTGGCATTCGAAAGTGAGGTCAACCAATGGCCGGGCATCGTGACAGTGGGTGTCTTTGCACACCAGCGCGCCCAGGTGTGCCTGCTCGGCACCCGCAGCGGCGTGCAAAAGCTTGCTTTCTGACCCGGTCAGAAGACGATGCCTGTCGGGTTGCCGGGCGCGGGGCCCAGGGGTGGTAGCGGTGGCGCTTCGGGCGCAGCGGGTTGCTCTGATGGCGACGATGCCGGGGCCTGGGCCGGGGCCGCTTCGACCAGCGGGACCAGCGGTGTTACCGGCGGATTGCGATAGCTGCTCGGAAGTTGCGAAGTCTTGGGATAGCCGGCAGCGTCAAGATACTGGCCCCACTCCAGTGGAGAGTACCCCGTGAGCACCTGACCACCAATCGTGAGAACCGGCAAAGACTGCTGTTGGGTGATCGCCTTGAGTGCTTCAGCATCCTTGGAGGTCTTGACCATCTTTTCCGTGACTGGAATCCCCCTGCTGTTGAGTAGCGTACGACCATCATCGCAAGGCAGGCAGTTATCGCCCGAGTAAAGCGTCACGGGGTAGCGTCCCATCGCTTGCCGTAGCTCAATGGGCAGGTCTGCCAAGGTCGGGCCGCCACCTTGCGACGCCCGGCCCCCCGGCCCCATCGTCGTCGCCCTCCCGGCGCCTGTCGGCGGCTTGTCCGTGAAGGTCACTCGGCCATCCGGCCCAACGATGCGGTAGACGGGCTGGGGCGCCGCAAGCAAAGGCAGCAAGGCCAGCACGGCGATGATGGCTGGTCGGGTCGAAAAACATAGACGGGGTGCCAGGTTCATTGTGCGGTTGTCTCCTTAGGAGTGAGTCTCCAGCGGTGCCATGCCCTGATGCCGAAGCAGCGCGTCTAGGCTGGGCTCACGGCCTCGAAACGCCTTGAAGGATTCGATCGCGGGGCGGCTGCCACCGGTCTCTAAGATGGACTCGCGGTATTTTCTCCCGGTTTCCACATTCGGCAAGCCCCTGTTACCCGCCGTTTCCTCGAAGGCCGCGTAGGCATCGGCACTGAGAACCTCGGCCCATTTGTAGCTGTAGTAGCCGGCCGCATAGCCGCCGGCAAAGATGTGGCTGAAGGTGTGGGCCGTGCGGCTCCAGACGGGTGGCTGCAGCACTGCAACCTCCGCGCGAACGAGGTCAAGCAGAGGCATGAAGTCGTCGGCGGGGTCGTGCACGGTGTGCAGCAGCATGTCGAAGAGGGCGAACTCAATCTGGCGCAGCGTCTGCATGCCGCTCTGGAAGTTCTTCGCGGCAACCATCTTGTCATACAGCGGACGTGGCAGGGGTTCGCCCGAGTCGACGTGGGCCGTCATGAGACGTAGCACATCCCACTCCCAGCAGAAGTTTTCCATGAACTGGCTGGGCAGTTCCACCGCATCCCATTCCACGCCGCTAATGCCCGAAACATCCCGCTCGTTGACCCGGGTCAGCAGGTGATGCAGGCCGTGCCCGAATTCGTGGAAAAGCGTGATGACGTCGTCGTGGGTCAGCAAAGGTGGCTTACCGCCGACCCCTTGGGCGAAATTGCAGACCAGGTGGGCGACCGGTGTTTGAAGGCGTCCGGTGTCGGGCCGCAACCAGCGCGCGCGGACGTCGTCCATCCAGGCGCCGCCTCGTTTGCCGGCGCGGGCGGGCTGGTCGAGGTAGAACTGGCCGACGAGCTCGCCGCCGCGCTCGATACGGTAGAACTCCACGGCAGCGTTCCAGACGGGTGCGCTATCACGCCGGATCGTTACTTCAAAGAGGGTCTCGACGATCTTGAACAGACCCGCAATGACGCGCGGCGCCGTAAAGTACTGCTTGACCTCCTGCTCGCTGAAGGCGTAGCGCGCCTCCTTCAAGCGTTCTGAGACATAGGGCAAGTCCCAGGGCTGAGGATCGGCCAGTCCCAGTTCTGCGCGGGCAAATTCGCGCAGGTCTTCCACATCGCGTTGCGCGTGGGGGCGCGCCCGGGCAGCCAGGTCGCGCAGGAAGCCCACCACCTGGGATGGTGATTCGGCCATTTTGGGAACAACCGACACCTCACCAAAATTGCGGTAGCCCAGCAGGCGGGATTCCTCCTGCCGCAGGGCGAGGATTTCGCGAATCAGGGCGCTGTTGTCGAACTTGCGGTCTTCGCCGTCCGACTGGTCGGAGGCGCGCGTCGTGTAGGCACGGTAAAGCCGGTGACGCAACTCACCACTTTTGGCAAACTGCATGACCGGCAGGTAACAGGGCATCTTGAGAGTGAGCTTGTAGCCTTGTTTGTCCTCGGCCTGGGCGGCTGCGCGTGCCGCATCTCGCACATCGGCCGGTACGCCCTCCAGTTCGTCGGCGCTGGCGTAGTAAGACCAGGCGTCGGTGGCATCGAGGGTGTTCTCACTGAACTTTTGGCTCAGCTCCGCCTGTCGTTCCTGGATCTCGGCAAAACGCTGCTTGCCCAGGCCTGAAAGTTCTGCACCACCCAGGGCGAAATTGCGCAGCGCGTTGCTGTGGGCCTGAAGCTGCTCCGCATTCAGAGCCGTGCGTTGGATGGCCTTGTACTTGGCGTACAGACGCTCGTCAGACCCCAGGCGGGTCCAGAATTCGGTGACGCGCGGCAGCACCTCGTTATAGGCGGCACGCAACTGCGGGCTGTCAGCAACGCTGTTGAGATGGCTGATTGCTCCCCACGCGCGCCCCAGCTTTTCGGTGGCAACGTCCAGTTCGCCCGCCATGGCTCGCCAGTCGGCCGGAAAGTCTGGCGCGACCACACGCGTCAGGGCGTCATTGGCATCGGACAGCAGTGCGTCCATGGCCGGGACCACATGCTTCGGCTGGATCTGGTCAAACAGGGGAAGGTCGGAAAAATCGAGCAGGGGGTTCTTCATGGCTTGCATTGTGCGGCCTGCGCCCGGGTATTCAAGCTGAAACCCATTGCTTACGGCAATGAGCCCGATCAGCCGGCCGTGCGCTCGGCGGCCTCCAGAGTGTTGACCAGCAACATGGTGATGGTCATGGGGCCGACGCCACCGGGCACTGGCGTGATCCAGCCAGCCACCTGCCGCACGCCGTCGAAATCGACGTCTCCGCAAAGCTTTCCCTGGTCGTTGCGGTTCATGCCCACGTCAATCACCACGGCGCCAGGCTTGACCATATCGGCTGTCAGCACATTGCGCTTGCCCACCGCCGCCACGACGACGTCGGCCTGTCGGGTGATGGCGGAGAGGTCGGGTGTGGCGCTGTGACATACGGTCACGGTTGCGTTCTTCTGCAGCAGCATGAGCGCCATCGGCTTACCCACGATGTTGGAGCGCCCGATAACCACGGCGTGCCTGCCCTTGAGGTCGTAGCCGATACTCTCCAGCATCTTCATGCAGCCATAAGGGGTGCACGGCCAGAAGCCCGGCCGGCCGACCAGCAGCGCGCCGGCACTGGCCACATGGAAGCCGTCCACGTCCTTGTCGGGCGAGATGGATTCAATGACCTTTTGCGCGTCGATGTGACCGGGCAGGGGTAGCTGCACAAGGATGCCGTGGATGGCGGGATCGCGGTTCAGCGCGGCTATGCGCCCCAGCAGGTCGTCTTCGCTGAGGGCGGCGTCGTACTTCTCCAGCACGGAATGCAGGCCGCTGTCCTCGCAGGCCTTGACCTTGTTTCGCACATAGATCTGGGACGCCGGGTTGTCCCCGACAAGGATCACGGCCAGTCCCGGCGTAATGCCCCGCGCCTTCAGCGCGCTGGCGCGCCGGGTGACTTCCCCGCGCAGTTGTTTGGACAGGGCGTTGCCGTCGATCAGTTGGGCGGTCATAAGAAGTTCAGCGTTGAGCGCGCGTGCGGGTAGGGTGAGGGGCGCGACGTTGAGAAATGGAGCCGGGTCTCCGCCCAACGGCAAACGCCGCACTTCCAAGAGCCTTCAGGCTTTAGCGGCCTGCCCGAGGGCGATCTTGAGCAGGTCGGCCACGGTGTTGGCGTTGAGCTTTTCCATGATGTTGGCCCGATGTGCTTCGACGGTCTTGATGCTGATACCCAGGTCGTCGGCGATCTGCTTGTTGAGGCGACCAGCGACGATGCGCTCCAGGACCTGGCTCTCCCGCAAGGTTAGTTTGGCCAGCAGCGCCTCGCGGCTGGCGGCCTGCTGATGTACGCTGAACGTTTCGCGGGCGCGCTCGAGCATGCGCTCGACCAGATCGACGAGCTGGTCTTCCTTGAAAGGCTTCTGGATGAAATCCATGGCACCTTTCTTCATGGTGTCCACCGCCATCGGAACGTCGCCGTGTCCGGTTATGAAGACGATTGGCAGGGGTGAGTGGTTTTCGATCAGGCGGTTCTGCAGCTCCAGACCGGTCATCCCCTCCATGCGGATGTCCACGATCAGGCAGGCCACTTCGCGTGGGTCATAGCGGGTCAGGAAGGATTCTGCGGAGTCGAAGCAGCGGACCCGGTAATCCTTGCCCTCCAGCAGCCACTGAAGGGAGTCGCGAACGGCCTCATCGTCGTCGACCACATAAACCGTGCCTTTTTTCGGGATCAGACTCATGTTCAACCTGGGGTCTTTTCTGCTTGTACCTGCAATTCGGCTGTGGCGGCCGATTTCCCATCGACTGGGAGCCAGAACGAGAAGCGGCAGCCGCTCGCCTCGCCGTTATTGTAGAGGTTCTCCGCTCTCATCCGGCCGTGGTGCGACTCGACGATGGAACGGCACAGCGACAGGCCGATGCCCATGCCTTCCGCCTTGGTGGTATGGAAGGCCTCGTAAAGGCGGGCCATGATTTCAGGCGCAATGCCGCGCCCCGTATCGGTCACGGTGAACTCCACCACCGGCCGGCCTTCGACCATTGCGGGCAGCACGTGCAGTTCCACGCGGCGCTGCTGGGGCGGCCGCTGGGCCTGCACAATGGCCTCGGCAGCGTTCTTGAGCAGATTGACCAGCACTTGCTCGATCAGGATGGGGTCGACGATCAAGGGCGGCAGGTCAGCCATGAAGTAACTCAGGCGCACGCTGTAGCGCCGCAACTCGATTTCCGCCAGCTCCACTGCCTCGCTGAGCATGGTGGCGACTTCCGAGGGTGTGCGATTGGGCTCGCTGCGTTTCACGAATGCGCGGATGCGCTGGATGATCTGCCCGGCGCGCTGAGCCTGCCTGGCGGTTTTCTCCAGTGCGCCGAGCAGGTCCTCTTCCGAGATCTGCCGCCCCTTGATGCGCGAAACCATGCCGTTGCAGTAATTGTTGATGGCGGTCAGCGGCTGGTTTAGTTCGTGGGCCACGCTGGAGGCCATCTCGCCCATGGTGATCAAGCGGCTGGCGGTCTGGGCCCGCTCGGCTTGGGCGGCAGCCTGAGCTTCGGCCAGACGACGCGGCGTGATGTCGGTGGCAATGACCATCTGGGCCAGACGGCCATCGACCCAAGTCAGGTAGCGCGTGCGCACCTCCAGCCACTTGCCGAGTTCCTCGACGTAAAGTTCCGCGCTTTCGGCCTCAGCGTCGGGCAGGGCGCTGGTGGGCATGCCGACCAGGCCGTCGACGGCGTCCTGGCTGTCCTCGCTGTTTGCGCGTGGGGGCGCGCCCGCCCGGCTGGACAGCAGGACATGGCCGCGGCTCTGGTCGCTGAACCAGAGCCGGTACATCTTGTTGGCGAAAAGCAGCTCGTCGCTGCCCAGCGGCGCCACCGACACCGAGGCATCCAGCGCTTCAAGCACCGTTGTGAAACGTTCGTAGGACGCGTAAAGCTGCTCGCGCACGCGGTTGGGCTCGGTGATATCGGTCATCGAGGTCATCCAGCCAGTTTGCAGACCGCGCGCGTCGATCAACGGTGAGACGTAGATGCGGGCGTCAAACAGCGTGCCGTCCTTGCGCTTGACGCGCACCTGAAAGCCGCCCGACGTCACCCGCCCGCTGAGTTCATCTTCCAGGCGTGCGGCCAGCATATCGCGGTCTACCTCCGGCCAGTAGGGGAAGGGGGCAGTTAGCCCGACGAGCTCGCCCTCGTTCCATCCGGTCATCTGGCAGAAGGCCGTGTTGACGTAGGTGATGCGCCCCTGCAGGTCGAGCGCGCGCATGCCGGTAGGCATGGAGTTCTCCATGGCCCGGCGGAAATTGGTTTCGAGCACCAGGGCCTTCTGGGCCTGCATGCGCCGGCGAGTATGCCGCCAGTTGGCAATAAGCATCCAGGCTGTCATCACGCTAAGAGTGGCCACCAGCCAGAACAGGCCGCTGCCGATCAGGCCCAGCGAGGCCCGGTAACCCTGGGCATGCAGCACCAGCCCGTTGCCGACGGGCGAAACCGGTATCTCGTACTCGTTGGCGTGTGTGGCCCAGGCCATCCACTGGACGGCATGTGTACGTCGGGGCGCAGCGGTGCCGGCGAGTATCCCGCCCCGGGAGTCCCGCAGCGATACCGCATAACGGGCTGAGACCTCCGAGGGAACGCCAAATCGGTAGAGCGCGTCGAGGGAGATTTCAGCCAGCAGCACGCCAACGAAGCGGCGCCCCGTCTGCAAAGGCAGGTGCAACTCCAGCAGCGCCGCCTCGCTGGACACATTGCGTTGCGCGTAAATGGGCTGGCGTAGCTCGCGCGCGAGGGTGTAGGCGTTTTCGGTATCCGTTGGCTGACGGGGCAGGTCGCCGGGTCGCGACTCGGTGGCCGTGAGGCCCTGCGCCAATATGGCGACACCCTGGCTCGCGCGTAGACGCCGCCTGTCATCCACCCAGCTCAGGCCTTGGAGTTCGGGGTACTGGTTAATTAGCAGGCCCGCCTGGGTCCGGAACTCTTCGGTATCGATGTCCTCGCTGGCCAGCGACTGGGAGAGTCGCACCAGTTCCTCCTGGCGCTCCAGCAGCCGCAGGCGAATGCGCTGTTGTGCATATTCAACGTCGCGGCGCACGGCTTCTCGCTCGCGCTCCATCTCCTCCAGTCGCAGGTAGCCGAAGGCCACGACGATGGCCACAAAGAAAAGCAAGACGGCAATCAGCGGCGCCAGCATGGCGACACGGTCCTGCCGGTTGGGGGACTGCTGGCGCCACCACTGCTGCAAACGCAGCGAGGCAGGCGAGTGGCGTACAAAGTCTAGAAGGCGGTGACTGACGGGGGTCATGGCCTGTCAGTGTATGCCTTGCCGTCCTCTGGGCCTTCTTTATAATTTCATAATACGAAACAAGAAAGCACAGCTTGAAATTTTTGGAAATTTGTGCGAAACTCTTGTCCAGATTTAAATTGACACCAAACCTGAAAACAGAGGAGCAAGCATGCCCGCCATACCCCAAAACCTGTCCGGAGTCCCCGGTGGCGATCTTGACAGCCAGGAAACCCTGGAATGGAAGCACGCGCTGGAGGCTGTGATTCAGCAGGAAGGACCGCAGCGGGCCCACTTCCTGCTGGAGCAGTTGCTGGGGCACGCGCGCGAGCACAGCATCGACATGCCGTTCTCCGCCACCACGGGTTACGTCAACACCATCGAGCCCGACCAGGAGGCCCACAGCCCCGGCAATCTGGAGCTGGAGGGCCGCTTGCGCGCCTACATGCGCTGGAACGCTATGGCCATGGTGGTCAAGGCTAACCGTCTGGAACCGGCCGATGGCGGCGACCTCGGTGGTCACATCAGCTCCTTCCAGTCTTTGGCGCACATGTTCGCGGCTGGTTTCAACCATTTCTGGCACGGTGACAACACCGACGAGGGCGGCAACCACGGCGGCGACCTGCTCTACATTCAGGGACACTCGTCGCCCGGCATCTATGCCCGCGCTTTCCTGGAAGGCCGCATCACCGAGGAGCAGATGCTGAATTTCCGCCAGGAAGTCGATGGTAAGGGCCTATCCAGCTACCCGCATCCCAAGCTGATGCCGGGCTTCTGGCAGTTCCCCACCGTGTCCATGGGCCTTGGGCCCATCATGGCGATCTACCAGGCGCGCTTCCTCAAGTACCTGCACGCCCGCGGTATCGCCGACACCTCGCAGCGCAAGGTCTGGGTGTTCTGCGGTGACGGCGAGATGGACGAGCCTGAGAGCCTGGGCGCCATCGGACTGGCCGCACGCGAGAAGCTGGACAACCTGGTCTTCGTGGTCAACTGCAACTTGCAGCGTCTGGATGGTCCAGTGCGTGGCAACGGCAAGATCATCCAGGAGCTCGAGGGCGAATTCCGCGGTGCGGACTGGAATGTCATCAAGCTCATCTGGGGATCGGAGTGGGACAAGCTGCTGGCGCGCGACAAGGACGGTGCCCTGCGCAAACTGATGATGGACACGCTCGATGGCGATTACCAGGCCTTCAAGGCCAATGACGGTGCCTTCGTCCGCAAGAACTTTTTCGGCCGCGATCCCCGCACGCTGGAGATGGTCTCCAAGATGAGCGACGATGACGTCTGGAACCTGCGCCGTGGTGGCCATGATGCGCGGAAGGTCTATGCCGCTTTCCATCGCGCACACCACAACACCACGGGCCAGCCCACCGTCCTGCTCGTCAAGACCGTCAAGGGCTGGGGGATGGGCAAGGCCGGCGAGGGCAAGAACACGGCCCACCAGACCAAGAAGCTCAGCGACGACGACATCCGGTACATGCGGGATCGCTTCAATATCCCGATCCCTGACAGCGAGCTGCCCAAGATTCCGTTTTATAAGCCGGCCGACGATACGCCGGAAATGAAGTACCTTCACGAGCGCCGCAAGGCCCTGGGCGGCTACCTTCCCAAGCGCCGCGCGCGCAGCAGCGAGAGCTTCACGGTGCCGTCGCTGGAGACTTTCAAGGCGGTGCTGGAGCCCACAGCCGAGGGCCGTGAGATCTCCACCACCCAGGCCTATGTGCGGTTCCTGACGCAGCTGCTGAGGGATCAGGCGCTGGGACCGCGCGTGGTTCCGATCCTCGTGGATGAGGCACGCACCTTCGGTATGGAGGGCCTATTCCGCCAGATCGGCATCTACAACCCCGAGGGCCAGAAGTACACCCCGGTCGACAAGGACCAGGTGATGTACTACAAGGAGGACAAGGCCGGCCAGATTCTGCAGGAAGGGATCAACGAGGCGGGCGGCATCAGTAGCTGGATCGCGGCGGCGACGTCCTACTCGACGAACAACCGCATCATGATTCCGTTCTACATCTATTACTCGATGTTCGGACTACAGCGCGTGGGTGACCTCGCCTGGGCGGCGGGCGACATGCAGGCGCGCGGCTTCCTGCTGGGAGGCACCTCCGGGCGTACCACGCTCAACGGCGAGGGCTTGCAGCACGAGGACGGGCACAGCCAGGTGCTGGCCAGCACCATTCCCAACTGCGTGAGCTACGACCCGACCTTCGCCCACGAAGTAGCGGTCATCCTGCACCATGGTCTCAAGCGCATGGTCGAGAAGCAGGACAACGTCTTCTTCTATCTGACGCTGCTCAACGAGAACTATGCCATGCCGGGTCTGCGGCCGGGAACCGAGGAGCAGATTCTCAAGGGCATGTACCTGCTGCAGGAAGGCAAGGCCAAGAAGGGCGCGCCGCAGGTCAACCTGCTCGGTTCAGGCACGATCCTTCGCGAGTCCATCTTTGCCAAGGAGCTTCTTGAAAAGGACTGGGGCGTCGCGGCGAACGTGTTCAGCTGCCCCAGCTTCAACGAGCTGGCACGCGATGGCCAGGACGTCGAGCGCTGGAACCTGCTACACCCGACCGAGAAGCAGCGCGTGCCCTTTGTCACGCAGCAACTGCAGCCGCACGCTGGTCCGGTGATCGCCTCGACCGACTACGTGAAGAACTTCAGCGACCAGATCCGCCCCTTCATGCCGAAAGACCGGACCTACAAGGTACTGGGTACCGACGGCTTCGGGCGCAGCGATTTCCGAAGCAAGCTGCGCGAACACTTCGAGGTCAACCGCCACTACATCGTGGTTGCCGCGCTCAAGGCCTTGGCCGAAGAAGGTGCCGTCCCGGCCCAGAAGGTGTCCGAGGCCATCGCCAAGTACAAGATCAAGGCTGACAAAGTGAATCCCCTCTACGCTTAAGCGCAGGACGGGATGCACTTTGCAGCGCAGGCTCACATGGCGTAGCCATGTGATGTCCTAGTTACAAGGTTGTCCCGCCTTAACAAGGAAGACAGATCATGGCTCTCGTAGAAATCAAGGTACCCGATATCGGTGACTTCGACTCGGTCGCGGTCATCGAACTGCTGGTCAAACCCGGTGACACGGTCAAGGCCGAGCAATCACTCATCACCGTTGAGTCCGACAAGGCTTCGATGGAGATCCCCTCCAGCCACGGCGGTGTGATCAAGGAACTCAAGGTCAAGCTTGGCGACAAGGTGGCGATGGGATCGCTGGTCGCGTTGCTTGAGTCGTCCGATGCGCCCTCCGCTGCGGCTGCACCAGCAGTGCCTGCGCCATCGCCCGTGGCACCCGTACCCGCACCCGCGCCTGCACGTGCACCTGCACCCGCGCCAGTGGCGGCAGCACCGGCTCCTGCGGCTCTGGCACCTGCAAGCGCTGTGCCTGCCCACGAGCCCACGGCTCCCAGGGGTCAGCTTCCGCACGCCAGCCCTTCGGTTCGCAAGTTTGCACGCGAACTCGGCGTGCCGCTGGAAGAGGTCAAGGGCTCCGGCCCCAAGGGCCGCATCATCGACACCGACATCAAGAACTTCACCAAGTCCGTGATGAGCGGTGCGGCGCGCACCCAGGCGATGGGGGCCGCGTCTGGCGGCGGTGATGGCGCGAGCCTGGGTCTGCTGCCCTGGCCCAAGGTCGACTTCGCCAAGTTCGGTCCCATCGAGCGCAAAGACCTCTCGCGCATCAAGAAGATCAGCGGCGCCAACCTGCACCGCAACTGGGTGATGATCCCGCACGTCACGAGCTACGAGGACGCGGACATCACCGACTTGGAAGCCCTGCGTGTGCAGCTGAACAAGGAGAACGAAAAGGTGGGTATCAAGTTCACGATGCTAGCCTTCGTCATCAAGGCGGCCGTCGCCGCGCTCAAGAAGTTCCCCGAGTTCAACGCCAGCCTCGACGGCGACCAACTGGTGCTGAAGAATTACTGGAACATTGGCTTCGCGGCCGACACGCCTAACGGCCTGGTGGTGCCCGTGCTCAAGAACGCGGACCAGAAGGGCCTCGTCGAGATCTCCGCCGAGATGGCCGAGCTTTCCAAGAAAGCGCGCGACGGCAAACTCGGCGCTGGCGACATGCAGGGCGGCACATTCTCGATCTCATCGCTGGGTGGCATCGGCACGACCTACTTCACGCCGCTGATCAATGCGCCTGAGGTGGCCATCCTCGGCCTGTCGCGCGGCGCCATGAAGCCGGTCTGGGACGGCAAGGCCTTCCAGCCACGCCTAACCCTGCCGCTGTCGCTGTCGTACGACCACCGGGTGATCGACGGCGCCGCCGGTGCGCGCTTCAACGCCCATTTGGCCCAGGTCCTCGGCGACTTCCGCCGCGTTCTGCTCTGATTGTTGGGAGAGGAACAATATGGCTCTTGTAGAAATCAAGGTTCCCGACATCGGCGACTTCGACTCGGTCGCGGTCATTGAGGTGCTGGTCAAGCCCGGCGACACCATCAAGCCCGAGCAGTCGCTCATCACCGTGGAGTCGGACAAAGCCTCCATGGAAATCCCGGCCAGCCAGGGCGGGGTGGTCCAGGAGCTAAAGGTCAAGCTCGGCGACAAGGTTAAAGAAGGATCGGTGGTGCTGCTGCTCGAATCGTCTGCGGCGGACGCTCCGGCTCCCGCGCCTGTTGCTACGGCATCGCCCGCTGCTGCTGCAGCTCTCCAGGCGGCCGCCCCCGCGCCGGTCGCCGCCAGCTTCGGTGGCAGCGCCGACCTCGACTGCGACATGCTTGTGCTCGGCGCTGGCCCCGGCGGTTACTCCGCAGCCTTCCGTGCGGCCGATCTCGGCCTGAGGGTGGTGATCGTCGAGCGTTATGCAACGCTGGGTGGCGTCTGCCTTAACGTGGGTTGTATCCCGTCCAAGGCGCTGCTGCACGTGGCGGCGGTGATGGACGAGGCCAGCCATCTGTCGGATCTGGGCGTGGACTTCGGCAAGCCTGTGGTCAACCTCGACAAGCTGCGCGGTCATAAGGATAAGGTGATTGGCAAGCTCACAGGCGGGCTGGCCGCCATGGCCAAGATGCGAAAGGTCACGATAGTGCGTGGCTACGGTGCCTTCGTGGGCCCAAACCATGTCGAAGTGGAAGAAACCACCGGTACGGCGCAGGATAAGACCGGCAAGAAGAAAGTCGTGGCTTTCAAGAAGGCCGTCATCGCCGCTGGCTCGCAGGCCGTGCGCCTGCCTTTCCTGCCCGACGATCCGCGTATCGTCGATTCCACGGGAGCGCTGGCCCTGAGCCAGACGCCTAGGAAGATGCTCATCGTCGGCGGCGGCATCATCGGACTGGAAATGGGCACGGTCTACAGCACGCTGGGTGCGCGCCTGGACGTGGTGGAAATGATGGACGGGCTGATGCAGGGTGCCGACCGCGACCTGGTCAAGGTCTGGGAGAAGATGAACAAGCCGCGCTTTGACAACATCCTCCTGAAGACCAAGACCGTCGGAGCCCAGGCCACGCCACAGGGCATCAAGGTGCAGTTCGAGGGCCTGGATGGCAGCAAGAGCGAAGGGACGTACGACCTCGTGCTGCAGGCCGTCGGCCGCGCGCCAAATGGCAAGAAGATTTCCGCCGAAAAGGCTGGCGTAGCGGTGACAGACCGTGGTTACATCAACGTGGACATCCAGATGCGCACCAACGTGCCGCACATCTTTGCCATCGGTGATGTCGTGGGCCAGCCCATGCTGGCGCACAAGGCGGTGCACGAGGCGCACGTGGCGGCAGAGGTCATTGCGGGTGAACTGCAGGGCAACAAGGAGCTGGCCTCGGCCGCGTTCAACGCCCGCGTCATCCCCAGCGTGGCCTACACCGACCCTGAAGTGGCCTGGGTGGGCCTCACCGAGGACCAGGCCAAGGCCCAGGGCGTGAAGGTGAAGAAGGGGCTCTTTCCCTGGAGCGCCTCGGGCCGCGCCATTGCCAATACGCGTGACGAGGGCTTCACCAAGCTGCTCTTTGGCGAGGAAACGCACCGGATCGTCGGCGGTGGCATCGTGGGCACGCACGCGGGCGACATGATCGGCGAGATCGCGCTGGCCATCGAGATGGGCGCTGACGCAGTGGATATCGGTAAGACCATCCATCCGCATCCCACGCTGGG
>JADCGR010000004.1 GCA_020248905.1 Curvibacter sp. | reverse complement strand
TGGCGTTTGCGGGCCAATAGGGCCGGACCGGCGGGCACATCCGGCCGGATGCGCCGACGGGCCCTTTGTCCACCCAATCGCTTGCGTGTGCCTACGGGCACACGACGCGCGATGCGGGCGGTCAAATCATCCCGTTTTTGACTCGAACGCGCATGGCGGGACTTGTTCAGACCTTCCCTAGCCCTAGCGACGGCGACGACCAGCCCGAAACTTTCATGCAAGCGCATCTGAGTCGGCTTAAGTCAATCGGTTTAGAGCGAAAGCCAGATCATTGGCCTCTTGAGAGAGATTGACCTTGGCGCCGTGAGTCGCTCCGGGGGATTCTTATTGACTTATGGGTGTGAATTTTTTTTCTTGGTGCTGACGCTACGCGTTTGCGGTGCTGCAGCAATTGGTTTTTGTAGGCCGTATGCAATCAAGAGCGCGTCGCGTTGCTCAAGTAGGCTACCAGGCCGTCTAGGGTGTAGAGCTGAGGGTAGTCTTTCTCCGCAATGGGGTGGCCACTGCCTTGACTGATACCCGTGATGAAGTTGAGGAAGTCCATTGAGTCTAGGTCCAACGTATCACGCAAGTCTGCGCCGGGCTCAACCGCCGACAAGTCGGCCTCTGGGGCGATGCGTGCCAGTACGTGAGCGGCCAGATTTCTGATTTCGGATGCGTTCATGCGGTGTTCCCTTGATGGCTGTGATCAAAGCGTCGAGGGCGACTGCAAAGCCCTGTCGATGGCGCTGAGCAACAGGCTTCCTTGATGGCCGTCGCTGACGCGGTGGTCGGCAGCGAGGCTGGCATTGACCAGGGTACGCACTTTGATCTCGTCATCGACCACCCAGGGGCGCTGCGCGATGCGGCCAAAGCCGATCAGCGCCACTTGCGGCGGATAGACGACACCGAAAATCGATTCTGCGCCGCGATCGCCTAGGTTGCTAATGGTCACAGTCGGATCGCTGAGTTCGGAACTGCGCAAGCCTCCGGCGCGGGACCGTTGGACCAAGTCTCGCATCTCGACCATCAGTTGCGTCAATGGCTTCTGGTCGGCGTCATGCAGGGCAGGTGCGATCAGACCGCCGCCACGCAAGGAGATAGCCCAGCCAACATGTACCGATGCAGACGGGCGATAGATGCCATCGACAAAGTGTCCGTTGAAGGTCGCAACCCGCGCCACTGCAATGGCAGTAGCCTTCAGCAACAGTATCGCTGGCAGCAGTCGATCAGCCGGTTCGCGTTCGGCATTCCATTCACTCAGCCATGCTTGTGCGGTCGAAAGATCAATGGTTGTGCCGAGGTAGTAATGCGGGATTTCGCGTTTGGATCGGCTCATAGTGGTGGCGATGGCCTCACGCATCTGCAACGGGTCGAAGCGTCCGCCGGCGCCTTGCTGAGGTGTGGCTTCGATGCGCGACGCAGCGGCGCGTTCGAGGTCAACCCGCGTGATGGCGCCGTCGGCTCCGCTGCCGATCAAACCATCGCACGGCATGCCCAGTTGTTGTGCCAACTGTCGCGCGGCCGGACTGACCTTGACGCGGGTCGCTGTCCCAGGCGCGGGGGGCTCGCGGTGGCCGCTGCGGGCGGGTTGTTGAGTCGGCGGCTGGGTGCCGGTGGTCGTCTTGAATGTCGCGGTCTGTGAGGCTATCGGCGTTGGTAAGTTCTGGATGGCCTTGGCGCTGAAAGCCGATGCGGGCGGGAGAGCCGTTGCGAAGGGCGACGCGTCGCAGTCACCATGCACCTTTGCGATCACTGCCCCCACCGGTAGCAGCTGGCCGGTGGGTGTCAAGTGGTCAATCACGCCATCCAGGAAGCACTCGACGTCGATGGCGCCTTTGTGGGTCTCGACCACGGCCACCATATCGCCGCGTTTGACTCGGTCACCTGGGCGCACCAGCCATGCGACCACCTTGGCTGTTTCCATGTCGGCGCCCAGTGCAGGCATGAGGAGGTCGGGCATGCGTGTATTCTCAGGCGCGATTCGGCATCAAGGTTCGGGCTGCTGCTGCGATGGCGTCTATGCTGGGCAACGCGGCCGCTTCAAGGTGGCTAGCGTAAGGTACCGGAACCTCCCGTCCACAGACACGTCGTACGGGGGCGTCGAGTTCATACAGGTAGGACTCTGCCAAGCGCGCGGCAATTTCGGCCGAGATCGAGCCGGACTTCCATCCTTCGTCTACGATGACAACGCGGTGCGTGCGCGCCACCGAGGCGGCGATGGTATCCATGTCCAAAGGCCGTAACACGCGCAGGTCGATCACTTCGGCGTCAATGCCGTCAGCGACCAAGGCCTGTGCGGCGCTCAGGCATTTGGATAGGCTGTTTCCATAGGTGACCAGCGTCACGTCGCTCCCAGGGCGGCGTACTGCGGCGCATTCAATGTCGACGGTGGTAGTTACCGGGTCTAGTTTGCCCTCTGCGTTGTAGAGCACGATGTGCTCGAAAATCAATATCGGGTTGGGGTCGGCTAGCGCGGCCTTGAGCATGTGGCGCGCGTCGTCCAACGTGGCTGGGGCCAGTACCTTGAGGCCGGGGATGTGGGCGAACCAGCCCTCCAGGCTGTGCGAGTGCTGGGCTGCGAGCTGGCGCCCTGCACCGGTGGCCATGCGCAGCACCAGCGGCACCGCGAACTGACCCCCACTCATGTGCGACAGCGTGGCAGCGTTGTTCATGATCTGGTCCAGCGCCAATAGGCTGAAGTTGCAGGTCATGATCTCAATGATCGGACGCAAACCGGCCACGGCGGCACCAACGCCGATACCCGTGAAACCATTTTCGGCCAAAGGGGTGTCCATGACGCGCTGCGGGCCGAATTCTTCGAGCAGGCCCTTGGTGACGCCGTAGCAGCCTCCATATTTGCCCACGTCCTCGCCCATGATGAAGGTGCGCGGATCGGACTGCAGTGCCTCGCGCAAGCCTTGACGGCATGCTTCGCGGTAGGTGATGACATCACTCATGATGTACCCTCCTGCACCACGCCGGACATGAGCACGAAGCGCTCCAAGTCGTCTACCGGCTCGTAGCTGCCATTTTCGGCGAAGTCGACCGCAGCCTGGATCTCCGCGTCGATATCGGCTTCCATGGCGCGGGCCTCGTCGTCGCTGCACAGGTGGTTTGCCTGCATCCATTGCAGCAGGCGCGGTATCGGGTCGCGCAGCTTCCAGTGTTCGATTTCGTCGCGCTGTCGGTAGGCCTGAGAGTCGAACATAGAATGTGCTCTGAAACGGTAGGTGCGAGCCTCCAGAAAGTAGGGCCCATCGCCAGAGCGTATGTGGGCCACGGCCCGGTGTGCTGCAACCTCGACCTGTACCGGGTCCATGCCGTCAATTTGTTCGGCTGGCATACGGTAGGCGCACGCCTTGCGCCAGACGTCGGTCTCGACGTCGGCGTCTGTCAGCGGCACACCCATTGCATATAGGTTGTTTTCGCAGATGAACAGTACCGGTAGGTGCCAGAGCTTGGCCATGTTCATGACCTCGTGGAACACGCCTTCGCCGGACGCGCCTTCGCCGAAAAAGCAGGCGGTGACGGCTCCGGCGCGCAGCCGCTGGTCGGCCAGGGCAATGCCCGCAGCGAGTGGGATTCCGCCTCCGACGATGGCGTTGCCGCCGTAGAAGCGGCGCGAGCGGTCGAACAGGTGCATCGATCCGCCGTACCCACGACAGCAGCCTTCTCGCTTGCCGAACATCTCGGCCATGATGGCATTTATCGGCACGCCGCGCGCGAGCGCGTGGCCGTGCTCGCGGTAGGTGGCAACCACGGCATCCTGCGGCTCCAGTGCCGACATCACGCCAACGGCAACCGCCTCTTCACCATCGTATAGGTGCATAAAGCCCCGGATTTTTTGCGCCTGGTACAACTCGACACAGCGACTTTCAAAGCGGCGTATGCGCAGCATCTGACGGTAAAGCGTGTGCAGGTGGGAGCGGTTGAGGATCAGTTTGTCGCTCATCGCAAATACTTCACTTCTCGTCGCTTTCCAGTGACGACAGGTCGCCCTCTGGCAAGCCCAACTCGCGCGCCTTGAGCAGGCGGCGCATGATCTTGCCGCTGCGCGTTTTGGGCAGGTTGGTGCGAAAGGCGATCTCTTTCGGCGCGACGGCAGCGCCTAGGCGCTTGCGCGCGTGGCCCAGAAGTTCGAGCTGCAGCGCTTCGCTGGCTTCAAAGCCGGGCTTGAGCGCGACAAATGCCTTGACCACTTCACCGACGGTCGGGTCGGGGATGCCGATGACGCCGGCCTCGGCCACCGCAGGGTGCTCGATCAGGGCGCTTTCAACCTCGAAAGGTCCAATCAAATGGCCGGCCGACTTGATGACGTCATCGGCGCGCCCAACAAACCAGTAGTAGCCCTGCGTATCGCGCCGCGCCAAGTCGCCGCTGAGGTACCAGCTATCGACGAAGCATTTGCGGTAACGTTCGTCCTCGTGCAGATAGCCGCGCATCATCGACGGCCAAGGCGCACGCAGAGCCAGTTCGCCGTCCGTGTCGGGAGTATCGATCACCACGATACCGCTGCCGGTGCGGCGTACGATGGCTGCGGTGATACCTGGTAAGGGCTTGCCCATCGAGCCAGGCTTGATGTCCATTGACGCGTAGTTGGCGACCATGATGCCGCCAGTCTCGGTCTGCCACCAGTTGTCGTGAAACGGCCGGCCAAAGGCCTCTTGGCTCCATACCACCGCTTCCGGGTTCAAAGGTTCACCGACGCTGGCCATAAAGCGCAAGGCGGTCAAATCATGGTGTCGCAAAGCTTCGGTGCCCAGCTTCATCATCATGCGGATGGCAGTTGGCGCCGTGTACCAGACACTGACGCGCTCTTGCTCAAGGATGTTGTACCAAGTCGCGGCGTCGAACTCTGTTTCAGCGATCACATTGGTCACGCCATTGACCAAGGGGGCGAAGATGCCGTAACTGGTGCCGGTTACCCAACCTGGGTCGGCGGTGCACCAGAACACATCGTCAGGGTGCAGGTCCAGGGCGTACCAACCCGTTGCAGCGTGGGCCAGCACGGCTGCGTGAACGAGCAGCGCGCCTTTGGGGCGTCCGGTGGTCCCGCTCGTGAAGTGGAGCAGGGCGACTTCTTCGGGGTCGGTCGGCTCGATGGTGTAGTCGGGCGAACAGGAGTCGACCACATCGCTCCACGGCTCCACGCTGCTGTCGGATATGTCGTTCGCCGCTTCACCCACCAGCAGCACATGGCGCAGTTCAGCCAGTCGGTCACGCAGGCCCTGTACCTTGCGCCGGTATAGCTCTGGCGTGGTTACGAGCACCCGCGCGTTACCCATTTCGGCCCGGGTGGCAATGGGCTCCGGCCCGAACGCTGAAAACAGAGGCGAGATCACGCAACGCGCTTTGAGCGCGCCCAGCACCGCGACGTAGAGTTCTGGCACGCGGCCCATCAGCGCGAACACCCGCTCGCCCGGTTGTACCCCACGCTGGCGAAGCGCATTGGCGAAGCGATTGCTTGCCTGCATCAGTTCCAGGTAACTGAACTGTCGTCGCGCGCCGTCCTTGCCGATCCAACGAATGGCGATACGCTGACCTCGGCCAACGTGTACGTGACGATCTACGGCCTCATGGGCTATGTTCAGTCCACCGGCAGGTAGACCATTGAGGGTGCGGCGCACGCCATCCCAGGTGAAGTTGGCGACGGTCTGGTCGTAGTCCGCCATGTTGGGCTCCACCCCGCCTGCACAGGGCACTTTGACGATGCGAGATGTCAAAGCAGGATTCAGCACGACATATCCTCCAGCCGCAAACAAGGGCTTTCGCGCTTTTTACACCACTCAGCCCGCTCTTCGTAATGCTTGTGTTCCCGATCTCGAGCAGATTTATTGATCACGGTCAACAAGCCAGCTTTGAGTTTGCTTACTTTTTCAGTGTTTGAGTATGACGACATCAATCGGTGCCGAACGTCCTCCTCCGGTCCCCAGCGGCGCTCCTGAGGGTCACTCGGCCTGTTCACACTATTTTCTTGGGATGCGCTTTGGATCAAAAAGGCCAAGCGCGAGGCGAAAAACGTAGTCGGGGTAGGCCCCCGGCAAGGCTTCGCAACGCGGCGCATGGCCTTGTTGGCTGTCATCCAGAGGGAACGGGGTAAAAAAGGCGCCACCCGTTGTTGCACGCCTTGCCCAGAAGGCCAGTCTGGGATTCGTCGCGCGCCAAGATCGGCGTCTTTGGCACCTCGTTCGCACTCAAGAAAATCGTGTGAGCGGGCTCTAGGTTGCCGGCGTTAAGGACGGACTTACAGGTCGCAGAGCGGCGGCCGTATCCAAAAAACTCCCCGAGGGAAGGTCTGCCGAGAAAAGAGAAAACCCCGCGTGCGTTAGCCATGCGGGTTCGGAGACGATTTGAGACGTTGTGAAGTGATCGTGTGGAGCGGGTGATGGGAATCGAACCCACGTTATTTGCTTGGGAAGCAAGAGTCCTACCATTGAACGACACCCGCAAAGGTCTTGCGCGCCGCGTAGTTTACTTGAGGATGTCCCCAAGGCAGAGGTACTTGAGTTCCACGTAGTCGTCCATGCCGTGGTGCGAGCCCTCGCGGCCCAGGCCTGACTGCTTCACACCGCCGAAGGGCACATGCTCTGTGGCAATGATGCCCACATTGATGCCCACCATGCCGTACTCCAGCGCCTCGCTCACGCGGAAGATCCGGCCGACGTCCCGGCTGTAGAAATAACTCGCCAGGCCAAAGATGGTGGCGTTGGCCATCTCGACCACCTCCTGCTCGGTCTTGAAGCGGAACACCGGCGCGAAGGGCCCGAAGGTCTCTTCCGTCGCGCAGAGCATGTCCTGCCGCGCTTCGGCCAGAACGGTGGGCTGGAAGAACTGGGCGCCCTTGTCAGTGGCGCGTTTGCCGCCGGTCAACACCTTGCCGCCCTTGGCAACGGCATCGGCCACATGACGCTCCACCTTGTCCACTGCGGCCGGCTCGATCAGGGGGCCCTGGGACACACCGTCCTCAAAGCCATTGCCGATCTTCACGGCTGCCACCTTGGCAGCGAACTTTTGGACGAACTGGTCGTAAACGCCCTCTTGGACATAAATGCGGTTGGCGCAGACGCAGGTCTGGCCGGCGTTGCGGTACTTGCTGGCCATGGCGCCTTCAACCGCCGAGTCGATGTCGGCGTCATCAAACACGATGAAGGGCGCGTTGCCGCCCAACTCCAGGCTAAGCTTTTTCACCGTGGGGGCGCTCTGCGCCATCAGGATGCGACCCACCTCGGTGGATCCGGTGAAGCTGATGTGGCGCACTACATCGCTGGCGCACAAGACCTTGCCCACGGCGATGGAGTTGTCGCTGTCGGCGGTGATGAGGTTCAGCACACCGGCGGGAATGCCAGCGCGCACGGCCAGTTCGGCCACTGCCAGCGCTGTCAGCGGCGTGAGCTCCGCCGGCTTGATGATGACCGGGCAGCCCGCAGCCAGCGCCGGCGCGACTTTGCGCGTGATCATGGCCAGCGGGAAGTTCCAGGGCGTGATGGCCGCGCACACACCGATGGGCTGCTTGATGACCATCAGGCGACGGTTGTTATCCCACTGCGGAAGGGTCTCGCCGTTGACCCGCTTGGCTTCTTCTGCGAACCACTCGACGAAGCTCGCGCCGTAGGCTACCTCGCCTCTGGCTTCCGAGTAAGGCTTTCCCTGTTCGGCGGTCATGAGCCGGGCCAGGTCATCCTGGTTGGCCATCAGCAGTTCAAACCATTTGCGCAGTATGCCGCTGCGTTCCTTGCCAGTTTTGGCGCGCCAGGAGGGCCAAGCGGCGTTGGCAGCGTTGATGGCCTGCTCGGCATCCGCCGGGCCGAGGTTGGCCACGTCGGCCAGCTTATTTCCGGTGGCCGGGTCCAGCACGTCGAAGCGCAAGTCAGCCGCGCCCCTGGTCCAATGTCCGTTGACCAGAGCGTCGGTCTTGAAAAGGCTTGGGTCCTTGAGCAGGGAAAGCGGGGAGGTCTTCATGTCCATGGGGCTTTGTCTCCGGTTTGGGCGTCTGGTCGGGTGGTTCGATTGTGCCAGCGTCATGCCGGGCAACACACTGCGGGGGCGACAGAGGCCCGCCTAGGTCTGGACCGGCATCTTCACATGCACGCCGCCGGCTGCAGCCGTAGCCACGAGCAGCAGGAACTGATCCAGGGGTACCGGGTGGCTGAAGAGGTAGCCCTGATAGTCACGACAACCCGCCTCGTGCAGGAACGCGAGCTGCCGCACGGTCTCCACACCCTCGGCAATCACGTCCAGCTTCAGGTTGCTGGTGAGATTGATGATGGACCTGACAATCGACGCATCCTCATCACTGCTCAGCATGTCGCGCACAAAGCTCTGGTCTATCTTCAACTGGGCCAGTGGGAGGCGCTTGAGGTAGGAGAACGAGGAGTAGCCGATACCAAAATCATCCAGTGCCAGACCGATGCCGTGGGAGCTGAGCAAGTGCATCTTGGCGATCACCTCTTCCGCGTCTGACATCAGCAGGGACTCGGTCAACTCCAGCTTGAGTCTGGCCGGATCGGCTCCGGTGCGCGCCAGGGTGGCCAGGACTTCATCCGGGAACTGGGGGCGACGAAACTGCAGGGCGCTGACGTTGACGGAGATCGTCAAATGCATCAGATCGGCTTGTGTGGCCCACGATGCCAGCTGGGAGCAGGCCTCCTCCAAAACCCACTGGCCAATCGGGACGATCAGCCCCGTGGCCTCGGCGACCGGAATGAACTCCATCGGGGCGACGAGGCCACGGCGGGGGTGTTGCCAGCGAACCAGCACTTCGCAACCGGTCAGGCGGCCGGTGTGGTTGACCTGGGCCTGGTAATGCAACAGGAGCTGGCCGCCACTGAGTGCCGAGCGCAGGTCGTTCTCTGTTTGTACGCGAAGGGCGGTGGCGCTCTCAAGCGAAGGATCAAAGAAACAGAAGGTGTTGCGACCTGCTTCCTTCGATCTGTACATCGCGAGATCCGCCTGTTTGAGCAGGGTATCAACACCGGCTCCTTGGCCCTTGAAGAGCGTGGCCCCGATGCTGGGGGTGCTGCGGTGGATCCTGCCGTTGATCACGAAGGGCTGATCAAAAGCCGCAACGATCTTTCTGCAAACGGTCTCGACCTCTGCCGCGGCGTGCTCATCATCCGCGACGAGATCAGGCAGTACAACAACGAACTCGTCGCCCCCAATTCTGGCGACGGTATCGCTCTTGCGCACACAGTGGGTCAGAGTGTGCGCTACCTGCTTGAGCAGCAGGTCGCCCACGTCATGACCGAGCGTGTCGTTGAGCAACTTGAACTGATCGAGGTCGATGAACAGCAGTGCCCCATTGTTGCCGTTACGGGCCCCCGCCAGCATGGCCTGCTCGATCCGATCGCGCGCGAGCAGGCGGTTCGGTAAGCCAGTGAGGGCATCGAAGTAGGCCAGATTCCGGATTCTTCCCTCGGCTTGTCGGGCGTCGGTCACATCCCGTCCCAGGCCCATCATGCCGATGAGCTCCGAGTCCCGGAACACAGGCGTGAGCGAGACTTCAAGCAGTACCTGCTGCCCTTCGCCGCCGGTCCTGGACCATGTTTCAAACACCCTTGGTACCGCGTCGCCATGGGGAAAGGGGTTTAGCTTGGTCAAGAGGCCCGCTGTATCGATACTCCTCAGATCCTGGTCGGTCCTGCCGATGACCTGCGTCTCACGCAGGCCGGTAAAGCGCTCGAACATCTGGTTGCATGCGAGGTAGACACCCTCGGAATCCTTCAACCAGATCAACTCCTTGAGTGTTGCAACGATCGTGCTGAGGTGGGCTTGCTGGGACGAGGACTTGATTTGCAGGGAGGATAAATGCGTGCTGAGCTCCTCGGCGGAGATTGCATTGGCGCGCTCCAGGGTGTAGCGGGTCTGATCCTCCTCCCGGTAGGTCTTGTCGATCAGGTTCAGCAGGCCCGACCACCCCTGTGCATCCGGGGGGCGGGCTGGATCAAGCCCGAGCTTGCGCAGTTGCCTAGCAAGCAGCCGGTGCATACGTCACGTCTCCCAGAACGACGTGAGCGTCATGGTTTGGTTGTGCAGATCGCAGCGCCCACTGGCCAGGGGCGAGATCTCACCATAGGAGTAAAAGCCGACGAGTTCGCTGCCGGCAGGAAGCGCATGGCGGACCTCCTCAATCTCCTCCTCGGTGCGCTGCCCGAGCACAAGCCTGCGTCCGATGCAACTGATCCCGATCGTCAGCAGTGCATTGCCGCGGTAGTCGTCGAGCATGATGCTTGCCGCAGCCTCGCCCGCGCCGTTGATGAGCCGCTCAAAATTGGCGGACATGAGTCGAACCGTGCTCCCTTCGGGTACGTCGCCGGCAAAAGTAATGGAGTTTTCTTCCTCGTTGACGGACAGAACCGTGCGCACCGTCACGCCGTCCTTCGCGTGTGTGTTGAGAATCGCCAGCGGAAACAGCAAGGCGGTGGCGGGCAAACCATTGGCCCGCTCTCCCAGGTATTTCTTGTACAAGGCGAGCGCGGGTTGCCCGTCGATGCTTAGCAACACGTTGCTGCGCGAGCCCGTGATCCTGCGCTCGGGACCCAGCAGGTCCCAACCGCCTTTTGATCCGTGCGACACCCTGAGCCGTTCGCCGTACAGCCCGACCGCAGTGATCCGATGAGACTGCGGCGCCTGGTCCTGCATGACCCAGGTGGTCTCGAACCTGTCGCCATCGCCAGCGAGTCCCCCTGTGACGATGACTTGCCCGTCGAGGTTATCCGTCAGGCCCTTGATCAGACTCGAGCCATTGACGCAAAGACCATCCGACAGCAGAAACACCGCCTTGAGATCCGGGGCGTCGAGGGCCGCACCAAGCTGGGTGCCCACCATCTGCGACTCTGATGATTCGGCGATCGTCGCGCTGGCCAGCCGCAGCCGTGTGTGCTCAAACCTCGCAACAGCGACCACCAGGGACTGGTCCATCAGTGCGTCGCCACAGATTTCGCCCGCCGTTGAGCAGCCCACCCATGTGGCGTTCGGGAATGCGCGACGCAGGTCCTTCAGCCCCGATTCCAGCTCCGCCTGGCCCAGGCTGCTGAGAACAAGCAGCATAGTGTGTTGGGAGTCCAGCGTCGAATCGAAAGGCTGACTCCAGCCCTGCCCGGCGTTGTAGTGGTAGGTTTTCAGCTGCATGACGAGCCTCTTGGCGAACTTGAAAAAGAGCACCGGCGGTGCTGATGCAGAACTCCGTTTCATCTTAGCGCATCGTGAGTTCGGGCTCAGATATCGCGCCGCCTGCCGTCGCGCCGAGGGCTCTTCGACTGCATTCGGAATCTATAATCTTCAGCACGATGATTGACAGCACACAGCCCTCTGATTTCGTTTCAGTCGCGGACATCCGCAGGACTTTCCTTGACTTCTACGCAGCCAAGGGCCACACGGTCGTGCAGTCCAGCCCCCTGGTGCCCGGCAACGACCCGACGCTCATGTTCACCAACTCGGGCATGGTGCAGTTCAAGGATGTGTTCCTCGGCACTGACAAGCGCAGCTATGTGCGCGCGGCCTCGGTGCAGGCCTGCCTGCGTGCTGGCGGCAAGCACAACGACCTGGAGAACGTGGGCTACACCGCCCGCCATCACACCTTCTTCGAGATGCTGGGCAACTGGTCGTTTGGCGACTACTTCAAGCGCGAATCGCTGAAGTGGGCCTGGGAGCTTCTGACCGAGGTCTACAAGCTGCCCAAGGAGCGCCTACTTGCCACCGTTTATGCAGAGGACGACGAAGCGTACGACATCTGGACCAAGGAAATCGGCCTGGACCCTTCGCGCGTGATCCGCATCGGCGACAACAAAGGGGGGCGCTACAAGAGCGACAACTTCTGGATGATGGCCGATACCGGTCCCTGCGGCCCCTGCTCCGAAATCTTCTACGACCATGGCCCGCACATCCCCGGCGGCCCCCCGGGCAGCCCTGGCGAAGACGGCGACCGTTTCATCGAGATCTGGAACAACGTGTTCATGCAGTTCGACATGGCTGAGGACGGCTCGGTCAGGCCGCTGCCCGCGCCCTGCGTCGATACGGGCATGGGCCTAGAGCGCCTGGCCGCCATCCTGCAGCATGTGCACAGCAACTACGAAATCGACCTCTTTGCCGCGTTGATCCAGGCCGCCGCGCGGGCTGTCGGCACCACGAACCTCACGCACCCCTCTCTGCGCGTGATCGCCGACCACATCCGTGCCACCGCCTTCCTCGTGAGCGACGGCGTGATTCCCGGCAACGAAGGCCGTGGCTACGTGCAGCGCCGCATCGTGCGCCGCGCCATCCGCCACGGCTACAAGCTGGGCCAGAAAAAACCCTTCTTCCACAAGCTGGTGGCTGAGCTCGTGCGCCAGATGGGCGATGCCTACCCGCGCCTGAAGGAACAGGAGCAGCGCATCACCGAGGTGCTCAGGGCCGAGGAGGAGCGCTTCTACGAGACGCTGGAAAACGGCATGCAGATCCTGGACGCGTCACTGGGCAGCGGCGCCAAGGTGCTGCCGGGTGATGTGGCCTTCAAGCTGCATGACACCTACGGCTTTCCGCTGGACCTGACCAACGACGTCTGCCGCGAGCGCGGTGTCAAGGTCGACGAGGCCGGTTTCGCTGCCGCCATGGACAAGCAGAAGAGCCAGGCCCGTGCTGCGGGTAAGTTCAAGATGGACAAGGCTCTGGAGTACACGGGCGCGAGCAACGAGTTTGTCGGCTACGACAAGCTCGAAGCCCAGGGCAAGATCGTCGCGCTGTATGTCGAGGGCATTCCCACTGCCGTGCTCAAGGCCGGCCAGCCGGGCGTCGTGGTGCTGGACACCACGCCCTTCTATGCCGAGAGCGGCGGCCAGGTGGGTGACGAAGGGGTGCTGATTAGCGGCTCGGCCCGTTTCGAGGTGGCGGACACCCAGAAGATCAAGGCCGATGTGCACGGCCACCACGGTGTGCTGGCTGCGGGCACGCTCAACGTGGGCGATCACGTTACCGCGCAGGTCAACCTGAGCCAGCGCGCGGCCACCATGCGCAACCACTCGGTCACCCACCTCATGCACAAGGCCCTGCGCGAGGTGCTGGGCAGCCATGTGCAGCAGAAGGGTAGCCTGGTGGACGCTGATAAGACGCGTTTCGACTTCGCGCATAACGGGCCGATGACGGGGGAGCAGATACAACAGGTCGAGCTACGCGTTAATGCGGAAATCATTGCCAATGTACCGACTCACGCACGCGTCATGGATATCGATTCCGCGCAGAAAACCGGCGCCATGATGCTTTTTGGTGAAAAGTATGGGGACACGGTGCGCGTGCTTGACATTGGAACCAGCCGCGAACTCTGTGGTGGCACCCACGTACAGCGTACCGGCGATATCGGCGTTTTCAAGATCTACTCCGAGTCTGGCGTTGCAGCTGGGGTTCGCCGTGTCGAGGCGACAACGGGGCCAGCCGCGCTTGCCATGTTGAACAATCAGCTGGGTGAGTTCGCTCACGTTGCGCAGACCCTGCGCGTTGCGGCCGGTGGCGGCGCCGTGCAAGTTGCTGTCGATACGTTGCTCGCAGAAAAGAAGGCACTCGAAAAGGAAATCGCCGCCCTCAAGGGCAAGCTGGCCTCCAGCCAGGGCGACGATCTCATGGCTCATGCGGTGGACGTCAAGGGGCTCAAGGTGCTGGCCGCGCGCCTGGATGGCGCCGATGCCAAGACCCTGCGCGACACGCTGGACAAGCTCAAGGACAAGCTCAAGACGGCCGCCATCGTGTTGGCAACGGTGGATGGCGACAAGGTGCAGCTGGCCGCCGGTGTCACGGCCGAAAGCGTGGGCAAGGTCAAGGCTGGCGAGCTCGTCAACTTCGTCGCCCAGCAGGTGGGTGGCAAGGGCGGCGGCAAGCCGGACATGGCCATGGCCGGTGGCACCGACGCGAGCAAGCTTGGTGCGGCCCTCGCCAGCGTGCAGGGCTGGGTGGCCGCCAAGGTCTGATGGACCGCCGCGCGCTGCTCGGCTGGGCGCTTGGCGCTGCCACACTGCCGGCACTCGCGCAGCGCGGCTACGACGTCATGCCCTGGCCGGCAGGCCAGCCGGTTCCGGCTTTGAGCGCGCCGGACCTGCTGGGCAGGCCCTGGACGCTGGAGGCGCTGCGCGCACGCGTCGTCGTGCTGAACTTCTGGGCCACCTGGTGCCCGCCCTGTCGCGCTGAAATGCCTTCGCTGCAGCAGCTGGCGCAGAGCTACGCGCCGGACACACTGCAGGTACTGGCCCTCAACGTAGGGGAAAGTCCTGCCCGGATCGTCCAGTATCTGCGGTCCAGCGGCCTGCAGCTCAACGTGCTGCTGGACCCGATGAAGGAGGCTGCGCGGGCCTGGGGCGCCAGCGTCCTGCCCACCACGATCCTGATCGACCCCGAAGGCCGGCCGCGTCAGCGTGTGCGCGGCGAATTGGACTGGAGTGGCCGCGAGGCCATGGCGCTGGTCGAGCCACTGCTGCGCGGCAGGCCCCAGCGTGCCAGCGGCGTCTCCACATAGCGCTCGAATGCCCAGGCCAGCGTCATGCTGGCCAGCCAGTAGCCCAGCACGGTGGCTACCAGCACCAGCGCCCCGGCGCCTGTCCACTGAGCGTAAAAGGCATTGGCCAGCAGCAGCACCGGGAAGTGAATCAGGAAGAGGGCATACGACATCGCCGCGCCGCGATGCAGGAGTTGCCTCAAGACCTCGGGCACAGGGTGTTCCCCTCGCGGGTAGGCGCGTCGCTGCCACACCAGGCCACCGAGCAGCAGTGCCAGAGCCAACGCCAGTGCCGCGCGTTCGCGAAACTCCAGCCACAGCGCGCCGATGCCGATCACGGCGAGCAGCCCCAGCGCTGCAAGCGGGTGGCGCGAGCGCCCGGCCCACCAGGCCGCCGTACCCAGACCATAGGAGCCAAAGAAGTACAGGGCCCAGGGGTCCAGTCCGGGCTGGCGATTGAACAGCACCAGGGAGCCCACCATCAGGGCCAGCACCAGCACCACGGTCAGCTGCCGTCCCGGTTGGGCCCGATAGCCCAGGCGCATGAGGATGGCCAGCAGCAGGAAGAGCTGGAAGTCGATGGCCACGTACCAGATGCCGGCCGATAGGGCTTCGATGCCCAGCACATCCTGCAGCAGCAGGGCGTGCGCCAGCAGCTGGCCCCAGCCCGGCGTGGTCGGCACAAAGGGGTCGTGCAGCCAGACACGCGCGATGGCCGCCGCACAAAGGGCCAGCAGCAGCGCTGCGAACATAGGCAGCACGAGCCGCTGGTAGCGCCGCGCGATCGCCATGCGCAGCGAGGCCTGGCCGCTGGCCATGGGCCGCAGGTGCTGCACGGCAAGGAAACCACCCAGCACCAGGAAGAACTGCACGGCCATGCGCGCATAGTCGTAGAGCCAGCCCGCCAGCGCGGGTGTCGCGCGATGCAGGGCGTCCGCCAGCGGCCCGTAGGCCGAGAGATGGTGCAGCACAATGAGCTGTGCGCCCAGGAACTTGAGCCCGTCAATGAAGGTATGCCGCGCCTGCATGGGTCTGCAGGTCAGGCTCAGGTCTGGGGAATGGTCATGTCCGAGGTGCCGGGCCGCACCCAGCGCGCGAACTCGCGCGAGGTGTCCATGCAGCCGCCAGCCCCGGTGTAGACGCCGCGGGGCTCGCGCCAGCGCGTCATGCGGGCCATGACGGCGGCGAGCGCCTCGGGGTCGTTAAGCGTGGCCTTGATCAGCGGCTCGATGCGGACCTCGTCAATCTGCGCCTCGCCCTCGGCGTCTTGGTACAGGCCGTGGCGCCAGTGATAGACCTCCACGCACTTGCGCGTCAGGGTGTAGGGCTGGCTGTGCTTCCAGAAGTTGGTGAAGAGGCCCGAGCCCAGGTACATCACCCAGGAGCCCTCGAAGCCACAGGCGTCGGCCGAGGCCTCGTCAGGGTTGCGGAACCAGACCCGGTCACCCGGCACGTAGTACAGCGGCGGCAGCGGCGTGTCTGTGGAGCCCTGCTCGCGCAGGAAAACGTCGTGGAACTCGCCGGACTGGATGGCGCGCTGGCGCCACAGGTCCTGCAGCCGCTCGAACAGCTCCGGGTGGGTGCGCCGCAGCTCCTGCGCAATGCCCAGCAGCGTGACGTACTCGGTGGCGCGGTAGCAGGAGAAGGAATAGAGCCGGCCTGAGACTTCGGGCTGCGTGGTCTTGACCAGGGCCTCGATCAGTGGCACCCCGGGCAGCAGGGTGAAGCCATGGTCTTGGTCATAGCGCCAGCAGTCCTCGGGGCGCTCGACGGCGTTGGTGTCGAAGGCCAGGCTGGTGCGGCGCGCCGCATGCACGATGTTGCGCCGGATGCAGACGGCCGACTCGAGCTCGTCAACGCTCGGGAAATCCAGGCCCGAGGGGTTCATGAGCAGCGTGATCAGGATCTCACGCTGAAGGTCCGAGTCAAGCTCCAGGGTGCGCAGGCCCAGATGCGCCGCCAGTCCCATGGTGTCGTGGCCTGGCGCCCAGGCTTTTCCAACCGCCGGGCTGAGCCACAGTCTCAGCCAGCGGCCCCGGCCGTCCACGCCGGACTCGGACATCACCACGGGCGCCAGATCGCGCGCGCCCAGCCGTTCAAGTATGGCCAGCAGGGCGGTGTTTCCAGCTCGGCTTGAGGGCAGCCCCCGCAGGACGAGACCGCGCGTCGCGGGCTGCAGGGCAGGGCCCGCAGCCACCGGCACGTCGTCGTGTTTGAGCGGCATGTTCATGGTGAGAACCAATATACCTTGGCTGTCGGGCTGGCGGCTCAGGGGAAACGCCCGGCTGTTGCGCCATCCCTCCAACGCGTCAGGGGCTCCCGCCGCCGACAGCGGGCCCGTCGGCTGGCCTTTTCGGGCCTGAGCCGCAGCGCAAAACCCTGGCCAACCGGGCGCCTCTGGCGGCGCTCAGTTGCGCAGTCGGCCGTCGCGCCTGACCATACCCAGTTCCACGTACTTGCTGCCGTGGTTCTGGTCGGGGCCGTAGTTCACGACGAAGCCACCTGCGTCGTAGCTGCCCAGATTACGCAGCGCGGCCAGCAGGGCCCGGGCATCGCCGGGCTTGCGGCTGCGGCGCATGGCCTCGGTCAGCACCTTGGCGGCAATGCAGGCCTCCAGGTGGGTGCTGTTCATGGCCTTGGTGATGCCTGCGTCCTGAAGCGCCCTGGCGCACTCGCGCACGATGGGCAGGGACGCGGCCGTGTTGGGAACCACCTGCCCGATCGATACGCCCGCAGCAGCTTCCCCCGCTGCGTCGATGTACTGCTGCGCGCCCACGAAGGACAGGCTGGACATGGGCACGAACAGGCCCTGGGCCACCAGCCGCTTGCTGATCTCGGCAGCCGGGCCCGAGAGTACGGTGTTGATGATGACCTCGGGCTTGAGGGCCACGAGTTGGGCGAAGCTGGCATCGTCGATCTTCGCGTTGCGCTCCAGCGCGAAGGCCTGCGGCTGCTTGCCCTGACGCGCAAGGTAGTCCTCCACCACGCCGAAGTTCTGCACGCCGACCTCGTCGTTATAGTGCACCACGACCACCTGCTTCATGCCCAGGCCGGTCCAGAAAGCCAGCATCTTCTCGAGTTCGTCACCGTAGGAGGCGCGCAGGGTGTGGACCACGGGGCTGGGCTTGCGCACCGGGTTGGCACCGGAGAAGGGCGCAAAAAAGAGCACGCCGGCCTTCTCGGCCTGCGGCATGGCGTCCAGGCTCAGGGTGGCCGAGGCGTAGCCGAAGAGGGCGACCAGGCCGCGGGTCTGCAGCAGCTTGGTGGTGTTCTCGCCGGCGGTCTTGCGCTGATTCTGATCATCCAGGGTCACGAGCTCGATGGACGCACCGGCCACGCCCCCCTGGGCGTTGACGATCTTGAAGTAGGCCAGCGCGCCATCGCGGATGTCCTGCCCGAAGACCGCGTTGCTGCCCGAGAGCGGCGCCGATTGGCCGACGATCCAGCTGCCCTGAGCAAGCAGGCTGCCGTGCCACAGCATGCCCAGTACGCACAGCAACGCGTTCAATCTACTTTGCATAAGCGATTATCTATAAAGTCGCAGCCAAGAGTGGCTAGTGCCTTATATCATGGATGCGTTTTCAGGTTGCGCCGATAGCGTTTTTACTTATGAATTGATCGACCTGTGCGTCCGAATAGCCGAATTCCCGGAGCAGTTCCCGGGTGTGCTGACCCAGCAGCGGCGCGGGCCGCGTCACCTGGGTCGGCGTGGCGGAAAAATGGACGGGGCAGCCCAGCGCGCGCGTGCGCCCCGCCTGCGGGTGGTCCAGCTCCACCACCATGCCGCGTGCCTGGGTCTGCGGATGACTCAGGGCCTCGCCCACGGTGTGCACCGGCCCGGCCGGCACCCCCGCAGCATCAAACGCCGCCTGCCATTGAGCGCGCGTCTTCGTGCGCAGCACCGCGCTCATGTGTTCGACCAGTGCCTCTCGGTACGCCATACGCGCGCTGTTGGTGGCAAAGCGCGGGTCCTCGCACCACTCGCGATGGCCCAGCACCTCGGCGATGCGCTCCCAGTTGGTCTGGTTGGCACCGCCGATATTGATCCAGCCGTCTCGCGTCTCGAAGGCCTGGTAGGGCGCGGTCAGCACGTGGGCGGAGCCTGTGGGCGCGCTCGACACGCCGGTGGCAAAGAAGATCGCGGCATGCCAATACAGCTGCTGCAGGGCCGCGTCCGACAGCGAGGTGTCCACCAGCTGTCCCTCGCCTGTCTTGAGCTTGTGCACATAGGCTGCCACGATGCCCAGGGCTGCGAGGATGCCCGCATTCGTGTCGGACACCGCGTTGCCGTTCTTGGCCGGCGCGCCGCCCGGCTCGCCCGTGATGGACATGAGCCCCGCAAACCCCTGGGCGATGAGGTCAAAGCCGCCCTTGTCGGCGTAGGGCCCGGTGCGGCCGTAGCCCGTGATGGCGCAGTAAATCAGGCCCGGGTTCAGGGTGCGCATCGTCTCGTAGCCCAGGCCCAGCTTGTCCAGGGTGTCGCCGCGGAAGTTTTCCACCAGCACGTCCGCGTCGCGCACCATGCGGCGCAGCACCCCCTTGCCTTCGTCGTGCTTAAGGTTGATGGCAATGCCGCGCTTGTTGCGGTTCATCATCATGAAGGGAGCCGACACGCCATTGACCTGCGGGTCGCGGTAGCCGCGCGCATCGTCGCCGCCGGGCAGCTTCTCGACCTTGATCACATCGGCGCCCATATCGGCCAGCAACTGCCCGCAGGTCGGGCCCGACATGATCTGCGTGAGTTCGAGCACCCGCATGCCGGCCAGCGGCCCTGGTTTGCCGTGGCTCATCACTGTCCTTTCCAGACCGGCGATCGCTTGTCCACGAAGGCAGCCACGCCCTCGCGGAAGTCTGCGCTGCCGTAGGCCGCGCGCACCAGGTCGTCGCCATCGGGCGGCGCATGCACGGCCAGGCGGCGCAGACCCTCCTTGCTTACGCGCTGCGTCACGGGCGCCAGCGCTGCGAGCTTGCCGATCAGCGCCTGGGCCGCAGCGTCCATCTCTGCTGGCGCCGCAACAGCCTGCAGCACACCACAGGCCAAGGCCTCCTCGGCGTTGATCATCTCGGCCAGCAGCAGCATGCGGCGCAGGCGCTGCGCACCCCACAAGGCCTGCAGCCGCGCCAGATTGCTCATGGACAGGCAGTTGCCCAGGGTCTTGGCGATGGGCACACCAAACTTCGCCGCAGGCGTGGCGAGCCGAAAGTCGCAGCCGCTTGCGATGGCCAGCCCGCCACCGACACACCAGCCCTCGACCACGGCTACCGTGGGCATGGGCAGACCGGTCAGCAGTTCCATGCAGGCGTCGATCTGCTGCTCGTAGGCCACGCCGTCATCGCCCCCCGCCGCCCCCGCACGGAAGTTCTGGAACTGCGCGATGTCCGTGCCGGCGACGAAGGCCTCGCCACCGGCGCCACGGAACGTGGCCACACGGACCGTGGCGTCCGCCTGCAGTTGCCGGCAGATCGCCATCAGCTGCTCGTACATGGCCCAGGTCATGGCATTGCGCGCCTGGGGACGGTCGAACACGACCGAGGCCACGCCGGCCTCGATCCGAAGGGTGACTTGTCCTGCTTCGCTCATGATCTCGTGGCGGACGTGGCGGCTGACCTGTCGCGGGCCCGGGCTGCTTCAGGCGGACAGGGCATGGGCTGGTTCCTCATGGTGCGAGCACAAATCGTCACCAGCCCACACCCTGTCCACCTGCGTGTCTGTGTCTCCATGGATCGATGGCAGACACGCGACATGACCCGGCTGCACGGGGGCTGGCGCGAAAAGTTGCACCAGGCCTCAACTGTCTATCGTCACCTTGGCGTCCCTGATCACCTTGCTCCACTTCTGCTGCTCGACGCGGATGAAGTCGGCGAACTGCTGGGCCGTGCCGCCGCCGTCCTCGGCGCCGAACTGGTCCAGCTTTTCCTTCACATCGGGCATGGCCAGGACCTTGTTGATGTCCTCGTTCATGCGCTGGGCCATGGCCGCCGGCAGCTTGCCCGGGCCGACCAGGCCATACCAGGTGGTGGCCTCAAAGCCGGGGAAGCCCGCCTCAATCATGGTGGGCACCGTGGGATGGCCAGCGGCGCGCTTGGCGCGGGTCTGGGCGATGGCGCGTACCTTGCCGCTCTTCACGTGCGGGGTGGCTGCGGTCATGGTGTCAAACGAGTACTGGATCTGGCCGCCGATCAGGTCCACCAGCATGGGGCCCGAGCCGCGGTAGGGCACGTGCAGCGCGTTCACGCCTGCTGCCAGCTTGAACGACTCCATGGCCAGGTGCTGGGCCGAGCCCTGGCCGGCCGAGCCGAAGCTCACCTTGCCCGGCTGCGCCTTGCAGTGCGCCACCACGTCGGCCACCGTGCGCGCGAGCAGCTCGTTGTGCGCAATCAGCAGATTGGGCGTCACGCCCACCAGCGTCAGGGGCGTGAAGTCACGCTCTACGTCGTAGCCCAGCTTGGGCACCAGGCCTGGGGCCAGTGCGTGGCTGTTGATGTGCGCCATCAGCAGCGTGTTGCCGTCCGCCGGGGCCTTGGCCACCAGGTCCGCGGCAATCACGCCCGAGGCCCCGGCGCGGTTCTCGACGATGACCGAGAGGTTCCACATGGCCTGCAGCTTCTGCCCCACGATGCGCGCCAGCGCGTCCGTACCGCCGCCCGGCGCAAAGCCGACGATGATGCGCACCGGCCCGGTCGGCAGGGTCTGCGCGCGGAGCATGGGGGCGGCCAGCGTAGCCGCGCTGGCCGCACTGGCGGCCATAAACGTTCTGCGTTGCATGGTGTCTCCTCTTTATGCTTGTCCGTCACTCACACATGGCACGCTGCATCTCGGACCCGGCGCAGCGCTTGGTCTCAAACTGTCTCAGTAGTGCACGGCGCCTCGTAACGCCGCATGGGTATGGGCCACAAAGGTACAAAACCCAGGCGCACCACGCATCCGGCTCGGCCGTGCCGTCGTTGCGGTCCCCCTCCCGCCGCAGGCGAGAGAGGGGGAAGACGCGTAGCGGCTCAGGGGTTGTTCCATCTCATGCGGCCTTGCGCAGGGCAAGCGCGGCCGGGTGGCCGGCGTAGTAGTCCATGATGGCCTGCACGCCCGAGCCAGCCAGCTTCACGCCGGCGAGCTTCAGGCCCATCTCGCAGGCCGCTACGGTGCCGATCAGCGTGAGGTCGTTGCTGTCACCCAGGTGGCCGATGCGGAACATGCGGCCCTTGATCTTGCCCAGGCCTGTGCCCAGCGAGCAGTCGAAGCGTTCGTAGATGATCTTGCGCACGGCGTCGGCGTCCACGCCCACAGGCGTCATCACGCCGGTGAGGATGGGCGAGTAAACGCCGGCGTCCGCGCACTGGATGGGCAGGCCCCAGGCGTTCACCGCAGCGCGCACGCCCGCCGCCCAGCGCTGGTGGCGGGCGAGCACGGCGTCCAGGCCCTGGCCCAGGATCATGTCGGCGGCTTCGCTCAGGCCGTACATGAGGTTGGTGTTGGGCGTGTACGGCCAGTAGCCCGTCTTGTTCATCTCGATGATCTCGTCCCAGGCCCAGAAGCTGCGCGGCAGCTTTGCGCTCTTGCTCGCCTCGATGGCCTTGGGCGAGAGCGCGTTGAAGCTCATGCCCGGCGGCAGCATCAGGCCCTTTTGCGAGCCGCTGATGGACACATCCACACCCCAGTCATCGTGCCGGTAGTCCGCGCCGGCCAGGCCCGAGATGGTGTCCACCAGCAGCAGCGCAGGGTGCCTGGCCGCGTCGATGGCCTTGCGCACGGCGGCAATGTTGCTGGTGGCGCCGGTGGAGGTCTCGTTGTGCACCACACACACTGCCTTGATGGCGTGGCCCGTGTCCGCCTTGAGGCGCTGCTCGATCAGCTCGGCCTGCACGCCGCGGCGCCAGCTGGTGGGCACGCCGTCTTCCACGCCCGGCATGGCCAGCACCTCGGCCATGAGGCCCAGGCGCGTGGCGAGCCGGTGCCACAGAAAGGCGAAGTGGCCCGTCTCATACATCAGCACGTGGTCACCGGGTGAGAGCGTATTGCTCAGAGCAGCTTCCCAGGCACCGGTGCCCGAGGCCGGGTAGATCATGACCGGGTGGCGGGTCTGGAAGATCTTCTGGACGTCGGCCAGCACCTTGAGCCCCAGGGCGCCGAACTCCGGGCCGCGGTGGTCGATGGTGGGCAGGCTCATGGCGCGCAGCACGCGTTCGGGCACGGGCGAGGGCCCGGGAATCTGCAGGAAATGGCGGCCGGTGGGATGGAAATTGGTCGTCAGCATGATGCGGCAATAAGCAAAGTACAGCATTTTTTGCATACAAAGTGTATTTGTCAACCATAAATACCATAAAATCTGCTAACAAATCAGATATTTTTGAATACAAACCATGGCTGAGATCCTGAGTATGCCCGGCGCCGTCCTGCACGGCAAGGTGGCGCAGCGCCTGCGCCAGATGCTGGTGGAGGGGCAGATCGCCCCCGGCGCCAAACTCAATGAGCGCGAGCTTTGCGAGCAGCTCAAGGTCTCGCGCACGCCCCTGCGCGAGGCCATCAAGACCCTGGCCGCCGAGGGCCTGGTGGATCTGCTGCCCAACCGCGGAGCGTTTGCGGTGGCCCTCAGCGAGGCCGACATCCTGAACACCTTCGAGGTCATGGCCGGGCTCGAAGGCCTGTCCGGCGAGCTGGCCGCGCAGCGCGCCACCCCCGCCGAGCTGTCCGAGATCGAGGCGCTGCACTATGAGATGAAGGCCGCCTACACCCGGCGCGATCTCTCGGCCTACTACCGGCTCAATGCCGCCATTCATCGCGGCGTCAATGCCGCCGCCAAGAACCCCGTGCTCACGGCTACCTACAACCAGGTCAACGCCCGTCTGCAGGCCCTGCGCTTCCGTTCCAATCAGGACGGCGAGAAATGGGCCCGCGCCATGGCCGAGCACGACCGCATGATCGAAGCCCTGCAAAAACGCGACGGCGCCGCCCTGCGCGCAGAGCTGGTCGCCCATCTGGGCCACAAGCGCGACGTTGTGGTTGAGCAGCTGCGCGCCGAGGCTGTGGTGAATGCCGGGGACTGAGATGAGTTTTTGTTTTTGGCTGCAAACGCAGGACGGTGGCCTGCCACCAAGCTCCGTGTCCCCCGGCCTTCGGCCTCCTCCTCTACCTGCGCTTGGTGGCAAGCCACCGCCCTGCTTGTGGGTGCGCACAAAACGGGTCGCACGCAACGCTGACCTGCCATGCCTCGGGATGTGGGCGGGTGTGTCCACGAAGGTAAAGGAGGAGCCGCGCAGCGGCGGGGGACAGGGAGTGGACGCACCCGCCCACATCCCGAGGCTCCCCCGGTGCCCGCAGCACGAACACCTGATGAATCACTGAGATGAACGCCCCCTTGCCAACCAGCGCCACTCAAGCCTACGAAGCCATTGCCCGCGCCAGTAATGAAGTGGCCGCCCGGCTGGCCGCGCGCCTGCGCACCGAAACGCAGGGCGAGGTGCTGTTCAGCGCCGCCGACCGTGGCCGCTACGCCACCGACGCCTCCATCTACCAGGCCATGCCCGTGGGCGTGTTCCTGCCGCGCAGCGCGGCCGACGTGCGCCTGGCGCTGGACATCTGCCGTGACCTCAAGGTGCCCATCGTGCCGCGCGGCGGCGGCACCAGCCAGTGCGGCCAGACCGTGGGCGCGGGCCTGGTCATCGACCACAGCAAGCACATGCGCAACATCCTCGACGTCAACGTCGAGCAGCGCACCGCACGGGTGGAGCCCGGCTTGGTGCTGGACCACCTGAACGCCGCGCTCAAGAAGCATGGCCTCTGGTTCCCGGTGGATGTGTCCACCAGCGCGCAGGCCACGCTGGGCGGCATGGCCGGCAACAATTCCTGCGGCAGCCGCTCCATTGCCTACGGCAATATGGTGCACAACGTGCTCGGTGCCCAGGCCTGGCTGCCCGATGGCGAGCTGCTGGACTTCGGCCGCTACGACCGCGCCTCGGGCCGCGCCAAAGAGATCGGCGACTTCGTGCGCGGCCTGGCCGGCCTGCACCGCGACGAGATCGAGGCTCGCTGGCCCAAGGTGCTGCGCCGCGTGGCCGGCTACAACCTGGACATCTTCCACAACCAGAACGAAAAGCCGTACACCAGCGACGGCTCGGTCAATCTGGCCCACCTGCTCATCGGCAGCGAAGGCACGCTGGCGCTCACGCGCTCGCTCTGCCTTTCCTTGAGTGAACTGCCGCGCGCCAAGGTGCTGGGCGTGGTGAACTTCCCCACCTTCTACCAGGCGATGGACTGCACCCAGCACATCGTCAAGCTGGGGCACAACATGCAGGGCGGGGCGCTCACGGCCGTGGAGCTGGTGGACCGCACCATGATCGAGCTCTCGCTGCAGAACCCGGCCTTTGCCCCCACCATCCGCACCGCGCTCTCGCCGGCCGTCAACCACGGCCAGCCCGAAGCGATATTGCTGGTGGAGTTCTCGGGCGCCAGCAAGGCCGACATCGCGCCCAAGATCAGGGAACTGGTGGACCTGATGGGCGAACTGGGCTTGCCCGGCAGCGTGGTGGAGATGATCGACGACGCCCCGCAGAAGAACCTGTGGGAAGTGCGCAAGGCCGGGCTCAACATCATGATGAGCCTGCGCGGCGACGGCAAGCCCGTGAGCTTCATAGAAGACTGCGCCGTGCCCCTGGAGCACCTGGCCGAGTACACCGACGCCCTCACGCAGGTCTTTGCCAAGTACAGCAGCCGCGGCACCTGGTATGCCCACGCTTCCGTGGGTACGCTGCATGTGCGCCCCATCCTCGACATGCGCAAGGACGGCGCGGCCAAGATGCGCGCCATTGCAGAGGAAGCCAGTGAACTGGTGCGCAAGTACAAGGGCGCCTACAGCGGCGAGCACGGCGACGGCCTGTGCCGCGGCGAGTGGATCGAATGGCAGTTCGGCCCGCGCCTCACTGAAGCCTTCGCGCAGATCAAGCAGCAGTTCGATCCGCAGGGCCTGCTGTGCCCGCAGCGTATCGTCCAGCCGCCGACGATGGATGACACCACGCTCATGCGCTACCCCCCCGGGCACAAGCAGCGCGTGGTGCCCATCCAGCCCGTGCTGGACTGGAGCGCCTGGAACGTGCACAACAACCCCGTGACCGAGGAAACCACGGCCCCGGGCACCGGCGATGACCCGGCCCAGGGCCTGGCCATGCACGTGGAGATGTGCAACAACAACGGCCACTGCCGCAAGTTCGACGCCGGCACCATGTGCCCGAGCTACCGCGTCACGCGTGACGAACAGCACCTTACCCGCGGCCGCGCCAACACCCTGCGTCTGGCGCTGTCCGGTCAGATCGAAGGCCTTAAGAGCGAGGACGCCCTGAGCAGCGAACCGGTGCGCGAGGCGTTCGATCTCTGCGTCAGCTGCAAGGGCTGCAAGCGCGACTGCCCCACGGGGGTGGACATGGCCAAGCTCAAGGTCGAGTTCCTGCAGCACTACAAGGCCAGGCACGGCCACACGATCAAGGACAGGCTGGTCGGCCAGCTGCCCGACTACGCGCGCCACGCCGCAAAGATTGCCCCCGTGCTCAACCTGCGCGACAAGCTGCCGCTCATGGCCCAGCTGAGCGAAAAGCTGTTCGGCTTCTCTGCCCGGCGCAGCCTGCCGCAATGGAAGAGTCAACACTTCTTCAACACGCCCGTGCAGAGCGCCACGCGTGACGAGGTGCTGGCCGCCGCCAAACCGGTGGTGCTCTTCGTCGATACCTTCAACGGCTACTTCGAGTCCGGGAACGCCCACGCCGCCCTGCAGGTGCTGCAGGCCGCCGGCTACACCGTGCACGTGGCGACCAAGCAGCAGGAAGATGGCAAGCACCTGTGCTGCGGCCGCACCTTCCTTTCGGCCGGCATGGTGGATCAGGCCAAGGCCAAGGCGCGCGAGGTGATGGAGAGCCTGCTGCCTTTTGCGCAGAAGGGCATCGCCATCGTCGGCCTGGAGCCCAGCTGCCTGCTGACCCTGCGCGACGAGCACCTGGTCATGGGCCTGGGCGAGGGCGCGCAACAGATTGCCAAGAGCGCACTGCTGTTCGAAGAGTTCCTGGCCCGCGAGGCCAGGGCCGGCCAGCTGGAAGAATTCAAGGCCAGGCTCAAGCCGGTAGACAAACCCGTGCTGCTGCACGGCCACTGTCACCAGAAGGCCTTTGCCGCCGTCACGCCCGTGATGGAAGTGCTAAGCCTGATCCCCGGCGCCAGGCCGGAACTCATCGAGTCCAGCTGCTGCGGCATGGCCGGCAGCTTCGGCTACGAGGCCGAGCACTACGAGGTCTCCATGCAGATGGCCGAGGCCGCGCTGCTGCCGGCGGTGCGCGCGAAGGCGGATGCGATCTTGGTGGCCGACGGCACCAGCTGCCGGCACCAGATTGCGGACGGCGCGCAGCGCGAGGCGGTGCATGTGGCGAGGTTGCTGGTTGGGCAGTTGGGGTAGCCGCCCCAACTGCTGAACTCAGGCAGTCGGGATGACCGGGTGTGACCTGTTGCGCATTGTTACCGAGCGAGCAGACGCTCGACGCTTGAGTTATCCATCACCTTGCGGCAACTGGCTGCGGAGTCGACCAACGATGACCTCATAGATTGGCGGAGGGTCACCGTCGTGGCGGAAGAGTTGGATGTAGACAGAGAGAAACGGCCCTTGTACGCGATCAAGTAGCGCATGCGTGCCGTTGCCGGGTAACCAACTACCCAGGACAGAACTAGACGCTCCGCCTACGTACGTCATGGCGCCAGCCTCCTCGCCAAGTACGAAGCGGGGGAGAAAGTATTCTTCGCAGGCTGCCGGCCCGCGACGATAGATCGCATAGCTATGGGCAACCTTGGCTAGGAACCGACAAAGGTCTGGAGCATGGAAGTTCACTGGGATATTGAGCTTCTCTTGCTGAGCGAGACGATGGACTTTGCCTCCAATTCGTACTGCACCAGGCATTGGGCCAAGAGTACGCAAGAAGGCCTCGGTTGCATAGGGGACTTCTGTGCTCACGTTGCCAGAGAGAATGGTTGGCGGAGCGAGGCGAAAGACCATTGCAAACGAGTGCTTCGCCATCGGCAACGAGGCGGGAGTCCTTTCGCCATTGGCTCGCTCTATCGTGACTTGAAGGTCGGGCAGAGGCTGCTTGCTGCGGCGTGACTTGAGGCCGAGGAACTGCCTGTACGGCCACCAATGACCACGCAAGAGACGCATCTCCAGTTTGCTCGTTGCCAGCGAACACACGCTACAACTTGACTTTGGCAACACAAGGGCCCCACTAAGCCCATACGGCACTACATGCTCATCGGAGAGTGGGTGCTGCTTGGTCCCGCAATAGATGCACTGACCTACCGGTGGGGCAGATTTAGAGCGATCCGTCACAGGGGGGGCTGGAGATGCCTAACGTAAAAGTGAGCGGCCTGCGCGGCGCTTCGCACAGGTCCGCTCGACTGGCGGGGTGGTGCTCATGTTTTCCGTCGCTGGTCGCTAGGAAAAGAATGCGTTAGCGGTGTTAGCCAAAAGTTCGGCTCGCTGGCGCACGAAATCTTTGTACGGAAGCGTGAGTCCACCTTTAGGAATCAAAGATGAATCCAAAATGTGATCCAACGATGCGGGCGGCATCATCGTGATGTACTCGGACGGTGCCTTGTCTTGAATGCTCCGATTATCCCTCTGAGAGAGGAAGGCGAAGTTTGCAAGCATGAACTGCGTGTTCCGGTCTTTGACGCCCTCTTTTGTTGCGAGGTGGTTTTTGGGGAAGATATGGTGAAACTCCGTTCTATTGCACGACACGAGGACTTCGTCTAGGTCGACATCGGCGGCCGACAGGAAGGACTTAGGCTTTGCTTGTGCGAGCAAAAGAATGAAGACCTTCGTGTTGACTGACGTAAGGGCGAAGACGTTGTCGATGAAGTACTCGGCACCGATCGTTATGGTTCTCTTTTCGAACTCGGAGGCGTTGCCTGCAAGAAGCTGTAGCGTCGCCGCGATGTCCTGGGCGATAGCGTTGTCGACGCTGTTAGAGTAACGACGGGAAAAACAGCTATGCCAGAACCAACGTCGGAGAGCTGCTCGCTGCTGTGCATTTGGGTGAAACCCAGCAGCCTTGTCCGTTGCAAAACACCGGGCGAGCGGGATGATCATTGACTTGTAGGGCAGTATCTTCAGAGAGGCAACGCCGCAGTCGCGTCGCAAAAACTCTATTGCGCCAAGGATACCGTTACGTAGGACTGCGAAAGAGTCTCGAACTTCAGAGCCCTTTAGATCGACGATGGCGTGTGCTGAGGCATCGTTTCGTACTACTGATGCGCAGCACTTGAGCAAAAGATCAGGGTCATCTCTAAGGTCGCTAAAGCCGGCTTCATCCAGTTCGTTGGCAAGTTCCTCGAACTTAGTACGTAGGTCAAAGTCGCCGCTCCAAGTCCATGCGGAAAGAAGTTGATAGGTGTCCAGCGGGACACCGCCGCGGTTGATGCGCTCAAAGATGATTGCAATCTTTGAATGCTCTTCAGTTTCGACCGTCTCGACCGGAATTACTGCTTCCTTGAATAGTGCTTGCAGTTGATCGATCGCCTTTAGCTGAGCTTCATCTTTGATAGTGCGCGTGAACTTGCCAAACTCACTCACGTCAAACAGGATTCGCATCGGGACATGGTGAGCTTTGACGTCGGTAGGTTCCAACGCGACAAACTGCGAGTCCTGTGCGCTTGCGGCAGCAGACAGATCAAAATAGATATCAACCCACTTCACCTTCGTTTCGGGATTCTGTTTCAGCTCAATTTGAAATGTTGAGAAGATCGAAGTAAGGCGTTGTTGACCGTCGAGAACGTAATCAATCGGGTACTCCTTCTTCGGTTCAGGCAGCGTGAACGGACCGAGATCTCGGTCGTATGACAGCTTTTCCTTGGTTCGCCAAAATAGGACCGTTCCAATCGGATATCCCTTGAAGATACTGTCCATCAGAAATTGAACACGATCCGGCTCCCAAACGAATTCGCGTTGGAATGCAGGAATTCGAATCTCTCCATCCGTGATTCGTTGGAGCAACTGCCGGATCGTTATGGTTGCGACGGCCATAGTGCATTCCTTTGGGGTAAGAGTGTATTTAGTGGGCTGATACGGGTTACCACGAGCGCCGTGAGCCCCAACTTGATGTAGGCGGCAAACCTGTCTTACTAACAAGGCCGGCGCTCATCAAGTTCCCTCCCGTGATCTGTTTTAAGTGACTGATTTATATCAGTCTTTTCCTGCCCAGCCCGCCCGGATTGCGACCGTACCAACAAACCCGCGAAACCCGTCAGCGCGGCGTGTCTGCTTTTTGTCTTCCGTGCTACCGACCACACCTAGCCGAGAGAGGTCACTGCCAACGACGGCGCGCAGCGCCTATGGGGCTAAGGGGTGACCGCTTGCGCTCCCTGTCGTTGCCAGCTTGATCGTCCACTCTGCGCCGCGTCGCCTTCACCTGCGAGCGCAGCGCCTTGCCCTCCAGCCGGCGCTGGCGCGAGCCGTAGGTCGGTTTCGTCGGGCGCCGGATCTCCGGCACCTGCGCGGCCTGCGCCACGATGTACTGCTGCCGCTCCAGCGCCACTTCCCCGGGGGCAGGCCCGCCAGGGCAATGCGCCCGATGCGGATGCGCCGCAGTGCGAGCAGCTCCAGGCCCACCTGGGCGCACATCCATGCGATGTCCTCAGGCCCGATGTCCTTCACGGCTAAGCGTAGTCGCGTCTCGCTCTGCCAGCTCACGCGCGCCGGCACCGAGTGGCAAACCCGCCCGATTGACACTAGACCGACCGGTCTATAGAATCACGTCATGCGAACCAGTGCGACATCACCAGCCACCCGCGACCGCCTGATCCATGCGATGACCGAAGCTTTGCAGCGGCGGGGGTTGCACGGCATTGGCTTGTCAGAGTTGCTGCAGGCAGCGCAAGCACCGAAGGGAGTGCTGTACCACCACTTCCCGGGCGGCAAGACCGAACTGGCAGTTGCGGCCATCAACGCCGCTGTCGTCGCGCTGGAGACGCGCATGGACGCGCTGCTACTGCGCGAAGCTGACCCCGTCGCTGCGCTGCGCGCTTGGTTGGCTGGTGCGCAACGCCAGCTCGAGCGCACCGAGTTTGCGGCCGGCTGTCCGCTTGCCACTGTCGCACTGGAGTCGACGCCCGAAGACACGGCGCTTCGCGGCGCGCTGGCTCGGGGATTCGCCGCACTCCGCGAGCGTTTGGCCGGAGTGCTGTTGCGAGCCGGCCTGCCTTCGACGCGCGCGCCCGCGCTGGCCACACTGCTTGTTGCAGCTTACGAGGGGGCGCTGATGCAGGCCCGTGTGGCCAGCAATGCACGAGCCCTCAGCGAAACCACCGACACCCTGCTTGACATCGTGGCGCGCGAACTTCGCGAAGCCACGGCCAATCCCTGACGCCATGAACACGAGATTGAACGAACCGGAGCCTCTGACTCTGACCGCCGCCGATGGCTATCGCCTGTCGGCCACGTACTACCCGGAATCCGGGCCACTGCGAGGCCGCATTGTCGTCGCCGGTGCGACCGGTGTACCCCAGCGCTTTTACCGCCGCTTCGCACTCTTTGCGGCGTCGCGCGGCCACGCGACATGGACGCTGGACTACCGTGGGATAGGCCAGTCGCGCCCGACCAGCCTGAAGGGCTTTCGCATGGACTACCGTGACTGGGCTCGGCTCGACCTGGCGGCCGCGGTCGATCGCGCTGCGCAGCAGCCCGGGACGCCGAGTTCACTCTTCATCGTCGGCCACTCTTACGGTGGACACGCCTTTGGTCTGTTGCCCCAGCCCGATCGGGTGGCGGGCCTGTACACCTTCGCCACCGGCGCCGGGTGGCACGGCTGGATGCCACCGCTGGAACGCCTGCGGGTGCTGGCGATGTGGCGGCTGATAGGCCCGCTGCTCACGCGCTGGAAGGGCTACCTGCCGTGGAGCTTGCTGGGCATGGGTGAGGACCTGCCACTGGACGTCTACCGCCAATGGCGCGAATGGTGCAGCCGCCCTCGCTACTTCTTCGACGATCCCGAAGTTGCTGACGAGGTCGCAGCGAGTTTCGACCGCGTGCGCACACCCATCGTTGCGGCTAACGCGCTGGACGATCACTGGGCCCCGCCCGCCTCCCGCGACGCCTTCATGGCCGGGTACCGGCATGCTGAATGGCGCGGATTGGACATCGACCCGGTTCGCATGGGCCTGGGTCCGATCGGCCACATGGGCTATTTCCGCCCTCAAGCCGAACCCTTGTGGCGCGACGCGCTGGAATGGTTCGAAACCCTCCCCCATCCAGGAGTTCACTGTGCGCACGCCTGAAGAATTCAATCGTCTCGGGCAGCAGCACCTGCCAGCCCATCTGGGTATCGTGATCACCCGCACCGATCCCGACCTGTTGCAGGCCGAGTTGCGGGTGCGCGCGGAGCTGATGGCCCCAAATGGGTTCCTTCACGCCGGCAGCGTGGTGACTCTGGCGGACACGCTGGCCGGCTATGGCTGCGTGCGCAACATGCCCGAAGGGGCCAGCGGCTTCACCACCGTCGAGCTGAAGTCCAACCATCTCGGCACGGTGCGCGAAGGCACAGTGGTTTGCGAAGCGCGGCCGGCGCATCTGGGGCGGACCACGCAGGTGTGGGATGCAACCGTCAGCTCCCGCGAAACGGGTCGCACGCTGGCACTCTTTCGCTGCACGCAGTTGCTGCTGTACCCAAAGTAAAAGTCCAACTCAGTCAGCAGCCGCGAAGCTGCCGCTCGCCTACGAACTGAAGTGGCCGCGAGTGGTCACTGCCATCGACTGCCCTCAGCGCCTGTGGGGTTGCGGGGTGAGCGCGCGGTCTTCCGGACGTTGCCAGCTTATTCGTCCACCCTCCGCCGTGCAGCCTTCACCTGCGAGCGTTGGGCCTTGCCTTCGAGCCGGCGCTGCCGGGAGCCGTAGGTCGGTTTGGTGGGGCGCCGGATCTCCGGCACCAGCGCGGCCTGCGCCACGATCTCCTGCAGCCGCTCCAGCGCCGCGGCCCGGTTCTGCTCCTGGCTGCGGGCGGCTTGCGCCTTGAGCAGCAGGATGCCGTCCTTGCTCACGCGCCGGCCCGGCAGCGCCAGCAGGCGCTCCTTCACTGCGGCCGGCAGTGACGAGGCGCGGATGTCGAAGCGCAAGTGCACGGCCGTGGAAACCTTGTTGACGTTCTGGCCGCCTGGGCCCTGCGAGCGCATGGCCGTGATCTCAACCTCGTCTTCCTTCACGCGGACCATGGCTAGAACCGCTTGCATGCAGGCAGGAAACGCCACTGCCTTGCCGCAGCGCAGCCCTTCAACACTGCCTGCTTCAAGAGTTCGCCTTCAGTTTCCAGGGCCACGCTTAGTCGATCCGGCACAGACAAGGTGCGGTGCTTTCAGGCCGGGGCCACCACAGTCAGGCCCCTGAAATAATGGCGATAAAAGCCGCCGTCGGTGGTGAGCAGGGCGTCGGCCTGGTGCTGGGCGTGGGCGCCGATCAGAAAATCGGGCGCGACGCGCTCGCGCGGCCCCCTGTTGCGGGCGTAGGCGCGCATGATCTGCGCCGCGCCCAGCGCGCTGGCGGTGGACAGGGGGTCGTGGTCGATCTGGCAGTCGGCCAGAAACGCCTGCAAGTCCTGTGTGCTCTTGAAGTAGCGGCCCAGCTCGGCCACCACCACGGCGCAGGCGCATAGGCTGCCCTGTGACAGGGCAGCTTCCAGCGCGGCCTGCGCGGCACGCGCCCCAGGCGCACCCTTGACGATGTCGAACAGGACGCTGGAGTCAACGGCGGTTTTCATTTCTCATACGGCCTTGCTGCGCACGGATTTGCCCGTGGTCTTGCCCTTGCGAGACACCGTTTTGGCAGCGGCCTGGCCAGCGGCTTTGGCGCGAGCCTTGCCAGCGGCGGGCGCAGCCGCTGCTTTGCCCGGCCAGGGCACGGGGCGGCCGCGCAGTTCAGCCAAGGCCTGCTCGGTCGTCAATCCATCGTCAACGGCCTTACCCATCCATCGCGAGAGGTCGAGCTGTACGCGTTTTTCGATCAGCAGGCGGCCATCTTCCACGCGCAGGTGCAAGCGCGTGCCGGGCTTGAGGCCCAGCGCGTCGCGTGCTTCTTTGGGGATGACGATCTGGCCGCGCTCGGCCAGGGTGACATCGGCGATTTCCATGGCATACCTCTTAATTCATACTTTTATTGTACGGCGAAGACGGTATGACGAATAGCCGCCTTGTAAACCTGTAACTGCGAGCGTGACCGTGATCTCGACTTCGTCTTCCTTGACGCGGACTATGGCTAGAACCGCTCGCCCGCCGGCAGGTAGCGCCACTGCCCCGGCGGCAGGCCCGCCATGGCGATGCGCCCGATGCGGATGCGCCGCAGTGCCACCAGCTCCAGGCCCACCTGGGCGCACATCCATGCGATGTGCTCAGGCGCGATGCCTTTCACGGCAAAGCGTAGGCGCGTTTCGCTCTGCCAGCTCACGCGCGCAGGCGGCAGCGGCCGCCCCTCGCGCAGCAGGCCCTGGCCCAGGCGCGCCAGGCCATTGGGTGCGATGCTGCCTTGCACCTCGGCAATGAGCTCCTGCTCCACAAACGCCGCGTCTTCGGTGAGCTTGCGCAGCACCCGAAAATCCTGGCTGTAAACGTACAGGCCGCTGGCCTGCGCGGGCAGCGGCAGCAGGGGCCGTAGCCCGACGTGATGGGCCTTGCTGCCGCGCATGCCCGATGCATCGCCACCCCAGTGCGCGGCCTCGCCCAGCAGCGCCAGTGCGGCCTCAGTGTCCATGCCTGCCGGCTTGTGCAGCAGGAAGGTGGCGGGCACAGCGGGCTGCAGGCGCGCCTGTGGATCGATCTCCACCCGCTGGTCGGGGCTCACGCGTTCCTGCGGGGTGTCCACCATCTGCCCGTCCACTCGCACCCAGCCTTCGGTGATGTACTGCTCCGCCTCGCGGCGCGAGCAGCGCGCCTGCGCGGCAACCACCTTGGCCAGGCGCTGGGTGTCTTCAGGCGCTGGCGGCATGGCGGGGCAGGGGAGTAGCGCGATGGGGCATCGCTTGACTGTACTCCCGGGGTTGGCGAGCCTTGCGGGCCGGTTGGCGTTAACAAGCACGCGGTGGCCTCAACGAGCCCCCTCGATCAGCCGCTCCAGCCGCTCGATGCGGTGGCGCTGTGCTGTGGTGATGGCATAAAAATGCTCCTGCAGCTGCGTGGACTGGCCCACGCGCACCAGGCTGCCCGCGCGCAGCTCGTCCTGCACCACCACCTCGGGCAGCAGGGCGAGCCAGCCGCTGTCGCGCGCGATCAGGCGCAGCATGGCCATGTCGTCTACCTCGGCGCGCAGCCGGGGGCGGGTGCCGGCGGTGATGCACAGCGCGTCGAACTGCGCGCGCAAGGCATGGCGCGGGCCGGGCAGGGCGATGTCGATGCCGTCCAGGTCTTCGGGCACGCGCAGGCTGCTGCCCGCCCAGGTGCTGGCCGGGCCTACGACGGATATCGCCTGGCTGCCCAGAAAGCGGCAGTGCACCGCGCGCTCCGGGTCCGAGACCACGGCCTCGTTGGACAGCACCACGTCGAGCTGGTGCTGCAGCAGCCGCTCCAGCAGGCCGGGTAGCGGGCCGGACTCCAGCGTGAGCATCACCGATGGATCGGCCAGCAGCGGGCGGATCCAGTTTTCCTGGTAGTTGCGCGAGAGCGTGGCTACGCTGCCCAGGCGCAGGCGCTCCATGCCCTCGCTGCGGCCCTGAAGGCGGCCCAGCATTTCCTGGCCCAGGCCAAAGATGTTCTCGGCATAGGCCAGCACGAGGTGACCTGTCTCGGTGAGCACCAGGCGGCGGCCGTCGCGCTCGAACAGCGCCTCGCCCAGGCGCTCCTCCAGCTGGCGGATCTGCGCCGAGAGCGCCGACTGCGAGATGTGCAAGGCCTGGGCTGCGCGGGTCAGATGCCCCTCCCTGGCCACGCGCCAGAAATAGAGCAGGTGATGGAAATTAAGCTGTTCGAGGTTCATAGTTCTATAAAATAGAACAAAACATTCTTAACAATGTATTTTACAGAATGAAAGCTGCGGGGCAACATCCAGCCCACCTCAAGAACGCTCCCCCGCATCATGAACACGACCGCCTTTCTTCTTGTCCTCTGTACTCTGGCCCCTGCCGCCTTCATGCTTAACGTGGCATTGCGCGCCTGGCTGGCGCCCGAGGCCGTGGGCCCGCTGTGGCGGCATTACCGCCTGCTGTCGGGCTTGGCCCTGGTGCCGGCGCTGGTCAGCCTGGCGCTGCAATGGAGCGGCGCCGCTCCGGCGCTGCCGGGCAGCCCCTGGCTAGCTGCTGGGCCGCTGAGCGCGATCGTGGCCATGCTGGTGCAGGTGCTGGGCACGGTGATTGGGGCCTTCTCGGCGCGCTACCTCGAGGGTGAGCCCGCGCAGGCGCGCTACATCGCGGCGCTCGCGGGCGTGTTGGGTGCCGTGCACCTGCTGCTGCTGGCCAACCACTGGCTGGTGCTCATCGCCGCCTGGGTGGCCGTGGGCCTGCTGATGCAGACTCTGCTGTGCTTCTACCCCCAGCGCCCCTTCGCCCAATTGGCCGCGCACAAGAAGCGCTTGGCCGATCTGCTGGCCTGGGCTCTGCTGGCCGTAGCGGCAGGCCTGGCCTGGGCCGAGGTGGGCAGTGGCTCGTTTGCCGCGCTGGCCCAGCACCTGGCCCAACACGAGGCCTCTGCTGCGCTGCACTGGAGCGCCGTGTGCCTGGTGCTGGCCGTGATCTTGAGCACGGCGCTGCTGCCCGTGCACGGCTGGCTGATCCAGGTGATGGAAGCGCCCACGCCGGTGTCGGCTCTGATGCACGCGGGCGTGGTCAACCTTGGTGGCTTTGTGCTGATCCGATTCGCGCCGCTGCTGGAGGCCGCACCTGCGGCGCGCTGGCTGCTGGTGGTCTTCGGTCTGGGCACCGCTCTGCTCGCGGGCCTGGTGATGCTCACGCGCATCAGCATCAAGGTGCGGCTGGCCTGGTCCACCGTGGCGCAGATGGGCTTCATGGTGCTGGAATGCGGCCTGGGCCTGTACATGCTGGCCGCGCTGCACCTGATCGGGCATTCGCTGTACAAGGCGCATGCCTTCCTCGCGTCTTCCGGCGTGGTGGCGCAGACGCGGCTGCTGGACATGCATGGCCGCCACACCGTTGCACCCGCGAGCCTGTGGCTGGCACCGCTGCTGGCTGCGGTGGTGGTGGGCGGGGCCACGCTGCTGCTGCCTGGCGCGAGCTGGCCCTGGTGGTGGAGCGCGGTGCTGGCCCTGGCGTGGGCGCCGCTGCTGTGGCTGCCCACTGCGAGCGACCCGGTGCAGGCACAACTGCGCTGGAGCCGCCTGGGTGCGGGCCTGGCCATGGTGCTGGGCCTGGCCACGCTGGCGGCGGTGGTACACCTGCTGCCCCTGGGTCTGCGCGACCAGCCGCATGAGACTGCGGGCTTGGTGGCGGCTGCCGGCATGGCGGTGATGTACCTCGCGCTGCTCACGCTGCAGTGGCGCGCGCCTGTGTTGGAAAGCTGGCGCCGCTGGAGCTACGCCGGCTTCTACGTGGACGAGTTCTACACCCGTGTGGCGCTGCGCGTCTGGCCCACGGCCTGGGCTCCGGCAGCTTCCACCACCCCCAACCCGGCTGCCCGCTGAGCGCGCACCAATGAATACAACGGAGTCACGCATGGAACCGACAGCTCAGAAATTTCAAGAAACGACGTCAGTCGCACCCTGGCGGCAGATGAACGCTACGCAGGACGACGCGCTGGCCCCGGCCATCGAGGCCGCGTGTGCCCAGGCCTGCGAGGCCATCGCACCGGCCTGGCCGCTGGACCGCGCAATCGCCGTCAATCCGCACTGGGGCCGCATCGGCCGCCCAGTGCGCGAGGTGGCCGCGCGCATGGCGGTGCTGGGCGGCATCCGAGTGTTTCCGGCACGCGAATATCTGCAGCAGGCTTGGGACAGCGGCCGCGTGAGCGAGGCCGATCTCGCAGCGGCGCTGCGCACACTACCCGCAGCGCACGCCAGCCGCCTGCAGGTGGCCGACTGCGTGGCCGCCCTGCGTGCCTCCATGCCCGCGCACCAGCTGCCGCTGCTGATTGACGTACTCGACGACGACCCGGCGCGCGATACGCGCCTGTCGTGGCGCCAAGCCATCACGCACCAGGTCAGCCAGACCTGCGCTGCCTATTTCGACGAGCACCAGGCCGACTGGCAGCCCCAGGGCGAGACTGGGCTCTACGCCTTCTGGCACGAGACGCTGACGCACGACCACGGCATTGGGCTGCTCATGGGTTTGCCGCATTTGGGCCGCGCGCTTCACGCGCTGCCGGCGTCGCGCCAGGATGCTGAGCAATGGGTGCTGCGCCGCCTGGGCCTGCCCACGGAGGTGTGGGCAGATTACCTGGAGTCCGTTTTGCTCACGGTCAACGGCTGGGCCTCTTGGTGTGCTTATCTGGGCTGGCAGGCCGAGCTGGGGGGCGGCAGTGACACACACCTGCGCGAGCTGCTGGCCATTCGCCTGGCCTGGGGCGCCATCCTGCTCGAGTGTAAGGACGACGATAGCGCCCACCGCGCCTTTGCCAACCTGCAGGACGAATGGCGCCATGCCGACGAGCGGCTTAAACAGGCGGAGCAGGACCTCTTGGTGGACGAGGTCTGGCAGCTGGCACTGGAGCTGGGCTACCAGCGCGAGCTGGCCAGCAAGCTGCACGCAGTGGGCGGTGCGCGCCCGGTAGCGAGTGGCGAGGGCATTGAGGTACAGGCAGCCTTCTGCATCGACGTGCGCAGCGAGCCGCTGCGCCGCGCGCTGGAAGCGGCCTGGCCCGCGATCCAGACCTTGGGCTTTGCCGGCTTTTTCGGCCTGCCCGTGGCCTACACCCCGCTGGCCACGCCCGCTCGCCGGCCGCAGCTGCCGGGCCTGCTGGCGCCAGCCATCGAGGTGCAGGACCTGGTGCGACCGGCCGGCCCCACAGGCAGAGACGAGACGGCTGATGCCGCGCTCGCGCGCCGCCAGCGCTTTGCCTGGGCGCAACAGTGGGCTGCCAGCCACCGCTGGCCCAGCGCCGCCTATTCTTTCGTGGAGGCTGCGGGCCTGGGCTATCTGGGCAAGCTGGGTGCATGGCTAAAGCCTTCGACACGTGAACGGGAGCGCGGCGACCAGAGCGGCCTGCCGGCGCACTACCGCCCGGTGTGCCGGCCCATGCTGATGGGCCTGGACGTTGGCGCCCGCGTGAATCTGGCGCGCGGCGTGCTGCACGCCATGGGCCTGGACCAAGGGCTGGCGCCGCTGGTGCTGCTGGTAGGGCACGGCAGCCAGAGCGCCAACAACGCGCACGCTGCCGCGCTGGACTGCGGCGCGTGCTGCGGCCAGACTGGCGAGGTGAACGCCCGCGCGCTGGCTCAGCTGCTCAACGACCCTGCGGTGCGTACTGGCCTGGCTGCGCAGGGGCTGGAGATTCCCGCTCTGACGGTCTTTGTGGCCGCGCTGCACAACACGACCACTGACGAGATCGAGGGCTACGACCTCGATCTGCTGCCGGTGCCGGCGCGCGAGCGTTGGGCTAGGCTGCAAACGGTGTTTGCCCAGGCGGGCGACCAGGTGCGGCGCGAGCGCGCGCCGCTGCTGGGCCTGGACCCAGCCATGGGGCATGCGGCGCTGTACGAGCAACTGCGTCGCCGTGCCAACGACGGCGCGCAGACGCGGCCCGAGTGGGGGCTGGCGGGCAATGCAGCTTTCCTGATCGCGCCGCGCTGGCGCAGCCAGGGGGCTGTTCTGGGCGGCCGCAGCTTCCTGCACGATTACGAAGCCGCGCAAGATACCGATGGCAGCGTGCTGGAGCTGCTGATGACCGCGCCTATGCTGGTCACGCACTGGATCAACTGGCAGTACCACGCGTCCACCTGCGACCCGCTGCGCCTGGGCAGTGGCAACAAGGTACTGCACAACGTGGTGGGCGGCACCATCGGCGTGTTCGAGGGCAATGGCGGCGACCTGCGTATCGGCCTGTCAGAGCAGTCCCTGCACGACGGCCAGCGCTGGGTGCACGAGCCCCTGCGCCTGACGGTGGTGATCGACGCGCCGCGGGCCGCCATCGAGCGCGTGATCGGCAAGCATGCCGTGGTGCGTCAGTTGCTGGACAACAGCTGGCTGCATCTGTGGCGTTACGAGGGCGAGCAGCTGCTGCGCTATGTGCCGGGTGGCTGGCAGGAAATCGAGATGTAGACCCTGCGCTGCGGCACTCGCGCTCGGGAGCGCCTGCTTACAATGTGAGGTCCGAAGCGAGGCAGGACCACGATGGCGATCTATGAATTTGAGGGACACGCGCCCACTCTGGGCGAGAATGCTTACGTGGCCGATAGCGCCCAGGTGATCGGCAGGGTCACCCTTGGGGAAAACGCCAGCGTGTGGTTTGGCACCGTGATCCGCGGTGATAACGACACCATCCGAATCGGCCGCAACAGCAACATTCAGGATGGTAGCGTGCTGCACATCGACGAGGGTGTTCCTCTGACGCTGGGCGACAACGTGACGGTGGGGCACAAGGTCACCCTGCATGGCTGTACGGTGGGAGATGGTTCGCTGATTGGCATCGGCGCTGTGGTGCTGAACCACGCCAAGATTGGAAAAAACTGTCTCGTGGGTGCCGGCGCGCTGGTGACCGAGGGCAAGGAGTTTCCGGATGGCTCCATGATCCTGGGCAGCCCGGCCAAGGCGGTGAAGCAGCTCACGCCCGAACAGATCGAGGGCTTGCAGCGTGCGGCGCGCAGCTACGTCTCGAAGGCCGAGCGTTACCGCAAGGGGTTCAGGAAAACTTTCTGATGTCCGAACTCCAAAAGTTTCTTTTCGAGGGCCTGCCGGTGCGTGGCATGCTGGTTCGCCTGACGGATGCGTGGACCGAGATCCTCAAGCGCCGGGCGCAAAGCACGTCGGGCCCCTACCCGGGTCCCACGCAGACCCTGCTGGGCGAGATGGCAGCGGCGGGCGTGCTGATGCAATCCAACATCAAGTTCGACGGCGCGCTGATCCTGCAGGTCTTTGGGGATGGGCCCGTGAAGCTGGCGGTGGCCGAGGTGCAGTGCGACCTGAGCCTGCGCGCCACGGCCACGGTGCAGGGCGCCGTGGGTGGCGACGATTCGCTGGCCGACATGCTGAACCTGCACGGCAAGGGACGCTTTGCGGTCACGCTCGACCCAAAGGGGCGCCAGCCCGGTCAGCAGCCCTACCAGGGGGTGGTGCCGCTCAGCGATGCCGATGGCCAGCCCCTGCACAGTCTGGCCCAGGCCCTGCAGCTCTATATGCGCCAGAGCGAGCAGCTCGAGACCACGCTGGTGCTGGCCGCCAACGACATGCTGGCCGCAGGCCTGCTGATCCAGCGCCTGCCGGTGCAGGGCATGGCGAACCTCGCGGGGAAGAATCCGGCTGAGGCTGAGCTTTTTGAAGCCGAACAGTATGAGCACTACAACCGCATCGCCACACTGGCCTCCAGCCTCAAGCGCGAGGAGTTGCTGACGCTGGACGTGGAGACCATCCTGCGCCGCCTGTTCTGGGAAGAAAAGCTGCAGCGCTTCGAGGCCCAGACGGGTGAGAGTGGGCCGCGTTTTGCCTGTACCTGCAGCGGCGAGCGCGTTAGCGGCATGATCCGCAGCCTGGGGGAGACCGAGGCGCGCGAGATCCTAGCCGAGCGTGGCGTAATCCAGGTGGACTGCGAGTTTTGCGGCGCGGGCTATCGCTACGACGGCATCGACGTGACGCAGCTTTTCACCCAGGCGGGGGACCGGCCGCCTTCAAGTTCAGCAGTCCAGTAAAGAGCTGGAATTCGCAATCGGGATCAGCGCAGCGCTCGCACGGCCCGGTCCAGCGCGGTGGCGGGCCGTCCTGCGGTTCGATGAGTCGCAAGGCAGCACGCAGGCGCTCTCTTTCATCTCTTCCGTAGACCACGCCAAAGCCCACCTGGCAAGCTGCGAGCCGCGCGCGCAAGGACGCATCGGCGGCCTCTTGTGCGGGGGTGATGTTGGCGCCGTTCAGGCCCATGAGCAGCACGCAGTCGTGACAGCCGGTTTTCAGGGAGTCTGGCGACGGAGCATCTTGGACCTGAAGCGTGTCCAGGTGCGCGGCGAGGGCGCGGGCCAATGCCGTCTTGCCGGTGGCCGGGGCGCCCACGACGGTAATCTTCATCTGCGACTTACTTGGCAATCTGGACGTAGATCTCGTTGGCCTTGACCATGCCGAGTTCCAGCCGCGCCTTTTCTTCCACCATGTCCAGCCCTTCGCGCAGGTCCTGCACCTCAGCAGCCAGACGGTCATTGGCCTGCTGGGCCTGGGCGTTGCGCTGGCGCTGCGCGTCCAGCTCCGTGGCCAGGCTGGCCACCTTGGGCACGCTGCCCCGCCCCAACCAGAGCTGTGCATGTAGCACCACAAGCAGCGTGATGAGGATGGCCGGGACGACGCGAGATCCCATATCGCTAGGCAGTCAACGTCGATGCCGAGGTGAACCGGGATGACCCGCAGGCACCGCAGAATCGGCTTGGCCGGGCTGCTGGTATCGCCCCGTTGGGGGCAGGCGCTTGGCGAATCGGGGGTGTTTCACTTCAGGTTGTAGAAGGCCGCGCGGCCGGGGTACTGGGCTACGTCGCCCAGGTCTTCCTCAATGCGCAGCAGCTGGTTGTACTTGGCCATGCGGTCGCTTCGGCTCATGGAGCCGGTCTTGATCTGGCCCGCATTCAGGCCCACGGCGATATCGGCAATCGTGCTGTCCTCGGTCTCGCCCGAGCGGTGGCTGATCACAGCGGTGTAGCCCGCGCGCTTGGCCATCTCGATGGCGGCGAAGGTTTCGGTGAGCGTGCCGATCTGGTTGATCTTGATGAGGATGGAGTTGGCAACGCCCTTGGCGATACCTTCCTTGAGGATCTTGGTGTTGGTGACGTAAAGATCGTCGCCCACGAGCTGCACCTTCTTGCCCAGGCGATCGGTGAGCAGCCTCCAGCCGTCCCAGTCACCTTCGTGCATGCCGTCTTCGATGCTGATGATGGGGTACTTGTCGCACCAGGTGGCGAGCATGTCGGTCCATTCGGCGGCGGACAGCACCAGGCCCTCGCCTTCGAGGTGGTACTTGCCGTCCTTGTAGAACTCGCTGGCAGCGCAGTCAAGGCCGATGGCGATCTGCTCGCCCGCAGTGTAGCCAGCCTCGTCGATGGCTTGCAGGATCAGCTGGATGGCGGCCTCGTGGCTGGCGACGTTGGGCGCGAAGCCACCCTCGTCACCCACTGAGGTAGGCATGTCCTTGTCGTGCAGGATCTTCTTGAGCGCGTGGAAGACCTCGGCGCCCCAGCGCAGGGCCTCGCGGAAGCTGGGCGCGCCGACGGGCAGGATCATGAACTCCTGCAGGTCCAGGTTGTTGTTGGCGTGTGCGCCGCCGTTGATGACGTTCATCATGGGCACGGGCATCTGCACGGCGCTCATGCCGCCGAAGTAGCGGTACAGGGGCAGGCCGGCCTCTTCGGCCGCAGCGCGGGCCACAGCCATGGAAACGGCGAGCATGGCGTTGGCGCCCAGACGGGACTTGTTTTCGGTGCCGTCGAGGTCGATCAGGGTCTTGTCCAGGAAGGCCTGCTCGGAGGCGTCCAGGCCCAGCACGGCCTCGCTGATTTCGGTGTTTATGTGCTCGACGGCCTTGAGCACGCCCTTGCCCAGGTAGCGGCTCTTGTCACCGTCGCGCAGTTCGATGGCTTCGCGCGAGCCCGTGGAGGCGCCCGAGGGCACGGCGGCGCGGCCCATGGTTCCGGACTCCAGCAGCACGTCGCATTCGACAGTGGGGTTGCCGCGGCTGTCGAGCACTTCGCGGCCGACGATATCAACGATTGCGCTCATCACTTACCTTTCTGGTTCAAACAATCTCTTTCAACTCCCTCCCCGTGAGGGGAGGGTTGGGGTGGGGGGAGTCCCATTCCCACCACGAAGGTGAGGGCCTCAGCCCACACCTTCGACGACGATCATGCGCATGATCGCCGCGCCCTGGCGCACGCTGCGCGCCCGGCCGTATTCGGGTGACGCATCAAAGGCTTTGGCGGCAGCAACGCTGGGGAACTTGAGAATGACCAGGCGGTCAGGCGTCCAGTCACCCTCGATCACCTCGACCTTGCCGCCGCGCACCAGCACCTCTGCACCATGCACGCGCATGGCCTCGGAGGACCACTTCTTGTAGTCCTCGTACTGCGTCGGGTTGGTGACGGTGACGTTGGCGATGATGTAGCCGGCGCTCATCTCAGGCCACCACCTTGAGGTTCTTGCCTTTGCCCGCACCCTGGTGCGCCAGCGCCGCCTTGATGAAGGCGTTGAACAGCGGATGGCCGGCCCAGGGCGTGGACTTGAACTCGGGGTGGAACTGCACGCCGACGAACCAGGGATGCACGGCCTGCGGCAGCTCGACGATCTCGGTCAGCTGCTCGCGCTGGGTAAGGGCCGAGATCACCAAGCCAGACTTGCGCAGCGTGTCCAGGTAGTTGACGTTGGCCTCGTAGCGATGGCGGTGCCGCTCGGTGACCACTTCGCCATAGATCTGGTGCGCCAGCGTGCCTTTGGATACATCGGAGCTCTGTGCGCCCAGGCGCATGGTGCCGCCCAGGTCGGAGTTGGCGTCGCGGGTCTTGATGGTGCCGTCGGCGTCCTTCCACTCGGTGATCAGCGCGATCACGGGGTGCTGGCAGTGCGGCTCGAACTCGGTGCTGTTGGCGTCCTTGAGGCCGGCCACGTGGCGCGCGAACTCGATGGTGGCGACCTGCATGCCCAGGCAGATGCCAAGGTAGGGCACCTTGTGCTCGCGAGCATAGCGCACTGTACTGATCTTACCTTCGATGCCGCGCTTGCCAAAGCCGCCGGGCACGAGGATGGCGTCGTACTTGGCCAGGCGCGCCACCGATTCGTCGGTGATGGTCTCGGAGTCTACGTGCTCGATCTTCACGCGCACGTGGTTACGCATGCCGGCATGGCGCAGCGCTTCGTTGACCGACTTGTAGCTGTCCGTCAGATCAACGTACTTGCCGACCATCGCGATGGTGACTTCGCCCTGCGGGTGCTCGGTTTCGTGAACCAGCGAATCCCAACGCTTGAGGTTGGCCGGCGGCGTGTTGAGGCGCAGCTTGTCGCAGATCAGACCGTCGAGGCCCTGCTCGTGCAGGACGCGCGGCACCTTGTAGATGGTGTCTACGTCGGGCATGGAGATCACGCCCCAGCTCGGCACATTGGTGAAGAGGGAGATCTTCTCGCGCTCGTCGTCCGGAATGAGGCGGTCGGCGCGGCAGAGCAGGGCGTCGGGCTGGATACCGATCTCGCGCAGCTTCTGCACGGTGTGCTGCGTAGGCTTGGTCTTGAGCTCGCCGGCTGCGGCGATCCAGGGCACGTAGGTGAGGTGCACAAACGCCGCGTTGTTGGGCCCGAGGCGCAGGCTGAGCTGACGCACGGCTTCCAGAAAAGGCAGGGACTCGATGTCACCCACCGTGCCGCCGATTTCGACGATAGCGACATCCACGGCCTCGGGCGTTTCATAGCCGGCGCCACGCTTGACGTATTCCTGGATCTCGTTGGTGACGTGGGGAATGACTTGGACAGTCTTGCCCAGATAGTCGCCACGACGCTCCTTCTCGAGGACGCTCTTGTAGATTTGGCCCGTGGTGAAATTGTTCGTCTTTTTCATCCGCGTTTCGATGAAACGCTCGTAATGGCCCAGGTCCAGGTCGGTCTCGGCGCCGTCGTCGGTCACAAACACCTCGCCGTGCTGAAACGGCGACATGGTGCCAGGGTCGACGTTCAAGTAGGGATCGAGCTTGATGAGGGTGACTTTGAGGCCCCGCGATTCCAGGATCGCGGCCAGAGACGCAGAGGCGATTCCCTTGCCCAGGGAGGACACCACACCGCCGGTGACGAAGACAAATTTGGTCATGTCAGGTCCGAACCTCAGCGGGGTTCGAAGAGGTGGTAAAGCGAGATTATAGAGGTTGAGCCTGCGGCGTTGAGCGTTCAGCGCGAGTTTCCGATCCACGCCCCAACGCCCAACGCCCGATGCCCTAAGGGCTTACGACTTGGCCGCGACGCGGTCGCGCAGCACGCGGTGCTGGATCTTACCGGTGGCGGTGCGTGGCATCTCGTCCTCACGGATGAAAAGTACCGAACGCGGGCGCTTGAAGCCGGCAATGCGCTCGCGGCACCATTCCAGCAGTTCGGCCTCGTTCGGCTGCCAGCCCGCACGCGGCACCACGACGGCCTGCACCCGTTCGCCCCATTTGGGCTCGGGGATGCCAATCACCGCCACGTCCTGCACGCCGGGGTGCACGGCCAGCACGGCCTCGACTTCTGAGGGGTAGATGTTCTCGCCCCCGCTGATGATCATGTGACTCTTGCGATCCACGAGGTGGATGAAGCCCTGCTCGTCCCGGCGCGCCATATCGCCCACCGAGCACCAGGCGCCGCGGTAGCTCTCGCGCGTTTTCTCCGGGTTCTTCCAATAGCCGCTGAAGGAGTAGGCCGTGCGCGAGTACAACTCGCCCACGTCGCCATCGGGTACCTCGCGGCCCGCGCCATCGAGCAGGCGGATCGCGCCCGAGCCCGCCCATTCGCGGCCGACCGAGCCCAGGTGCTCGATCTGTTCGTCGGGCCGCAACACGGTGACCCAGCCGGACTCGGTGGAGCCATAGAGCTCGAACAGGCGGCCGTTGGGAAAGAGATCGAGGATGGCCAACTTGGTGTCGCGGCGCGCTGGCGCCGAGGAGATGAGTAGCTTGCCCACGCGGGTGAGGTCGTGCTGCGCCTTGGTCTCGGCCGGCAGGTCGAGCATCATGACGTAGTGTGTGGGCACCAGCGAGGTGAAGGTGACGTGCTCGCGCGCCAGCAGCGCCAGCAACTCGGCCGGGTCGAAGTGCGCGCGGTCGTAGACCACGATGGTGGCGCCAAGTGTGGCAAAGGTGATGCCAAAGTAGAGCGAATTGGCGTGGCACAGCGGCATGACCAGCAGGCCTGTGTCGTCCCGCGTGAGGCCGAACTCCAGCCCCGTGGCCAGCGCGATCAGGGCGTTGCCCTCGTGATTGCGCATCACGCCCTTGGGCCGGCCGGTCGTGCCCGAGGTGTACATCAGCGCGAACAGGTCGGCGGGTTGCACGTCAACTTGCGGCGCGCCGGCCGGTGTCGCCGCGATCAGTGCCTCATAGTTCTGCCAGCCAGCGGGGGCGGCCTCGGTACCGAAGTGCACATAACGGTTCGCGGCGATGGGCAGCTGCGGGCGGATGCGGTCGACCACGCCGCGCAACACGTCCTGCACGATCATGGCCTGCGCCTCGGCGTTCTGCACGATGTAGGCGATCTCGGGGCCCGCCAGGCGGAAGTTGATCGGCACCGCCACCAGCCCGGCGCGGGCCAGCGCAGCGTAGATCTCCCACCATTCGATGGCGTTGTAGGCCAGCAGCGCGACGCGGTCGCCCTTGACCAGGCCCAGCCCGAGCAGGGCGTTGGCGAGCCAGCTTGCACGTTCGTTCCACTCGCGGTAGCTTAGCGTTCGCCGTGAATCGCGCAGACCGGTCTTGTCGGGCTGCGTGCGCGCGTGCGTGGCAACGGCCTCGGACAGCGTCAGCAGCGGGCTCACGCGCGCCTCCGCTGCTCGGCATCGTCCCAGGCGGTCAGGGCCTGGCGGTCGGGCACCCAGCCCAGGCCCTTGCCCGCGTCAGAGCTTAGCGCGTCGCGCGTGGTGACCACGTCGATCAGCGCGGGCGCGTTGGCCAGCGCGTCGCGGATGGCGCCTTCCAGTCGCGCCGGGTCGGTGACGCGCTCGGCGTGCAGGCCAAAGGCGCGCGCCATACCGGCATAGTCGCTCCAAGCGAGGGTGGTGCCGACCACGCGGCCGCCGTAATTCATCTCTTGGTCGAGGCGCTCGATGTTCCAGGCCGCGTTGTTGGAGACGATGAAGACCGCCTTGGCGTCGTGACGCTTGGCGCTGTCTATCTCCATCGCGTTGATGCCGAAGGCGCCGTCGCCGGTGATGGTGACCACCTGGCGGCCCGGATACAGCAGGGCTGCAGCTACGCCGTAGGGCGTGCCCACACCAAGGCAGCCGAAGGTGCCGGCGTCGAGGTAGTTCCTGGCCTCCAACCCCATGCGCGCGAAGCTCAGCAGGTCGCCGCCGTCGGCGATGGTGACCGCATCAGGCGCCAGCACCTTGCGCAGTGCGGCGAAGATGCGGTTGGGGTGGATGTGGCCGTCCTTGCCTGCGGGGGCTGTGGCCATGGCGTCGGCGTGCTTGCCGGCGCGGCGCACATGCTCCGTGCGCAAGGCGGTGGTCCAGGCCTTGTCCAGTGCCGGCGACGGTTTTCCCAGCTCCCCCGCGAGCGCGTCCATCGCGCAGCCGGCGTCGGCCAGCAGCTCGACCTCGCCGCGCCGGTTGTCACGCAGCTCGTCGGCGTGGTCGGCAATGCGGACGAAACGCGCATTGGGGTACACGGCGGGCGAGCCGTAACCCATCTGGTAGTCGAGCTTGCGGCCGACGACGAGCACGAGGTCGGCCTCGGACATGGCTTTGGCACGGACGGCACCCACCACGGCAGGGTGCGCGACATCGACCAGGCCGCGGCTTTCCTGCGTGTCGAGGTAGACCGCGCCGCTGGCGTCGAGCAGGCGGGTCAGCGCGGTGCAAGTGCCGCGGGCGCCTCGGCCCGTGATCACCAAAGGCCGTCGCGCCTGGCGGAGCATGGCTGCGGCCTGCGCTACCAGCCCGGCGTCCGGCATCACGCGCGGCCGAGCTTTGGGCGCCATGTGTTCGGGCAACACGCAGGCCGGGTGCACGGTCTGGCGCAGCACGTCCGTTGGGATCTCGACATACACCGGCCCGGGGGCGCCTCCATCGCCGTCGGCCAGGGCCCAGGCCTTGTCGAGGTCGCGTGCGATCTGCTCGGCCACGCGCAGGGTGCGCGACCAGCGCGTCACAGGTTGCATGATCGCCACGTGGTCGATGCCTTGCAGCGGGCCCAGGTCGTCCTGGAGAACGGGCGGGCAGCCGCCGATCAGTAGCACCGGCGCGCGCTCGAGGTGCGCGTGGGTCATCGCGGTGACGCAGTTCGTGACGCCCGGGCCCGCCGTGGCCATGGCGATGCCCACGCCGCCCGAAAGCTGTGCATGGGCATGCGCCATGTGGACTGCGGCGCCCTCGTCACGCACGTCGATGATGCGTACGCCGAGTTGGGCCAGATGGTCCCAAATCGGCTGGATGTGACCGCCTTGCAGGCCGAAGATGCGGTCGACGCCGCGCGCGACCAGGAAGCGGGCAATGATTTCGGCCACGCTGCGGTGATTGGCGGTGGACAGGGCGGAAGGAAGACTCATGGACGAACTCCAGATGATCACGGCAATATAGCATTCTGAATTCAGAGTACAATAAGCGTAAACCCTCAAAAGAATTCAGAATTCAAAATCGCAGGTACTTGCTAAACTGGCGACATGAAAGCCCTCGCCCAGTCCCCCAACCGTGTTGAGCAGGTGTGCGAGGCCGTCCTTGGCGAAATCGCCGCCGGCCGGCTGGCGCCTGGGGAGCGCATCATCCAGGAGCAGGTCGCCGCGACCCTGGGCGTTTCACGGCAGCCGGTGCAGCAGGCATTGCTGCTCTTGCGCAAGCAGGGTGTATTGCGCGACGCGCCGGGCCGCGGGCTGGAAGTGGCAGCGCTGGAGCCTGACCGGGTCGAGCACATGTACGACCTGCGCGCTGTGATCGAAGGCCTCGCGGCGCGCCAGGGGGCCGAGAAAGGTGTCGCACAGGCGGCCAGGGCGGGTGCGGCGCTGATCGAGGCTGGGCGCAAGGCGGCGGCCAGCGGCGTGGTGGCCAAAATGGTGGCCGCCGACCTGAAGTTCCACTCCTTCCTCTACGCCCTGTCCGGCAACCCGCTGATCGCGCCGGCGATGGCCGCGCACTGGACCCACATGCAGCGGGTAATGGGGGAGGTACTGATCCGCGACGAAACTCCGCACGACATCTGGGACCAGCATGCCGCAATCCTCGATGCCGTGGCGAAGGGCCAGGCCGAGCGGGCTGAACAGCTGGCGCGCAGCCACATCACCCAGGCGGCCAAGTTCATGGTGGCCCGCCTGCGGGCGCAGGCCGAGGCTCGCACGAGCGTGTGAAGTAGGGCTTGGACTGCTACAGTTCAGGCCATGAACGACCTCGCCGGAAAACATATCGTGCTTGGGCTGACGGGCGGGATCGCCTGTTACAAGGCCGCAGAGCTCTGCCGGGCCCTGGTGAAGGAAGGTGCGACGGTGCAGGTGGTGATGACCGACGCTGCGGGCCAGTTCATCACACCCGTGACGATGCAGGCGCTTTCCAACCGGTCAGTCTATCAGTCGCAATGGGATGCGCGCGAGGCCAACAATATGGCGCACATCAACCTCAGCCGCGAGGCCGACGCCATTCTCATCGCGCCGGCCAGCGCCGACTTCATGGCCAAGCTGCTCCATGGGCGCGCGGACGATCTGCTTAGCCTTGTGTGTCTGGCGCGTCCGGTCGAGACCGTGCCCTTGCTGATTGCCCCTGCCATGAACCGCGAAATGTGGGCCCATGCGGCTACGCAGCGCAACGTGGCACAGCTCAAGGCCGATGGCGCCCATGTGTTCGAAGTCGGTTCTGGCGACCAAGCCTGCGGCGAGGTGGGCGACGGCCGCATGCTGGAGGCTGACGAACTGCTGGCAGAGGTGATCGCCTTCTTCCAGCCCAAGGTGCTGCGCGGCCAGCGCGTGCTGGTCACGGCCGGGCCGACGTATGAGGCCATCGATCCCGTGCGCGGCATCACCAACCTTTCCAGCGGCAAAATGGGTTTCGCCATCGCCCGCGCCGCGTGGGAGGCAGGCGCCCATGTGACGCTGGTGGCCGGACCGGTCCACCTGCCTACACCTCGCGGCGTGCGGCGCGTGGACGTGTGCTCGGCGCGTGAAATGCAGCAGGCGGTTGAGGTGGAGCTATCCGACGCTACTGTTTTTGTAGCAACCGCTGCGGTGGCCGACTGGCGACCAGCGATATCCGCCCATCAGAAGATCAAGAAGGACGGCTCTGGCGCAGTGCCCGTGCTGAGCTTTGTCGAGAACCCGGACATCCTGGCCACCCTAGCCCAAAGCGAGCGGGCCCGCAGCGGCAAGCTCTACTGCGTGGGCTTTGCTGCCGAGAGCCACGACCTGCAGTCCCATGCCCAGGCGAAGCGCGAGCGCAAGGGCGTGCCCCTGCTGGTGGGCAATATCGGCCCCTCCACCTTCGGCCAGGACGATAACCAGTTGCTGCTCGTCGACGAACATGGCGTCACGGAGCTGCCACGCGCCCACAAGCTCACACTGGCGCGCCAGCTGGTGGCCGAGATTGCACAGAGGTTGAGCGTTCGCCGTTGAGCGCTCAGCGCAGTTTCCCAACGCCCACCTCGCATTCCAACGCTTAACGCTCAACGTTTTCCCATGCACATCGACGTTAAGATTCTCGATCCGCGCCTTTCGGATCAACTGCCCAGCTACGCCACACCCGGCAGCGCCGGCCTGGACCTGCGTGCCTGCCTCAGCGAAGCGCTTACGCTGCAGCCCAACGCTTGGCAACTGATTCCCGCCGGCGTGGCCATCCACCTGGCGGACCCTTCGTATGCAGCGCTGATCCTGCCACGCTCGGGCCTGGGCCACAAACACGGCATTGTGCTGGGCAATCTTGTGGGCCTGATCGACAGCGACTACCAGGGCCAGCTCATGGTGAGCGCGTGGAACCGCAGCCCCACGGCCTTCACCATCGAGCCCATGGAGCGCATCGCGCAGCTGGTCATCGTGCCCGTGGTGCGGGCCCGGTTCAATGTGGTGAGTGACTTCCCTGTCGCGACTGAACGCGGCGTCGGCGGATACGGTTCTACAGGAAAGAGCTGACCCCGAGCGGGAAACCCCGCGTCACCGGCTTCGCCGGGCCGCTGAGGTTGCCCGGTTGAGGGGAAGACAGCTACACGCAGTGAGCCTTATCGGGGGTGCTACTGGACCCGGAAGAACCCTGTGCCGGCCGTCCTGCTTCTGATTTCATCTTCGGTGGCCTCACGCACGGCTTCGACCTTGAGACGCAGGCGCAGCGCAATGCCCGCCAATGGGTGGTTTCCGTCGATCACCACATGCTCGGGGTAGATCTCGGTGATGGTGTAGAGCACGTCCTTGGGCGCTTCGGTATTACAGCCCGCGGGCAGGGCCGAGCCCTCGATGGTCAGACCTTCCTCGATCTCGAGGGGGAAGAGTTCGCGCTTTTCCAGAAAGAGCAACTGGTCCTGGTAGTCGCCGAAGGCCTCCTCGGGTTCGAGCTGCAGCGCTACCGACGCGCCAATACCGTGGCCCAGCAGGGCATCCTCGATCTTCCTGAAGAGATCGCTGCCGCCGATCAGGAACTCGACCGGCTCGTCTAGCACATCGAGTTCTTCTCCGAGGGTGTCGGTGAGCGTCCAGGTCAGCGCGACCACACATTGGTGATTGATTTCCATAGGCGGAATATAGCTTCCCCCAAGCCGCGCGCACTGCCTGTCGCTCCGCTACCCGTCAAGGGGCACTCCCAGCGGCCCGGCAAAGCCGGTTCCGATGTTAGTCTTGCGCACGCATCCAGTACAGTTTCTTCCCATGGACATCAATCAAGCCTTGCCTCTGCTGGGTGGTCTCAGCCCGGAGACCTTCATGCGCCGCTACTGGCACAAGAAGCCGCTGCTGGTGCGCCAGGCCATTCCCGGCTTCCAGGCCCTGCTCTCACGCATTGAGCTCGTGAATCTGGCTGCGCGGGAGGACGTGGAGTCGCGTCTGGTCACGCTGCAGCGCCAGGGGCGCAGGGAACACTGGAGGCTACAAAGCGGACCTTTTGCGCGCCGTTCGCTGCCATCGTTCAAGACACCCGAGTGGACGCTGCTCGTGCAGGGTGTGGACCTGCACGACAACGCGGTACACGAGCTGATGAACCGCTTCCGTTTCATTCCCGATGCCCGGCTTGACGATCTGATGATCAGCTATGCCACCGAGGGGGGCGGTGTCGGGCCGCATTACGACGACTACGACGTCTTTCTGCTGCAGGCGGATGGCAGGCGCCGCTGGCGCATCGGCCGCCAGGACGACCTGAGCCTCAAGCCTGGCTTGCCGGTCAAGATCCTCGCGAACTTCCAGCCCGAACAGGAGTTCGTGCTCGAGCCGGGTGACATGCTCTACTTACCACCGCATTACGCGCACGATGGCGTGGCCCAAGGTGGTGAGTGCATGACCTACTCCATCGGTTTTCGCTCGCCCAAGGCGGGCGAGCTGGCCCAAGATCTCCTGCAGCGCCTGGCCGAGGACGCGGTTGACGCGGCGGGCGAGGACTTCTACCGCGACCCACGTCGGGCCGCTGTGGCGGGTCCGGCTGCGTTGCCGGCCGAGTTGCAGCGCTTTGCGCGGCGGGCGGTGCAGCAGGTGCTGCGAGATCCCCTCGCGCTCACCCGTGCTCTGGGTGAGGCCCTGAGCGAGCCCAAGCCGCAGGTCTGGTTTGAGCTAGGCCGGCGATTGCGCCCGCGCCACGGCGTGATACTGGACCGGCGCACACGCATGCTTTACGACGCCGAGCACATCTACATCAACGGTGAGAGCTACCGCGCTGCGGGACGCGATGCAGTGCTGATGCGCAGGCTGGCCGATGCGCGCAGTCTGTCGGACGCCGATCTAGCAGCGGCAAGTGCCGAAGCGCGAGCCTTGCTTGGCGACTGGTGCGAGGATGGCTGGGCGCATGAGCAATGAGGCGCTCCCCACGGCCTTGCCGCAGGGCCGACTGCAGGGGCGCACCGCCTTCCAGCAGGCGGTGCGTGATGCCCTGCTGACTGCGGGCCGAGAAGGCTGGAGAGAAATCATCGTCTGCGATGCCAGTTTTGCTGACTGGCCGCTGGGGGAGCGCGCGGTGGCGAAGGCGCTGCAGGACTGGTCGCGCAGCGGACGCCGTTTCGTGATGCTGGCGATGGGCTACGAGGGCCTGCCGCGCTGGCATGCGCGCTTCGTGATCTGGCGCCAGACCTGGGACCACATCATTGAATGCCGCACATGCCGCGGCAGTGATGCGTCGTCGTTCCCCAGCGTGTTCTGGGGTCCCTCGTGGGTAATGCAGCGGGTCGATACCAAGCAGGATGTGCTGCTGTGCGATCACCAGGCTGCGCGTCGTGTGGCCTTGCGCCAGCTGCTGGATGAGTGCCACCGCGACAGCAGTCCGGGCTTTCCCGCCTCGGTTCTGGGTCTGTGAAGAGTGCGGGGGGTACTGTGTAAATTTTCGCTCGTGGTGGTTTCATGTTTCGGCCCTGTGATCGCTTTATAATGACGACCCTGGTGGATGGTCATGTGCCCTCGCACCAGCCCGGTGTGGCCTGCCGCGCCGGTGATTTCCGGAAACCGTCTCAACTTTCACATCGACAACTCCCTATGAATAAGACTCTCGTTCTCGCTGCTGTGATCGCCGCCGCTGCCCTGGCCGCTTGCGGCAAAAAGGAAGAAGCCGCTGCTCCCGCCCCGGCTGCCGCTCCTGCCGCTGCTCCTGCCGCCGCTGCCCCCGCCCCGGCCGTTGACGCCTCGGCTCCTGCCGCTGCTCCGGCTGCACCCGCAGCCCCCGCTGCCGAGCCGGCCAAGAAGTAATTCTTGTCCCATCGAAAAAAAGCCACCGCAAGGTGGCTTTTTTCTTGCCCGATGGCGCCGGTTGCCCTGGGGATAGGTCAGCGCAGGTCTTCGTCAATCACCTTGAGGATGCGCTGGGCCTGCTCGCCAAGCACGGGCTGGCCCTCGCTGTCGAGGATGGCCACCGTGCTGCGCTCGGTCTCGCCCCGAACCTGGATCCGGTACTTCTGCGGTGCGCGGTCCTTGGGGCTGCCGCTGAAGAGGCGACTGAAGAAACCGGGCTCGGCCTCGCCCGGGGGCTTGGGTTCCACATAGCGCACGAAGTACACGCCCTGGCTGCGGTCGCGGTCCTCGACGGTAAAGCCTGTGCGGTCCAGGCTCAGGCCTACGCGGCGCCAGCTGCGGTCGAAGCCTTCGTTGATCAGCAGCACAGTTTGCGCGCCACGCTGCTCCATGCGGGACGTCGGCTGCGGCGCTGCTGCGGGGCTCGCCACCAGCTGAGCTGCCTGCTGGCTCGGTACCCCGAGCTTGAGCATGAGGCGGCGCAGCATTTCGATTTCCAGATCCGGTTCGGGCGCACGGCTCGTCCACACCGTCTTCGTCTGCCCTGTGTCGCGGTAGACCTCTTCCATGCCGCTCAGGGTGATGTAGATCTCGGTCCCGCCCGATGCAGTGCGCTCAAGCCGGGTGCGGTACTTGTCCAGCGTGTTGGTGGAGTACAGCGAATCCAGGATCTTGCCCAGGGTGCGCCGGATGAAGTCCTGCGGCAGCTTCGCGCGGTTCTCGGCCCAGTCGGTTTCCATGAGGCCGAGCGCTGGGTCGTCCTTGACCAGGGTGAGTCCTGTTTCCTGCCAGAAGGCCTTGATCTCGGGCCACAGCTTCTCGGGGGCTTGGTCCACGACGAGCCAGCGTTGCTTGCCCCGGCCTTCCATGCGGATCCCGGGGAAGGTGGAAGCGACGGCGTTGCCGGGCGCCTGATTAGCGCTGAGGAAGCCGGAGGCACTGACGGCGGCGCCAGGTGTGGTGTAGCGAGTGTCGCGCGGCAGCTGTGTCAGATCCGGCGGGATGGACAGCGGGGGCGCCTTGGCGGCGGACTTGTAGTCGACCTTGTCGGTCTCCATGATGGAGCAGCCACACAGCGCCAGCGTGAGGCCAGTGAGGGCCAGTTTCGATGCAAGCTTCAACGGAAAATCCTTTTCACAGCAGGTCGCAGGCGCGCAGGGCGCCTTCGACGGCGGGCTGGCTGGCGGGGGTAAGCGGCGTCATGGGCAGGCGCAGGGTGCCGCCGCACTTGCCCATGCGTTGCAGGGCCCACTTCACGGGGATGGGGTTGGGTTCGATGAAGAGCTGCTTGTGCAGGGGCATGAGCTGGAACTGGATCTCCATGGCGCGCTTCACGTCGCCGGCCATGGCCGCTACGCAGAGCTCGTGCATCGCGAGCGGGGCAACGTTGGCCGTAACGCTGATGTTGCCGTGGCCTCCACAGAGCATGAGGGCCACAGCGGTGGGGTCGTCGCCCGAGTAGATAGCGAAACCCCGGGGTGCTTCGCGGATCAGCCACTGCGCACGCTCGATATTGCCCGTGGCTTCCTTGATGCCGACGATGCCCGGCACCTGGGCCAGGCGCAGCACGGTGTCGTGAGCCATATCAGCCACGGTACGGCCGGGCACGTTGTAGAGCACCATGGGCAGGTCACCAACAGCCTCAGCTATTGAACGGAAGTGCAGGTACTGGCCCTCCTGGGTGGGCTTGTTGTAGTAGGGCACGACCTGCAGCTGGCAGTCCGCGCCGACCTTCTTGGCGAACTTCGCGAGTTCGATGGCCTCGGCCGTGGAGTTGGCGCCGCATCCCGCCATGATGGGCACCTTACCCTTGGCCTGATCGACGGACACGCGGATGATCTCGCAGTGTTCTTCAACATTGACGGTGGGTGACTCGCCCGTGGTGCCGACCACGCCGATGCAGTCCGTGCCCTCGGCGATGTGCCAGTCAATGAGTCTGCGCAGCGTGGGATAGTCGACGTTGCCGTCCTCGTGCAGGGGGGTGACGAGGGCCACGATGCTGCCGGTGATCCGGCGGTTGGGGGAAGTCATGTCCAGTGGGGATGAGTTCAGTGGATGATGGATTCTAACGAGCGCCGCCCCGGTCAACCGGACGCGGCCCGCCTAGAGAGGATAACGCGCGGGGTGGCTGGCGGTGGACAGTTCGGCTTCACGAACGGCCGCGATGCGCTGCACGTATCGCTCGGGAGCGGACAGCGTTCCGTCCTCGTAGGCGATCACGCGCAGACCCGCGCAGACCTTGAGTAGTTCGCCCGGCTGCAGCAGGAAGTCCGGCCGCGAAGGCCTGCCCACTGTCTCGTTGCCTGCCGCGAAGGTCTCGTAGATCAGCACGCCACCCGGCGCCACGCTGGCGGTTAGGGTCGCCAGCAGCGGACGCCAGAGGTAGTTGGTGACCACCACGGCGTCAAAGACGTGCGCTTTCCCTTCATCCAGCAGCGGCCATGGGCCGTTTTCGATGTCGGCCAGGATGGCCTCGCCCACGGCGGCGCTGGCTTTCACGGCTTGCGGGGAACAGTCCACGCCGCATACAGGATGGCCGCGCTGCGCGAACCAGCGCATATGGCGTCCGTGACCGCAGGCCACGTCCAGTACCCGGCCGCGCGGCGGAACCAGATGCGACCAGCGTTGCACCCAGGCCGAGGGCGCCTCGCTGCCGTGTGGCACGGTGCTCATCGGGGCCTGACCTCGTCCTTGAGTGCGGCCAGCGCCATGTTCTCGACAACACCAGGGGCGAAGAGCTTGAGCAGGCGACCCAGCTTGCCCTGAGGCGTCATGACGACCTCACGCCGGCGGCGCTCCATGCCCTCCAGGATAAGGCGGGCGCACACCGCGACCGGCATGGACTTGTCTTCCTTCAGGCCGCTGCGGCCCGCCGGTTGCCCCACTGCGTTGTAGCCACGGTCGCGGATTTCGGTGGCCACGACGCCGGGATAGGCGGTCGTCACGCTCACGCCTGCGGCTTTGAGTTCCGCGCGCAGGGCCTCGAAAAATCCGGTCATTGCAAACTTGCTTGCGCTGTAGGCGGTGCGCCCGGGCAATCCCACGAGGCCGGCCAGCGAAGACACGGCCACGATCTGGCCCTTACTCGCCTTCAGATGGGGCAGGGCCGCGTGGGTGCACCAGACGGAGCCCCAGAGGTTCACGCGCATCAGGGCCTCGTACCAGCCCAGGTTCTCCGGCTGTACCTCTTCAAAAAGCGCCTGGGCCGAGACGCCGGCATTGTTAATCAGGGCATCAAGCCAGCCAAACCGCTCGATGCCGCGCAGCACGAGGGCGCGGCACTGCGCCGGGTCGCTGACGTCGGTAGGAGCTACGAGCACCTCGCTGCCGTGGTGGCGGCACTGGGCAGCCACATCTTCCAGCAAGGCCTGCTGCCGGGCGGCCAGCACGAGCCCGGCCTCGGGCCCCAGCCGCTGTGCGATCTGGCGTGCCAGCTCTGCACCGATACCATCAGACGCACCCGTGAGGATGTAGGTTTTCATGGTGAGGGTCGTAGTGTTGCATGGGCTCGTGGGTCGCAGAGCGCTTTTCAGAGCTGCGCCGAACGCGGGCCGACACGCTTTTTCTAAAAGCAGGCCCAGAGCTGGTCAGCCAGAATCACGAGGAAGTCAGGGCGGCTGTAGAGCCCGAACACGGCGAACAGCAGCGTGAGGGCCACGGCCCAGACGAGGAGTTGCTGGGCGCGCCTTTTCATGCCTGGGCCGCCGCGCTGCGGCGTATCGCGGTTTCACGCACCGGCAGGTTGACAAGCGCCGCAGCGACACCGAGCGCGATGGCGATCATCCAGACCATGTCGTAGCTGCCAGTCTTGTCGTAGAGGTAGCCGCCGAGCCAGACGCCCATGAAGCTGCCGACCTGGTGGCTGAAGAACACGAAGCCGCTGAGCATGGACAAGTGAGCCACGCCGAAGATCTGGGCCACGGCGGCATTTGTGGGGGGCACGGTCGACAGCCACAGCAGGCCCATGACGGCCGAGAAGACGTAGACGCTCAAGGGCGTGAGCGGCGCCAGCAGGAAAACAGTGATGGCGATCGAGCGCGAGAAGTAAATGAAAGCCAAGATGTTTTTCTTCTGCAGTCGCTGACCCAGCACGCCAGCTGCGTAGGTGCCGAAGACGTTGAACAGGCCAATCAGCGCCAGCGCGTAGCTGGCCACTTGCGGCGAGAGGCCGTGGTCCTTGAGGTAGCTGGGCATGTGTACACCGATGAAGACGACCTGGAAGCCGCAAACAAAATAGCCTGCCATCAGCAGCTGGAAGCTGGGGTAGGCGAAGGCTTCACTTAGTGCCTGGGCGATGGTCTGCTCCCGCTTGACCGGCGTGCCGCCCGTGAAACCAGGTTCACGCAGGCCCCAGGCCAGCGGGATGATCAGCAGCGCCGCCATGCCCAGGGTTACCAGGGCCTGCTGCCAGCCCAGGCTGCTGATGAGCCAGCCTTCCACCGGGACCATCAGGAACTGACCGAAGGAGCCGGCTGCGGCGGCCACCCCCATGGCCCAGGAGCGACGCTCCAGGCTGACGTTACGGCCGATCACGCCGTAGATCACCGCATAGGTGGTGCCCGCCTGGGCCATGCCGATGAGGACGCCGCAGCTCAGCGCGAACATCAGGGGGGTGGGCGCGTGGGCCATGCCAATCAGGCCCAGGGTATAGAGCACGGCGCCCCCGACGATGACCTTGAAGGCGCCAAAACGGTCGGCCAGCATGCCGGCAAATATGCCGGCCACGCCCCAGGTCAGGTTCTGGATGGCCATGGCCAGGGCGAAGGTTTCGCGCGTCCAGCCCTGGGCCTGGGTGACGGGCTGCAGCCACAGACCGAAGCCGTGGCGTATCCCCATGGAGAGCGTGACGATCAGTGCGCCGCAGAGCAGCACCTGGGGGATGGAGATCTTTTTGCTGGTCATGCCCGCACTGTAGCCAATCCCTTGCGGTCGCGGTGGCGGCGCTGACGACGGCGTAACTGTATTTAGATACAGTTATTGAGGCGGCAGGGTCTACAATCGCGCGCAATGGCTGTCAAACCCAATCCCGAATACTCCGAAGGTTCCATCCGCGTCCTCAAGGGCCTGGAGCCGGTCAAGCAGCGCCCGGGCATGTACACCCGGACCGACAATCCGTTGCACATCATCCAGGAAGTGCTGGACAACGCTGCGGACGAGGCACTGGCCGGCCACGGCAAGAAGATCGCCGTGACCCTGCACGCTGACGGTTCGGTCAGCGTCGAGGACGATGGCCGCGGCATTCCCTTTGGCCTGCATCCCGAGGAAAAGGCGCCGGTGATCGAACTGGTCTACACGCGGCTGCACGCCGGCGGCAAGTTCGACAAGGGCCAGGGCGGCGCTTACAGCTTTTCAGGCGGCCTGCATGGCGTGGGCGTGTCGGTCACCAATGCACTGGCAAAGCGTCTGCAGGTCAGCACGCACCGCGAGGGCAAGGTGGCCACGCTCGCGTTCTCCGGCGGCGACGTCATCGAAAGCTTGCAGACCCGGGCGCAGGCTGCAGGCGACTGCAAGCAGGGCACAACCGTTCGCGTCTGGCCCGACGCCAGGTACTTTGAATCTGCTGCCCTGCCGCTGGGCGAGCTGACGCACCTGCTGCGTAGCAAGGCCGTGCTCATGCCCGGCGTCACGGTAACGCTGACGACCGAGAAAACGAAAGAGACCCAGACCTGGCTCTACAAGGGCGGCCTGCGGGACTACCTGATGCAGACACTGCCCGCCGACCCGGTGATCCCGCTCTTCGAGGGCGATGGCTATGCGGAGAACAATGACAGCTTCGCCGAAGGCGAGGGCGCGGCCTGGGCCGTGGCCTTTACCGAAGACGGCCAGCCTGTGCGCGAGAGCTATGTCAATCTGATCCCCACCAGCGCGGGCGGCACGCACGACAGCGGCCTGCGCGACGGCCTGTTCAACGCGGTGAAGAGCTTCATCGAACTGCACAGCCTGCTGCCCAAGGGCGTGAAACTCCTGCCGGAGGATGTGTTTGCGCGCGCCAGCTATGTGCTGAGCGCCAAGCTGTTGGACCCGCAGTTCCAGGGCCAGATCAAGGAGCGACTGAACTCGCGCGACGCCGTGCGCCTGGTCTCCAGCTTCGTGCGCCCGGCGCTGGAGCTCTGGCTCAACCAGCATGTGGAGTACGGCAAGAAGCTGGCTGAACTGGCCATCAAAGCCGCGCAGACGCGCCAGCGCGCGGGGCAGAAGGTGGAAAAGCGCAAGGGCTCGGGTGTGGCCGTGCTGCCGGGCAAGCTCACCGACTGCGAGAGCCGCGATCTGAGCCACAACGAGCTCTTCCTGGTCGAGGGTGACTCGGCTGGCGGTAGTGCCAAGATGGGCCGCGACAAGGAGTCCCAGGCCATCCTTCCACTGCGCGGCAAGGTGCTCAACACCTGGGAGGTCGAGCGCGACCGTCTCTTTGCCAACACCGAGGTGCACGACATCTCGGTGGCCATTGGCGTGGACCCGCACGGGCCCAGCGACAGCCCTGATCTTTCTGGCCTGCGCTATGGCAAGGTCTGCATCCTCTCCGATGCCGACGTGGACGGCTCGCACATCCAGGTGCTGCTGCTCACGCTCTTTTTCCGTCACTTTCCCAAGCTCATCGAGGCCGGCCATGTCTATGTAGCCCGCCCGCCCTTGTTCCGGGTCGACATTCCTGCCCGCGGCAAGAAGGCGGCTGGCAAGGCCTATGCGCTGGACGAAGGCGAACTCACGGCCATTCTGGACAAGTGTGCCAAGGAAGGCGTGGCCAAGGACCGCTGCCAGATCAGCCGCTTCAAGGGCCTGGGCGAGATGAACGCCGAGCAGCTCTGGGAGACCACGCTCAATCCCGACACGCGCCGCCTGCTGCAGGTACGCCTCGGCTCCTTGGACAACGCGCAGACCGAGACCGAAATCACCAAGCTCATGGGCAAGGGTGAGGCGGCCGCCCGCCGCGAGCTCATGGAACTGCACGGCGATGCGGTGGAGGTGGACGTCTGATGTTGTTCCGTTCAATCCACGCCGCGTTGGCGGCCTTGCTCCTGCTCGGGCAGGGCGCGGCGCGAGCTGACGTCTGGGCCTATGTCGACGACAAGGGCGTGGCGCACTTCGCTGCGGAGCGCTTGGACGAGCGCTACGAACTCTATTTCTCCGACGAGGTGCCCGAGGACGCCACGCGCGCGCGCGGCGTGCCCATGGCCCCCACGCGCCTACATGCTTTCTTCGAAATCTCTCCCGATTACAAGGCCGTGCGCCATCTGCTGCGCGAAGCCGCACGTGAACACGCACTGGACTACGAGATGCTCCAGGCCCTGATCGCGACCGAGTCGGGTTTTGATGCCGGTGCCGTGTCGCCCAAGGGCGCGGTGGGGCTCATGCAGGTGATGCCTGCCACCGCCCGAGGATACGGCCTGAGCGATCAGCGGCAGCGCCCGGTGGCGCGGCAACTGATAGATGCGCGAACCAATATTCGGGTTGGCAGCCGCCACCTGCGTCATCTGCTCAACAAGTTTCCCGACCGCCCCGAACTGGCGCTCGCCGCCTACAACGCGGGCCTGAGCACCGTACGCAAGGCAGGCAACCAGGTGCCGGCCATCCGCGAAACGCAGGACTACGTGCGGACCGTGATGACGCTCTACACCGCGCTCAAACCGCCGGCCTGGCGTGCCGCGCAAGCCTCCAGCCGGATGGATTTTTCCGTCTGGGCCCTGAACGACTGAAACCCCATGGACACCCCAACGCGAGACCTGACGGCTGACCCCGCCGGCGACGATGCCCTGACGCTGGCCCACTATGCCCAGCGCGCCTACCTCGAATACACTCTGAGCGTTGTCAAGGGCCGGGCTCTGCCCGACGTGAGCGACGGTCAGAAGCCCGTGCAGCGCCGCATCCTCTATGCGATGTCGCGCATGGGCCTGGGTTACAGCGGCCCCAACGGCAACACGGCAGCCAAGCCGGTCAAGAGTGCGCGCGTGGTCGGCGACGTGCTGGGCCGTTTCCACCCGCACGGCGATCAAGCGGCCTACGACGCCCTGGTGCGCATGGCGCAGGACTTCGCGCAGCGTTACCCGCTGATTGACGGCCAGGGCAACTTCGGCAGCCGCGACGGCGATGGCGCCGCAGCCATGCGCTACACCGAGGCGCGCCTCGCCAGGATCACCAGCCTGCTGCTGGACGAGATCGACGAGGGCACGGTGGATTTCATGCCCAATTACGACGGCTCCACCGAGGAGCCAAAGCAGTTACCGGCGCGTCTTCCCTTCACTTTGCTCAACGGGGCCAGCGGCATCGCCGTGGGCCTGGCGACCGAGATCCCGAGCCATAACCTCGGCGAGGTGGCGGCTGCCTGTGTGGCCCTGATCAAGAACCCGAAGCTCTCGGATGACGATCTGCTGGAGCTGCTGCCGGGCCCTGACTACCCGGGTGGCGGTCAGATCATCAGCCCCGCAGCCGATATCGCCGAGGCCTACCGCACGGGACGTGGCTCGCTCAAGGTGCGCGCGCGCTGGAAGATCGAGGAACTGGCGCGTGGTCAGTGGCAGCTGGTCGTGACCGAATTGCCGCCCGGTGTGAGCACCCAGAGGGTTCTGGAGGAGATTGAGGAGCTGACCAATCCCAAGGTCAAAGCCGGCAGAAAGGCGCTGACACCTGAGCAGAACCAGCTCAAGGCCACGGTGCTGGCTGTGCTGGATGGGGTGCGTGACGAATCTAGCAAGGATGCGCCCGTGCGCCTGGTGTGCGAGCCCAAGACCAGCCGCATCGAGCAGCAGGAGCTGATCACCACCCTGCTGGCACACACCAGCCTGGAGACCTCGGCCTCGATCAATATGACGATGGTGGGACTCGACGGCCGCCCGACGCAGAAGAACCTGCGCCAGATGCTGGAGGAGTGGATCGCCTTCCGCCAGACCACGATCGAGCGCCGCTCGCGCCACGGTCTTGACAAGGTGCTGGCCCGCATCCATATCCTCGAAGGCCGGCAGCTCGTGCTGCTCAACATCGACGAGGTCATCCGCATCATCCGCAACGCGGAAGAGCCCAAGCCGGCGCTGATCACGCGCTTCAAGCTGAGCGAGCGCCAGGCTGAGGACATTCTGGAGATACGCCTGCGCCAGCTCGCGCGGCTGGAAGCCATCAAGATCGAGCAGGAGCTCAAGGAGCTGCGAGAGGAGCAGAAGAAGCTGGAAGAAATCCTTGGCAGCCCGGCCGCGCTGCGCAAGCTCATGGTCAGGGAGATCGAGGCCGACGCCAAGATTTACGGCGATGCGCGCCGCACGCTGATCCAGGCCGAGAAGAAGGCCGTGGCCGAGGTCAAGGTGGTCGATGAGCCCGTGACCGTGGTGGTCTCGCAAAAGGGCTGGGTGCGGGCGCGCCAGGGCCACGGCCACGAGGCGGCGAGCTTTGCCTTCAAGGCTGGTGACGGGCTCTACGGCACCTTCGAATGCCGTACGGTCGATACCCTGCTGGCCTTTGGCAGCAAGGGGCGCGTCTATTCGGTGCCCGTGGCCAGCCTGCCTGGCGCACGCGGCGACGGCCAGCCGCTCACCACCATGATCGAGCTTGAGGCTGGCACCCAGCTCGTGCATTACTACGCGGGCGCGGCTGCGGCCTGGCTGCTGCTGTCCACCTCGGGCGGATACGGTTTCGTGGCTCAGGTCGAGAACATGGTCTCGCGCCAGAAGGCGGGCAAGTCCTTCATCAACTGCGGCGAGAGCGACACTGTTTGCCGTCCGTCGCCCGCCAATGTCCCGCAGCCCACGGGTGCACAGGTGTCCGCGCTCTACACGCCGGCGACGCATGTGGTTTGCGCTTCCACCGGTGGCCGCATCCTCACCTTCGAGATCGGCGAGCTCAAGCCCATGCCCAATGGCGGGCGCGGTCTGATGTTGATCGACCTGGAGCCCAAGGACACGCTGGCCGGCGCGGCAGCCTACACCCGCAGCGTGAAGATCGAGGGCCTGGGCCGGGGCGGCAAGGAACGTGACGAGACGCTGGAAATCCGCAGTCTCAAAAACGCGCGTGCCGCGCGCGGGCGCAAGGGCAAGGCGGCGGATCTGGGTTTCAAGCCCACGGCCGTGATCCGCGTTGAGTAAGCCCGGCTACGTCCGGGGACACCATCAGACCGCCATGCAGACCGAGGTGCTGATCGCTGGCGGTGGCATCGGCGGCCTGGCTGCCGGGCTGGCCTGCTCGCGGGCCGGCTGCCACGTTCGTGTTTACGAACGCGCGCAGGCGTTCACGGAGGTGGGGGCCGGCATCCAGATGGGCCCGAACGTCACCCGGGTGCTGCACGGCTGGGGGCTGGAGGCGGCGCTGCGGCAGGTCGCCGCCTTCCCCGACCGATTGCAGGTGCGGCATGCCCTGAGCGGCGCTGGGCTGGGCGAGCTGCATTTCAATGGCATGCCCCGGCGTTACGGCGCGCCTTACGCCACGATCCACCGGGGGGATCTGCAGCAGTTGCTGTTGCAGGCCCTGCAGCAGCGTGATGCCGTCTGGCTCCAAACGGGCAAGACGGTCCATCGCTATGTGGAGACGACGAGGGGTGTCGGTCTGAGCCTGAGCGACGGCCCGGACGTGGAGGGGGGCGCGCTGATCGGGGCCGACGGCCTGTGGAGCCGCATCCGCGAGCAACTCCTTGCGGACGGCCCGCCGCGTGTCGCGGGGCATCTGGCTTACCGGGCCCTGGTCCGTCAGTCTGAGCTGCCGGCGAACTTTCGCAGCCAGCAGGTCACGGCCTGGCTGGGGCCGAAGCTACACGTGGTGCAGTACCCCGTGCGCGGTGGCGAGTGGCTCAACATCGTGGCCATCATCCATGGCCATGTGCAGTCGGGTCTGGACGACTGGGACCATGCCGCGAATGCCAAGGACCTGCAGGCGGCGCTGGCTCCCGCCTGCACCGAGCTGCGCGATCGGGTCGCCGCCGTACCGGCCTGGCGCCTGTGGGTGCTTTGCGACCGCCCGCCTGTTGGGTCAGCTGACCAGATGGCGCGGGGTCATGTCGCGCTGCTGGGTGACGCGGCCCATCCCATGCGCCCTTACGTGGCCCAGGGCGCCGGCATGGCCATCGAGGATGCGGACGAGCTGGGCCATCAGGTGGCGCTCGTCGATGGGGGGCTGGATATCCCCGCGCTGCTGCGTCGTTACGCTCTGAAGCGCTGGCAGCGCAATGCGCGGGTACAGAAACGAGCCATCCGCAATGGCGACATCTTCCATCTGCAAGGCCCGATGGCCTGGGCGCGGAACGCGTCCATGCGCCTGCTGGGCGAGCGTCTGCTGGATATGCCCTGGCTGTACCAGGGCGGCTGAGGCTCAGCGCTCAAGTGGCGGCAGGCCGACCTTGGCGCGCGCGCGGTGGCACGCCTCGCTGCCTTCCGCGAATTCGCGGCAAGGGGAGGGGCGCCACTCATAGATGCCGCAGGCCACCCGTTCACCGAGTTTGCCCGTGAGTGCCGCGCAGCGCGGCGGCCAGTGGTCGGTACCGCGCATGCGTGCGGTGTTGCCGTTGACCTCAACAGTCAGTCCCACCGGAACCCGGCCGCCGTTGCCCTCGAGTTCGTAGGCCGAGAAATCGACGCGACACCAGGAACAGCAGGCGCCGCAGCGGGTACAGGCGGTCATGGCCGTGAGGACGCGAGCCTGCCCAGCAACAGGTACTCCATGAGGGCTTTTTGCACGTGCAGGCGATTCTCTGCCTCATCCCACACCACCGACTGCGGGCCGTCGATTACCTCGGCCTCGACCTCCTCGCCGCGGTGGGCCGGCAGGCAGTGCATGAAGAGGGCATCCGACTTGGCTGCGCGCATCATCTCGGCGTCCACGCACCAGTCGGCGAATGCCAGTCGGCGGGCCTCGTTCTCCGACTCGTAGCCCATGCTGGTCCACACGTCGGTGGTCACCAGGTCCGCACCGGCGCAGGCCTGCATCGGGTCCTTGAAGACCTTGTAGCAGGCGCTGTTCACGCCTGCCACCACCGGATCGATCTCGTAGCCGCTGGGCGTGCTCACGTGCACCGTGAATCCCAGCAGTTCGGCCGCCTGCAGCCAGGTGTTTGCCATGTTGTTGCCGTCACCCACCCAGGCAACGACCTTGCCGGCCAGGCAAGCGGGATCCAGCTTGCCCTCCGAATTCGTACCGCGGTGTTCGATGTAGGTATAGATGTCAGCCAGGATCTGGCAGGGGTGGTACTCGTTGGTCAGGCCGTTGATGACCGGTACGCGGGAATACGCGGCGAAGCGCTCGATCTTTTCCTGCCCATAGGTGCGGATCATGACCAGGTCCACCATGCGGCTGATCACGCGGGCGCTGTCCTCGATAGGCTCGGCACGGCCCAGCTGGCTGTCGCCCGTGGTCAGGTGGACCACGCTGCCGCCAAGCTGGTACATGCCGGCCTCAAAGCTCACGCGGGTGCGCGTGGACGCCTTCTCGAAGATCATGGCCAGGGTGCGATCCACCAGGGGCTGGTGTTTCTCGTAGGCCTTGAACCTCTTCTTGATCAGCGCCGTCCGCTCGAAGAGATAGGCGTACTCTGCGGCCGTCAGGTCGCTGAACTTCAGGTAATGCTTGAGCGCGTGGGTCATCGCCGCCCTCTCAGGCCTCGGCGAGGAAATCGCGTACCAGGGGAAGCAGGCGCGCCAGCAGTTCGTCAATCTCGGCCTGGGTGATGATCAGCGGTGGCAGCAGGCGGATCACGCTGTCGGCCGTCACGCTGATGAGCAGGCCGACTTCGGCCGCACGCCCGATCAGCACGCCACAGGGTTTGGCCAGTTCGACGCCGATCATCAGCCCTTGGGCGCGGATCTCCTTCACCCCTGGGTGGCTGTCCAGCGCCGCGTGAAGTCGCTCGCCCAGATAGCGGCCCATCTGCTCGGCGCGCTGCAGCAGTCCGTCCTCTTCCATGATGCGCAGGGTTTCGACGCCGGCACGCATGGCCAGCGGGTTGCCACCGAAGGTGGTGCCGTGGTTGCCGGGCTGGAAGATGTCCGCAGCCTTGGGGCCGGCTACCACTGCGCCGATGGGCACGCCCGAACCCAGACCCTTGGCCAAAGCCACCACGTCCGGCACGATGCCGGCCCACTGGTGGGCAAACCACTTGCCCGTGCGGCCCATGCCGCACTGGACCTCGTCGATGCACAGCAGCCAGTCGCGCTCGGTGCAGAGTGCGCGCACGGCACGCAGGTAGTCGCCGCGCATGGGGTTGATGCCGCCTTCGCCCTGGATGGTCTCGAAGAACACGGCCACGACATCGGGGTTGTGGGCGGTGGCCTTCTTGAGCGCCTCGATGTCGTTGAGCGGCACGCGGATGAAGCCCGGCACCAGCGGGCCGAAGCCTTTCTGGATCTTCTCGTTACCGGTGGCGCTGAGCGTGGCAATCGACCGGCCGTGGAACGCACGTTCGTAGACAACGACCTGCGGGTTGGCAATGCCCTTGTCGTGACCGTACTTGCGCGCGAGCTTGAGCACCGCCTCATTGGCTTCCAGGCCCGTGTTGCAGAAGAACACGTTCTTCATGCCCGAGAGTTCGACCAGCTTCTTCGCCAGAGTCTCCTGCAGGGGCACGTGGTAGTAATTGGAGGTATGGATGAGTCGGGCGACTTGCTCCTGCAGGGCCGGCACCAGCTTGGGATGGTTGTGACCCAGGGTATTGACCGCGATGCCTGCCAGCGCGTCCAGGTATTCCTTGCCGTTGATGTCCCAGACGCGGCAGCCCTGGCCATGCGACAACGCAATCGGCACTCGTGCGTAGGTGTTCATCACATGCGGGGAAGAGGCGGCGACAGGCTTGGCGGCTGGGGCGTTCATGGCTGGACACTCCGTTGGATCACAGAAAAAGAGGCGGCCCAACGCAGGTTGGGCCGTCGGGGTTTGATTTTATGCGGATCGGCCGTGCGCTGGGACCAGGAACGGCAACACGCGCACTGCGGCTCGGACTTGAGTCTTATATAAGATATAATACTCTCATCCCACCGAACCCCTGACCAGCGCCCACACGGCCCGCGCCTGGCGACCGAGTGCCCCACCATGGAATCCGATACCGCCATAGAAGTCTGCATCATGGGCCGGACCCATGCAGGCAGGACCTTCAGACCCAGTGACTGGGCCGAGCGGCTGGCGGGCGTGATGAGTCAGTTCCGGCCGGGGGGCGCCATGCGGCCGGGCAGTCACCTGGGCTATTCGCCCTGGTGCACCCCAACGAGCAGGGATGGCGTGAAATGTGTCGTGGTCCATCGCGACCTGCGCGACTTCGAACCCATGGCCTGGGATTTCTGTCTGAATTTCGCACGGGACAATGAACTGCTAGTCTTCGAGGGGCGCCGCGAGCGGCGTTAAACCTGCGTTCATCTGCTTTCAGCGTGCCCGGACATCACCGACCCAGAAACAAAAAAGCCGCTCAGTGAGCGGCTTTCTGCTTTGCTGATAGCGCACCCGTTACAAACGGCAGAGCCCGACGGCTCCGTGCGATTTGCCTGTGATCAGGCAGCGGCCAGTGCCTTGACCTTGGACGACAGGCGGCTCTTGTCTCGAGCGGCCTTGTTCTTGTGGAAGATACCCTTGTCGGCCACGGTGTCCACCACAGCCTGCATCTTGGCAAACAGTTCGGTGGCCTTGGCCTTGTCACCGCTCAGAACGGCCTTCTCGACGTTCTTCACGGCGGTGCGGTATTTGGAGCGCAGGGACGTGTTCGCCGCGTTGAGCTTCACGTCCTGACGTGCGCGCTTGCGGCCAGACGCCAGGCGCGGGTTCTTTTTCTTCGGCTTTCCAGATGCCATGTCAGTGTTTCCTTGTGTCTGTGGATGATGTCAGCAAAACCGGCGATTGTAGCAGGTCAGGCTGGGCATGGTGAGTGAGCACTGCGCAAGGCGACGGGCGGGCTACACTCATGGCCAATGAGCCTCTTCAAAGCCGCTTCGACGGTCTCGCTGCTGACCCTGGCTTCGCGCGTCACCGGGCTTGCGCGTGAGTTGCTGATAGCTGCCACCTTCGGCGCCAGCGCGCTGACGGACGCGTTCAACGTCGCATTCCGAATTCCTAACCTGTTTCGCCGCCTGTTTGCCGAAGGGGCCTTCAGTCAGGCCTTCGTTCCCGTGCTGGCGACCGTCAAGGAACAGCAGGGCGAGGAGGCCACGCATCGCCTGGTCGATCGCGTCGCCACGGTGCTGGCCTGGGTGCTGCTGGTCGTGAGCGTGATCGGGGTGCTGGCCTCGCCCCTGCTGGTCTGGCTGATGGCGGCCGGGCTGCGCAGGATGGAGGCGGGCGATGCCTTCGACGCTGCCGTCGTGATGACCCGCTGGATGTTCCCCTACATCGCCTGCATGTCGATGGTGGCGCTGGCTGCCGGCGTGCTCAACACCTGGAAGCGCTTTGCGGTACCGGCGGCTACGCCCGTGCTGCTCAACCTGGCGATGATCCTGGCCGCGTGGCTGGGTGCGCCCTGGTTCGCCACCCTCGGCATCGAGCCCATTTATGCGCTGGCGATCGGTGTCATGGCTGGCGGGGTGCTCCAGCTAGCGGTGCAGCTGCTGGCGCTTAACCGCCTCAAGATGATGCCCGCGATTGGCCTCAGCCCGGGCGCAGTGCGTGCGGGCTGGGCCGATGAGGGGACCCAGCGCGTGCTCAAGCTCATGGCGCCAGCCTTGCTGGGAGTGAGCGTCGCTCAGCTGTCACTGCTGATCAATACCCAGATCGCGTCGCATCTGGCCCCCGGCAGCGTGAGCTGGCTGAGCTACGCGGACCGGCTGATGGAGTTCCCGGTGGCCCTGTTGGGCGTGGCGCTGGGCGTCGTGCTCATGCCCCAGCTCGCAGCCGCCAAAGCCAATGGCGATGCGGCCCTGTACTCAGCCATGCTGGACTGGGGCTTGCGGCTGGTCGTGTTGCTGGCCCTTCCTTGCGCCGTGGCCCTGCTGACCTTTTCCGTGCCGCTGATCAGCGGGCTCTATCACTACGGCGCGTTCACCGCGCGGGATGTCCAGATGACGTCCTATGCGCTCATGGGCTGGGGCGTGGGTCTGCTGGGGGTCGTGGCCGTGAAGGTGCTCGCCCCGGGCTACTACGCCAGCCAGGACATCCGTACCCCGGTGCGGATCGCCATCGTGGTGCTGGTCTTCACCCAGCTGCTCAACCTGCTGCTTGTGCCCGTGCTGCAGCACGCCGCGCTGGCGCTGTCGATTGGCATCGGTGCCATGGTCAATGCCCTGTGGCTGCTGGTAGGTCTGCTGCGCCGGGGCAGCTATCGGCCGCAGGCGGGTTGGGGCGTGTTCCTGCTGCAAGTGACGGCAGCCGCGGCCCTGTTGGCCGTTTTCCTGATGTGGGCAGCCAGTGCCTGGGATTGGCCACGCCTGCAGGCTCAGCCGTGGAAGCGCATCGGCCTGCTGGCGGCTTTGGTAAGCGCCGCTGCGGCCATCTATCTGGGGGCGTCCTGGGCGGCGGGGCTGCGGTTCCGCCAGTTTCTGAGGCGCTGACGATGAAGCTGTCCTTGACCGTTCCCACACCGCTCGAGTACTTCAGCTCGCTCGTGCGGGCGGAGGCGCAGGTTCATCTGCTGGAGACCGCCGTGAGCCTGGGGCAGGAGGACGATCCGGGCCTGGACGTCCAGCAAGTCCTGGCCGAGGTCGACAATATGCAGGCCCGGCTGCGGCGGCGTCTGCCGGCTGACGCACCGGCCATGCATCGTCTGCGCCTGCTGAATCATTTTTTCTTCGAGGACCTTCACTTCGGCGGCAATCTCAACAACTACTACGATCCGGCCAACAGCTATCTGCACAAGGTGATCGACAGCCGGCGCGGAATTCCCGTATCGCTGGCTGTGCTCTGGCTGGAACTGGCTCAGGGTTTGGGTCTGGCGGCGCATGGCGTGGGCTTTCCCGGTCACTTCCTGGTCAAGGTCAATCTGCCGCAGGCCCAGGTGGTGATCGATCCTTTCAGCGGGCACTCGCTCAGCCGCGAGGAGCTGTTGTTCCGGCTGGAGGCCTGGCGCAGCAACCATGGCCAGCCGGCGATTTCCGAGCTGCCCTTGGGCCATTACCTGCAAGCCTTGCCGGCGCGCGACATCATTGCGCGCATGCTGCGCAATCTCAAGGAAATCCATTGCACCCAGCGCGACTGGAAGCGCTTTGTGGCAGTCGAGGACCGCTTGCTCGTCTTGCTTCCTCAGGCCTGGGACGAGTACCGTGACCGGGGCCTGGCGCTGGCAGAGCTGGGCAGGCTGGCACCCGCGGTGCAAGACCTTGAGACCTATCTGGGGCGGGCGGGAGAGGGTGGGGACACGGGCGAGATCGCCCGGCGTCTTGCGGCCTTGCGCCGCGAACTCGGCTAGGGCAGGCGCTGGCGCCCTGGACTCAACACTTTACGAGTTTGAGGAAGGACGGGATCGGTGCGGCTTCGGGCGCAGGAGCCAGGCCGTTAGGCCGCTGCTCGTTCCCGAAGCTGCGCGGTGCTCCGTGGCTGGCCACCCGGTCCAGCACGCGAGGGCTGTTGATCCGCGTGACCGCAGGGACAGGCCGCGAGGACAGCAGGCCGGCTCCTGCCGCCGCAGTGCTGCGGGCCGCTGCGGCCAGAGCGGGTGTCGGCACATTGGGTAGGCGGCTTGCGAGACCCGTGGCGTTCTCAGTTCGGGTCCCCGCTGGTCCCGGGCGATTGGCGAGCAGTCGGCTGGGCAGGCCGTGCTGGGCGCCAGGTACGCGTGCCGGGGCGGCTGCCGCCGCCCCGGCCGGGACCATGAGCTGCGGGCGCAGCCAGTTCAGGATCGGCTCCCACTGGCGCAGGTCGGTCGCGACGCGATCAGCCTGCAGATCGAAAAGCGTCATGCCGCGTTCCAGGCACTGCACATAGGCCTGCGATTCCCGCAAAACGCCCAGGAAAGGCATGCCGAGTCCGGCTGCCCATTCCTTGAGAATCTGGGGCGTGCGGGTACGGGTGTCGATCCGCATGCCGATACAGGCCACTTTGCAGCGACCCGTCGCCACCCGCGGCAAGGCCAGGAGCTCGGCGTGGCAGTCGGCAGCGGACTCGCGGTCGAAGGCGGAGCCACACACCGGCATGAGGATGATGTCGGCAAACATGACCATGCGCGCCAGGTCAAAGCCGTGCAGGCCGCCTGGCGTGTCCAGGACCACATGCGTGATGCCTGTCGGCACGCGCAGGATGTTCTGATCAACAGTCCAGGGGGCGATGGAGGGCAGCGTTTCGTGGCGTTTGCGCAGCCAGGAGCGGGTGGACTGCTGGCGGTCCACATCACCGAGCATGACCGCGCTGCCCTGGCGTGCGCACCAGGCCGCGAGGTGGGCCGCGAGCGTGCTTTTGCCGCTACCCCCCTTGCGATTGACCACAGCGATGACAGGCATGAATGCTCCTGGCAGTGAACCGAAGTCCGGAGTGTGGCCCGAAAAAGCCCCAAAGTCCAGCGGGCGCCGGACGCCATAGCTAGGATTTTTGTAGCGAAAGCAACACTTTTTGCCTCCGCCTGCCGGCCCGGACGGGCCGGCAGGCCGTAGGCTCGGACCGCAGACGTCACCGCGCGAGGTGTCAGCCTGGGTCCGGCGCCCTATCCGTTGCTGGCGTTTTTCAGGCGACGACCACGGGCGCCGAACTGCCGCGCTGGGCGATGACGCCGATCTCGTAGACCTGTTCGCCGAGGGCGCGCAGGGTTTGCGCCGTGGCGGCGGCGTGGGAGGCATCGATCACGACCACCATGCCTATGCCGTTGTTGAAGGTCCGGTTCATCTCGTAGTCGTCGATACCGGCGGTCCGCTGCAGCCAGGCAAAAAGCTCGGTCTGCGGCCAGCTGCCCGTTCTCAGATGCGCCGCCATGCCTGCGGGCAGCACGCGGGGGATGTTATCAAGCAGGCCGCCGCCGGTGATGTGGGCCAGGGCCTTGATCGGGTGCTTCGCCAGCGCGGCTAGCACATTCTTTACGTACAGGCGGGTAGGCTCCATGATGGCCTGCCGGAACGGCTTGCCGTCGAGGGTCGCGGGGGTGTTCGCTGCTGCCCTTTCAATGCACTTGCGCACCAGGGAAAAGCCGTTGGAGTGCACGCCGCTGGAGGCCAGGCCCAGCACTACGTCACCGGGCTGGACGCTCTGGCCCGTCAGGATTCTTGATTTCTCGACGGCGCCGACGCAAAAGCCCGCGAGGTCGTATTCGCCCGGGGGGTACATGCCGGGCATTTCGGCGGTTTCGCCGCCGATCAGGGCGCATCCCGACAGTTCACAGCCCCGTGCAATGCCGCCGACCACGGCAGCCGCAGTGTCCACGTGCAGCTTGCCACAGGCGAAGTAGTCGAGGAAAAACAGGGGCTCGGCGCCCTGCACCAACACGTCGTTCACGCTCATGGCCACCAGATCGATGCCCACGGTGTCGTGCACGTCCCACTCAAACGCCAGCTTGAGCTTGGTGCCCACGCCGTCGGTGCCCGAGACGAGCACCGGCTCCCTGTAGCGCTTGGGTACCTCGAACAGCGCGCCAAAGCCGCCGATGCCTGCCAGCACCCCCTCGCGCAGGGTCTTCTTGGCCAGAGGCTTGATGCGCTCGACCAGCGCGTCGCCGGCATCAATGTCGACGCCGGCATCCTTGTAGGACAGGGGATTGGGTTTTCGGGAGGTGCTCATGGGATGGCGGCCAGGGTGCAGACGCCCGGGCCGATAGAATTTGGCCAGATTTTACGGGTTCCCTCCGGCCGATTCTTCAACCGGACTCATTCCATGTCCCTGTCTTCTCCTCAAAAAAGCGCACTCGTCTGGAGCGCCGTCGCGTTGGCACTGGTCCTGATGCTGTGGCTGCTCGCCCCGGTGCTCACGCCTTTTGTCGTGGCGGCGGTGCTGGCTTATGTGCTGCATCCGATGGTGGAGCGGCTGGACGCTGCGCTGGGCGGGCGCCTGCCCAGGCTGTTGGCGGTGATGTTGGTGGAGCTGCTTTTCGTCCTCGCAGCCCTGGGGCTGGTGCTCCTGCTGGTGCCCGTGCTGGTGCGTGAATGGCCCCTGCTGCGCGAACAGCTGCCGCAACTGCTGGACCGGCTCAACGCCAGTGTCCAACCCCTGCTGCAGTCCCTGGGGCTCCATTTTTCCCTGGACATCGCCAGCCTGAAGCCGGTGCTGAACCAGTACCTCCAGACCAATATGAACGAGGCCCTGGGCTCGCTGCTGGCTTCCCTGAAGATCGGCGGCAACGTGGCCCTGACGGTGTTAGGCAATCTGATCCTGATCCCCGTGGCCCTGTTCTACTTCCTGATGGACTGGACCAAGATCGTGCAGCGCGTGCTCGATCTTGTGCCGCAGCGCCTGCGCGGCAGCTACGACAGCTTCGTCGCCGAGGCCGACGATGTTCTGGGTCAGTACCTGCGCGGCCAGCTGCTCGTCATGCTCATTCTGGCTGTGTATTACAGCCTCGCCCTGAGCCTCTTCGGGCTGGACCTCGCCCTGCCTATCGGCATCTTCACCGGCCTGGCTATTTTCGTGCCTTATGTGGGTTTCGGTCTCGGGCTGCTCATGGCCGTGCTGGCGGGCCTGCTGGAGTTCAGCGCGGACGGCGGGCTGGGGCGCGTCGCCCTGATGGTGGGTGTGGTCTACGGCCTGGGTCAGCTGGTCGAGAGCCTGTACCTCACCCCGCGCTTGCTGGGTGAGCGCATCGGCCTGCACCCTCTGGCGGTCATCTTCGCCCTGCTGGCGTTCGGCCAGCTCTTCGGCTTCGTCGGTATCCTGGTGGCACTGCCGGCCAGTGCGGTGCTGCTGGTGGCCATCCGGCGTCTGCGGCAGCGCTACCTGTCGAGCCGGGCCTACCTGGGATGAGGCAGATCGCGCTGGACATCGGGCTCGGCGGCGGCCCGACCCTGTCCAATTTCGTGCCGGGCCCCAACGAGGCTGTGCTGCGTCATCTGCAGCTCTGGGTCGGCGATGGGCGAGGCGCCACCTTGCGTTCCCCGGTGCCGACCTATCTTTGGGGTCCTGCGGGCAGCGGCAAGACCCATCTGCTGAAGGCCGTGCGCGAGGCATTGCGCGAGCAGGGCGCGGCGGTGGGCTGGCTCGACGCCTCGGTGGCCGAACCGCCAGCCTTCGACGAGCGCTGGGCCGCAGTGCTGCTCGATGACGTGCATTTGTATACCGCCGTGCAGCAGCACGCCGCATTCAACTGGTTCGTCCATGCCCAGACCGGCCATCAGTGGGTGCTGGCGGCCGGCGAGCGGGCCCCTGCTGGACTGCAGTTGCGCGAAGACCTGCGTACGCGTCTGGGCTGGGGCCATGTCTACAGCCTGCAGGTGCTCTCAGAGGCCGAGCGCCGGGCCGTGTTGCGCCGCGCGGCAGACGCCCGGGGCGTCTTCCTTGGCGATGAGGTGATGGACTTCATGCTGACGCGCTTCAGTCGCGATCTGGGCAGCCTGATACAGCTGCTGGACCAACTGGATGCCTATGCCCTACAGACCCAGCGTGCCATCACTGTTCCCATGATCAAATCCATGTTGCAGGACCTGTGAGCGGCCCATGAGTGACAAAAAGAAGCTGGCCCTGTTCGATCTGGATCACACCCTGCTCCCCATCGACTCCGATTACGCCTGGGGGCAATTCACCATCACCATTGGCTGGACGGATCCGGTGGAGTTCGCGCGACGTAATGATGCGTTCTACGCCCATTACCAGGCCGGTACGCTCGACGTTCATGACTACGTGCGCTTTGCCACCGAAGCGGCGCGCGTACGCGGTCCCCGGCAGGCCCAGGCCGCGCGGCAGCGCTTCATGGCCGAGGTAATCGAGCCTGCGGTCCGACCCCAGGCTCTGGATTTGGTGCGCCGCCACCAGCGGGCGGGCGACGAGGTGCTGATCGTGACGGCCACCAACGAATTCGTTACACGGCCGATCGCCGAGCGATTTGGCGTGTCTGAGCTGATCGCCGTTGAACTCGAGCGCGACGCGCACGGATGGATCACCGGCGAGATCAGGGGTACCCCGTCCTTTCGTGAGGGCAAGGTGCGGCGCTTTCACGACTGGCTGGCTGATCGGGGCCTGCAGCGCGAGCGCCTGCTCGTGACCTTCTATTCCGATTCCACCAACGATCTGCCGCTGATGGACAATGCAGACCATCCGGTGGCCACTAACCCTGACGACCGCCTGCGCGCCCTGGCCCAGGAGCGCGGCTGGCGGGTACTGGATCTGTTCAAGGAATGATCAAGAAAATCATCGACAAGCTGCTCGGCAAGCGCGGCACCCAGCCGGTCTTCGGCAAGCGTCGAGAAATCGGGGCCAGCGAGCACGGCATCGACCCTTCCCTCGTAGACAGGCGCGCCGTCGACGTGGTGCAGACGCTGCAGGAAGCCGGTTACGAGGCCTACATCGTGGGTGGCGCCGTGCGTGACCTGCTGCTGGGCCTGCGGCCCAAGGACTTCGACGTGGCCACAGACGCAACGCCCGAGCAGGTCAAGGGTCTGTTCCGACGCGCCTTCATCATCGGACGGCGCTTTCGCATCGTTCACGTGGTGTACGGGCGCGGGCGCGAGCACGAGGTGATCGAGGTCTCAACTTTTCGCGCCTACATGGATCACGCCGCCGCTGAGCAGGTGGCCGGGAATGAGCGCACCAGCAAAAGCGAACTCGTCGGCATGAAGCACGCGGTCGACTCCAGCGGCCGCGTGCTTCGCGACAACGTCTGGGGGCCGCAGGACGAGGATGCCGCGCGGCGCGACTTCACGGTCAACGCCATGTACTACGACCCGGCGACCCAGATCGTCGTGGACTACCACAGCGGCTTCAAGGACGCGGGCAAACGCGTGCTGCGCATGATCGGCGACCCGGCGACACGCTACCGCGAGGACCCGGTGCGGATCATCCGTGCCGTACGCTTTGCCGCTAAGCTCAGCGGCCTGGGTTTCAAGCTGGAGATCCAGACGGCAAAGCCGATCAAGGAGTCGCGGGCCCTGCTCGCCGATGTTCCCCAGAGCCGCCTGTTTGACGAGATGCTCAAGCTGCTGCAGACAGGCCACGCCCTGGCTACCGTCGAGCAGTTGCAGAAACTCGGACTTGCACGCGGTATCTACCCCCTGCTAGACCTGGTGGTCGAGCGCGCCGCCGGCCCCTTTGTACAGGCCGCGCTCGAAGACACGGATCGCCGGGTGGGGGAGGGCAAGCCCGTCGCCCCAAGCTTCCTGCTGGCCTGCGTGCTTTGGTCCGATGTGCGCGAGGGCTGGGCCCAGCGCCAGAAGAAGCAGCATGCGCACCCCGCGCTGCAGGATGCGATTGATGACGTCTTCAACGCGCGCATCGGAGACGTGTCTGGCCGTGGCAAGCTGGCCGCCGATATGCGCGAAATCTGGATGATGCAGCCGCGCTTCGACAAGCGCGTGGGCAGCGCACCGTTCGGGCTGGTCGATCAGCCGCGCTTTCGCGCCGGTTTCGATTTCATGCGTCTGAGGGCTGACACTGGCGAGGTCGAAGAGGTCTTGGCCGACTGGTGGGAAGACTTCAGCCTCGCCAATGACGAACTCCGGCGGGACATGGTGGATCAGATACGCGAGGAGCAGTCGCGGCAGCGCGCACGCGCGCCCCTGCGCCGTGCCGCGCCGCGCGATGAGGCTGTGGCCGACGACGCTTCGCCGGTCGGTCATGTGTCGGCCGATGAGGGCAGTAGCGCCCCGAAAAAGCGTCGCCGCCGGCGCCGCTCGGGCGCGCGCAAGCCCGGCGATGGCGCACCCGACATGCAAGCCTGACCATGGCCGGGATCGCCGAGGTGCAGGCCTGTGTGGGGCTGGGTGCCAATTTGGGCGATGCGCCCGCCGCTGTCCGACAGGCGCTTCGCGACCTGGACGCGCTGCCGCAGACGCGTTGTGTCCGTGCATCCTCGCTCTACCGCAGCGCGCCGGTCGATGCGAGCGGGCCGGACTTCATCAATGCCGTGGCCCTGTTGCACACGACGCTGGATCCTTACGCCCTGCTGGCCGAACTGCAGCGCCTCGAGCTGGCTGCGGGTCGCGAGCGGCCGTGGCGCAACGCCCCTCGCACCCTCGACCTGGACCTATTGCTTTATGGGGACCTGCGGCTCGAGGATCCGCGGCTGACCGTGCCGCATCCGCGCATGCTGCAGCGGGCCTTTGTGCTGCTACCCCTGGCCGAGATCGCCCCTGAGCGGGTCAGCGCGTCGCAGCGGCAGGCCGTTCTCGGGCAGGCGGTCGAAACGCTGCCCGCAAGTTGACTTTCGGGAAGCGGCAGACTGGAATCGGCCGTCCTTTTGGGAGAGCCCATGCATGAACCTTCGCAATATGCAAGCGGCGACCAAGGTCTGGCTGGCCGTTGCGGTGATCGTTGCTTCCCTCCCGCCTCTGATCGCCTTTGCCGCCGCGCGCTCGGCGCGATTGAACGCCGTGAGCGAAGAGACGGCCCGGTCCATCAACGCCCGCGTGACGCCGGCGAGCAGCCCGGCGGGATTGACCGAGGCCAATGCGGCGCGGACCTTCGCCATGATCCTCCGTTCGATCCCGGGCTCGAAAGCCGTCTGGCGGAAGACGTCAAGACCACCTCTGCACGCATCTCCAAGGGGCAGGAATCCATTGAGGTCATGGCGCTGAGCGGCGACGAAAAGGCCCAGATGGAGAAGATCCCGAGCAGCCGGCGGGCGATGATAGACGTGCGCAACGAAGCCCAGAAAGCCAGGTCAGCTGGCGACAGCCAAGGGGCGCGGAAGATCGTGAACGAGCGACATCTGCCCGACGCCAATGCCTACCTCGCCGCGTTGCGCGGTCTGGTGGAGCTGGAGGAAGCGACTGAGCAGCGCTTTACCGCTCAGATGAGGGACGCCCGCTCGATGACCACCCAGATCGCGGTGGCTGCGATGGTCGTGATCGTTGCTCTGATACGCGTGGGCGAGGGTCTGCTGATGCGCTCAATCCGCGAGCCGTTGCGAGGCACCGATGCCCTGGCCGCGGGCATCGCTGGGAGTGACCTGAGCGCCGACATTGATACCTCGCGCGGTGACGAGTTCGGCGGCCTGATGAAGTCTCGCTACATCGCATGGACGAGTCGCTCGCGCGCATGGTGCAGCCGGTTCGCAAGAGCGCCGACGGCAATGCTCACGCCAGCGCGGAGATCGCATCGGGCAAACAGGATCTGTCCACGCGTACCGAGCAGACCTCGGGCGACCTGCAGGCGACGGCCTCGGCGATGGAGCAGCTCACCAGCACCGTGCGGCGCAGCACGCGCAAGGCCCGGCAAACATCGCAGCTGGCGTCCAGCGCTTCCTTTGAGGCGCAACGGGGTGATACGGTCGTTCAGGAGGTCGTCCGTACCGTGGACGAAGTCAAGGCCAGCGGCAAGAAGATTGCAGACATCATCGGTGTGATTGACGGCGTCGCCTTCCAAACCAACATCCTCGCGCTCAATGCCGCAGTGGAGGCGGCCCGCGCCGGCGAGCAGCGCCGCAGCGCCTGCATCGCCGGGTTAGGGAAACCGCCCCCAGCGCCGTCGGCGCCGTGCCGCCCACCTCGCCGGCAGCGCGCAGGTCCAGCGACGATCTCAAGTGGAAAAGCTTCTGAGTCCGATACGGGACAGATCAGTCCGGAAGGGAAACGCGCCTCAGTCCACTTCGGCAATCAGTTCAATCTCCACGCAAGCACCCATCGGGATCTGCGCCACGCCAAAGGCGCTGCGCGCATGCGCCCCGCGTTCCCCGAAGACTTCGCCCAGAAGCTCGCTCGCACCGTTGGTCACGAGGTGCTGCTCCGTGAAATCCGGGGTGGAATTGACGAGCGACATGACCTTGACGATCCGCCGTACGCGATTGAGATCGCCCACAGCCGCCTGCAGCGTGCCCATCAGGTCGATGGCGATGGCCCGCGCAGCGGCCTTGCCCTCGTCCGTCCCCATGGTCTTGCCCAGCTGGCCGACCCAGGGCTGGCCCTCCCGCTTGGCGATGTGGCCGCTCAGGAAGACCAGCTTGCCGATCTGTACATAGGGTACATAGGCTGCGGCCGGTACGGCCACGGGGGGCAGGTTGATGCCAAGTTGCTTCATTCTTTCATGGACGTTCATGGGGTCTCCTTGGTAAAGGTCTGAACAAGTCGCGCCGTGCGCGGCGTGGATTTTTCGGGGTGCGCCGCAAGGCTCAAAACCCTAGGCAAGCCTGGACGGCTTGCCTGGTTTCGCAACGAAGCGGACCGCCCGCAAAACCGCGCCCCCGAAGGGGTTCGGTCAAAGCGCGCCCTCTGCCCACCCAATCGCTTGCATGTGCCTGCGGGCACACGACGCGCGATATTGGCGGGCAAATCATCCCATTCTTGACTCGAACGCGCATGTCGGGACTTGTCCAAGCCTTCCTTAGGGTTGCAGGCTGCCAAACGCCCGATTGTCGGGTATTGTCAGCTTCGTAGTGCGTCCGCCTCTGCACCATCATGAACCGCTTCTTTGCCAAGCTACCGCGAGACAGCCGCGACACCCTCTTCCTGCTGGCTGTGATTGCCTGGGTGCTGCTGCCCCATGCCTCCCACCTGCCCTGGTGGTGCAGCACCCTGGCTGCGGCCATGCTCGCCTGGCGCGGCTGGCTTGCGCTAAGCCTGCGCCCCCTCCCGGGGCGTTGGTGGCTGCTGCTGGCTCTGCTGGCCACGGTGGGAGCGACCTGGTTCACCCACCGCACCCTGCTCGGGCGCGACGCCGGGGTCACGCTGATCGTCGTTCTGCTGGCGCTCAAGACGCTGGAGCTGCGGGCGCGGCGGGATGCCTTTGTGGTGTTCTTCCTCGGCTTCTTCACGATGCTGACGAACTTCTTCTACTCCCAGACGCTGGCCACGGCGGGCGCCATGCTGCTCGCACTGCTGGGCCTGCTGACGGCCCTGGTCAACAGCCACATGCCCGCAGGCCGTCCCTCGCTATGGCAGTCAGCACGCCTGTCCCTGCGCATGGCCCTGCTGGGCGCGCCGATCATGGTGCTGCTCTTCATCCTTTTCCCGCGTATGGCACCCCTGTGGGGCGCACCCGGCGACGCCATGGCAGGGCGCAGCGGCCTGTCGGGTCAAATGCGGATCGGAGAGATCAACAACCTCGCGCTCGACGACGGCATCGCCCTGCGGGTGCGCTTCAAGGATCCCGATCCACCACCTAATGGCCTGCTTTATTTCCGCGGGCCAGTCCTGTCGACCTTCGATGGCAGGGAATGGCGCCCCTTGCAGGCGACCTTTCCGCCCGACCAGCAGGTCCGGGCCGATCTTCGGGGGGCCGGCCAGCCGGTGCGCTACGAGGTCACGCTCGAGCCCCACAAGCGCCCTTGGCTGCTGACCCTGGACGCGCCGGCCGAGGCGCCCGTGCTGCCCGGCGACCTGCGCGCCCGCATGAGCGAGGAGCTCCAGTGGGTCGCCAGCAACGCGGTCACGGACCTTTTGCGCTACGAGGCCAGCAGTTACCTGGAGTTCCGCCACGGCCCGCTGCGCATGACGGCCAGCCTGAGCGACTACCTCGCCTTGCCCAATGGCAACAACCCCCGCACCCTGCAGTGGGCCATGGACCTGCGCCGGCAGCACGGTAACGATAGCGAGGCGCTGGTCAATGCGGTGCTGCAGCACCTGCGTACCGGCGGCTACACGTACACCCTGGAGCCCGGAGTGTTCGGCGAGCACACCGCCGATGAGTTCTGGTTCGACCGCAAAGTAGGTTTCTGCGAGCACATGGCGTCGGCCTTTGCCGTGCTCATGCGCGCGGTCGGGATTCCATCGCGCATCATCACGGGCTACCAGGGCGGGGAGCTCAATACGGTCGACAACTTCTGGGTGGTGCGGCAAAGCGACGCCCATGCCTGGACCGAGGTCTGGTTTGAGGGACGGGGCTGGGTGCGCGTGGACCCCACGGCTGCGGTGATGCCCGGGCGCACCGGTTCCCTGCAGCGCCTACGGCCGCCGCGCGGGGTGGTCGGTGCAGCGGTCGAAACGGTGGTCAGCCCTGTTGTGGCGCTGACGCTGAGGAAGCTGTGGGAGGCCGTGAACAACGCGTGGAATCAACGCGTGCTCAACTACACACAGGGCCGCCAACTCAAGCTGTTGAGCGCTCTGGGATTCGAGTCACCTGGCTGGGAGGACTTGACCAAGCTCTTGTTGGCCGCAGTGATTTTGGCCGCTGCGGGGGGTGCAGCCTGGGCGCGCTGGGAGCGGCGGCGACAGGATCCCTGGGTTCGTTTGCTCGGTCGGGTGCGCCGCAGGCTGGAACGTGCCGGTCTGCAGCCGGGTGAGGCGGCCACGCCACGCGAACTGGCCCGCATGCTGGCGCAGCGGCACGATCCCGCCGACAATCGTGTGCAGGCAATCGCGGCGTGGCTGCAGCGCTTCGAGCGCCATCGATATGCGCCCCAGGGCTCGGCTGGCGCGACTGACCTGGCAACCCTCCGACGAGAAATGAAGCAATTGAGCTGGCCGACGTGAAGCGATCCCCGACCTCCCGACTGCACTGGCTCGTGCTGCTGCTTTGTCTTCTGGCCAGTCTCGTGCCGGCCCAGGCCAACCCCGCGAAGCCGCGTCTCAAGCGGGTGCAGGACAGCGCGCCGCAGTTGATCGAAGGCAGTGGCCCCCCCTACGCATCAAGGCCCGAGGCAATGGCTCTGGCCGACGAGATTGCGCGGCAGCACGGACTGGACGCCAAGTGGGTACGCCGCACCCTGGGCAAGGCCCGATTTGTTCCTCAGGTCGCCCGGCTCATCGTACCGCCGCCCGTGACCTCACCGCGCAACTGGTTGCAGTACCGCAGCCGCTTTCTGGAAACCGAGCGGATCCAGGCCGGCCTGGCATTTTGGGATACGCATCGCGAACTGCTGGAGCGTGCGAGCGCCAGCTACGGCGTACCCGCGGAAATCATCATCGGCATCGTTGGCGTCGAGACCTACTACGGCCGCCATCTCGGACGCTACCGCGTGATCGAGGCCCTCGCAACGCTGGCGCTGGACTTCCCCTCCGAGCATCCGCGCGCCGTCGCCCGTACGGCATTTTTCCGGGCCGAGCTTGGGGAGTTTCTCAAGCAGCAGCACCAGGCGGGACTGGACCCTTTCAAGGTGCGTGGCAGCTATGCAGGGGCCATGGGGATCCCGCAGTTCATGCCCTCCAGCTGGGCCCGCTACGCCGTGGATTTCGATGGTGATGGCCGCGTCGATCTGGGTGCAAGTCCGGCCGACGCCATCGGCTCCGTGGCGCATTACTTCAAGGCCTTCAACTGGAAGCCGGGCATGCCCACGCATTACCCGGTGGATTTCGATTACGAGCGTCTGGACATGCAAGCCCTGCTGGCGCCCGACATCCGGCCCACCTTTCCGGTGGAGCAGCTCGAGGCCAGGGGCGTATTGCTGGGAACGGACGCGCGCCAGCACGTCGGCCCGCTGGCGCTGATTGAGTTGCAAAACGGAGAGTACTCGCCCAGCTATGTTGCCGGCACCGAGAACTTCTACGTCGTGACACGCTACAACTGGAGCAGCTACTACGCGCTGGCGGTGATTGAACTTGGCCAGGCCGTGGCTGCCGCGCGTCAGGCCGCCCTGTCACGGGCCGATGCTCGGCCCAGCCTGACTGTCTCAAACACGGGATGCAGCGTGTCGATCCGGAGTTCGGCTTCTGAATCCGCCAGCTGCAGGTAAACCAAGCAGGCGGCGCCATGCCGCTCCCACCCCGTCTGCGTGGCCACACTTTCGAAGTATGCCACCAGGTGTTCGGCGACGGTCGCGACCGCGACCAGCGTGCGTACCCTCGCCGGCATGGAGTTGTCCCGCAGAGTGGCGAAATCGTGGTGCAGTCGGATCGCGAAGGCGATGAGGGGCGGCAGCCGTCAGGTGCGCAGCAATAGCTCCCACCACCGCATGGCCGGTGCGGTGGGCAGCGGTCACGGTTTCCGTGAAGCTCTGCGGTCCACCCGCGCCATTGCCTGCGACAGCGTGCCGCTGTAGCCGCGTAGGCCCTGCAGGAAGTTGGGAGGCCTGACATACGGGAGCAGGCCGCGGGTCTGCGCGACCTTGGCGTCCACACCGCAGAGCTGGCGCGCCAGGAAGGCCATGTACAGCGAGCGCCGAGTGGAGGTTTCGCAGAAATGGTCCAGCGGCGTTGCGTTCACAGATATGGTCTGCCGGGCCAGAAAGCGGGACAGGATGGCCGCTGTCTGGCCCATGCCCAGGAAAGACACCGCTTCAGCGGCCGTTATACCCTGCCGGGCCCGGCTGAAGGCGGGGCGTTGGCCACGCGTATCAGCGCCGCGGCCAGGGCTACGTCACTGGCCGCGATGCGGGTTACCTCCGTCGGATCGAGCTCGGGCTGGCGCTTCTCGTGCATCAGCGCGATGAGCAACTCCGGGCGGGATCGCGATGTCGCGCACCGAACCGTTGGCCCGGGCCAGGTCAAGCTGGCGGTCAATCTCGTCCACCTGCAACCTGCAACCTGCTACCTCTGTTCTCCGTGACAGCCATTATGCGGACCGCCGCCTGTTCAAAGACTGATGGCTCCAAGAAGCCCCCTATGGAATCCGGTGGTGCCAATAGCGTGGCTGGTCCCGGCGCTCGCAGCGTAGCTGTGTCGGCTCGGCGGAATGCCATTGCGCCGCGCCACAGCGCGGGCTGTCCAGGACCCGGACACTGCGGTCCGTGTACCGTGTCATGACCTCCGTCGCTGGATGGCCGTATCGATTTCGGTAGCCGGTCTGGAACACCGCCACCTGCGGGGACACTGCGTCAAGAAAGCCCGGTGTGCTGGACGTCTTGCTGCCGTGATGGGGGACCAGCAGCCAGTCTGCCTTGAGGTTGGCGCCGGCCGCAACAAGCTTGGCCTCCTGCGCCTTTTCGATGTCGCCGGCCAGCAGCGCGGCACGGCCGCCATTGCCGATACGCAGCACGCAAGACAGGGTATTGCTGCGGCGTGCCCGTTCGTAGTCAGCGGCTTGCGGATGCAAGACCTCAAAGCGCACGCCATCCCATTCCCAGCTCTGGCCAGCGCTGCAGCGCTCGGCGTCACGCCCGGCCAGCAGTTCGTGATCGGCATCCAGCGAGGTCAGCAAAGCGGCCTGCGGCTGCGCACCCATGACGGCCGCTGCACCTCCGATGTGATCGCTGTCGCGATGGCTGAGCACCAGCATGTTCAGCTGTACGCCCTGCGCGCGTAGCAAAGGCACCAGCACGCGCTGGCCGGCATCGCTGTCGTTGGCGTGCCGGGGGCCAGCGTCGTAGAGCAGGGCATGACTGGCAGTGCGCACGAGCACTGCATTGCCCTGGCCGATATCGGCTGCCAGCAGCTCAAACTGTCCCGGCTCCGGCGATCGGGGCTGCCAAAGCAGCACGGGCAGCAGCAAGGGCAGGCCGCACAGACGAAGGCTCCAGGGCATACGCAAGACCAGCAGCAGTCCGCCCAGCACACCGGCGATGCCGGCCCACAGCGGCGCCTTGGCGACGGAGTAGGTCGCCAGCGGCCAGTCGGCCATGACCTGCAGCACGGCATTGAGCCCGAGAACGGCCCACGCGGCTGCGTCCCATAGCGTTCCCCACAGGGCACCGAGCAAGGCCAGCGGCGTGACGAGCAGCGTGACCCAGGGGATGGCCAGCAGATTGGCCAGCAGGCCGACCAGCGACACCTGGCCGAAGAACAGCAGGCTCAGCGGCGCAAGCGCCAGCGAGATGAGCAGCTGCTCGCGTAGCAGCCCCTGCACCCGCTCGCGCAGGCGCGGCGTGGCGCCACCTTCGTCCTGGCTTGTACCGGCGCCGGCAAACAGCACACCGACCGCGACGAAGCTGAGCCAGAAGCCGGGCTGCAGCAGCGCCCAGGGATCGGCCACCAGTACCACTGCGGCGATCAGTAGCCAGAGCTGGGGCCAGGGCCAGCGGCGCGCGCTCAGCCGCAGCACGGAGACAGTGGCCAGCATCAGTACCGTGCGCTGCGCTGGCACCCCCCAACCGCTGAACAGCGCATAGGCCGCGGCCAGTAGCAGCCCGCCGAGCAGGCCGGCGTGCTGCGCCGGGTACAGCAGGCACAGGCGCGGTGAAGCGCGCCAGAGGCTGCGCAGCAGGCGCGCCGCCAGCCAGGCGAACAGCGTGATGTGCAGTCCCGAGATGCTCATCAGGTGGGCCACGCCCGTGGCGCGGAAGACGTCCCAGTCGCTGCGGGCGATGGCCTGCTGGTCGCCGGTCACAAGTGCGGCGACGATGCCCAGTGCGCGGAATCGGGCCTCATCGCGCGGGCTGTCGGTGGTGGCCGGGGCCCGTTGTGAGATTGCATCGCGTACCGACTGGCGCGCGCTCTCGATGGGATGCGCGCTGCTGGCGCCCAGCCGCTGGGGTGGTGGATCGCGTCGCCCGGTGCGTACATAGCCGTTCGCCTGCAGACCCTGCTCCCAAAGCCAGAGTTCGAAATCAAAGCCACCGGGATTGCGCGCACCGTGCGGGGCGCGTAGGCGAACATTGAACTGCCAGCGGTCGCCCGCCTGTAGCCCTGGAGCCCGCATGTATGGCTCCGGCGCTGCGCCGTCCTCGCTGCGCAAGCCGCCGTACCAGCTCAGCATGAGTTGCTGTGGCACACGTACGTCATGACCGTCCAGCTCGGCCTGCTCGACGATGAAGCGAAAGCGCGTGCTGTCCACGCCGAACTGCGGCATGGCGCCGATGCGCCCGGTTACGCTCAGGTCGCGGCCTTCGAGCGCAGGATCAAGTGAGCCCCGCTGGTAGTGCAGCGCGCGCAGTCCTGTGCTGGCATGGCAAAGAAGCGCGGCCGCAAGGAAGGCCAAGGCTGGCCTGACCCAGGGCAGCCGAACGCGCAGTGCCAGCAGCAGGCACGCGAGTCCGCCGGCCGCCTGCAGGCCGTAAGTGGCGCCGGACCCGAGCTCATGCTCCTGAAGCTGGAGGGTGAGGCCGGCGATCCAGCCGATGAGGGCCAGCGTCAGGAGTCGGGCGGGTGAGTGTGACGGCGCCTCATGCATGTCTTCATGCTAGGGCACCCCTGCCAAGGGCGCGTCGCATGAATGTGGGAGGCCGTGCTCCGTGCTCAGTACAGGGCGAGTGCCTGCAGGCATTGCTGCCGGTGGGTTTCTCCCTGGGCCGGGGACAGGGTGGTGCCAGGCAGCCTTAGGCCGTAGTCGAGTTCCTGCGACTCGGCCTGCAGGACCCAGGCACACAGGCGGGACAGGCGCTGCTCCAACGTCGCGCCGTGGGTCTCCTGCAGGTCGAGCCAGAGCTGGAAATGCTGGGCTTGCAAGCTGTCGCGGCTGATGAGTTCCTCGGTCTTGGCCGCTTTCTTCCAGACGATGCTCTTGAGCGGATCGCCTCTGCGGTAAGGCCGTACCCCATCGAACTCGTTGCTGGCGACGTGGCGCGAGGCGCCAGCGCCCTGGCTATGGGGCTGACCTGCGGGCAGGGGGGGCGGGGAGGTCTCGGCCTGGGGGTAGACCAGCACGGCCGCTGCCGGCCGCCACAGCGTCCAGACCCGGAAAATGCCAAGCGGGAAACGCGTTTCGGCCACAAGCAGTGGCAGCGGGTGGCGGCCGCGGGCGAGGCCAGGCAGGGTGAGCTCCACATCGCTGCTGCCCTGTCCCGGCACGTCGCACCAGACCCAATGCGCTGCGTGATCCGCGCCATCGATCCGAAGGCCGATGCCGTAGCGTGGAGATTTGCCCGGGTTGTGCAGGGTGACGCGCAAGCGGGTCGGCGCGCCCGCATGATGGGCTTGTGGCGGATGCAGCACCAGCGTCAGTCCGCGCAGGGTGCCGTGGGAAAGGTGCATGCTCACGAGTGCGCAGCCACCGAGCAGGAAGGTGAGCAGATAGCCAAGGTTGAGCTGGTAGTTGATCGAGGCGACCAGCAGCACCAGCAAGGTGGCGGCTAGCATGAGGCCCGCGCGGGTGGGAAGAATATAGACGTTGCGCTGGGTCAGCGTGTGCCTGTCACTGCCGCGCAGGCGGGCCATCCACCACCTGCGCCAAAGCTCGCGCAGTGCGTTAAGGGGATGCAGCAGCGAGTTGGGCGTTGCCCGTTGCGCGTTGCGCGTGGTGTGTTTCCGCTCAACGCCCGAAGGGGAACGCGCAACCTTCCCGTTCATGGCAGGGGCACGGCGTCCAGCATCGACCGCACCTGCTCCAGAGGGCCGCGACCGGCGCTCGCGACGGGGACCAGGCGGTGCGCCGCTGTCTGCGGCAGGATGGCCTGCAGGTCGTCTGGTGCTACGTAATCCCTTCCGCTGAGCAGGGCCTGTGCCTTGGCGGCGCGCAGCACGGCCAGACCGGCGCGCGGCGACAGGCCCTGGACGAACCAGCGTCCGTCGCGGGTGGCGGCGAGCAGGTCCTGCAGGTAGTCCAGCAGGGGCGGGGCGGCATGCACTGCCAGCACCTGTTCCTGGAGCGCCTGCAACTCCTGCGCGTTCAGCAGGCCGGGCAGCTGCTCCGTCATGGCACGCCGGTCATGGCCGGCGAGCAATTCGCGCTCGGAGCCCCGATCGGGGTAACCCAGGGAGATGCGCATGAGGAAGCGGTCAAGCTGCGACTCCGGAAGGGGATGCGTACCCAGCTGTTCCTGCGGGTTCTGTGTGGCGATGACAAAGAAGGGGCGGGGCAGGGCGCGGGTCTCGCCTTCGATGGTGACCTGTTTTTCCTCCATGGCTTCCAGCAGCGCACTCTGGGTTTTGGGGCTCGCCCGGTTGATCTCGTCGGCCAGCAGCACCTGGGAAAAAATCGGGCCCGGATGGAAGACGAAGGCGCTCTGGTTGCGGTCGTAGACCGACACACCCGACAGATCGCCAGGCATGAGATCGGCGGTGAACTGCACGCGCGAGAACTGCAGGCCAAAGCTGCGGGCCAGGGCGTGGGCCAGGGTAGTCTTGCCGACGCCCGGCGCGTCTTCGATCAGCAGGTGACCACCTGCCAGCAGGCAGGCCACGCCATCCTGCACCTGCGCGGGTTTGCCCACGATGACCGCGTTGAGCTGTTGCAGCAGTGATTTAATCTTGGCTTGCGCATTCATGACGCGACCATAACCGAAATCGGGTGAGCGATGGGCAAGACCGGCTATTACACACATGCGGACTGTCGCAGGCACGAGATGGGCGAGGGCCATCCCGAGTGTCCCGATCGCCTCGATGCGATCGAGGAGCGGCTGCTGGTCAGCGGCGTGGACCTGGCTCTAACGCGGCTCGAAGCTTCGCCGGCGTCGATCGACGCGATCGAGCTTGCACACAGCCGCATGCACGTCGCCGCCCTGCGGGGCATGAGCGATCTGCTGGCCGACGAACAGCAGGCCGGCGGACCGCGCTACGCCCACATCGACCCGGACACGGCCATGAATGTGCACTCCTGGAGCGCCATCCTGCGCAGCGCTGGCGCGGCGCTGGCCGCCACAGACGCAGTGATCGCTGGTGAACTGCAAAACGCCTTCTGTGCCGTGCGTCCGCCCGGCCATCATGCGGGTCGCGAGAGGGCGATGGGTTTCTGTTTCGTGAACAACGTGGCGGTGGCGGCCAAGTACGCCCTGCATCGCCACCGCCTCGAGCGCGTGGCCATCGTCGACTTCGATGTCCACCACGGCAACGGAACCGAGGACATCGTGGCCGGCGATGACCGTATCCTCATGGTGAGTTTCTACCAGCACCCTTTTTACCCGCACGGCGGATCGCAGTCGAATGCGGACAACCTCGTGAATGTGCCGGTGCCAGCCTACACCCGAGGCATGGCCATCCGCGAGCTGGTCGATATGCTCTGGATTCCGCGCCTCGATGCGCACAAGCCAGAGCTGATTTTCGTCAGCGCGGGCTTTGATGCCCACCGGGAGGACGACCTGGCCCAGCTCGGCCTCGTCGAGGAAGACTACGCCTGGATCACCGAACGCCTCATGCAGGTGGCGCAAAGGCACAGCAAGCGGCGCATCGTCTCCTGCCTGGAAGGCGGCTACAACCTCAGTGCCCTGGGGCGCAGCGTGGAGGCTCACCTGCGCGTGCTGGCCGGGGTCTGAGCGGGGCCACCGACCCTGGGCTCACAGGGTTCGGTCAGAATCGTGGCCATGAACGAACTACAAAATCTTCTTCGCGACCTCGGTGGTGCCCGGGTCTGGGCCGAAGGCCTGGTCCTGCTGGGCTGTGTCGTCCTGGCCTGGGGCATTGCACGCCTCATGCGCCGCGGCGCCTCAACCGAGTCCGTCTGGTTCGGCCGCTACATCTTCGACGGTCTGCTTTTTCCGGTGCTCGCCCTGATACTGATCTACGCGGCGCGTTACGCAGTAGCGCTCTATCAGCCCGTAGCCTTGCTCCGGGTTGCTCTGCCCATCTTTGTTTCGCTGGCCGCCATCCGCCTCACGGTGCGTGTCCTGTCAGCGTCCTTTCCGCAATCCTCGGCGATCAAGCTCATCGAGCGCTTCGTTTCTTGGATGGCCTGGGGTGCCGCCGTACTCTGGATCACCGGTCTTTTGCCCGCATTGCTGGCAGAACTGGACGCCATCTCTTTCGCCTTTGGCAAGACGCGCATCAGCGTGCGCACGCTGCTGGAAGGCATGCTGTCTTCGGGCGCCATGCTGGTCGTGGTGCTATGGATTTCGGCGACTCTTGAGCGACGTGTCCTGAGTGAGTCGGTTGGTGACCTGTCCATGCGCAAGGTGGCGGCCAATGCCATCCGGGCTGCCTTGCTGCTCCTTGGTTTGCTGTTTGCACTTTCGGCGGTGGGGGTAGACCTTACGGCGCTATCGGTCCTGGGCGGGGCGCTGGGCGTTGGCCTGGGCTTTGGCCTGCAGAAGCTGGCGGCCAACTACGTCAGCGGCTTTGTTATCCTGATCGAGCGCTCGCTGCGTATCGGCGACCTTGTGCGAGTTGACAACTTCGAGGGTGTGGTGACGGATATCAAGACCCGTTACACCCTGATCCGCGCTCTCAACGGCCGCGAGTCGGTCGTGCCCAACGAGCTCATCATCACCCAGCGGGTGGAGAACCTCACGTCGGCCGATCCCAAGGTCCAGATGACGCTGAATGTGTCCGTAGCCTACGACAGCGATGTGCTGCAGGTGCAGGACATCCTGGTCAGGGCCGCCCGGGGGAACGCGCGCGTCCTGCCCGACCCGGAGCCCGCAGCCCACCTGGCAAACTTCGGCCCGGACGGGCTGGAGTTCACGCTCTCGGTCTGGATCCGCGATCCGCAGAACGGGCAGCTTGCCCTGCGGTCGGAGATCAACCAGGGCATCCTGCGCGGCCTGCGCTCGGCTGCGATAGAGATTCCCTACCCCCAGCGGATGATCCACACGAAAACCTGAGACCATGCCGGCCGGAAGTTCTCGGCATATAATCCAAAAAAGCACGATCGTTCGTTTTTTTTTTGAGTGTACTCCTGCCATTTCGGCAAGCGGGTACACCTACAATCGAACGATACCCTCGCGTCCATCGCAGTTTTCGAATCAGCAACCAGCAGGAGTGGCTCCCATGAAAGTCCTCGTCCCCGTCAAGCGCGTGGTCGACTACAACGTCAAGGTCCGCGTCAAATCGGACAACACTGGCGTCGATATTGCCAACGTGAAGATGAGCATGAACCCGTTTGACGAGATCGCCGTCGAGGAGGCCGTGCGCCTGAAGGAAAAGGGCGCGGTGTCCGAGGTCATCGCCGTCTCCTGCGGCGTGGCCCAGTGCCAGGAAACCCTGCGCACGGCCATGGCCATCGGTGCCGACCGCGCCATCCTGGTGGAGACGGCTGAGGAGCTGCAGCCCCTGGCCGTAGCCAAGCTGCTCAAGGCCCTGGTCGACAAGGAACAGCCGGGTCTGGTGATCTTGGGCAAGCAGGCGATTGATGACGACTGCAACCAGACCGGCCAGATGCTGGCCGCACTGGCCGATCTGCCGCAGGCCACCTTCGCCTCGAAGGTCGAGATCGCCAATGGCAAGGCAAATGTCACTCGTGAAGTCGATGGCGGTCTGCAGACGTTGACCGTGGACCTGCCCGCAGTGGTGACGACCGACCTGCGCCTAAACGAGCCGCGCTACGTCACGCTGCCCAACATCATGAAGGCAAAGAAAAAGCAGCTCGACACCCTGAAGCCCGAAGACCTGGGCGTGGACGTCGCGCCGCGCATCAAGACCCTCAAGGTCTCGGAGCCCCCGAAGCGCAGTGCCGGCATCAAGGTACCGGATGTCGCCACCCTGGTCGCAAAACTCAAGAACGAAGCGAAGGTGATCTAAATGACAGCACTCGTTATTGCCGAACACGACAACGCGTCCATCAAGGGCGCCACCCTCAACACTGTGACCGCAGCGCTCGGCTGTGGCGGTGACGTCCACGTGCTGGTGGCCGGCCACAACGCTGCTGCCGCTGCGGCTGCCGCTGCGCAGATTGCCGGCGTGAGCAAGGTCATCCACGCGGACGGCGCGCAGTTCGCGCACGGTCTGGCTGAGAATGTGGAGGCTCAGGTGATGGCTCTCGTCAATAATGGGTCGGGCAACTACAGCCACATCCTGTTCCCGGCCACGGCCTCGGGCAAGAACGTGGCGCCTCGCGTGGCCGCCAGGCTGGACGTGGCCCAGGTGTCCGATATCACCAAGGTACTCAGCGCCGATACCTTCGAGCGCCCGATCTACGCCGGCAACGCCATCGCCACGGTGAAGACCACGGACGCCAGGAAGGTCATCACTGTGCGCAGCACGGGCTTTGATGCCGCCGCCAGCGTGGGCGGCAGCGCCGCCGTCCAGACTGCCGCGCCTGTGGCCGACAGCGGCAAGAGCAGTTTCTTGGGATCCGAGATCGCCAAGAACGACCGTCCCGAGCTGACTGCTGCCAAGATCATCGTCTCCGGTGGCCGGGCCCTGGGCTCAAGCGAGAAGTTCACCGAGGTCATGACGCCGCTGGCCGACAAGCTGGGCGCTGCCATCGGCGCCAGCCGCGCGGCCGTGGACGCGGGCTACGCGCCCAACGACTTGCAGGTTGGCCAGACTGGCAAGATCGTCGCGCCGCAGCTCTACATCGCTGCCGGCATCTCAGGTGCCATCCAGCACCTGGCCGGCATGAAGGACAGCAAGGTCATCGTGGCCATCAACAAGGACCCCGAGGCCCCAATCTTCTCGGTGGCCGACTACGGCCTGGAAGCCGACCTGTTCACGGCTGTACCCGATCTGGTCAAGTCCCTCTGATCCGCTGAAGCCAGGGCGTCACGGCGTGACGCCTTTTTTTTACCTGAATCGTCCCTGGAGTCTTCCATGAGCTACACCGCCCCCCTCAAGGACATGCTTTTCAACATTCGGCACCTTGCGCGTATCGACGAGATCGCCAAGCTGCCGGGGTTTGAGGATGCGGGCTATGACACGGCCCAGGCCGTGCTGGAGGAGGCTGCCAAGTTCAACGAGCAGGTGGTGGCGCCCCTGAACTGGGACGGTGACCGCAATCCGTCGAGCTGGAAGGACGGTCAGGTCAAGACCACGCCCGGCTTCAAGAATGCCTTTCGCCAGTTTGGCGAAGGCGGCTGGCAAGGCCTGCAGCATCCGGCGGACTTCGGCGGCCAGGGCCTGCCCAAGACCATCGGTGCAGCCTGCATCGAGATGGTCAACAGCGCCAACCTCAGCTTTGCTCTTTGCCCGCTGCTCACCGACGGCGCCATCGAGGCCCTGTTGACGGCGGGCAGTGATGAGCTCAAGGCGACCTACTTGGAGAAGCTGGTCAGTGGCGAGTGGACCGGCACCATGAACCTGACGGAGCCGCAGGCTGGTTCCGACCTGGCCCTGGTGCGCAGCCGCGCCGAGCCCCAGCCCGACGGAACCTACAGGGTTTTTGGCACGAAGATTTACATCACCTATGGCGAGCATGACATGGCGGACAACATCGTCCATCTGGTGCTGGCCCGCGTCACCGGTGCGCCGGAGGGCATCAAGGGAATCAGTCTGTTTGTCGTGCCCAAGTTTCTGGTCAACAAGGACGGCAGTCTCGGCGCGCGCAATGACGTACATTGCGTCAGTATCGAGCATAAGCTGGGTATCAAGGCCAGCCCCACCGCAGTGTTGCAGTACGGCGACGGCACAGCGGCGAAAGATGTGAGCGGCACCGGACCCGGCGCTGTGGGCTACCTCGTAGGCCAGGAGAACCGTGGCCTCGAGTACATGTTCATCATGATGAATGCAGCGCGTTACGCCGTGGGCATGCAGGGCATTGCCGTGGCCGAGCGCGCCTACCAGAAAGCCGTGCAGTACGCGCGTGAGCGCGTCCAGAGCCGCCCGGTGGATGGCTCGCTCAAGACCAGCGCGCCCATCATCCATCACCCCGACGTACGCCGCATGCTCATGACCATGCGCGCCTACACCGAAGGCTGCCGCGCCATGGCCAGCGTGGCCGCTGCGGCTTATGACGCCGCGCATCATCATTCCGAGGCCGAAGCACGCAAGACCAACCAGGCCTTCTATGAGTTCATGGTGCCCCTGGTCAAGGGCTACAGCACCGAGATGAGCCTCGAAGTCACCAGCCTGGGAGTGCAGGTCCACGGGGGCATGGGCTTCATCGAGGAAACGGGGGCGGCCCAGCACTACCGCGACGCCAAGATTCTGACCATCTACGAAGGCACCACAGCCATCCAGGCCAACGACCTCGTGGGCCGTAAGACGCTGCGCGACGGCGGCCAGACCGCCAAGGCCATCGCCCAGCAGGTTGCCGTGACCGTGGCCGATCTCAGGAAGGACGGCAGCGTAGACGCGCTGGCCGTGGCCGCGCGCCTGGACGCTGCTCGTCAGGCTTTTGTGGACGTCGTCGATTTCATGGCCTCCGAAAAAGATCCCAACGCCGTCTATGCTGGTAGCGTGCCCTACCTGATGTTGGCTGGCAACCTGATGGCGGGCTGGCAGCTGGCGCGTGCGCTGCTAATCGCCCAGGCCGCACTGGCGCGTGGCGAGGACACGGCCTTCATGCAGAGCAAGATCACGACTGCGCGCTTCTATGCCGATCACATCCTCAGCAAGGCGGAGGGTACCCGTGACAGCATCGTGACCGGTGCCGCCAGCGTGACGGCCATGGCCCTCGAAGCCTTCTGATTTGCCATAGAGAAGGTAGCAAGCGGCTGTCGCGCGATGTATGTCGGCGACAGCCGTTTTCTTCAGTACTTTCCGAATCTTTTTTGCCGGAGTTGCCTGTGTCCAAGCTCCCCGCCGTCCTGCAGAACCTGCCGCTGCCCGTTATCGGCTCGCCGCTTTTCATCATCAGCAACCCTAGGCTTGTGATCGCCCAGTGCATCGCAGGTGTTGTGGGCTCCATGCCGGCGCTCAACGCGCGCCCGGCCGCGCAGCTTGAAGAGTGGCTGATCGAGATCACGGAAACCCTTGCCGCGCACAACCGGGCCCATCCGCAGCACCCGGCGGCGCCCTTTGCTATCAACCAGATCGTGCATAAGTCCAATGACCGGCTGGAGCACGACATGGAACTCTGTGTGAAGTACAAGGTGCCAGTCATCATCACCTCGCTCGGTGCGCGTGAAGAGATCAACCAGGCAGCGCACAGCTACGGTGGCGTGGTGCTGCATGACATCATCAACAACAAATTCGCGCATAAGGCCATCGAAAAAGGCGCTGACGGGCTCATCGCTGTGGCGGCTGGCGCGGGCGGCCACGCTGGTGTGAAAAGCCCCTTCGCGCTGGTCCAGGAGATCCGCCAGTGGTTCGATGGCCCGCTGGCACTGAGCGGATCGATCGCGTCCGGTGCATCCGTGTTGGCGGCCCAGGCCATGGGTGCGGACTTTGCCTACATCGGCTCGGCCTTCATCGCTACGCACGAGGCCCGCGCCGTCGAGGCCTACAAGCAGGCTATCGTCGAGGGCAGCTCGGATGACATCGTCTACAGCAACCTCTTCACTGGCGTACACGGCAATTACCTGGCCCCCAGCATCCGCGCTGCGGGCCTGGACCCGGAGAACCTGCCCGAGAGCGACCCCAGCAAGATGAACTTCGGCGGCGACGCCAAGAAGGCGTGGAAAGATATCTGGGGCTCGGGCCAGGGCATCGGCGCCATCACCGAGGTACAGGGTGCGGGCGATTACGTGGAGCAGCTCAAACGTGAGTACCGCGCGGCGCGCGAGCGTCTTCTTGCCGCCTCCTCCGGGGTCTGAACACCCAAATCAGGCGTGGCGCAGGCTTAGCAGGGTGTTGAAGGGGCTGAGCAGCTCCAGCCAGCGCGGCTGGTCCTGCAGCAGGGGCAGCAAGGCGTCGCGGCCGGCCAGCCATACGGCTGCCAGCAGGCAGGTGAACAAAAGGGCGAGAAGCAGGTTCTGGGGTAGCCGCATTGGCAGTGCCACGCGGCGCAGGCTGAGCCGCCAGACCCAGACCATGGGCAGCGCCGCCAGAACGAGGAAGGTCAGCGCCGTCTGCCAGAGTGGCAAGGACCGCAACTGCGCCAGCACGGCAGGCAGTACCTGGGGCACGGCGGCCGCACTGAGGTAGGCGTGGCCGGCCCAGAGCAGCACCGTGTTGAGCGCGGCCAGCCACAGCAGCAGCGTGACCGAGAGCTTGAGCACCCAAGGCCAGTTCAGTAGGCTCAGCAGCAGGCCCAGCGCAGCCGCAGTGATGAGGGCGAAACACAGCGCGATCCACATCAGGCTGTCGGCGTCCATGGGCAGGCGGGCCAGTTCGCGCCAAAGGGGCAGGTTGCCCGCCAGCACCAGCCACAAGCTAGCCAGCAGGATAAGCAGCGAAGGATGCCGCGCATCACGCTGCTCGGCGGGCGAGAGCATGGTGTGCGCGAACTCGGTGACATGGAAGAGCCGCAGGGCCATGGGTGTTCATTCTCACGGATGGTGACGCAGCGCTGTAACAGGGGGTAACCCTGCGTGCAGGCGGCGGAGAGCCTTCGGGGCCCGGGTCGCTGCGCCCGTGATTGCGCGTCCGAAGGACATGGGGTCGGTCTGCGCCGGCCCGATGCGGGAGAGAGACACGGTTTGGCAGTTCGCGCAAGGGGTCTTAAGATGCGCCCAGGCAGCGACAGATGGAGGTGAGCCGGGATGTACAAACGCATACTATTGGGATATGACGGATCCGAGTCGGGTCAGCGGGCCTTGCTGGACAGCCGCGAGATCGCAGACTGGAGCCAGGCGGAGCTGGTGTTGGTGGCCGTGATGCCGCTGCCCGTTGCTAGCCTCGGACCCGAGGGTGGGGTTTACGACCCGATGGTCGAAGGACTGGAGCGAGAGCGATACCGCGCGGTGCTGGACAGCGGCGTGGCCCGCCTGGCGCAGGCCGGGCTGCAGTCGCGTGGTGAAGTGCTGATCGGCGATCCGGTGCAGGAACTGGCCCGCGCAGCCGCCCGCCTGCAGGCCGACCTGATCGTGGTCGGGCACAAGCATCAGGAGGGCTGGGCTGCGCGTTGGTGGCGTGGCTCCGTTTCCAAGCATCTGATTGAGGAGGCCCCGTGCAGTGTGCTGGTAGTGATCACGCGCTGAGCCCTGCCGGTCCCGCTCTTTCACCCGCCCCCCGGTAGGCTCAATCCGGCCTGGCGTAAGCTCGGTAGCAGCCATCCCGTTGATAATCCGCGCAAGGAAGCTGGTGCCAGGGCGCCGGCCGCGTTGGGATCTTGAGCACCTACTGATGAAACGTCTGGATGATTTCCGTATGCGCCTGGGCGGCCAGGATCTCGTACCCATCATGATCGGCGGCATGGGGGTGGACATTTCCACCTCGGACCTCGCCCTCGAGGCGGCTCGCCTGGGTGGTGTCGGGCACATCTCGGACGCCATGATCAAGACGGTGACCGACCGGCGCTACAAGACCAAGTTTGTGAAGGCCAAGCAGGCCCAGTACCAGTACAACGTGGCGTCGGCCGACAAGTCGGCTGTCAAGTTCAATCTGGAAGATCTGGCGCAGGCCACGCGCCTGCATGTGGGTCGGACCATAGAACGCAAGCGCGGCAGTGGGCTGGTGTTCATCAACTGCATGGAAAAGCTCACGATGAACGGGCCGAAGGACACGCTGAGCGTGCGGCTCAATTCGGCGCTGGATGCCGGCATCGACGGTATCACGCTGGCCGCAGGCCTGCACCTCGGATCGTTTGCCCTGATGGAGGCACATCCGCGCTTTCGTCACGCGAAGCTGGGCATCATCGTTTCCTCGCTGCGCGCGCTCCAGCTCTTCCTCAAGAAGAACAGCCGTCTTAATCGCCTACCGGATTACGTGGTGGTGGAGGGACCGCTGGCCGGCGGCCACCTGGGCTTTGGCATGGACTGGGCCAAGTACGACCTCGCTACCATCGTCGCCGAGATCCAGCAGTGGCTGCAGCAGCAGCAGCTGGACATTCCGCTGATCCCGGCGGGAGGCATCTTCACCGGTGGTGACGCCGTGCGCTTCCTCGAAGCCGGTGCTGCGGGTGTCCAGGTTGCAACACGCTTCACCGTGACGCACGAGTGCGGCCTGCCAGACGACATCAAGCAGGAGTACTTCAGGGCCAATGAGGACGACATCGAGGTCAATGAGATCTCGCCCACCGGTTACCCCATGCGCATGATCAAGAGCAGCCCTGGCATAGGCGATGGCATTCGCCCCAACTGCGAGGCCTACGGCTATCTGCTGGACGCGAGCGGCAAGTGCGCCTACATCGATGCCTACAACCGCGAGGTAGCAGCCCACCCGGGGGAGCGCAAGGTCAAGGTATGGGACAAGACCTGTCTGTGCACCCACATGCGCAACTTCGACATCTGGACCTGCGGGCATATGGCCTGGCGTCTCAAGGACACCAGCGTGCGCCAGCCCGACGGCAGCTACCAGCTGCTCTCTGCCCAGCATGTCTTCGAGGACTACCAGTTCAGCACCGGTGGTCAGGTGCGCTTGCCCGAGCCCGAGGTCGCCGCCGCTGCGGCGGACTGAGCGGCCGCAGCATGCCGGCAATGCTGGTGGCCATGTCTGACATTCACATTCATCGCGAGCACAGGCTGGGCTGGGACGCCGCCGTGCGACTGGCCCAGGACTGGCAGGCCCAGGCTGAACAGGACTGGGGTTTGGTTTGCAAGGCGCTGGCGCAGGATGGGGCGCAGCACATCGCGTTTGAGCGGCCGGGGCTCAAGGGCAGCCTGCGGGTGACGGACCGGGAGTTCGAACTGCGCATGTCCCTCGGCTTTCTTCTCGAGGCCTACCGAGCGCGCATTGAGGCCGCGATGCAGCAGCGGCTTGAGGGCTGGCTGGGCGGGACCTGAGCCCCCGTATCAGTGGGCGTTGAGGCCATGGAAGCAGGTCTGCAGCACCAGTTCGATGATCTGCTCGTCGCTGAAGTCGCCGGTGCTGCGCAGGAAGCCAGGGACCGGGTCGCAGGCGCGCGCGAACACGGTGTAGAGCACGACGATGGGTGGCAGACTTGCGTCCAGACTGCCGTCGGCCTGGGCCGCCTGAATCCAGCCGCCGAGTTGTTCGCTCACGGCCAGCAGACGGTCCATATAGGCATGGTGGGTCATGAGCGTCGCGCGCAGGGTCGAGTTGGCGCTGGGCAGTGAGGGCATCTCGCCTTGCAACTGCACTTGCAGCAGCCAGCGTACGGTTGCCTTGAGGCAGTCAAGCGGTGTGGCGTTCGGGTTCAGGCTGGCGAGGAAAGCCTGCGCACGTTCCAGCGCACGCACCATGGCCTCGGCCGCCAGATCTTCCTTGCTGGGGAAATGCCGATAGAGGCTGGCCTTGGCGATGCCCACTTCAGCCGCCACCTCGTCCACGGTCATCGCATCGAAGCCTTTCTCGGCCAGCAGGCGGTTGACCGCCTGGACGATGGCATCCTCGCGCGCCAGATGCATCTGCTCGCGAAAGCTGCGTCGGGCCGGGGCAGGCGGTGTAAGTTCGGTGGCGTTCATGGAGGGGTGGCAGGCTTTGCGCCGGGTAACGCTCAGCGTGTCGGTACTTTAGCGTAAAAATGAATACTGCGGGGTATCAAAAAATACTAAAAAGTCTTGCCCCTTTCCCCGGGCGTGTGCGCGTCCACGCCTGCGGCGCGGCCCTTGGAGTCAGGCTTTGCAAGCCTCGGGATGCTGGCGCTCATTGTTTTCCAGGGCCAGCGGCAGGCTGGTGCGGTGTTCGCGGGCCACTTCCCGCCAGGTCAGGCCGCTGAGCGCAGCCTCCAGGCCCCAAAGCAGGTTGAGGCTGGCGCCACCGTGGATGCGACGGGTCCGGGCATAAGCCGCGACGGCGCCAAGCTCGCGCAGCACATCCAAAGACTCAATGCCGGCTTGAGCCAGTATCTACTGCGAACGCGGTCCCAGCCCCGGGAGCTTTGCAATGGCGCGCACGTCCGTCATGGCGTGAGTCGGTCGCGCACGCGCTCGTACAGGGTGACCACGCAGGCGCCGCCTAAACCCAGATTGTGTTGCAGGGCCAGCTGCGCATCGGGGACCTGACGCGCGCCGGCCGTTGCGCGCAGCTGCTGCACGAGCTCTGTACACTGCGCCAGGCCGGTGGCGCCCAGCGGGTGGCCTTTGCACAGCAGGCCGCCCGAGGGGGTTGGTGACAACATGGCCGCCGTAGGTGTTGTCGCCGTCCGCCACAAAGCGCTCGGCGCCGCCTTCCGGGCAAAGGCCCAAGGCTTCGTAGCTGATCAGCTCGTTCTGCGCGAAGCAGTCGTGCAGTTCGACCACGTCAACGTCTTTCGGGGCGATGCCCGCCTGTTCGTAGACTTGGCGGGCCGCCTCCTTCGCCATAGAAAAACCCACGACCTCGCGCATGTCGCGCGACTGGAAGGTGGCGGCCGTGTCCGTGGTCATCGCTTGGGCACGGATGCGCACGCGGCGGTCCAGGCGGTGCTTCTGCGCATAGGGCTCGGAGCAGATCACGGCGGCTGCGGCGCCGCAGGTGGGCGGACAGGCCATCAGGCGGGTCATGACGCCGTCCCAGAGCATGGGGGCCGCCATCACTTCTTCGGTCGTGACTTCCCTGCGTAATAGGGCCAGCGGGTTGTGTACGGCATGCCGGCTGGCCTTGGCACGGATGGCCGCAAAGGTCTGGAGCCGGGTGCCGTACTGCTGCATGTGCGCCAGCCCCGCACCACCGAAGTAGCGCAGCGCCAGCGGGATTTCTGCGTGGCCGACCAGTTCCTCGGTGGCTGCGTTGAAGTGGTCAAAGGGCGAGGGCCGGTCCTGGAAGACCGCTCCCAATGCTCCGGGGTTCATGTGCTCAAAGCCCAGGGCCAGCACACAATCCGCTGCGCCGCTGGCCACCGCCTGTCGCGCGAGGAAGAGGGCCGTGGATCCGGTGGAGCAGTTGTTGTTGACGTTGATGATGGGGATGCCGCTCAGGCCCACCCCGTACAGTGCGCGCTGGCCGGCCGTGGAATCGCCATAGACATAGCCAACATAGGCTTGCTGCACGCCGGCGTAGTCCAGTCTCGCATCGGCCAGCGCGGCGTGCGTGGCTTGTGCAGCCATTTCCGGATAGGGGCGGTGCGCACCCGGCTTGGCAAAGGCGATCATGCCGACACCGGCTACGAGGACAGGTCGGGACATCTTCAGAGCCTCCAAGTAGGGCAGGCCCGCAGCTTAGCATTGCTGTGCGAGGCCGCGAGCGGCTATCCTACGCGCCATCCCCATTCCCTCAGGAGTCTTTCCCATGAAGCGTGAAGTCCTTGTCGTCAGTGGTGTGCGCACCGCCATCGGTACCTTTGGCGGCAGTCTCAAGGATGTGCCTCCCACCGAACTCGGTGCCCTGGTGGTGCGCGAGTCGCTCAAGCGCGCCAACGTCGGCGGCGAGGAGATCGGCCATGTGGTCTTCGGCCACGTGGTGAATACCGAGCCCCGGGATATGTACCTTTCGCGCGTGGCGGCCATCGACGGCGGTTGCGCGCAGGGCACACCGGCTTTCAACGTGAACCGCCTGTGCGGCTCGGGCCTTCAGGCCGTGGTGTCGGCCGCGCAGGCCATCCTGCTGGGCGACACGGACATTGCCATCGGCGGCGGCGCCGAGAACATGAGCCGTGCGCCCTTTGCCTCGCTCAATATGCGCTGGGGCGCACGCATGGGCGACAGCAAGATGGTGGACATGATGATCGGCGCTCTGCACGATCCCTTCCACACCATCCACATGGGTGTCACGGCTGAGAACATCGCCGCCAAATGGGGCATCACGCGCGAGCAGCAGGACGCGCTGGCCGTCGAAAGCCACAACCGCGCCGAGCGTGCGACCGCAGCTGGCTACTTCAAGGAGCAGATTGTGCCCGTGATGATCAAGAGCAAGAAGGGCGAGGTGGCCTACGCGACGGACGAGCACTTCCGCGCGGGCGCCACCCTGGAAGACATGGCCCGGCTCAAGCCGGTCTTCGCCAAGGACAATGGCACGGTCACGGCGGGCAATGCCTCGGGCATCAACGATGCCGCTGCGGCGCTGGTGCTCATGGAAGCGGGCGAGGCCGCGCGCCGCGCCGCGAAACCCATCGCGCGCCTGGTGGCCTACGCACACGCAGGCGTGGACCCCAAATACATGGGCATTGGCCCGGTGCCGGCCACGCACAAGGCGCTGCAGAAGGCCGGCCTGACGGTGCAGGACCTAGACGTGATCGAGGCCAATGAGGCCTTCGCCGCTCAGGCCTGCGCGGTCACCAAGGACCTGGGGCTGGACCCGGCCAAGGTCAATGCGAATGGCTCGGGTATCTCGCTGGGCCACCCTATTGGCGCCACCGGTGCGCTGATCACGGTCAAGGCCCTGCACGAGCTGCAGCGCATCCAGGGCCGCTACGCGCTGGTGACCATGTGTATCGGTGGCGGGCAGGGCATCGCGGCGATCTTTGAGCGGGTCTGAGCCCGGGAGCCCCGCAAAGACGGGGCCAGCGCGCGGCTCGCCCTGAAAGGATGGTCCTTGCCCGGGCTTGATCCCCGCCCTCTTCACGACGACGGCCCAGTTGTCGTACTCGCGTTTCATTTAGGCCGTCGCTCCCCCCGTCGTACTGGGGCTGGGCGACAGGCCCTTGGCCTACAGCCCCTTGATGACTTTCGGGTACCAGAGCATACGCACGAGTACCTGATTGAGCTGCTTGATGATGGGCCGGGGCGTCTTGGCGGGCTGCAGGGGCTTGTAACTCAAGGCAGCCACAAGGTCTTCAGAGGCGTTGCGAAACTCGGCAGCACCGAGGCTGGACAGGTTGGCGAGATTGTCTGCCGTAGCGGCCAGCGGCAGCGTGAGGATCAGGGGCAGTCAGGCTACATGCTTTTTCGTGTGCGAGGGGCTGAGAGTGTTGTGGCGCGCCCAGCATCGCCGCAAGCGGCAGGGTCCTCTGTCAGGACGTATCAGGTATCCGCGCGGGCCAGTCCAGCGCGCGCCTGCTCGCGAAGCGGCGCATTGCGCCCGTCACGGGGTCGTTGAAAACCATCTCTTTAGCCAAGAGGCGCAGGGGTTGCGAGTGGTCCTCGTCTGCGGCGCCCGCACCGTGCATGACGACGGGGTAGAAACGGTCGCCGACGATGGGGCGCCCCAGCGCGTTCATGTGTACACGTAGCTGGTGGGTGCGCCCACTGCGGGGGCGCAGGCGGTACAGGCCCAGGGGCCCGCAGGCCTCGATGAGTTCGATCGCCGTCTCACTGTTTGGCACGCCCGGCACCTCGCGCCGGCGAAAGAACTGCAGGTCTTCGACGATACGGCTGCGGTAGACCGCGGGCAGAGGCAGCTCCGGGCGCCATGGGGCGATAGCCTCATAGACTTTCTCGACCTGCTGCTCGCGAAACAGCCTCTGGTAGGCGTCGCGGTCCTGCGGTCGAACGCTGAAGGCGACCAGACCCGCCGTCTCGCGGTCGATCCGGTGGACGGGTGTCAGGCTTTCGATCCCCGTTCGACGTTTGAGGCGCACAAGCAGGGTCTCGTGCACATAGCGGCCACCGGGGGTGACGGGCAGGAAGTGCGGCTTATCAGCCACCAGCAGATGCTCGTCATGGTGGACGATGTCTTCCAAGAAGGGGACAGGCGTTTCCGCTTCCAGCTCGCGGTAGTAGTAGACGCGGGCACCGGGCATCAGGGGGGCGTGCGGCAGCAGTGGCGTACCGGCTTCGTCGAGCACGCCGCCGGCGCTCATGCGCTGCTCCCACTGAGCGGCACTGACGGCGCGCAGGCGCTCGGCCAGGAAATCCAGCACCCTGGGCCAGGGACCATGCGGCAGGGCTACGCAACTCGCACTGACACCTGCGCGCATGGGCGGGCGATGGCGGTGCGGCGGGCGGCCCATGGGCAGACTCGCGTGGCAGTCAGACGCGCGTGAACACAAGATCCCAGACGCCATGCCCCAGGCGCAGGCCGCGCCTCTCAAACTTGGTCAGTGGCCGGTAGGCAGGCTTGGGCGCGTAGCCCGCCGCGGTGTTCCTCAGTCGCCCCTCGGCGCCCAGCACCTCAAGCATCTGCTGGGCGTAGGGCTCCCAGTCGGTGGCGCAGTGCAGGTAACCGTTGGGCTTGAGCCGCGCGGCTAGCTTGGCCACCAGGGGAGCCTGCAGCAGGCGCCGCTTGTGATGTTTGGTCTTGTGCCAGGGGTCGGGAAAAAAGATGTGCACGCCGTCGAGGCAGCCCTCGGGCAGCATGTCCTCCAGAACCTCGACCGCATCGTGCTGCAGGATACGGATGTTGCGGAGGTCGCGTTCGCCGATGTGCTTGAGCAGGGCGCCCACGCCGGGCTCGTGTACCTCGCAGCCGAGGAAGTTTTTCTCAGGCATCAGATCGGCAATGTGGGCGGTGGCATCGCCCATGCCGAATCCGATCTCCAGGATCAGCGGACGGCCGGCGGCCTCGGGCCCGAAGACGGCGATGCGGTCCAGCGGTACCGCCGAATAGGGCAGAACAAAGCGTGGGCCGAGCTCCTGCAATGCCTTGGCCTGGCCCGTGGTTGTACGGCCGGCGCGCTTGACAAAGCTCTTGATGGTCTTGGGAAACGGCACGCCGGTAGGGGGCAGGCGGCGCCGGTCTCTGGGGCGGGCTGGTGCTTCGGGGGCGTCGGAGTCGCCCTGGGGGTCTTGCGGAAAGAGGGCGGAAGACTTGCTCACCCCGTCATTCTAGGGAAGGTCGCCGCCGGATGCCCAGTGATCGGCCCACTGGCGCACGGCCTTGGCCAGCCAGGCTGGCACCGTGTCTGCCTGCACCCGCAGCCCGAGGACATGCGCGGCGGCGTTGAGTGCGACCAGCGGCGCGCGCGTGTCCAGCGCCTGCGCACCGTTCTGCTTGCTGAGCTTCTCGCCATTTGTGCCCAGGACAAGCGGCGTGTGCAGATAGCTCGGGCGGGGCAGGCCCAGCGCTGTTTGCAACACGATTTGGCGCGCCGTGTTGTCGCTCAGGTCCTCGCCGCGCACGACGTGGGTGATGCCCTGCTGTCCATCGTCCACCACCACGGCGAGCTGGTAGGTGTAGACGCCGTCGGCGCGTTTGAGAACGAAGTCCCCCACGTTGTGCGCAACGTCCTGGGCCTGCGGTCCCAGGCGCCGGTCGGCCCAAGGCAGGGCGCCTCCGGGCACGCGTAGCCGCCAGGCACCGGCCTTGTGTGTACGCGGTGTCCCGCGCTCGGGCCGGCAGGTCCCGGGATAGACGAGTAATCCATGACGTGGCTTCACACGCCCCAACTGCTGCAGGGCGGATTCCACGTCCTTGCGGCTGCAGGAACAGGGGTAGGTGAGGCCAGCGCGCACCAGGGCTTGCAGCGCGCTTTCATACTGCGGGGCGCGTTGCGACTGCAGCATCGGCGCTTCATCGGCTTGCAGGCCACAGTCGGCGAGCTGCTGCAGGATGAGACGATGCGCGCCTGGCACGCACCGGGGTGTGTCGACGTCCTCGATGCGCAATAGCCAGCGTCCGCCATGGGCTCGGGCGTCAAGCCAGCTCGCCAGCGCGGCCACCAGCGAGCCGGCATGCAGCGGGCCGGTGGGTGAGGGGGCGAATCGGCCGACGTACTTCGGCATCGCGTGCCCTGGTGGACTCAGGAGAACAGCTTCTACGCGCCTTAGGCCACGGCCAAGGCCAGCTCAAGCCCGGAGATGAAGGCGTCTTCCACGCGGTGTCCCAGGCACCAGTCGCCGCAGACACCGATGCGGGCATGAGCATGCCAGAGATGGCTCTGGCCCAGGGGACGCAAGGTCTGCGCATAGCGCCAGCGGTGCACGCTGGCCAGGCTGGGCTCGGCGCGGATACCCGTGACCTCGGCGAAGGCCTTGAGCAGCTTGCCTTGCACGCGCTCGGGATCGTCCTCCAGGTGTTCCTGTGACCATTCCTTGCCGGCCTGTACGGTCCAGCGCTCGATCGGGCCGCGCCGCGGCTTGCTGGACTCGCGCGCTACCCAGGCGATGCGATGGTGCGTGCTGCGCGCCGCATTCCATTGCGGACCCAGCGAGCTCAGGCCCGGCTGCATGGCCTGCGGGAAGGCAACCATCAGCGTCCAGCAGGGTGCGGTCTGCACCTCGCCGACACGCTGTGCCAGGTTCTCGACGAGTTCCGATGCGCGCAGAAGCTCGTGGGCCTGCTCCGCCGGAATGGCCAGCAGAACGGCATCGAAGCCGGAGTAGACATGCCGTTCGCCATCGCGTCCCTCGGTATGGAGTTGCCAGCGCTCCGGCTTGAGTGCGTCACGCGCAATCCTGCTGACCCGGGTCTCGGTCAGCAGTCTGCCAAAGGCCTGCAGTGGCTCGGCCCAGCGCCTGGCCAGGGCGTTCATGCCGGGGGTGGCGACCCAGTGCGGTTCGCGTGCGGGCAGCGCGGCAGCGACTACGCGACCCAGCGGGTCCAGCACGCGCACGGCATTGGCGCTCCAGGGACGGTACACGTCGGGCACGGTCTGCAGCGCGCGCCCGAAGCGCGGGTCGCGCACCGTGAAGTACTGCGCGCCGTGGTCAAAGCTGCCGAACTCAGTGTCGCGCGTAGCCATGCGACCTCCCGCGCCCCGGCTCTTTTCGACCAGCGTGACCTGGTGCCCGGCCTGCATCAGGGTGCGGGCACAGGCCACACCGGCCATGCCGGCGCCGATCACGGCGAAATGCTGGGTCGCTTTCATTGCGGAGTCTCCGTTCTTTTTTTGAGTGCCATGAGGTCTTATCGTGTTTGCACTGTACAGGACGCGGTATTCCTGATCTCAAAAGCGCCCCTGTACAGGTGCAAGCAAGGCGGCGCGCGTTGCCGGGTTCTCAAGCTGCCGCAGCCACCATTGCAGTGCATGGCCCTGCTGGCGTGGCGTGCCGCTGCGCCAAGCGTAGCTCACGCGCGCCACGCGTGGCGGACGCTCGGTTTGTTTGATGACAAGATGACCGGCCTCCAGGTGTGGCCTGGCCATGCACTCCGGCAGGAAACCACCGCCCAGGCCACGTAGCTGGGCATCGAGCTTGGCCTGCATGGTGGCCACGGTGAACACGTCCTGGCCCGCCAGCAGGCCAATGGTCAGGCCACCACTGCGCTGGGCCGTATCGGCCACGGCCACGGCTCGGTGGGCCTTCAGCTGCTCGTCGCTGAGGGGCTCGGGCGCAGAGGCCAGCGGATGGTGCGGTGCCACCGCATAGACGAAGCCGACCGTGCCCAGCGGTTTGGCGTGCAAACCTGCCATGTTGTTGGGCTCCAGCACCACGCCAATGGCCAGGTCCGCCTGGCCGCTGGTGAGCGCCTCTAGGGTGCCGGCCAGCGTTTCCTCGCGCAGCTTCAGGCGCGTAGGGGCGCCCAGGGTAAAAAAACTCTTGCACAACTCCATGGCCGTGGTTCTGTGGATGATGCCATCCAGGGCCACGGTGAGCTGCGATTCCCAGCCCGTGGCCACGCGACGCACGCGGTTGGCAACGGTGTCGATCTCGTGCAGCAGACGCTGTCCTTCGCGCAGAAGCTCGGCACCCGCTGCCGTGAGCCTTACCTGGCGCGCACTGCGGTCGTAAAGCAGCACATCAAGCGCGTCCTCGATTTGGCGCACCCGGTAGGTCAGGGCACTGGGCACCACGCCCAGGGTCCGAGCGGCGCCGGCGAAGCTGCCCGCTTCGTCGATGGCTTGCAGCATGGCCAGTGCGTCGGGCGTCAGGACATCGCGGGCAGTTTGCATGAAGCTGATGGTTTGATTCAAACGATTTGAATCATGCCATCAAAGTCTGTAGATCACATAGCGGGCCTATCGGTCTACAGTTCGCTCTTTAAAGGTTTGTCCAGCGATCAAACCGATGAGTGCAGCATGATGCAAATCCGCAAATCCCAAGACCGGGGCTACACCGACCATGGCTGGCTCAAGTCCTTTCACAGTTTTTCCTTTGCAGGCTATTACGAGCCTCAGTACATGGGTTGGGGCAATCTGCGCGTGATTAACGAAGACCGTATCGCGCCGGGTTCGGGCTTCGCAACCCACGGGCATCGCGACATGGAGATCATCAGCTATGTGCTTTCCGGCGAACTGGCGCACAAGGACAATATGGGCAATGGCTGCGCCATTGCGCCCGGCGACGTGCAGCGCATGAGCGCCGGCTGTGGCGTGATGCACAGCGAGTACAATCACGCGCCAATGGATACGACCCACTTCCTGCAGATCTGGATCACGCCGAACGTGCGAGGCATTGCGCCGAGCTATGAGCAAAAGAGCTTTGCGGCAGCGCAAAAGCGCGGTGCCCTACGCCTGATTGCGTCGCCCGACGGCGCCGAGCGCTCGGTCACAGTGCATGCCGACGCCCGGCTATACACCGGCCTGCTGAACGGCGCCGAGCATGCCGAGCTGGCCTTGTCGCCGGCGCGCAAGGCCTATGTGCATGTGGTGCGCGGTGAGGTTTCGCTCAACGGCCGGAAACTGGCGGGCGGCGACGCGGCCCTGATGGCAGAGGAGTCGGCTTTGATCCTTTCCGACGCTTGCGAAGCCGAGGTGCTCGTGTTCGACTTGGCGGCGTGATGTTTTCGCGTGGCACCCATGGTGGTGCGGTTTTCCCCTGTCTTTATCCCTAGGAGTCCCGTATGGCAAAGATCGTTGTTGTTTTTCATTCCGGCTACGGCCACACCCAGCGCATGGCGCAGGCAGTTGCGAACGGCGCGGGCGCAGAGCTGCTCGCGATCGACGCCGAGGGCAACCTGCCCGCCGGCGGCTGGGAGACGCTGGACGCCGCCGACGCCATCATCATGGGCAGCCCAACCTATATGGGCTCGGTGAGCTGGCAGTTCAAGAAGTTTGCCGACGCCTCCAGCAAGGCCTGGTTTTCCCAAGCCTGGAAGGACAAGCTGATGGCTGGCTTCACCAACAGCGCCACCATGAACGGCGACAAGCTATCCACACTGCACTACCTGTTCACCCTGGCAATGCAACACAGTGGCGTGTGGGTCGGTACCGGCATGATGCCCAGCAACGCCAAGGCGGCGCAGCGCAACGACGTCAACTACGTCGGCTCCTTCGCGGGTGCGATGGCTACGACGCCGTCGGACGCTGGCGTCAATGAAATGCTGCCCGGCGACCTGGAGACGGCGCGCCAGTTTGGCCAGCGCGTCGCTGCGGTGGCCGGCAAGCTGCGCGGCTGAGCCACTGCTGGCGATCCGCACACGCAAGAAGGCGCCCCTCGGGTCACCTATTCTTGATGGGTCGTGCATCGCGGACGCGTCCCGGCGTCAGGCACTGAGTTGGAAGACGCTGACCATCTTGCTGAGGCGCGCGGCCTGATCGCGCAGGCTGGCGGCCGCAGCGACCGATTCCCCAACCAGAGCCGAGTTCTGTTGCGTCATCTGGTCGATGCCGGTGATGGAACCGGTCATGAGAGCTCCCGGGGAGGCGGTTGAGGTCTCTGTCGTTTGAATCGGCAGAACTGGCAAGGACCCGAGGTTAACAGAACGTCGATCTTCCGGGGGCTGCCCCGCGCGTCGACACCGACTGGCCGGGGCGGCCGCCAAGGTCCGGGCCGCGACGTTTGGCTGCCAGCGGATGGTCAGCAGTTGCGCCTATTCGCTGTTGGCGCAGCGGGCCCGCGCGGGCCGCTGTAGTTTGTGGTGCAGGTCTCGGTCTTCAGCGGCACGCGCGCTGTTGCCATTGCTACGAGCCTGGAGGTCGGGAGCCAGGGCCTCGCGGCCGTCGAAGACGAAGCAGTCGCCACGGAAGTGCGCACCGCCGTTCTCCTCGAAGTACTTCAGGATGCCGCCCTCAAGCTGCAAGACGTGCGACAGGCCCGCCTGACGCATGAAGATGGCGGCCTTTTCGCAGCGGATGCCGCCGGTGCAGAAGCTCACTACCGTCTTGTCCTCAAGCTCCGCTCTGTGACCGAGCAGCGCCTGGGGGAACTCGGAGAAGCGTGTGATGCGCCAGTCGATGGCGCCCACGAAGCTGCCGTAGTCCACCTCGAAGGCGTTGCGCGTGTCCAGCGTCACCACCGGGCGGCCCGTATCGTCATGCCCCTGGTCCAGCCAGCGCTTGAGCGTGCGCGCATCGACTGAGGGTGCCCGCCCGCCTTCACGGCTGAAGTCGGGCCGGATCGTTGGATGGTTCATGCGGATGATCTCGCGCTTGACCTTGACGAGCATCTTGCGAAACGGTTGCCGCTGCGACCAGCTTTCCTTGGGCGTCAGATCGGCCAGGCGTGCATCCGTGCGCAACGCGTCCACGAACTCACGGACGGCCGTCGGTGTGCCGGCCACGAAAAGGTTGATGCCCTCCTCGGCGAGCAGGATCGAACCCTTGAGCCCGAGGGTCGCGGCTTGCGCCTGCAGGTGGTCGCGCAGCGCCCGGGCGTCGGGCAGCGGGACGAACTTGTAGGCCGAGATGTTGAGAACGGAATCCACAGCGTGTTCACTCGTAGACGATGACGGCCTTGCCCTGGTCGGCCTGGGCCATCCAGCCCGCCAGCGCTGCGTCGCTGGGGTAGAAGCAGGCATCGTCGCTCAGCTGGAGCTCGGCCGTAGCGGCGATGCCTGGGCCATTGCGGAGCAGACTCAGACGCACTCCGAGGCCACGCAGCAGTTCACCCTGTTCGGTCATTTCCCGCTTGGGCGGGTGCTCGGCCACCAGCCGCTGCACGTCGGGTGCGCGTGCGTTGACAGCCACGCGCAGGTACTTGCCAAAACGGCAGCGCGCCGCCTCCAGGCTCCAGACCTGGTTGACATTGAGTTGCAGGCCCCCCGAAAAACGGTCGGGCATGACTTTGGCCATCACGATCACTAGCTCGTCGTCCCTAAAGAGCAACTTGTTGGCGTTCATCAGCGCCTCGTCCACGCGGGCGTCCAGCACGGCGCTTTTGTCGTCAAGCTTGAACAGGCCCAGGCGGCCACGCTGACCGTTGATGACGCGGAAATCACCGATGATGCCGGCTAGCAACTGGGGCTCGCGGGTATCGATCAGGTCAGCCAGCTCCCGTTTCGCAAAGCGGCGGACCTCCAGGGCCACCTCGTCGAAGAGATGGCCTGAGAGGTAGAAGCCGATAGCGGTCTTTTCGTGGCCCAGGCGCTCCTTCACGCCCCAGGGCAGGGCCTCGACAAGATCGGGCTCCTGTGTGCTTGAGCCGTGAGCATCCTCGCCCATGAGGTCGAACAGCCCGCCCTGGTTGGCGTTCGCGGCTGCAGCGTTGGCGAAGTCGAAGGCGCGGTCGATCGAGGCCAGCAGCTCGGCGCGGTTCAGATGCAGGGAGTCGAAGGCGCCGGCCTTGATCAGGGCCTCGATGGTGCGCTTGTTCAGGCGCGTGCGGTCGACACGCAAGCAAAAGTCGTACAGACTTGTGAACGCACTGCCCTCTTCGCGGGCCTTGACGATGGCCTCGATGGCCTGCTGTCCCGTGCCCTTGACCGCGCCCAGGCCGTAGCGGATGACCTGGTCGGAAATGGGCTCGAAGCGGTAGTTGCCGCGGTTCACGTCCGGCGGTTCGAACGTCATGCCCATCTTGAGCGCGTCTTCGAACAGCACCTTGAGCTTGTCGGTGTCGTCCATTTCCACGGTCATGTTGGCGCAGAAGAACTCGGCCGTGTAATGCACCTTGAGCCATGCCGTGTGGTACGCCAGCAGCGAGTAGGCGGCGGCGTGCGACTTGTTGAAGCCGTAGCCAGCGAACTTCTCCATCAGGTCGAAGATCTCATCGGCCTTGTCCTGGGCAATGTTGTGCGTCTTGAGCGCGCCGGCGCGGAAGCGCTCACGGTGTTCGGCCATCTCTTCGGCCTTTTTCTTGCCCATGGCGCGGCGCAAGAGGTCGGCGCCCCCCAGCGAATAGCCTCCCAGGATTTGCGCGGTCTGCATCACCTGCTCCTGGTAGACCATGATGCCGTAGGTCTCTGAGAGCATCTCGGCCACGGCCGGGTGCGGGTACTCCACCTCCTCGCGGCCGTGCTTGCGCGCCACGAAGCTGGGGATCAGGTCCATGGGGCCCGGGCGGTACAGGGCGTTCAGCGCAATCAGGTCTTCCAGCCGCGTGGGCTTGGCGTCACGCAACATGCCCTGCATGCCGCGGCTTTCAAACTGGAACACCGCCTCCGTCTTTCCCTCCTGGAATAGCTGGTAGGTGGCGCGGTCGTTGAGCGGGATGTTCTCGAAGGCAAAATTCTCCTCGCCCGGATGACGCGCCATGATGAAGTCACGCGCAATCTCCAGGATGGTCAGCGTCGCCAGGCCCAGAAAGTCGAACTTGACGAGGCCCATGGCCTCCACATCGTCCTTGTCGTACTGGCTCACCGCTGCGTCGCTGCCCGGTTGCTGGTAGAGCGGGCAGAAGTCGGTGAGTTTGCCCGGTGCGATCAGCACGCCGCCCGCGTGCATTCCGACGTTTCGCGTCATGCCCTCGAGCTTTTGTGCCAGCGCCAGCAGGGTCTTGACCTCGTCTTCCCTCTCCAGGCGCTCGGCCAGCTCCGGCACCTCGGCCAGCGCACCGGCGATGGTGATGTGCTGCCCCGGCTTGTTGGGGATGAGCTTGGAGATGCCGTCGCAGAAGGTGTAGCTCATGTCGAGCACGCGGCCGACGTCGCGGATGGCCGCGCGCGCAGCCATGGTGCCAAAGGTGGCGATCTGGCTCACGGCCTCCTTGCCGTACTTTTCCTTGACGTAGTCAATTACGCGGTCGCGGTTGGCCTGGCAGAAGTCGATGTCGAAGTCAGGCATCGAAACGCGCTCGGGGTTCAAGAAGCGCTCGAACAGCAGCTTGTACTCAAGCGGGTCCAGGTCCGTGATCTTGAGCGCATAAGCCACCAGCGAACCGGCGCCGGAGCCGCGGCCTGGCCCCACAGGACAGTCGTTCTTCTTAGCCCACTGGATGAAGTCTCCCACGATCAGGAAGTAGCCGGGGAAGCCCATCTTCAGGATCGTGTTGATCTCGAACTCCAGGCGCTCCAGATAGCGCGGGCGGTGGGCATCGCGTTTGTCGGGGTCGGGGTACAGATGCGCCAACCGCTCCTCCAAGCCCTCGAGCGAGACCTTGCGGAAGTACTCGTCGATCGACAGCCCGCCCGGAATCGGGAAGTTGGGCAACTGCGGCTTGCCCAGCACCAACGTCAGGTTGCATCGCTTGGCGATTTCCAGCGTGTTGGCAATCGCACTGGGCACGTCGGCAAACAAGGTCCTCATCTGCGCCGCGCTCTTGAAGTACTGATCGCGCGTGAACTTGCGAACCCGGCGCGGGTTACCCAAGATCTCGCCTTCGGCAATGCAGACCCGCGCCTCGTGCGCCTCATAGTCGTCCGCTTGTGCAAATTGCACTGGATGCGTGGCCACCACCGGCAGCTTCAGGCGCGCGGCCAACTGCACCGCGGCCGCGACATGCGCCTCGTCGTCCGAGCGGCCGGCGCGCTGCAGTTCCAGGAAAAAGCGGTGCGGGAAGATGGCCGCCATTTGCAACGCCACGTCGTGCGCGCGCCGCATATCGCCCTGCACCAAGGCTTGGCCCACGGCGCCAGCCTGCGCGCCCGACAGCGCAATCAGCCCCTCGTGCATGTCCTTCAGCCATATGAGCTTCACGACCGCCTGTGCCTTGTGTACATTGGTCGTCCACGCGCGCGCCAGGATTTCGCAGAGATTCAGATAGCCCTGCTTGTTCTGCACCAACAGCAGCAGCCGGCTGGTGGCCAGCGGGTCCTGCCCCATGCCTTCGAGCAAAATCTCGGCGCCGATCACCGGCTTGACGCCCTTGTCGCGTGCTTCCTTGTAGAACTTGACGGCGCCGAATAGATTGTTCAGGTCAGTGATGGCCAGCGCTGGCTGGCCGTCCTTCGCTGCCGCCTTGACGATTCCGTCGATGCGGATGGTGCTGTCGACGACGGAGAACTCGGTGTGCAGGCGCAGGTGGGAGAACATGAGACAAATTTTAGTCGGGGGACAAGGACGCACCAAGGCTCGGCCTTGTTGACTTTGGAATTCGGTTCCCACCGCCGTGTGCGGAGGCGAGTAGCGCAGGGCAGGGCGGAGGAAGAAGCGCAGATGTTTGAGCCCGCAGGGCGAGTTTCTGCGCTTCCCGCCCTGGCCGAGCAACGCAGCGTGCCCTGTGCGCAGCACAGGGACGTCGCACCCGGCTCGCCTTCTCTTTGCTTACTTTCTCTTGGCGAAGCAAGAGAAAGTTAGTCGCCCGCTGGGGCGAGACCCGGCTAGCAACGAGCGCATAAACGGAACGTAGAAGAAGAAAAGCCCGGTGGGCGGCAGGCTTGCGTCAGATAATGCGCTTCGACCAGCTCAGCGCGAACGGAGCGCTCAGATGTTGTCCGTAAAGCTGCGCAGCTTATCCGAGCGGCTCGGGTGCTTGAGCTTGCGCAGCGCCTTGGCCTCGATCTGGCGGATGCGTTCTCGGGTCACGTCGAACTGCTTGCCCACCTCTTCCAGCGTGTGGTCGCTGGTCATCTCGATGCCGAAGCGCATGCGCAACACCTTAGCTTCTCGCGGCGTCAGGCTGTCCAGGATGTCCTTGACCACGTCGCGCAGGCCGGCCTGCAGGGCAGCGTCCACCGGCGCGGTGTTTGCCGTGTCCTCGATGAAGTCGCCCAGGTGGCTGTCGTCGTCGTCACCGATGGGGGTTTCCATGGAGATCGGCTCCTTGGCGATCTTCATGATCTTGCGGATCTTGTCCTCGGGGATCTCCATCTTCTGCGCGAGCAGGCTGGCATCGGGCTCGAAACCGAATTCCTGCAGGTGCTGGCGCGAGATACGGTTCATCTTATTGATGGTTTCGATCATGTGCACCGGAATGCGGATCGTGCGCGCCTGATCTGCGATGGAGCGCGTGATGGCTTGTCGGATCCACCAGGTGGCATAGGTCGAGAACTTGTAGCCGCGGCGGTACTCGAACTTGTCCACTGCCTTCATCAGGCCGATGTTGCCCTCCTGGATCAGATCCAGGAACTGCAGGCCGCGGTTGGTGTACTTTTTCGCAATCGAGATCACGAGACGCAGGTTGGCCTCGATCATCTCCTTCTTGGCCGCGCGCGAGGAGGCCTCGCCCTCGTTCATGCGTTTGTTAATGTCCTTGAGCTGGTCCAGCGGTACCACCACGCGCGATTGCAGGTCGATCAGCTTTTGCTGCAGGTCCTGCACCGGCGGGATGTTGCGCGCCATGATGACGCTCCAGGGTTTGCCTGCATGTACCTGCTTCTCGATCCACTTGAGGTCGAGCAGATGGGACTTGGCGGGGTTGCCGTGCCTGTCGCGGCCCGAGAACTCGGCGATGAACTGTCCCTGGGGATAGCCGCACTTGTCGACGATGATGCGACGCAGTTCGCGTTCCTTCTTGCGGATGTCGTCCACCTGCGCGCGAACCAGGTCGCACAGTTTCTCGATGGTCTTGGCCGTGAAGCGGATGGTCATCAGCTCCTCGGACAGATTCTTCTGCGCCTTCTGGTAGGCCGGGGTGCCGTAGCCCTCCTTGTCGTAGATCTTGTGGACCTTCTCGAACAGGGTGCGCAGACGGTCGAAGCGTTCGAGCGCCTGGTTCTTGAGCTCTTCCAACTTCTTGGTCAGGGCCTTGGAGCCGCCCTTGCCGTCGTCATCGTCGGTTTCGTCGTACTCGTCGAAGTCCTCCTCGGCCACGTAGTCATCGCTCTCTTCAGCGTTAACGAAGCCGTCGACGATGGTGGAGATCACGACCTTGCCCTCGCGGATCTCGTCGGCCATGCGCAGGATCTCGGCAATGGTGGCGGGGGAGGCGCTGATAGCCTCCATCATGTCCATCAGGCCGCCTTCGATGCGCTTGGCGATCTCGATTTCACCTTCGCGCGTCAGCAGTTCCACCGTGCCCATCTCGCGCATGTACATGCGCACCGGGTCGGTGGTGCGGCCGAACTCGCTGTCCACGGTGGACAGGGCGGCCTCTGCCTCCTCCTCCGCTTCCTCATCGGTGGCGGCGGTCGGGCCGGTGTTGTTGAGCAGCAGGGTCTCGGCGTCCGGGGTCTGCTCGTAGACGGCGACGCCCATGTCGTTGAGCATGGAGATCACGACCTCCAGTGTCTCGGCGTCGACCAGTTTGTCGGGCAGGTGGTCGGAGATTTCGCCGTGCGTGAGGTAGCCGCGCGTCTTGCCCAGCTTGATCAGCAGCTTGAGACGCTGGCGTCGCTTCTGCATGTCCTCTTCGGACAGCACGGTCTCGTCCAGACCGAATTCCTTCATCAAGGCCCGTTCCTTGGCCTTGCTGATCTTCATGCGCAGGGGTTTGGCCTTTTCGCTGGCGACTGCTTCCGGCGCCTCTTCGGCGAATTCGGCTTCAAGGTCGACGTCTTCCTCGTCCTCGGGCTTGGCGGCATTCTTGGGCTTGCGGCCGCGTTTGGCGCCGGTATTGACCGGGGGTGCCGAGCTCTCGGCGCTGGCCGCATTGGGCGGACGGCCGGGCTTTTTCTTCGCCACCGACTCTTCGGAGGTGGCGGCGGCTTTCTTCACCCCGGCGGCAGGGATCTTGACGGTCTTTTCGGTCTTGGGGGTTTTGGCGGGCGCCTTGGAAGCGGGCACTGTCTGGTCTTTCGTTGCGGGCTTCACCGCCGCTTTGGTCGCTGCCTTGGGGGCAGCGGCCTTGATGGCAGTTTTGGCTTTGGCGGCAGGCTTGGCAGCGGGCTTTGCAGGCTTCTTGGACTGTTGAGCGGGCATGGGACAACCTCGAAACATCAAAAACGGACACAAAGAAACAAACACAGCACCGCGTTCAGCACCGGCGCGTTTGTAGGGGCAGAGGAGGGTTTCCTCAGGGGCAAGATGGGAGGGCGAACATTTGGGGTGCAGTCCTTGCGGTGAGGTGGCCGGTCGTGCACTGAAGGCGACGGTTGGCCTGGCCCGGAGGTGCTGCTGTCGCTCTTGCCAGAAAACAGAAATGGATTATACGCGCAGATCCTGGGAACCCAAGGCGTGTGAGCCCAAGGCGGGAACCCAAGGCTGGCGCGGCTTCGCGGGCATCATGGCGCCGTCTCGGCACCGGTTTCCAGGGACAGCCGGCGGGTCTGCAGTTCGCGGTAGCGGGCCAGCGCGGCCGGGTCCAGCCGCGCTGACTCGATGGCCTCGGTTTCCTCGGCCTTGAGTTGATCGATCAGCATGCGCTTGAGCAGGTTACGCAACTCGACCAGGGCCTCGCCGTGGTCTTCCGTGGCCACGAGGTCGGAGCGATGCATGAGCTGATCCGCCAGGGTCTGGGCCGGGTGCTCGCGCAAGGCTTCCCGCAGGACGGCCCAGGGCTGGGGGCCATGCTCGTGCAGCTGGGATTCGAGCCAGCCCAGCAACTCGCCGTGGGCGCCCGGCAAGGCGAAGAGCAGGCCGTGGTCCTCGCTGGAGAGTTGTTCCCAGAGCCGGCTGTGGGCCAGCAGCAGTCGCGTGGCGTGGTCGGCGCGGTTGACGGGCTGGCCGCGGCTGCCCACGCGGCTTGCCGGGGCGCGTCCCGCAGCGGGTCTGCCCCAGGCAGCGGCTGCGTCGCCCGTGGCCGTACCCGCGTAATCGTGGTTGCGCGGTGCGCCCGGGCGGGCGGGCGTCGCCGCCCACAGGCTGCCCAGTTCCCGGCTCTCCAGCTGCACCAGAGCTGCAAGCTCGCCAAGCAGCTGGCGCTTGAGGGCGCCGTCGGGCAGGGCACTCCAGAGCGGCCTGGCGTTGCTCGCTAGGCGCGCGCGGCCCTCTGCGGTGGCGAGATCGCAGCCGTCGCGTGCCGCCTCAATGAGGAAGCGGCTCAGCGGCACGGCCTCGCTGACGCAGCGGGCAAACGCCTCTTTGCCGAACTCGCGGATGTAGCTGTCCGGGTCGTGCTCGGCGGGGAGAAAGAGGAATCTGACGGTGCGGACATCGCTGGCGTAAGGCAGGGCACCGTCCAGTGCCCGCCGCGCCGCGCGGCGGCCCGCTGCGTCGCCATCGAAGCTGAACACCACCGCGTCGGTGAAGCGAAACAGCTTCTGTACGTGGTCCGTGGTGCAAGCCGCGCCCAGGGTCGCCACCGCATTGGGAAAACCCAGCTGGGCCAGGGCGACAACATCCATATAGCCCTCGGTCACCAGCACGTAGCCTGCTTCACGGATAGCGTTGCGGGCCTCGAACAGACCGTAGAGTTCGTGCCCCTTGCTGAACACTAGGGTCTCGGGGGAGTTGAGGTACTTGGGCTTCTCGTCACCGAGCACGCGACCGCCGAAGCCTATGCACTCGCCCTTGACGTTGCGGATGGGGAACATGATGCGGTCGCGGAAGCGGTCGTAACGCCTGCCGTCCGCGCCTTCCTCCGGCTCGCTGACAATGACCAGGCCCGACTCCACGAGCAGGGGGTCGTCATAGTTCGGGAACACGCTGGCCAGACCGCGCCAGCCCTCGGGCGCGTAGCCCAGGCCAAAGGCCCTGGCGACCTCACCCGAGAGTCCGCGGTGCTTGAGGTAGTCGATCGCCTGCGGAGAGTTCTTCAACTGCTTGCGCCACGCATCGCCAGCTTTCTCCAGCACGTCGCAGAGCGTGGCCTGCTTCTGGCGCTGCTCGGCCGCGCGCGCGCGGTCCTGTGGACTGGCGTCGTCCTCGGGGACCTGCAAGCCGTACTGCTGCGCCAGGTCGCGTACCGCCTCGACGAAGCTCATGCCCGTATGCTCCATCAGGAAGTTGATGGCATCGCCATGCTTGCCGCAACCAAAGCAGTGGTAGAACTGCTTTGTCGGGCTCACCGTGAACGAGGGCGACTTCTCCGCATGGAAGGGGCACAGGCCCATGAAGTTGGCCCCGCCTTTCTTGAGCTGCACATGGCGACCGACGATCTCGACAACGTCGGCACGCGCAAGCAGCTCCTGCAGGAAGGACTGGGGAATGGCCATCGGCCGATTGTAGAAAGATCGTCCAGAGGCGATGCCTCAGTCGCCGAGCACGAGGCCCTCACGCCGAGGATCGGCTCCGCCGTAGAGGCCAAGGCCGCGCACCTCGATGGCCTGCAGGCCGCTGGGCATGGCCTGCTCCCGCACCTCGTGGCCCCGATCGCGCAGCGCGTTGAGGGTGGCCTGCGGGAAACGCCCCGGCTCCAGCAGCAGCGGACCTCCGAAAGCGGCCATATTGGGCAGGTTGATGGCCTGCTGCACGTCCAGGCCCCAGTGCAGTGCGCCGTAGAGCAGCTTGCCCGTGTAGTGGATGATGTAAGCGCCGCCCGGGCTGCCGCCCGTGAGCAGGAAGTTGCCGCTCGGTCTTTCAAAGACCAGCAGTGGCGTCATGGACGAACGGGGGCGCTTGCGCGGCTCCACCCGGTTCGCGATCGGTGCGCCGGACTCGCTGCGCGGTACAAAGCTGAAGTCGGTCAGCTGGTTGTTGAGCAGGAAGCCCCCGTCCAGTCCCCGCCCGCGGTTGACCATGAGGCGAGCACCCCACGCGGCCTCGATGCTGCTGGTCATGGCCAGCGCCCGGCCCTGGGCGTCCACGATACTCAGGTGCGAGGTGCCGTACTCAGGCTGCACGGGCATGGGTGCCAGGCTCTGCTGCACACCGGCAGGCACGCCTGCGGGTGCTTCGGGCATGCGCCTGTCCTGAGGGCCGGCGCCGATGAGGCGGGCGCGTTTTGCCAGGTAGCCCGCGTCCAGCAGGCTCATCCAGCTGCTGCCGGGGGGCGGAACGTAGTCGGGATCGGCAATGTAGAGTGCCCGGTCGGCAAAGGCCAGGCGCGCGGCTTCCGTGTAGAGGTGCAGCCAATGCGGTTCCGGCAGCAGACCATCGGCGTTGAATTGCGGCGGCAGCGCGGCCGCAGGCGTGTGGGCCAGCAGGCCCAGTATCTGTCCGACCGCAAGCGTGCCCGAACTGGGTGGCGGCATGCCACAGATGCGCACATCGCGTGTGCGGGCTCGGGCTGGCGCTGCGGCTGCGTTCTGCGCGCTGTACACGAAACAAAGCGGGGCGCGCACCGCGGCTTCGTATTCGGCCAGATCCGTGAGGCTGAGCAGGCCCGGGCTCTGCGGGTGCTGGCGAACCTTCTGCACCACGGCCTCGGCCACCTCGCCGGCGTAGAAGGCGCTGCTGCCTTGGGCGGCGATCAGGCGCAGCACGGCGCCGAGCTCGGGATTGCGCAGCACATGGCCCACCGGCCAGGGATGGCCCTGGGCATCGAAGTAGTGCGCTGCCGCAATCGGGTCCTGCCGCAGTTGAGGCGTTTCGAGCAGCAGCGCGTGAAGCCTCGGACTGACGGGAAAGCCCTGTTCAGCCAGCGATATGGCCGGCTCGAACAAGCGGGCCCACGGGAGCTCCCCATGCTGGCGATGTGCCCTCTCCAACATGCGCAGCACGCCCGGCACGCCCACCGAGCGACCGCTCTGCACGGCGGCCTGGAAGCTCAGAGGCTTGCCGTTTGCATCGAGAAAGAGCTTTTCGTCGGCTTCACCGGGCGCGGTCTCGCGCCCGTCGTAGGCCTCGGTGATCTGCCCGTCGTGATGCAGCAGGAAGGCGCCGCCCCCGATGCCGCTGGACTGGGGCTCGACCAGCGTGAGGACCATCTGCACGGCAACGGCAGCATCCACTGCGCTGCCGCCATCCCTGAGGATGCGATAGCCCGCGTCGGCTGCCAGCGGATGCGCAGCTGCCACTGCAAACCGCCGGCTGGCCCAGCCCGGCTTGGTCTGCAGCCCGCTGGGCGCCTCGGGCTGGGCCGGGATTGCGGCGGGAGCCTGCGCTTGCGCGCTACAGGCCAGCACCAGGCTGACCGCGAGCAATGAGAGCGTTGGTCGGCGTGGTGTCATGGTGGTCGCCACCGTGTTCAGCGTGGCGCCAGGCGGATCGCTCCATCAAGCCGGATGACCTCGCCGTTGAGCATGTCGTTCTCGATGATGTGCCGGGCCAGATGAGCATAATCCTGCGGCGTCCCCAGCCGGCTGGGGAAGGGCACGCTGGCGGCCAGAGCGTCCTGCACCTCCTGCGGCATGCCAAAGAGCATGGGCGTGCCGAAGATGCCGGGGGCGATGGTCATGTTGCGGATGCCATTACGCGCCAGGTCCCGGGCGATCGGCAGTGTCATGCCCACGACCCCACCTTTGGAGGCGCTGTAGGCGGCCTGGCCGATCTGTCCGTCGTAGGCTGCCACGCTGGCCGTGGAGATCAGCACGCCGCGCTCGCCCGTGGATTCGGGCTCGTTGCGGCTCATGGCCTCGGCGGCCAGGCGAATCATGTTGAAGCTGCCAATCAGGTTGACCGTGACGGTCTTGCTGAACAACGCCAGCCCGTGCGCCCCGTTTTTTCCCACGGTCTTCTCCGCTGGAGCGACGCCGGCACAGTTGACCAGGCCCATGAGCTTACCCATCGAAACCGCCTTGGCCACGACGGCCTGGCCGTCGGCCTCCTGGCTCACATCGCACCTGATGAAGGCGCCGCCGATCTCGCTTGCGATGCTCTCGCCGCGCTCCACCTGCAGATCCGCGATGACGACCTTGCCGCCGTTGGCTGCGAGCATACGCGCCGTTCCCTCGCCCAAGCCCGATGCACCCCCGGTGACGATGAATACCTTGCCATCGATTTGCATGAGACACTCCTATGATTGACTTTGAAGTAAGCGTCAAATTATGCCGCCATGCAGCGGTGAACCGCGTGACCCACGCAACCGCGCGGCGGCCAGCATGCGGATTGCTGCTATACTTAATGCTTTCGAGTGGTTTCAGGCGCGTAGCTCAGCTGGTTAGAGCACCACCTTGACATGGTGGGGGTCGTTGGTTCGAGTCCAATCGCGCCTACCAATCTTCCCTTTTCCCCAGATCAACGTCCCCTCAGGGTAAACCTTGGGGTTGTTACGCTTTCTGCTTCCTAGAATGTGCCGCAGTGGCGCCGCTGCACAAGGGCAATGTCCGCAGGCTGAAAGAGGAGACGAGGGAATGAAGGAAAGCAAGGGTGAGGCCGCAGGCAGCGCCGAGCGGATCATCAAGAAGTATCCCAACCGTCGGCTGTACGACACCCAGACGTCGAGCTACATCACGCTGGCCGAGATCAAGCAGCTCGTCATGAACAGCACGCTCTTCGTGGTGCGCGATGCGAAGACCGGCGAGGATCTGACGCGCAGCATCCTGTTGCAGATCATCCTTGAAGAGGAAGCGGGTGGCTCACCCATGTTTTCCACGTCGGTGTTGTCCAATATTATCCGCTTTTACGGGCATGCGCTGCAGGGTTTCATGGGTGGTTACCTTGAGAAGAACATCCAGACCATGCAGGACCTGCAGACCCGCATGGCCGAACAATCCAAAGGCTTGACGCCCGAGATGTGGAACCAGTTCATGGCCATGCAGGCGCCGATGATGCAGGGGCTGGTCGCGCAGAACCTCGAACAGTCCAAGAACCTCTACTTGCAGCTGCAGGAGCAGATGCGGAAGCAGACAGAGCAGATGCTGGAGTCCTTCAGGCTCCAGCGTTGAGGGCACGAATGCTGGGAGAATGCGGGGATGAGTGAAGTCCTGTCCCCGAATCCCATCAGCTCCCCGCCGAAGATCGGCTTTGTCAGCCTGGGCTGCCCAAAGGCCCTGACGGATTCGGAGCTAATTCTCACCCAGCTCAGTGCCGAGGGTTATGAGACGTCCAAGACCTTCGCGGGCGCCGATCTTGTCATCGTGAACACCTGCGGTTTCATTGATGACGCTGTCAAGGAGAGTCTTGACACCATCGGCGAGGCACTGGCCGCTAACGGAAGGGTCATCGTCACAGGCTGCCTCGGTGCCAAGACCGGCGAAGGGGGCGGCAATATGGTGAGGGAGATTCATCCCAGCGTGCTGGCCGTGACTGGCCCGCATGCCACGCAGGAGGTGATGGATGCGGTACACGCCCACCTGCCCAAGCCGCACGACCCTTTTGTAGACCTCATTCCAGGCGCCTTCGGCGAGGCGGGCCTGAAGCTGACGCCCCGTCACTACGCTTACTTGAAGATCAGCGAGGGCTGCAACCATCGCTGCACCTTCTGCATCATTCCCTCGATGCGCGGTGATCTTGTCAGCCGGGCCGTGGGAGATGTGCTCAAGGAGGCCCGGGCCCTGTTCGAGGGCGGCGTGAAGGAGTTGCTGGTGATCAGCCAGGACACCTCAGCCTATGGTGTCGATTTGAAGTATCGCACCGGCTTCTGGGAGGGCAAGCCGCTCAGGACCCGCATGCTAGAGCTGGTTGAGACCCTGGGCGAACTGGCCGAGCCACATGGTGCCTGGGTGCGTTTGCACTATATCTATCCGTATCCGCATGTGGACGAGATCCTGCCCCTGATGGCCCGGGGCCGGGTGCTACCGTACCTGGACGTCCCATTCCAGCACAGCCACCCCGATGTGCTGCGGCGCATGAAGCGGCCCGCCAGCGGAGAGAGGAACCTAGAGCGCATCCAGCGCTGGCGTGAGATCTGCCCTGAGCTCGTGATCCGCAGCACCTTTATCGCGGGCTTCCCGGGCGAGACGGATGCGGAGTTTGAGCACCTGCTGGGCTTCATGCGGGAGGCCCAGATCGACCGCGCGGGGTGCTTTGCCTACAGCCCGGTGAAGGGCGCAGCGGCCAATGAACTGCCGGGTATGCTGCCCGAGGCCCTGCGCGAGGAACGCCGCGCGCGCTTCATGGCGGTCGCCGAAGAGGTCTCGACGGCGCGTCTGCAGCGTCGCATCGGAGCGACCATGCAGGTGCTGGTGGACAGTGCGCCGGCTCTGGGGCGCAAAGGGGGCGTGGGGCGCAGCTACGCCGACGCGCCGGAGATTGATGGTCTGGTGCAGCTGCTGCCGCCCGAGAAGATGAGCAAGACGCTGAAGGTGGGCGAGTTCACGCGCGCTTGCGTCGTTGGCACCCAGGGTCACGATCTGGTGGCTGTTCCCCTCTGAGATCACCGCGTGAGGACAAGAAAAAAGCCGCTGCGGTGCAGCGGCTTCTTCGTGCTTTGGTGCCCAGAAGAGGACTCGAACCTCCACGCCTCTCAGCGCTAGTACCTGAAACTAGTGCGTCTACCAATTCCGCCATCTGGGCCTTAGTTAAGCTCCAATTGTAGACCGGTTTGAAGCGTTCGAGGCCCCGACGCGGGTGATCCACAGAGCCGCCGTGTGTTGTTGCGACGGACACGCAGAAAAACAGAAAGCCGCTGGGGGTCAGCGGCTTTTGGCCATAAACTTGGTGCCCAGGAGAGGACTCGAACCTCCACGCCTCTCAGCGCTAGTACCTGAAACTAGTGCGTCTACCAATTCCGCCACCTGGGCATCTCAGGACAATGAAAGGATTTTATATCAAGAACATTGCTCCCTCTGGCAACCTGCTGGAGGAAATTGAAGGAACGATCAGTGGTCACCGCGACGGGCACGGCTTCGTTGTCCGTGATGACGGTGAGCCCGACATCTACCTGCCTCCCAACGAGATGCGCGCCGTTCTGCACAAGGATCGCGTCAAGGCGCGCGTGGTGCGTTTCGATCGCAAGGGTCGCTCCGAGGGGCGCGTGCTCGAGATCATCGAGCGCTCGACCCAGCCCATCATCGGTCGCTTACTCCAGGAAAGCGGGGTCTGGCTCGTCGCTCCGGAAGACAAACGCTACGGCCAGGATGTGCTGATCCCCAAGGGCGCCACCGGTCAGGCCAGAGCCGGCCAGGTGGTAGTCGTCGAGTTGGTCGAGCCGCCAGCGCTCTACGGCCAGCCCGTCGGACGCATCAAGGAAGTGCTGGGAGAGATCGAAGATCCCGGCATGGAGATCGAGATTGCGGTGCGCAAGTACAGCGTGCCACACGAGTTCTCCGAGGCCTGCATTGCGCAGGCGCGTGGCTTGCCCGACAAGGTGCGCCCACAGGACCACAAGCACCGCGTGGACCTGACGGATGTGCCCCTGGTCACGATCGACGGTGAGGATGCGCGCGATTTCGACGACGCCGTTTACTGCGAGCCCGCGACCCAGGGGCGCGGCCGGAGCGCGTCGCGCGGCTGGCGTCTGCTGGTCGCGATTGCCGACGTAAGCCATTACGTGGAGACGGGCACTCCCATCGACGTGGATGCGTACGAGCGTGCGACGAGCGTTTACTTCCCGCGCCGCGTGATTCCCATGCTGCCGGAGAAGCTTTCCAACGGCCTGTGCTCGCTCAATCCCGATGTCGATCGCCTGTGTATGGTCTGCGACATGTTTGTGAGCAGCGAGGGCGAGGTCGCGGCCTATCAGTTTTATCCGGCCGTCATGCACAGCCATGCGCGCTTCACCTACACCGAGGTAGCCGCCATTCTCGCCAATACTCGCGGGACCGAGGCAAGCCGGCGCAAGGAGCGCGTGCAGGACCTACTGAACCTGCACGATGTCTACCGAGCCTTGCTTGCCGCCCGAGCCAAGCGGGGCGCCGTAGACTTCGACACCACCGAGACGCAGATCATCTGCGATGAGAGCGGGCGCATCGAGAGGATCGTGCCGCGCACTCGCAACGACGCGCACCGCCTGATTGAAGAGGCCATGCTGGCCGCGAATGTCTGCAGCGCGGACTTCATTGGCCAGAGCAAACACGCCGGCCTATTCCGTGTGCACGAGGGCCCGACGCCCGAAAAGAACGAGCTTCTGCGAAACTACCTCAAGGCCATGGGCGTCGGGATGACCATCAGCGAGGATCCCACACCCGCCGAGTTCCAGGCCATAGCGGTGGCAACCAAGGAGCGCCCGGACGCACAGCAGATCCATGCCATGCTCTTGCGCTCCATGCAGCAGGCGATCTACACACCGCACAACAGCGGCCATTTCGGACTGGCTTTCGAGGCTTACACCCATTTCACGAGCCCCATCCGGCGCTACCCGGACCTGCTGGTGCATCGTGTGATCAAGGCGATCCTGAACAAGACACGCTATCACCTGCCGAGCCTGCCCACGCCGGGCGAGGCTCATGCCAAACTATCCCGGCGTATCGAGAAGAGCGAGGCGGCGCGTCTGAAAGCGGGTGGCGAAAGGCGGAAGAAGGTCAGTGCCGAGCTCATGGCCTGGCAGGCGGCCGGCCTGCATTGCAGCGCCAATGAGCGCCGCGCCGACGAGGCCAGCCGCGATGTTGAGGCCTGGCTCAAGTGCAAGTACATGCGGGAGCACCTTGGCGAGGAGTTTGGCGGCGTGGTGACCGCCGCAACCAGCTTCGGCTTGTTCGTGACGCTGGACGCCATGTATGTCGAGGGTCTCATCCACATCACCGAACTCGGTGGCGAGTACTTCCGCTTCGACGAGGCGCGCCAGGAATTGCGCGGTGAGCGTACAGGCATCCGTTACGCCATCGGCACACGTGTGCGTGTGCAGGTCAGCCGGGTGGATCTGGATGGCCGGCGCATCGATTTCCGGCTGGTGCGCCAAGGCGAAGAACTCGCTGGCCGTGCGATGCGGGACAAAGGGCTGGACCACGACGATGATGAACCGTCCCGCGCGCCCCGCAAGGGTTCGCAGGCACGCGCCGCCCGCAAGCCTAGCGACGCCGGCAAGCGCGCGCTGCCCAGCCCGATTCAGGCGCTCAAGGCTTCGGTCAAGGCCGCTGCGAAAAAGGTTGAAGCCAAGGTCAAGGGCAAGGGCCGCATAACCCGTCGCTGAGCCCCGTTCAAACGCGCGCCAGCGTGCCGGCTGTCAGCGACTTGTCTGCGGGCCAGGTGTCGGCCGCAGCGCCGTGCAGCCAGACGGCCGCGCACGCGGCGTCATAGGCTTCTTCACCCTGGGCCACACGCGCCGCGATCAGCCCGGCCAGTACGTCACCCGTGCCGGCGCTCGCCAGGCGCGCGTTCCCCGTGGGATTGACCGTCAACCGTGACTCAGGGTCGGAGATGATGGTGCCCGAGCCCTTCAAGACGACGCAGGCCCCTGTTTGCTGCGACAGCCGGGCGGCAGCCTGTGGCCGGTCCTGCTGGATATCGGCAGTAGTGCAGGAGAGAAGTCGCGCAGCCTCCAGGGGATGCGGAGTCAGCACCGTGGTGTGGCCGTGGCTCCGGCGGGCGCGCAGCAAGCCCTGCAGCTGTGGGTCGACCGCAATCGCGTTGAGGGCATCGGCATCGAGTATGAGCTTTGGTGTCAGCGACAGCAGGCGGGGTAACTCCGCCCGGATGGCTCCATCGCCACCGCAGCCTGCGACGATCGTGAGCCCCTGCGGATCAAGTGCCCTGGCCGGGCGCAGCATGAGTTCGGGCTGCGCGCTGTCCACGCCCGGGTGGGTACCGTCCAGCAGGGCGACATAAACCCGTCCTGCGCCGTGGTGCAGGGCGGCACGTCCCGCTAGCAGGGCCGCGCCCGTCATGCCCGGCGCACCGCCAATTACGGCAACATCCCCGTAGCTTCCCTTGTGGCTGGCGTGCTGCCGGGGCAGGGCAGCGGGGCGGGGGTTGAGCCGCGCGGCGGCGTGCGGGCCCGCGAGGACGACACCAAGAGTGTCGAGCCAGATCTGACCACAGGCATCGCGGCCGTGGGCAGTGTAAAGCCCGAGCTTGAGGGTCAGGAGGCTCAGGGTATGGGTGGCGCGCACGCAGGCGCCCGGGGTCGTGCCGGTATCGGCATGCAGCCCTGAGGGCAGGTCGACGGCCAGTACCGGCCGCTCCAGCGAGTTCAGGCGGTCTATCCACTGCGCCAGCCGGCCCTCGGGCGCGCGCGCGGCCCCCGTGCCAAGCAGCGCGTCGATCGCGCCATCGAAGTCCGTCGGGGGCTCGGTCGCGAACTGCACACCAGCGGCTTCCGCCCGCGCATGGGAGGCTCGGGCTTCGCGCGGTGCCGTTCCCGGACCGGCCAGCCAGGTCACCACAGGGGCCTTGCCCCACTGCCTCAAATGCAGGGCTGCTTCGAGGCCGTCGCCGCCATTGTTGCCGGGGCCGCAGGCAATCCACCAGTGCTGCGCGTGCGGCGCCACCGCCAGCGCAAGGCGGGCCGTGACCAGGCCTGCGCGCTGCATGAGGGTGTGATCGGGAAGGCCGGCTGAAGCCTGTGCCTCGAGGTCACGCGTGAGAGCGGCTGTGTAGAGCGGATGGGCCGGTCCCGGGATGACGCGCTGCACGGACGGACGGCTTTCAGAACTCGTAGGTGTGGCCCTCGTAGGCCAGCCGGATCTGCAGGCTATCGGGTGCGACGGGATGGTCGGCCACCGCCTGCGCAAACACCCCCTCCAGCGCGTCATCGCTACGGGTAGGTTCGTGGTGCGTGCAGTACAGCACCTTAGCGCCGGCGCGTACCGCGTAGTCGATGCTTGAGGCGAAGGTGCCGTGGCCCCAGCCCACCTTGGACGAGTACTCCTGCGTCGTGTACGAAGTGTCGGCGATCAGCACATCGACCCCCTGCATGCCCCTTAGGATGGCGGCCTGCTTCTCATCGACGAAGCCCTGGTACTCGGCAAACTCCGCGTCGCCGGTCTGGTAGATGTTGTAGGGCGGTTCGTGGTCACCGGTAAAGAAGACCGACTTGCCGCCCGCCTCGATGCGGTAGCCGAAATTGATGACCGGGTGGTTGAGCAGGTAGGGCGTGACGGTCGCGCTGCCTACCTGGATGCTCTGCTCTGGCATCAGGGTGACGTAGTCGATCGCGCCTTTCATCTCGGCTTCGCGCACCGGGAAATAGCTGTACTGCAGTTGTACAGACATGACCTGCTCCACGCCCTGGCTGGAGACCGGGTCATAGGCTCCGTGCAAGCGCAGCACATTACCTGGAATGAAGTTAGGGATGAAGAAGGGCAGGCCCTGAATGTGATCCCAGTGAGAATGGGTGATGAATACGTGGGCCTGTACCGGAAGCTCGGCGAGCAAGGTCTGGGAGAGTGGGAAGATACCCGTGCCGGCGTCGAGAATGATGAGCTCGTTGGCGTCGGTACGGACCTCGATGCAGGTGGTGTTGCCGCCGTAGCGCACTGTGTGCGGACCTGGTGAGGCAATGGAGCCGCGCACGCCCCAGAAACGGATCTTCATGCGTCGAGCCTCGAAAATACCTGCGCCTCTTCAAACAGCGCCTGCAGATCATCGAGTTCAGCGATGACATGGTCGAGGTCGCCGCCTAGGCGGCGCGCGAGCGCAGGGGGGAGGGGTTCGATCAGACGGTTGCCACCAAACCCAAACTCCAGCTTCTTGGACACCTGGTTGGCGCCAAACACGCAGGCGATCATGGGCGTGTCCTTGACCTGGGGTCCGTGCATGTTCTGGATGGTTTCCACCAGGTGCGGGGCAAAGCGCCATTTCTCGACCAGCATGCCCCCCACTACCGTATGGTCGACGCCAATGGTCTGGCGCAGCGTCTCGTGCAGCGAGCTGCCGTCCCTCTCGCTGGCGTCCAGGGCCCTCTTGAACTCCGTCGGCATGAACTGCGCGAAGACCACCTTTCCGAAATCATGCAGCAAGCCCGCGATGAAGCAATCCATGGGGTCCGCACCGTCAACCTTGCCGCACAGCTCCTTTGCGATGCTGGCCGTGGCCAGCGAATGCAGCAGGTACTGCTGCACGTCAAAGCCGGCCGCGTTGCTCCGGGGCAGCATGCCGATGGCTGCAATGCCCAGTGTCAGGTTCTTGATGGTGTTGAAACCAAGGAAGACCACCGCATGGTTGATCGAGGTGATCTGCTTCGGGAGGCTGTAGTACGCCGAGTTCACGACCTTGAGGATCTTGACCGTGAGCACCGGGTCCTTATCGATCACATGGACGAGTTCCCGGGGTGTGCAGTTGACATCGCGCGTGAGGTCCAGGATCGCCTGCACGCTCTTGGGAAAGGCGGGCATACCGTCAACGGCGGCCGCCAGCTTTTGCGACAGTTCAGGACTCATGGCTGGACATTGTGTACCTTACACGCCCGACTGTACATTCCCTGCGGCAGGTCGGTGCCTGACCGGCTGCGCCGGGCGGCACTGCTCTAGCGTTGCAGGCGCTGCATGCCAAAGGCGCTGAGATCAATCTCGGCTGGGAGGCTACCTATCAGGTCAGCGACCGCGCGCGCGGATCCACAGCCCAGCGTCCAGCCGCTGGAGCCGTGACCGCAGTTCAGCCAGAGGCCGGGGATGCCGCTGGCCCCGAGCAGCGGCGGGCCGTCAGGAAGCATCGCCCGCGCGCCTTTCCACGTTTGCACGCCACTCGAGAGCACGCCCGCGCCGGGGAACCAGTCCTGGAGCACCTTGTAGAGAGTGCGTATCGCTGACTTGCTCTGCCGCTCTTCGTGTCCGCCCAGCTCGGCACCGCCGCCGACGCGGACCCGCTGACCCAGACGGGTGATGGCGACTTTGTAGCGCTCGTCCACCACGGCACTACGCGGCGCGTTGAGCGGTTCCCGGACCGTGGCGCTGACCGAATAACCGTAGACCCTGGCCATGGGCAGCCTGAGCCCGAGACCACGCAGCAGCCGCGCAGAGTCTACCCCGGCGCACAGCACCGCCGCATCAAAGCGCTGCGGCAGACCCTCGCCAGCGAGATGTACGTCCATACCGGTTCCGGGCGTGAGGCGCTCGACGGTGGTGCTGAACCCGAAGCGCACACCACGCCGCAGCGCCGCATTCTTGAGTAGCAAGGCGAACTGACGGCAGTTGCCAGCCTCGTCGTCGGGGAGGTGCACCGCGCCGCAGAAGGAGGTGTCGGGATTGAGCGCGGGTTCAATGGCGCGGGCCTCCTCGGGCTTGAGTTCGCGGTGGGCGATACCCTGCTGCCTCAATAACTCGAGGCTCTGGCGCCATTGGCCCTGTTCCCGTTCGCTGCGCAACAGTACAAGCAGGCCCTGACTGCGATCGAACTCGAACTCCTGCTCGGTGGCCAGTGCGCGCAGTCGGTCCCGGCTGTAGCGGGCCAGGCCCTGCATGGCCTGCCGGTTACGGTGCGAGGTGTCGACCGAGCAGGCGCGCCAGCTCTTCCACATCCAGGCGATGTCGCTGCCGGAAAGCGGCAGCGTGTGGCGCACCGGGCTATGGCGAGCAAAGAGCTGGCGCAGCACACGCAGGGGCATGCCCGGCGTGGCCCATGGGCTGGTGTAGCCCGGGGCGATGAGTCCGCTGTTGGCGAAGCTGCCCTCCTCGGCGGCAGCGATACGTCTTTCGAAGACGGTGACTTCATGACCGTCCCGAGCAAGTTCCCAGGCGGTGGTGACGCCGATGATGCCGGCGCCGATGACTGCAATTCTCATGGATGGGGCAAATGCTGACCGCTCGCCGGCTGGCGAACGCGAAGCATTGATTATGGTCGCTGCGGGAGCAGCAGTCGCTCGACCTGCTGCGCAATATTGAGGACTGCATCATCGCGCATCGCACCATGCCAGATCATCAGTCCCACCGGCAACTCGTCTGGCGCCTGACAAGGCAGGCTTAGCGCACAGCCATCGAGCAGGTTGACCACGCCGGGGTTGCGAAGCAAGAGGCCGTTGAGACTGAAGAATGCCGCGTCCCGCTGCGGACCCGGCAGGACGTCGACCAGGGGGGGCGCCACCACTGGCACAGTGGGCGAGAGCACGGCGTCGAAGCCCGCGAGGGCATGATCAACGCGCAGCATCCACTCGCGTCGCGCCTGCTGCAGATGGATGTAATCGGAGGCGCTTATGGCGGCGCCACGCAGAATGCGGGGCAGCACGCGCGGGTCGTACCGGGCGCTGTGATCCGCCAGTAGGTGACGATGCCAGGCATGGCTTTCCGCAGCCGAGAAACCACCGTTGGCCTGGAGCGCAGCCACCTCGTGCAGCTCCGGCAGGTGCTGTTCGCTGATGCGGGCTCCGGCGGCCCGCAGGACCCGCAAGCTGCGTTCGAAGGCTCGAGCGACCGTGGGGTCGAGGCCATCGAGCATGAGTTGCGGAACCACGGCGAGGCGGTAGTGTGAGAGGGGGGCGGCACTGCGCACGACGCGGCGTGCGGCCAGGATCTCATGCACCAGGAAAGCGTCACGCACCGAGCGTGTCATCGCACAGACGGTATCCAAGGTGAACGACAGGGGAACCGTACCGTCCAGCGGCACCAGGCGCTGTGTGCTCTTGAAGCCGACGAGGCCGTGCAGGGCAGCCGGTATGCGGATGGAGCCCCCAGTATCCGAGCCCAGGCCGACGTAGGCGGCCCCGCTGGCGACCGAGACTGCCGCGCCGCTGGAGGACCCCCCGGGAACTCGTGGAACATCTGTGGCGACGGCGTTGGCGAGGGCCTCGTAATGGGGATTGATGCCCACGCCGGAATAGGCGAACTCCGTCATGTGAGTGCGGCCCACCAGCGCGGCGCCGGCCGCGCGCAGGCGTGCTACGGCCGAGCTGTCGCGCACGGCGGGCGCTGCGCAAGCCAGCACAATCGAGCCTGCACGGCTGACCTGACCGGCGACATTAAACAGGTCCTTCACTGAGACAGACAACCCCGCCAGCGGCTGGCGCTGCGGGTCCGCCGCAGCGGCCTGGCTGCGCGCCGCTTCGAAATCGGTCAGCACAAATGCGTGGCGGCACTCAGGGGAGCTCGCTGCCGCGATGGCGCGCTCAATTTCTGCGTTGGCATGGCTCTGGCCGGTGAGAAGACGCTCGCGAGCGGCGTGGAGATCTGGCAAGGGCATCGGCAAGGGTGCTGTGATAAAATACTTGGGCTTTGTTGGGAGCTGGCGCCCTTGCTCCAGCCTCGGTCGAAGCCAATCGCAAACCGGCCCATCCAGGTGTTGCCGTCGGACATCAAGCGCTCAACCGCGTTGCAATCGACGGCTAATCGGACCGGATTTTAGACCCAACCTTCGGAGTAGTTACATGTCCGTGACCATGCGTCAAATGCTGGAAGCCGGTGTCCATTTCGGGCACCAGACACGCTTCTGGAACCCCAAGATGGCCCCTTTCATCTTTGGCCATCGCAATAAGATCCACATCATCAACCTCGAGAAATCGCTGCCGATGTTCGAGGAGGCCGCCAAGTTTGCCAAGCAACTCGCCGCCAAGCGTGGGACTATCCTCATGGTCGGCACCAAGCGCACCGCCCGTGAAATCGTGGCTGCTGAGGCGCAGCGCGCCGGTGTACCCTACGTCGATCAGCGCTGGCTCGGCGGCATGCTGACCAACTTTAAGACGGTCAAGACCTCGCTCAAGCGTCTGAAAGACATGAAGGCCCAGCAGGAAGCGGGCCTCGAGGCCCTGAGCAAGAAGGAGCAACTGATGTTCGCCCGCGAGCTCGAGAAGCTCGAGAAGGACATCGGCGGCATCCAGGACATGAACACCCTGCCTGATGCCATTTTTGTGGTCGACGTCGGTTACCACAAGATCGCGGTTGCCGAAGCCAAGAAGCTGGGTATTCCGCTGATTGGCGTGGTGGACTCCAACCACTCTCCCGAAGGCATCGACTACGTGATCCCGGGTAACGACGATTCCTCCAAGGCCGTTACCCTGTACGCTCGTGGTATTGCTGACGCCATTCTGGAAGGCCGTGCCAATGCTGTGGACGACGTGGTGAAGGCCGTTGCCTCCGAGTCGGGCGATGAGTTCGTCGAAGTGGATGAAGCATCTGCCTAAGCCGGTTGAAACCTGCTGAAAGGGGCGCTTGGTGCCCCTTTTTTTTAGCCCGAATCTGAATTTGAACTGAGTACGGAGAAACAAGATGGCTGCAATTACCGCAAGCATGGTCGCTGAACTGCGCGCTAAGACCGACGCGCCGATGATGGAATGCAAGAAAGCTCTGACCGAAGCCGGTGGCGATATGGCCAAAGCAGAGGAAGTCCTGCGCGTGAAGCTGGGCACGAAGGCCGGCAAGGCTGCCTCCCGGGTGACCGCGGAAGGCGTAGTGGCTGCCGCGACGGTGGGTGGCGTCGGCGCCCTGATCGAAGTCAACTGCGAAACCGACTTCGTCACAAAGAATGAGAGTTTCCTGGCCCTGGCGCAAGCCGCCGCAAGGCTGATCGCTGAGCACAACCCCGCTGACGTTGCCGCGCTCGGAGCTCTGTCTTACAGCCAGGACGGGTTCGGCCCCACCCTCGAAGAGGTGCGCAAGGGCCTGATCGGCAAGATCGGTGAGAACATGAGTTTCCGCCGTTTCAAGCGTTTCGCCGCTGGCAGCAAACTGGCCACGTACCTTCACGGCACCCGCATCGGCGTGGTCGTCGAGTTTGATGGCGAGGACGTAGCCGCCAAGGACGTGGCCATGCACGTGGCCGCCATGAAGCCCGTGGCCCTGAGCAGCAACGATGTGCCGTCCGAACTGATCGAGCGTGAGCGCTCGGTGGCGACCGCCAAAGCCGCCGAGTCAGGCAAGCCGGCCGACATCGCCGCCAAGATGATCGAAGGTTCGGTGCAGAAGTACCTGAAGGAAGTGTCCCTGTTCAACCAACCCTTCGTGAAGAATGACAAGCAGACCGTCGAGCAGATGCTCAAGGCGGCTGGAACCACGGTCAAGGGCTTCACCCTCTACGTAGTGGGCGAGGGCATCGAAAAGAAGGTCGACGACTTCGCCGCCGAGGTGGCTGCCCAGGTTGCCGCTGCCCAGAGGGCCGGCTGATCGTTGAGGGTAACGTCCGGTCAGCCCGACCGGACGGTTGAAATCCTGTAAATTCCGGCTGTTCCTCACCCCCCGATCACCTTCTTCCCGAGAGCCCTGCATGTCCAACCCCACGCCAGCCCACAAGCGCATCCTGCTTAAGCTGTCCGGGGAGGCCTTGATGGGGGACGACGCCTTCGGCATCAACCACGCGACCATCCAGCGCATGGTGCAGGAGGTGGCTGAGATCACGCGCCTCGGTGTGGAGGTGGCGGTGGTCATCGGGGGCGGAAACATCTTTCGCGGCGTCGCGGGCGGCTCGGTCGGCATGGACCGCGCCACAGCCGATTACATGGGCATGCTGGCCACGGTGATGAACGCGCTGGCCCTGGCCGACACCATGAACAAGGCCGGCCTGACGGCCCGGGTGATGTCGGCCATCGCGATCGAGCAGGTGGTCGAGCCCTATGTGCGTCCCAAGGCGCTGCAGTACCTCGAAGAGGGCAAGGTGGTGGTGTTCGCCGCAGGTACGGGCAATCCCTTTTTCACCACGGACACGGCGGCGGCGCTGCGTGGCGCCGAAATCGGCGCGGAACTCGTGCTCAAGGCCACCAAAGTGGATGGGGTTTACAGCGCGGATCCCAAAAAGGACGGGTCGGCCACGCGTTACAGCAAGATTTCCTTTGACGAGGCTATCCAGAAGAACCTGGGCATCATGGACGCCACGGCGTTTGCGCTGTGCCGTGACCAGAAGCTTCCGATCAAGGTGTTTTCCATTTTCAAGCACGGTGCGCTCAAACGTGTCGTGATGGGTGAGGATGAGGGTACGCTGGTCTACGCCTGAGGGTCAGACGGCACGACCTGAGGAGTGAACATGACGATCGCCGATATCAAGAAGACCATGGAATCCAAGATGGACCAGTCCATCGAGGCCCTGAAAAACCACTTGTCCAAGATCCGCACGGGCCGCGCCAATCCGTCGCTGCTGGATTCCGTGCAGGTCGAGTACTACGGCTCCATGGTGCCCCTGAGCCAGGTGGCCAATGTCAACCTGCTCGACGCCCGTACCATCAGCGTGCAGCCCTGGGAGAAGGGCATGGGCGCGAAGATCGAGAAAGCCATCCGCGAGAGCGACCTGGGCCTGAACCCGGCATCCATGGGTGACCTCATCCGCGTGCCCATGCCGCCCATGAGCGAGGAGCGTCGCAAGGAGATGACCAAGCTCGTGCGCAGCGAGGGCGAGAGCGCCAAGATCGCGGTGCGTAACCTGCGTCGCGATGCCAACGAGGCGGTCAAGAAACTGGTCAAGGAAAAGACGGCTTCCGAGGACGACCAAAAGCGCTCCGAGGCCGACATCCAGAAAGTGACTGACAGGCACGTTGCTACGATTGACCAGCTGGTCACAGCGAAGGAACAGGAAGTGATGGCTGTTTGACAGACGGCTGGGGCTGTGAGCGTTCATCGTTAATCGAAAACCCCGGACTTCCGCTCAACTTCAAAACTCAACGGCATGTCCCTCCAACACATCGCGATCGTCATGGATGGCAATGGCCGCTGGGCAACCAAGCGCTTTCTGCCGCGACTGGCGGGTCACCGCCAGGGCATGGAGAGCCTGCGTCGCTGCGTCCGTGCGTGTCTGGACCGTGGCGTCGCGGTACTGACGGTGTTTGCCTTCTCGTCCGAAAACTGGAGCCGCCCGCCGGAGGAGGTCTCGGGTCTCATGGACCTGCTGCTCAATGCCCTTGGCAAGGAAATGGCCCAGTTGCAGGCAGACCAGGTCCGGCTGCACTTCGTCGGAGAGCGTGCTGGCCTGTCTGACAAAGTGCGCAGCGGTCTGGATGAGGCGCAGGCGGCCACGGCAAGCAACGCCCGCCTGCGCCTCAATGTCTGTTTCAACTACGGGGGGCGTTGGGACATTGCCCAGGCTGCGGCGCGCCTCGCGGCCGAGGGCCAGCCCATCACGGAGCGCACCCTGAACGAGGCCACGGCCCTGGCGCACGTGCCCGATCCTGATCTCATCATTCGCACCGGCGGCGAACTGCGCCTAAGCAACTTCCTTCTCTGGCAGGCGGCTTACGCGGAGCTGTATTTCAGTCCCAGGCTCTGGCCGGATTTTGACGAGGCGGAGCTTGATCGCGCCCTTGCCGCGTATGCCTCCCGGGAGCGGCGCTACGGTCATACCTCCGAGCAGGTCGCTGCCGTGGGTCGGCATCCACAGGCCGCCTGAGGAGCCGGTATGCTGAAGCAGCGCATCATCACCGCCCTGCTCATGCTGCTGGTCCTGCTGCCCGCGCTGTTCCATACCGACACCCTTTACTGGCGTCTGGTGACGCTGGTCCTCATCACGGCGGGCGCGTGGGAGTGGGGCCGCCTCAACGGACTGGGTCGCTACGGCGCCTTGGTGGGTGGCTTCGGCTCGCTCGTGGCTTGTGTCATGGCCTGGGACCTGGGGCTGCTGAGGAGCGCACATCCGCTGCTGTGGACACTCTCGGGCGCAGCCTGGGTGCTGGTGGCCACGGCTCTTCTCAAGGCCGGCGTGAGCGCCTGGGGGCGATGGCCGCGAGCACTGCGTCTTGTGGGTGGCTGGTCGGCCTTGTGGCTGACCTGGTTGGCCGTCGTGCAGGCGCGCGAGATCGGGGTCGCCTTCCTCCTGTCGGCGCTTCTGCTGGTCTGGATGGCGGACGTGGCAGCCTATTTCGCCGGGAAAGCCTGGGGCGGACGCTTCAGTCGCGTGCGGCTGGCGCCGACCATCAGCCCGGGCAAGAGCTGGGAAGGGGTCTGGGGTGGCGTCGTGGCTGTGTTGCTGCTGGCCCTGGTCTGGCTGCTCCTGGAGCGCGCCGGCGTGCTGCCCGTGCCCAGCCTTTACGGCCATCTGCTGGACCGTGGCGGCTGGTTGCTGCTGCCGCTGGCTCTGGTCTTTCTCACGGCGATGAGCGTTGTCGGCGATCTGGTCGAGTCGCTGGTCAAGCGCAGCGCCGGCGCCAAGGACAGCAGCCGCCTGCTGCCAGGGCACGGCGGGGTCCTGGACCGTGTCGATGCGCTAATGCCAACTCTGCCTCTGGTCATGATGTTCCATACACTTCTGGCGGCATGAAGCAAGTGATACCCCAGCGCGTGGCCATCCTCGGCTCTACCGGCTCCATCGGCACCAGCACGCTGGATGTGCTCGCCCGCCACCCCGGTCGTTTCGAGGTGTACGCCCTGACGGCCGCCACCCAGGTCGACCTGCTGGCGCAGCAGTGCCTGAAGTTCGAGCCGCGCCTTGCGGTCATGGCCAGTGCGGCTCACGCCAACCGGCTGGCAACGCTCCTCAAGGAGGCTGGCTCCGGCACCGAGGTGCGGGGCGGACCGCAGGCGCTCGTCGACGTCGCGGCCCACGAGGAGGTGGATACCGTCATGGCGGCCATCGTCGGCGCTGCCGGCCTGGGCTCCTGTTTGGCAGCGGCGCGTGCGGGCAAACGCCTGCTACTGGCGAATAAGGAGGCACTGGTTGTGGGTGGGGAGTTCTTCCTGCAGGCTGTCCGTACCGGCGGAGCCACTCTGTTACCCATCGACAGCGAGCACTCGGCCATCTTCCAGTCCCTGCCCGACGATCCCGCGACCTGGCAACAGCGTGTCGACAAGATCATCCTGACAGCCTCGGGCGGGCCCTTCCGGACGCGCGACCCGCGCACCCTTCGTGACGTCACGCCCGACCAGGCCTGCGACCATCCCAACTGGGTGATGGGTCGCAAAATCTCGGTGGACTCGGCCACCATGATGAACAAGGCGCTTGAGGTCATTGAGGCGCGCTACCTCTTTGGCCTGCCGCCGGAGCGGCTGGAAGTGGTGATCCACCCGCAGAGCGTCATCCACTCCATGGTGCAGTACAGCGACCATTCGGTGGTGGCCCAGCTGGGCACGCCCGACATGCGCGTGCCCATTGCCTACGGCCTGTCCTGGCCCGAGCGAATGGCATCCGGGGCGACGGCGCTGGACTTCCGAACGCTTGCCGCGATGACCTTTGAGCCGCTGGACGCGCCGGGGCATGCTGAGCGTTATGCCGGCATCCATTTGGCCTGGGAGGCCTTGCGCAGCCCGGCCGGCACCACGGCCGTGCTGAACGCTGCCAACGAGGTGGCGGTGGAGGCTTTTCTGGCCCGGCGCATCCGTTTCGACCAGATCCATGCAGTGAACCTGCGCACGCTGGAGGCGATTTCGCCCGCAGCGCCGGGCTCGCTAGACGACCTGCTCGCTCTTGACTCACATTCGCGCGCTGCGGCCGGCCAGTCCGTGGCGAGCCTGTCGCACTGAGCCGGAAGTCGACATGCTGACGGTGCTTGCCTTCATCCTGGCCCTGGGCCTGCTGATTGCGGTCCATGAGTACGGCCACTACCGCATGGCCGTGGCCTGCGGTGTCAAGGTCCTGCGTTTCTCCATCGGCTTTGGCCACACCCTGTTGCGCTGGCAGCCCAAGGGGTCACCCACAGAGTTCGTGGTCGGCGCCTTCCCCCTCGGTGGGTACGTGCGCATGCTGGACGAGCGCGAGGCGCCGGTAGACCCTGCGGAACGCCATCTCGCCTTCAACACGCAGCCACTGCGTGCTCGGGCGCTGATCGTGGCTGCGGGACCGATGGCCAACCTCGTGCTTGCCGTGTTGCTGTACGCGGCGGTCAACTGGGGCGGTGCGGAGATGGCTGCGCCGATCCTCGGCCGACCAGTACCGGGCTCGGTGGCCCAGCAGGCGGGCCTGGTGGGCGGCGAGCGGGTGGCGCAAGCCGGCTTCGAGGGCGAATCGCTGGAGCCCGTGCTCGCTTATGAGGACCTGCGCTGGCTGCTCACGCGCGGTGCCCTTGAGGGCCGCGACGTGCGCCTGGTACTGCAGGACGAGCGGGGCCGGTCCGGCGCGGAGCACGTGTTGCCGCTATCGCGTCTGGACGCAAAGGATGCCGATGCGCGTCTGTTCGAGCAGATCGGGATCGTCGCGCCTTTCAGCCGCCCGGAGATCGGCGAGATCACCCCCGATGGTGCAGCCGCACGATCGGACCTGCGCACCGGTGACCTCGTGCTCAGCGTCGACGCCCAGCCCATGCGAGACAGCCGCGAACTGCGCGAGCGCATCCGGGCTGCCGTGCTGGAGGGGCAGGCCGTGACGATGCTCTGGCGTGTGGAGCGCGCGGGCCAGGTACAAGCCATCAAAGTGCGGCCCGATGTCGTGGAGCAGGGCGGTGCGACGATCGGGCGCATTGGTGCCTTTGTTGGCGCAGCGCCAGAGATGGTTACCGTCGAATACGGGCTGTTTGAGGGTGTCTGGCAAGGCGTCGTCAAGACCTGGGACGTGTCTGTGCTCACGCTGCGCACTCTCGGGCGCATGGTGGTTGGCGAGGCCTCGCTCAAGAACCTCAGCGGCCCGCTCACCATTGCAGACTATGCCGGCCGCTCGGCGAGTCTGGGACTCAGCTCCTACCTTGTCTTCCTGGCCCTGATCAGCGTGAGCCTGGGTGTGCTCAACCTGCTGCCCCTGCCCGTCCTCGACGGTGGACACCTGATGTATTATCTTTGGGAGGGAGTGACCGGCCGGCCCGTTTCTGAGGCTTGGCTCGATCGACTGCAGCGTGCCGGCGTGTTCGTGCTAGCACTCATGATGTTCATCGCGCTCTTCAATGACGTCACCCGCCTGCTGGGCTGAATGGCCCGGCGCCAGGCCCGGCATCAGCCCCACTTCAAGTTGATCGATGCATTCCAAACGTTTTAGTCTGCGCGCAGCCTCCCTGACTGCCGCTCTGGCTCTGTCCGCCCAGCTCAGCTGGTCCTCCGAACCCTTCAGGATTCGCGACATCCAGGTCGAGGGTCTGCAGCGCGTCGAGCCCGGCACCATCTTTGCCTCCCTGCCGGTGCGTGTGGGCGATGTTTACAACGATGAAAAGGGCTCCGCTTCCATCCGTGCCCTGTTCGCGCTCGGCCTGTTCACCGACGTGCGCCTGGAGATCAAGGGTGAGGTCGTCGTCGTCATCGTCGAGGAGCGCCCCAGCGTGGCCGGGCTGGAGTTCATCGGTACCCGCGAGTTCGACGCGGAGGCACTGAACAAAGCGCTCAAAGCCATCGGCCTGGCCGAGGGACGGCCCTTCGACAAGGCGCTGCTCGACCGGGCTGAGCAGGAGCTAAAGCGCCAGTACATCAACCGCAGCTTTTACGCTGCCGACGTCGTGAGCACGGTCACCCCGATTGACCGCAACCGCGTCAACTTGTCTTTCACCGTGAACGAGGGCGAACCGGCGCGCATCAGCGAAATCCGCATCGTCGGCAACCAGGTCTATTCCGAGTCCACGCTAAGAAATCTGTTCGAGCTGAACACCGGCAACTGGATGAGCTGGTACACCAAGTCCGACCGCTACTCCCGTGCCAAGCTCAATGCAGATCTGGAGACGCTGAAGTCCTATTACCTCGCCCGAGGCTATCTGGAGTTCCGCATCGATTCGACCCAGGTCGCCATGGCGCCGAACAAGCAGGATATGTCCATCACCATCAACTTGACCGAGGGTGAGCGATTCGTTGTGTCGGCAGTGCGCCTGGCTGGCAACTACCTGGAGCGTGAGGAGGAGTTCAAATCCCTGATCACGATCCGCCCAGGGGAGCCTTACAACGCTGACCGCGTTGCGGCGACCGTCAAGGCCTTCGGTGATTACTTCGGACGCTTTGGTTACGCCTTTGCCCGCGTCGAGCCCCTGCCAGAGATCGACCGGGCCACCAATCGCGTCACGCTGGTATTGCAGGCCCAGCCGGCTCGCCGTGCCTATGTGCGCCGCGTCAACATCGGTGGCAACACCCGAACGCGCGACGAGGTGATCCGGCGCGAGTTGCGGCAATTCGAGTCGTCCTGGTACGACAGCGAGAAAATCCGGCTATCGCGTAGCCGTGTCGATCGCCTGGGCTATTTCAGCGAGGTCCAGGCCGAGACGAGCGAGGTCCCCGGTACCCCGGATCAGGTGGACCTGAACCTGCAGGTCAAGGAGCGACCCACCGGCAGCGTCAGCATTGGCGCCGGTCTTTCGAGCGCCGAGGGGCTCGGGCTGCAGTTCGGTATCAACCAGCAAAACGCCTTCGGCAGCGGCAACTCGCTGGGTGTTCAGGTCAATACCAGCAGGATCAATCGGACTGTGGTGTTCAGCACCACGGATCCGTATTTCACCGAGGACGGTGTCTCGCGGACCTTTGACGTGTATCGGCGCACCGCCCGCCCCTTTCTCTCGGTTGACAGCTACGCCCTAGAGACCACGGGGGGCAGCGTGCGCTTTGGCATCCCCGTGACAGAACGGGATACGGTCTTTGTCGGCGGCGGTATTGAAAACACTACCATCGTACCGGGTACCAACCTGCCGGCGGTGTACCAGAGCTATGCGAACCAGTTTGGCTTGAGCAGCACGGCGTACCCTGTCACGCTAGGCTGGGGTCGTGATACCCGTGACAGCGCCCTGATACCGACCACGGGCAACTTCCAGCGCGCTAGCGCCGAGACCAGCGTGGCGGGCGAGGTGCAGTACGTCCGCGGGACCTATCAGTACCAGCACTATGTTCCGCTGACCAAGCAGTACACCTTTGCCTTCAACAGCGATCTTGGACTCGGGCGCTCCATCGGCCAGCGCCCCTATCCTCTCTTCAAGAACTTCTACGGCGGTGGTCTTGGCTCGGTGCGGGGATTTCAGCCCGGCAGCCTCGGGCCGCGCGATGCCACCACCGGCCTGAGCTACGGCGGCTCCAAGAAGGTCAACTTCAACTTCGAGTTGCAGGCGCCGTTCCCGGGTGCTGGCAACGACCGCACGCTCAGGCTTTACGGCTTCGCTGATGTGGGCAACGTGTACGGCCCGGACCAGTCGATAGATCCGAGCACCTTCCGCGCCGGCGCCGGCCTGGGGTTGAGCTGGGTCTCGCCCATGGGCCCGCTGCGCATCGCCTTTGCTCGTCCGGTCCGCAAGTTTGAAGGCGATAGAATGCAGGTTCTGCAATTTCAGATCGGGACGACTTTCTGATGAAACAGCCACTCCGTCGCGTCATCCTTGCCTTGTGCGTGGGCGTGCTCGCCATGCCTGCTATGGCTCAGGAGTTCCGGCTCGGTTTTGTCAGCCTGGATCGCATCATCAAGGAGGCGGTGCCAGCCAAGAACGCCCAGGCCAAGCTGGAGCAGGAGTTCTCCAAACGTGAGAAAGAACTCCAGACCCTTGGGACGACGATCAAGAACTCGGCGGACCAGCTGGAGCGTGAGGCGCCGACCCTGTCTGAAGCCCAGCGCGCCAACCGTCAGCGCCAGCTGGTTGAGCAGGACCGGGAGTTCCAGCGTAAGCGTCGCGAGTTTCAGGAAGACCTCAACGCCCGTCGCAACGAGGAACTGCAGCAGGTCTTTGACCGCGCCAATCGCGTCGTGAAACAGGTGGCCGATGCCGAGAAATACGACCTCATCCTCCAGGAGGCGGTCTATGTCAACCCCAAGCACGACATCACCGACAAGGTGATCCGTGCACTCAATGCCTCGGCGGCCAAGTAAGGCCGCGCCTGACTTGAACGCCTGTGGCCCTGCGTCTCGGTGACATCGTTGGGCAGCTTGGTGGCGAGTTGCTCGGCGACCCGGAACTCCAGATCCATACGCTTGCTCCGCTTGAATCTGCCGACGTGCAGGCGCTGAGCTTCCTGAGCAATCCCAAGTACCAGCAGCAGCTCGCCTCGACCCGGGCCGGCTGCGTCATCGTGGCGCCTATCCTGCGCGAGGCCGCCGCCGCCCGGGGTGCCTGCATCGTGGCCGACAACCCCTATCTCTACTTCGCGCGCGTCACCCAGCTCTGGCAGCGCCAGCGTGCGCGTCGCGACCACCCGCGCATCCACCCCAGTGCGGTGATCGATCCCTTGGCGGTGGTGGATGCCACGGCGCAGATCGGACCCTTGTGCGTGATCGGACCGGGCGCACGCGTCGGGCCGGGAACGGTGCTCAAGTCGCGCGTGACTGTCAGCGAAGACTGTGTAATCGGTGCTCGCTGTCTGCTGCACCCGGGCGTGGTCATCGGCGCGGACGGCTTCGGTTTCGCCAGGGACGGCGAGCGCTGGGAGAAGATCGAACAGCTGGGCGCGGTGCGTATTGGTGACGATGTCGAGATCGGAGCCAACACGTGCATCGACCGTGGTGCCCTCAGCGATACCGTGATCGAGGACGGCGTTAAGCTGGACAACCTGATCCAGATCGGACACAACGTGCGCGTCGGACGCAACACGGCCATGGCGGGCTGCGTCGGTGTGGCCGGCAGTGCCACCATTGGAGCCAATTGCACCATCGGCGGCAGTGCGGGTGTGCTGGGTCACCTCACGATCGCAGACAACGTGAACATATCCTCCTTTTCGCTGGTCACGCGCTCGCTCAACAAGCCTGGGCATTACACGGGCTTCTATCCGCTGGACGACAATGCGTCCTGGGAAAAGAATGCGGCGACCCTCAAGCAGCTTGCGACCTTGCGCGAGCGCGTGCGCGCGCTGGAAAAAGAAGTGAAGGAAAGCAAAAAATGACGACGATGGACATCCACCAGATCCTCAAGATGCTCCCGCACCGCTATCCCATCCTGCTGGTGGACCGGGTGCTGGAAGTGGAGAAGGGCAAGCGCATCAAGGCGATCAAGAATGTCACCATCAATGAGGACTTCTTCAACGGTCATTTCCCGCACCGTCCCGTCATGCCTGGCGTGCTCATGCTCGAGGCTCTGGCCCAGACCGCTGCCTTGCTCTCCTTCGAGACCCTGGGCGAGGCGCCTGATGACAAGACGGTCTATTACTTCGCCGGCATCGACGGCGCGCGGTTCAAGCGACCGGTTGAGCCGGGTGACCAGCTCATCCTTGAGGTGGAGCTCGAGCGCATGAAGTCCGGCATCTTCAAGTTCAGGGCTCAGGCCAAGGTAGGCCAAGAGCTGGCGGTGGAGGCCGAACTCATGTGCACGATGCGCAAGATCGCCTGAGGACGGCTCGTGGCGCAGATCCATCCGACAGCCATCGTCGACCTCGGGGCGGAGATTGACAGCACGGTCGAGATCGGTCCTTACACCCTCGTTGGTCCGCATGTGAAGATCGGGGCAGGAACCCGGATCGCCTCGCATTGCGTGATCGAGGGGCGGACCACCATCGGCCGCGATAACCGGATCTTCCAGTTCGTGTCCCTCGGTTCAGACAACCAGGATAAGAAGTACCGGGGCGAGCCCTGCGAGCTGGTGGTCGGTGACCGCAACACGATCCGCGAGTACAGCACCTACCACATCGGCACGGAGCAGGGTGGTGGCGTCACCCGGCTTGGCAACGACAACTGGCTCATGGCCTACACCCATCTGGCCCATGACTGCGTGGTGGGCAACCACTGCACCTTCGCCAACAACACGCAGCTGGCTGGGCACGTTGTGGTGGGCGACTGGGTCATCCTGGGTGGTTTCACCGTGTCGCATCAGTTCGTGCGCATCGGCTCCCACAGCATGACGGCCATGTGTTCTTTGCTTTTCGGTGATCTGCCGCCCTTCGTGATGTGTCAGGGCCAACCCGCTGAGGCGCGCTCCATGAACTTCGAGGGTCTGCGCCGGCGCGGCTTCAGCCCCGATCGCATCAGCGCCGTCAAGGCCATGCACAAGGCGCTGTACCGGGACGGCCTGACCATGGAACAGTCGCGGGCCCAGATTGCCGCGCTCACGCAGCGCTTCCCCGAAGCGGCCCCCGATGTGGCCCTGATGACGGATTTCCTGTCACAGACCACACCGCAGCGCGGCATCATCCGCTGACCGACCATGGACGCGCCCCTGAGCGCCGCCGGGCCGCCCCAGGGCGCGAAAGCCCCCCTCCGGGGCAGCGACGCACACGCGGTGGCGAGGGTGCGGGATCCGAGAGTCGCCATGGTTGCCGGGGAGACCTCCGGTGACCTGCTGGCTGGCCTGCTGCTTGATGGCCTGAAGTCCCGCTGGCCCCAAGTTCAGTCCCTCGGGATCGGCGGTCCGCAGATGGTGCGCCGCGGCTTTGATGCCTGGTGGCCCAGCGACAAGCTGGCTGTGCGTGGTTACGTCGAGGTGCTGCGCCACTACCGCGAGATCGTCGGCATCCGTGAGCAACTCAAAAGGCGGTTGTTGCAGGAGCGGCCTGACGTCTTTATCGGTGTCGACGCGCCAGATTTCAACTTGGACCTGGAGAGCGACCTGCGTGTTGCAGGCATCAAGACCGCCCATTTCGTTTGCCCCTCCATCTGGGCCTGGCGGCCCGAGCGCGTGAACAAGATCAAGGCCAGCGCGGGCCATGTGTTGTGCATCTTTCCCTTTGAGGTCGAGCTGCTGGCGCAACATGGCATCGCGGCGACCTATGTCGGCCACCCCCTGGCCAACGTCATACCCATGGTGCCGGACCGGGCCGCTGCGCGTTCGGAGCTCGGCCTGCCCCCACAGGCGCCGGTGGTGGCCATCCTGCCGGGCAGCCGCGGCTCCGAGGTCTGGTACCTTGCCAAGCGCTTCTTTCAGGCTGCCGCCCTGATGCTGCGCCGGCGACCCGACCTGCGTTTTGTGGTTCCCGCGATTGGTCGCCTGCGCCCGGCCATCGAGCGCGCTGCCCGTTCGGCCGGCGTCATGGAGTCCTTGCTGGTCCTCGATGGCCGCTCCCACTCCGCGCTCGCGGCCTGCGACGTGACGCTTATCGCCAGTGGCACCGCCACGCTGGAGGCGGCCCTGTTCAAGCGTCCGATGGTCATTGCCTACAACATGAACTGGCTCACCTTCCAGCTGATGAGGCGCAAGCACCTGCAGCCCTGGATCGGGCTGCCCAACATACTGTGCCGGGACTTCGTCGTGCCCGAGCTTGTCCAGAAGGCCGCCACGCCAAAGGCCCTGGCCGCAGCCACGCTGCAGTGGCTGGACGATCTTGGCCGCGTGACTGCCCTCCAACAAACCTTTAGCGCGCTGCACGCTGACCTGCAGCGTGACACCCCCCGTCTGGCTGCCGATGCGATCGCGAAGGTTCTCGAAGGCTGAGCAGGCCACGCTGGCGTGGGACACGCCCGGCCTCCTGGCTGGCATCGACGAGGCAGGTCGCGGTCCGCTGGCTGGGCCTGTGGTGGCAGCCGCCGTCATCCTCGACGACCTCAACCCCATTGCCGGTCTGGCCGATTCCAAGAAGCTCACGGCCCTGCGGCGCGAGAAGCTCTACGACGAGATCCGCGCCAAGGCCCTGTGCTGCTCCATTGCCGAGGCCAGCGCGGAGGAGATCGACATGCTCAATATTCTGCAGGCCACCCTGCTGGCGATGCGACGTGCGGTCGAGGGGCTGCGCCTCAAGCCGGCCAAGGTACTGGTCGATGGGAACCGCCTGCCCGTGCTGGACGTGCTCGCCGAGGCCATCGTGAAGGGCGACGCGAAGGTACCAGCCATCTCGGCCGCTTCCATACTGGCCAAGGTGCACCGCGACCGCTGGTGCGTTGCAGTCGACCGCGAGTTTCCTCAGTATGGCTTCGCCGGCCACAAGGGCTACGGCACGGCCGAGCACATGGCCGCCTTGCGCCAGCATGGAGCTTGCCCACAGCACCGCAAGAGTTTTGCCCCTGTGGCCGAGGTGCTGCGATGACCGGCCCTGTCCTGATCACGGCTCGCGACAACCCCCTGGTCAAGGAGCTGCGCAAGCTCAGCCAGGATGGCTCGGCTTATCGCAAATCCGGGCGCTGCTGGATCGAGGGCGACCACCTGGCCCGCGCGGCCCTGCAGCGCGGCTTACAGCCGGCCGCGGCGGTGCTGGCTGAATCAGCGTGGACGAGACTCGGGCCCGAGTTCGGCAGCGTAGCGCGCAAGACCGTACTGTTGCCAGATGCGCTTTTCGAAAGTATCAGCGGCCTGGAGTCGCCCGCGCAGCTGGGCCTGGTACTTGATCTGCCCGAAGAGGTCGGGGTGCGGCCAGGTCAGGCTGCTGTAGTGCTGGACCGCGTGCAGGACGCGGGCAACGTCGGCTCCATCCTGCGCAGCGCGGCCGCCTTCGGTTTCAGCCAGGTCATCGCGCTCAAGGGCACAGCCGCGCTCTGGTCGCCCAAGGCGATGCGCGCCGGCATGGGTGCGCATTTTGCCCTCCATCTCGTGGACGGTGCGGAGCAGGCTGCGCTGGACACCTTGGGATTGCCGCTGCTGGCGACCAGCTCGCACGAGGGCGAACCGCTACACCATGCGCAACTGCCCTGGCCCTGTGCCTGGGTGCTTGGCCATGAAGGGCAGGGCGTGAGCCCCGGCCTCATGGCGCGAGCCACACGGTCGGTGCGCATCGCGCAGCCCGGCGGCGAGGAGTCGCTCAATGTGGCGGCAGCGGCGGCCATCTGCCTGCATGCGAGTGCCACCGCCCGCTAGGCCGTCCCTCCACTCTCTCGCATCCCGCTTTCTCGCGTCCCACCCTCAGCATCAACGCTAAGAATGCGTCAGCTATAATCCCACGCTGTTCAGAAATTCAGCCGCCCCAGCGCATTTCCGGCCGAACATTCCCTCTCAAAAGCAGCAGCCAGGAACCGTTTCCTGTGAATGCGTGGGCGCGCCCGTAACCAACGGAGTACCCAGTGCTTTTGTCTCTCCAGGGAACCGCCCCTCCCGCCATCCTGGCGCTCGCAGACGGCACGGTCTTTCTCGGCAGTTCCATCGGTGCCACCGGCGCTACCGTCGGCGAATTGGTCTTCAATACGGCTATCACCGGCTACCAGGAAATCCTCACCGATCCGAGCTACTGTCGCCAGATCGTGACCCTCACATATCCCCATATCGGCAACTACGGCATCAACCCGGAGGACATTGAAGCCGACAAGGTCCATGCCGCAGGTCTGATCATCAAGGACTTGCCTCTGCTCGCCTCCAACTTCCGCAGCACCGAGACGCTTACGCAGTACCTCGTGCGGGAAAAGACCGTGGCGATCGCCAACATTGACACACGCAAGCTTACGCGCCTGCTGCGCAGCAAGGGCGCGCAGAACGGTGCCATCCTCGCGCTCCAGGCTGGCGAGACCGTGAGCCAGGCGCGCATCGATGAGGCACTCGCCGCCGCCAGGGCTGCGCCCAGCATGAAGGGCCTGGACCTGGCGCAGGTGGTCACCACCCTCAAGACCTACGCCTGGACTCAGACCGAGTGGCAACTCGGTTCTGGGTATGGCGAGCAGACCGTGCCGCAGTTTCACGTGGTCGCCTATGACTACGGCGTCAAGAAGAACATCCTGCGCATGCTGGCCCAACGCGGCTGCAAGCTGACCGTCGTGCCCGCGAAGACACCGGCGAAGGATGTGCTGGGGCTCCAGCCTGACGGCGTTTTTCTCTCCAATGGACCGGGCGACCCCGAGCCCTGCGATTACGCGATTGCCGCAACACGCGAGATCATCGCCGCCAGCATTCCCACATTCGGCATCTGCCTGGGCCACCAGATCATGGCACTGGCCTCGGGAGCCAGGACCTTCAAGATGCAGAACAGCCACCACGGTGCTAACCACCCGGTCAAGGACCTCGACAATGGCCGCGTGAGCATCACCAGCCAGAACCACGGTTTCGCGGTGGAGATGGACTCGCTGCCCGTCCACTTGCGTGCCACGCACATCAGCCTGTTCGACGGCACGCTGCAGGGCCTGGCCCGCACCGACAAGCCGGCGTTTTGCTTTCAGGGACACCCTGAGGCCTCGCCTGGCCCGCACGATATTGCCTACCTGTTCGACCGCTTCACGGCGTTGATGGAAAGCCAGCGCAGGACGCTGGTGGAGAAAAAGTAAATGCCAAAGCGTTCAGACATCCAGAGCATCTTGATCATCGGAGCCGGCCCCATCATCATTGGCCAGGCCTGCGAATTTGACTACTCCGGCGTGCAGGCCTGCAAGGCCCTGCGCGAGGAGGGCTACAAGGTCATCCTGATCAACAGCAACCCCGCCACAATCATGACCGACCCGGCCACGGCCGACGTGACCTACATCGAGCCCATCACCTGGCAGACGGTCGAAAAGATCATTGCCAAGGAGAAGCCCGACGCCATCCTGCCCACCATGGGCGGCCAGACGGCGCTGAACTGCGCGCTTGACCTTTGGCGCAATGGCGTACTCGACAAGTACAGGGTGGAACTGATCGGCGCGACGCCCGAGGCCATAGACAAGGCCGAGGACCGCCTGAAGTTCAAGGAGGCGATGACCAAGATCGGTCTGGGTTCAGCGCGCTCCGGCATTGCGCACAGCTTGGACGAGGCCTGGGCGGTGCAAAAGACAGTGGGCTTTCCCACCGTCATCCGCCCCAGTTTCACGCTGGGCGGGACGGGAGGCGGCATCGCCTACAACCCCGAAGAGTTCGAGACCATCTGCAAGCGCGGCCTGGAAGCCTCCCCGACCAATGAGTTGCTGATTGAGGAGTCGCTCCTGGGCTGGAAAGAGTACGAGATGGAAGTTGTGCGCGACAAGGCCGACAACTGCATCATCGTCTGCTCGATCGAGAACCTTGATCCCATGGGTGTGCACACTGGGGACTCCATCACTGTGGCGCCGGCCCAGACCCTGACCGACAAGGAATACCAGATCATGCGCAACGCCTCGCTGGCGGTGTTGCGCGAGATTGGTGTGGACACCGGCGGCTCCAATGTGCAGTTCTCGATCAACCCCAAAGACGGTCGAATGATCGTCATCGAGATGAACCCGCGCGTAAGCCGTTCCTCCGCGCTGGCCTCCAAGGCCACGGGTTTTCCCATTGCCAAGGTCGCGGCCAAGCTGGCGGTGGGGTACACCCTGGACGAACTGCGCAACGAGATCACGGGCGGCGCCACGCCGGTGTCCTTCGAGCCCTCGATCGATTACGTGGTCACCAAGATCCCGCGTTTTGCTTTCGAGAAGTTCCCCACGGCCGACAACCGACTGACCACGCAGATGAAGTCAGTAGGGGAGGTCATGGCCATGGGTCGCACCTTCCAGGAGTCCTTCCAGAAGGCACTGCGTGGCCTCGAAGTTGGTGTCGATGGCATGAACGAAAAGACCCAGGACCGTGAAGTGCTTGAGAAGGAGCTGGGCGAACCCGGTCCCGAGCGCATCTGGTACGTGGGCGACGCCTTTGCCCAGGGCCTGACGCTGGACGAGGTCCACGCGCTGACCAGGATCGACAAGTGGTTTCTGGTGCAGATCGAGGAGATCGTGAAGATCGAGCTCGATCTGGACAAGCTCGCTGCGGAGAAGCGCGACCAAGCCCTGGCCGCGCTGGACGCCGCCACGCTGCGTGCCTTAAAGAAGAAAGGCTTCTCCGATCGCCGCCTGGCCAAGCTTCTCAAGACATCGGAAAAGCAGTTGCGCGACATGCGCCACAAGCTGGGTGTGCGCCCGGTCTACAAGCGTGTGGATACCTGCGCGGCCGAGTTCCCGACCAACACCGCCTACATGTACTCTAGTTACGAGGATGAGTGTGAGGCCGAGCCGACGAACAGAAAAAAGATCATGGTGCTTGGGGGTGGCCCTAACCGCATCGGCCAGGGCATCGAGTTCGACTACTGCTGCGTGCACGCAGCGCTGGCGATGCGCGAGGACGGCTACGAGACCATCATGGTCAACTGCAATCCCGAGACCGTATCCACCGACTACGATACCTCGGATCGTCTCTATTTCGAGCCGTTGACGCTGGAAGACGTGCTCGAGATCGTCGACAAGGAAAAGCCTACGGGTGTGATCGTGCAGTACGGCGGCCAGACCCCGCTCAAGCTCGCACTGGGCCTGGAGGCCGAGGGCGTGCCCATCATCGGCACCTCGCCCGACATGATCGATGCGGCCGAAGACCGCGAGCGTTTCCAGCAACTGCTGCAAAAGCTTGGCCTGCGCCAGCCGCCCAACGCCACAGCCCGCACCGAGGCCGAGGCGCTGGAAAAAGCAGCCGCACTGGGCTACCCGCTGGTGGTGCGCCCAAGCTATGTGCTGGGTGGCCGCGCCATGGAAATTGTGCACGAGCAGCGCGACCTCGAGCGGTATATGCGCGAGGCGGTCAAAGTCAGCAATGACAGTCCCGTGCTGCTGGACCGCTTCCTTAACGACGCCATCGAATGCGATGTGGATTGCCTGCGCGATCCGGCGGGCAAGACCTTCATCGGTGGCGTGATGGAGCACATCGAGCAGGCCGGCGTGCACAGTGGCGACTCGGCCTGCTCGTTGCCGCCTTACTCTCTGTCCTGCACGACCGTCGACGAACTCAAGCGCCAGACCGCTGCCATGGCCGAGGGCCTGAGCGTGGTGGGTCTGATGAACGTGCAGTTCGCCATCCAGAAGCACAACGGCCAGGATGTGATCTATGTGCTGGAGGTGAATCCGCGTGCGTCACGCACCGTGCCCTATGTGTCCAAGGCCACAGGCATCCAGCTGGCCAAGGTCGCGGCACGCTGCATGGTCGGACAGACGTTGGCGCAGCAAGGGATCACCAGGGAAGTGACGCCGCCTTACTACAGCGTGAAGGAAGCCGTCTTCCCCTTCGTGAAGTTCCCTGGCGTGGACACCATCCTCGGCCCCGAGATGAAGTCCACTGGCGAGGTCATGGGCGTGGGCAAGACCTTCGGCGAAGCCTTCGTGAAGTCGCAGCTCGGCGCGGGCACCAAGCTGCCTCGCGCTGGCAACGTCTTCCTTTCTGTCAAACAGAACGACAAGCCCCGCGCGGTCTCCGTGGCGCGGGGTCTGATTGAACTCGGCTTCACCATCGTTGCTACCAAGGGCACGGCCGCAGCCTTTGAGGCGGCGGGTCTGGCCTGTGAAGTCATCAACAAGGTGACGGAAGGCCGCCCTAATATCGTTGACATGATCAAGAACGAGGAGATCGCCCTGGTCATCAACACGGTGGAGGAGCGCCGTAATGCAATTGCCGACTCCCGGCACATCCGAACCTCGGCTTTGCTCGGGCGGGTGACCACGTTCACCACGATCGCAGGCGCTGAAGCGGCTGTGGCGGGCATGAAGTCCATGGAGAACCTGGGCGTGATCAGCGTCCAGGAGATGCATGCCCAACTGGCATAAAATCCCGCGCACAGCCCCGGGGGCAGGCCAGCGTGCGGCGCGGTCTGCCCCCGTTACTTTTACCTCCCACGGAACAGAGACATGGCCACCATCCCGATTACCAAGCGCGGCGCCGAGAAGCTTAAGACCGAGCTGCATCGGCTCAAGACGATCGACCGGCCGGCCGTAATCAATGCGATCGCCGAGGCGCGCGCCCAGGGTGACCTGAGCGAGAACGCCGAATACGATGCCGCCAAGGATCGTCAGGGCTTCATCGAAGGACGGATCCAGGAGGTGGAAGGAAAGCTTTCTGCGGCACAGATCATTGATCCGACCGCCATCGACGCGGGGGGCAAGGTCGTGTTCGGCGCCACCGTCGAGCTGCAGGACGAGTCCACCGGCGACAGCGTGACCTACCAGATCGTCGGCGAAGACGAGGCCGACCTCAAACTCGGGCTGATCAACGTGGGTTCACCGATTGCTCGCGCGCTGATTGGCAAGGAAGAGGGCGATACAGCCGAGGTTCAGGCGCCGGGCGGTGTCAAGCGCTACGAGATCGTGGCGGTCAGCTACCGCTGAGCGCCAGGGCACGCTGATGGTCGCGCTGCTTCGCAAACTCCCCTTGTGGGCTGCGGCGCTCTGGTGGGGGAGCCTGACGACCATCGGTTTGCTTGTCGTGCCCCTGCTGTTTGTGAACCTGCCCACACCCGCCCTGGCTGGCGGCATGGCGGCCCGGCTCTTCACGGCCCAGACTTGGGTCAGCGTGGTGTGCGCTGTGCTGTTGCTGATGGCCTCGCGCCCGCAGGACGACGCTGCTGGGGGTGCGGCGTCCCACGGCCCCCTGCAGGCGGTACGCCTCACGGTCATCGGGGGGCTGTTGCTGGCCCTGCTTCTCGAGTTCGCGGTGGAGCCGCGTATCATCGCCCGCGAGAACCTCACGCTCTGGCACCGGGTGGGCAGCTCGCTGTATCTGCTGCAGTGGTTCTGCGCTGCCATCACCTTCGGGCGTCTGAGCCGGGAGGCGCGGCTCTGAATCTCAAGCCTGGCTGCGCTTTTTCACGCTGCACTGCCTGGGTTTGGCGCGCTTGATTTTGCCGCCAAGCGTCAGGCGCTGGTTACCCAGCACGCGCAGCACCTGCACTTCGGGGCGCTGCCCACCTTTCTTGCTGTACTTGAGCACTTTGACGTCGCGGGGCCCGGGCATGCGGTCCTCGTCTTCGACGCGCTGCTTGGGCGGCTTAGGGCGCCAGAGCACCAGAAGCTTGCCGATGTGCTGGATGGGCGCCGCATCGAGCTCGTTGGCCAGAACCTGGAAGATAGCCTCACGCTCGGTGCGGTCGTCGGAAACGACGCGCACCTTGATGAGACCATGCGCCTTGAGGGCGGCGTCGGTCTCTTTCTTGACCGCGGCCGTCAGGCCGTCTCCGCCGATCATGACGACTGGATCGATGTGATGCGCTTCGGCACGGTGTCCCTTGCGCTGGGCGGGAGTCAGTTGAATCGCAGGCATCTCGGTATTATCTCTCCCAAAGCTCCCGGCGCAGGCTGGTGGTGCACGCGAAAGCAGAAATGAAAGTCCAGACCAAAAGCAAGAAGGTAAACAAGGCCTGGCTCAACGAGCACGTCAACGACCCCTGGGTCAAGCTCGCGCAGAAAGAGGGCTACCGCGCCCGCGCCGCCTACAAGCTCAGGGAGATCGACGAAGCCCTGGGATTGGTCAAGCCGGGCATGGTGGTGGTGGACCTGGGCTGTGCGCCTGGCGCCTGGAGCCAGTACCTGCGCCGTCGCATGGCGCGCGGCAGGGCGGCCACCGGTGCCTTAAACGGTGCCATCATCGGCCTGGACCTGCTGCCCATGGCGCCCATCGAGGGGGTGCAGTACATCCAGGGGGATTTCCGCGAGGGCGCGGTCCTGGCCCAGCTCGAGGAGCTGCTCAAGGGCGACCGGGCCGATCTGGTGGTCTCGGACATGGCGCCCAACCTCTCGGGTGTGGCCTCCGTCGACTCCGCGCGGGTCGAGGAACTGGTCGCCCTTGCCATCGCGTTCTGCCAGCAGCATCTCAAGCCTGCGGGTAGCCTGGTGGCGAAGGTTTTCCACGGTAGCGGTTACAACGAGCTGGTTCAGCTGTTTCGCACGAACTTCACCACCGTCAAGCCGCTCAAGCCCAGGGCATCGCGTGACCGTTCATCGGAAACATTCCTCGTGGGTACGGGCCTCAAGCCGGTGGACCGATCCTGAACTGGCTCTTTGGCGCGGAAATGGCCCGTTCCGCCGCCCCAAATCCCCTGCGGCACCCATGGGCGTCGCGTGGAAAATCAATCAGCAAAGGGCTTGAAACGCCTAGAATGGGGCCAAGCTATGTGTTTTCCTGGCATCCCTACTGGAGCTGCACTTGAACAATCAGTGGTTTTCTAAAGTCGCCGTCTGGCTGGTCGTCGCGCTTGTCCTGTTCACGGTTTTCAAGCAATTCGACGGCCGCACTGCTGGCGCGACCGGGACGCTAGGCTATTCCGACTTCCTGGAGGAAGTGCGCAGCAACCGCATCAAGAGCGCGGTGATCCAGGAAGGCCCGGGCGGGACCGAGATCGTGGCCGTCACGACAGACGAGCGCAAGGTCCGGACCACAGCGACTTACCTGGACCGCGGCCTGGTTGGCGACCTCATCAACAACGGCGTCAAGTTTGACGTCAAGCCGCGCGAAGAAGGCTCCCTGCTCATGACCCTGCTAGTCAGCTGGGGCCCCATGCTGCTGCTGATCGGCGTCTGGATCTATTTCATGCGCCAGATGCAGGGCGGTGGCAAGGGCGGCGCCTTCAGCTTCGGTAAGAGCAAGGCGCGCATGCTCGACGAAAACAACAACCAGGTCACCTTTGCCGATGTCGCGGGGTGCGACGAGGCGAAAGAAGAGGTCAAGGAGGTCGTGGACTTCCTCAAGGATCCGCAGAAATTCCAGAAGCTGGGCGGCCGCATCCCGCGCGGTCTGCTGCTGGTCGGCCCTCCGGGCACCGGCAAGACCCTGCTCGCCAAGGGCATCGCGGGTGAGGCCAAGGTCCCGTTCTTCAGTATCTCTGGTTCCGACTTCGTTGAAATGTTCGTCGGCGTAGGTGCCGCGCGGGTGCGGGACATGTTCGAGAACGCCAAGAAGAACGCTCCGTGCATCATCTTCATCGATGAAATCGACGCCGTGGGTCGGCAGCGTGGCGCCGGCCTGGGTGGTGGCAACGACGAGCGCGAGCAGACCCTCAACCAGATGCTGGTCGAGATGGATGGTTTCGAGACCAACCTTGGCGTGATCGTGGTCGCAGCCACCAACCGCCCGGACATCCTGGACGCCGCCCTGCTGCGGCCGGGCCGCTTCGATCGACAGGTGTATGTGACGCTGCCTGACATTCGCGGCCGCGAGCAGATCCTGAACGTCCACATGCGCAAGATCCCGATCGGTCAAGATGTCGCCCCGGCGGTGATCGCCCGTGGCACGCCCGGCATGAGCGGCGCCGATCTGGCCAACCTGTGCAACGAGGCCGCGCTGATGGCCGCGCGGCGCAACGCGCGCGTGGTCGAGATGCAGGACTTTGAGAAGGCCAAGGACAAGATACTCATGGGTCCTGAGCGCAAGAGCATGGTCATGCCCGAGGAAGAGCGGCGCAACACCGCCTACCACGAGTCCGGCCACGCGCTCATTGGCAAGATGCTGCCCAAGTGCGATCCGGTTCACAAGGTCACCATCATTCCCCGCGGCCGTGCCCTGGGTGTGACCATGAGCCTGCCCGAGAAGGACCGCTACAGCTATGACCGCGAGTACATGCTCAACCAGATCAGCATGCTGTTCGGTGGGCGCATTGCCGAAGAAGTGTTCATGAACCAGATGACAACCGGCGCGTCCAACGATTTCGAGCGTGCGACCCACATCGCGCGCGACATGGTCATGCGCTACGGCATGACGGACGCACTGGGCCCGATGGTCTATGCTGAAAACGAAGGTGAGGTCTTCCTCGGCCGCTCGGTAACCAAGACCACTAATATCAGTGAGCAGACCATGCAGAAGGTCGATGCCGAGGTGCGCCGCATCATCGACGAGCAGTACAAACTCGCACGCAGGCTGATCGAGGACAACGCCGACAAGATGCACGCCATGGCCAAGGCCCTGCTTGAGTGGGAAACCATCGACGGCGAGCAGCTGGACGACATCATGGCCGGCAAGGAGCCTCGGGTCCCCAAGGACTGGACGCCGCGCAGCCCCAGTTCCGGTGGCGGTGATGCCGGTGGCAGCCCGGCCGTGAAGCCCGATCCCTCGCCCTCTGCAGCCTGATCGGCGTGATAATCACAAACGGGGCCCAGCGCCCCGTTTTTGCTTTTCATGATGCTCTGGCAGACCACCCGCTACCGTATCGACCTGTCCCGTCCGCAGGTCATGGGGATTGTCAACATCACTCCGGACTCATTCTCCGGCGCAAGTCATACCGATGTGCAAGCTGCGCTGGCGCACTGCGAGCAGCTGCTCAAGGATGGCGCTGACATCCTCGACCTCGGGGCTGAGTCGACCCGGCCCGGGGCTGTGCGGGTGCCGGCAGACGAGGAGCTGGCGCGTCTGCTCCCCGTGCTGCACGAGGCCGTGCGGCTGGGGGTGCCCATTTCCGTGGACAGCTACAAGCCGCGCGTCATGCAGGCCGCGCTGGACCTGGGGGCCGATATCGTCAACGACATCTGGGCCTTGCGATGGCGCGACCCGGGTAATCCGCTGGACGCCCGTGCTGTTGTTGCGGGTCATCCAGCTTGTGGCGTTTGCCTCATGCACATGCATGGCGAGCCGCGCACCATGCAGGTCCAGCCCATGGAAGGTGATGTGCTGCCCGCGGTCACCCGCTTCCTGTCCGAGGCTGCACAGGGGTTGCGTGATCTAGGCGTGGCGGCCGAGCGCATCGTACTGGACCCTGGCATCGGTTTTGGCAAGACCGTGGTGCAGAATTTCTCTCTGCTGGCGCGCCAGAGCGAGCTGAGTTCGCTCGGCTATGCTCTGCTGGCGGGCTGGTCGCGCAAGTCGTCCCTCGGTGCTGTCGCGGGGCTGCCCGAGGGCAGCGCCGTGCCGGTCGGACAGCATGAGCGCCTTGCGCCCAGCATTGCCGCAGCCGTGCTGGCAGCCGAGCGAGGTGCCGCCATCGTGCGGGTCCACGACGTCAAAGAGACTGTGCAAGCGATGAAAGTCCTGCTAGCTATAAAATAGATAGCATTCAACCACAGATCAAGGGACAAGGCAGGTAACGATGAGCAGGAAGTATTTCGGGACCGACGGTATCCGGGGCACCGTGGGACAGGCCCCCATCACGCCGGACTTCGTCCTGCGCCTGGCGCATGGCGTGGGCCGCGTGCTCAAGCGCACCGAAGACCGTCCGGTGGTATTGATCGGCAAGGACACGCGGATCTCGGGCTATATGCTGGAGAGTGCCCTGGAGTCCGGCTTCAACTCGGCGGGTGTAGATGTCGTGCTGCTCGGGCCTTTGCCTACGCCCGGCGTGGCCTATCTCACGCGCGCGCAGCGTGCCTCGCTGGGCGTGGTCATCAGCGCCAGCCACAACGCCTATCCGGATAACGGCATCAAGTTCTTCAGCGCGCAGGGTACCAAGCTGCCGGATGCCTGGGAGCTGGCCGTCGAGGCCGCAGTGGATGAGTCCCCGGTGTGGGTGGACTCGGCAAGTCTTGGGCGTGCGCGCCGGCTTGATGATGCTTCGGGTCGCTACATCGAGTTCTGCAAGAGCACCTTTGCTGCGGATCTCACGCTCAAGGGGCTCAAGATCGTGGTGGACGCCGCCCATGGCGCGGCCTACCAGATCGCGCCGAAAGTCTTCCATGAGCTTGGCGCCGAGGTGGTGGCTATCGGCTGCGCGCCCGATGGCCTCAACATCAACCACGAGGTGGGTGCCACGCACACCGAGACCCTGGTGGCCGCTGTCAGGGCCCATCGGGCGGACTATGGCGTGGCGCTGGACGGCGATGCCGACCGCCTGATGATGGTCGATGCGACCGGTCGCCTCTACAACGGCGACGAGCTGCTTTACCTGATGATCGATGACCGCCTCGGCCGCGACGAGCATGTTCCCGGTGTGGTGGGCACGCTCATGACCAATATGGCCGTGGAGGTCGCGCTCAAGAGGCGCGGCGTGCAGTTCGTGCGTGCCAAGGTCGGTGACCGCTACGTGCTGGAGGAACTGCACAAGCACCAGTGGTTGCTCGGTGGCGAAGGCTCGGGCCATCTGCTGGCGCTGGACAAACAGACCACGGGCGACGGCCTGGTCTCGGCCCTGCAGGTCCTGCAGACCTGCGTGCGCAGCGACCAGAGCATGGCCGCGCTGCTGTCGGATGTCACGCTGTTTCCCCAGACCCTGATAAATGTGCGCCTGCAGCCAGGCATGGATTGGAAGGCCAATGCAAGCCTGGCCGGCGAAACCCGCGCCGTCGAGGCCGAACTCGGTGATACCGGGCGCGTTCTCATCCGTGCCAGCGGCACCGAGCCTCTAGTGCGCGTGATGGTCGAGGCACGTGACGCCAACCAGGCCCAGGCTTGTGCCGAGCGCCTCGCCGCGACCTTGCGGTAACTCAGCTTTCGCTTGCGGGCTCGTCGAAGGCGCGCGCGATCCGCCAGCCCAGCCAGGCGCCCAGGCACTGGGCCAGTACAAAGCTCGTGGCGCTGGCCGGCGCAATACCGGCAAAGCTGTCGCTGAGCATGCGGCCCAGCACGGCGGCGGGATTGGCGAAGGATGTGCTGGCTGTGAACCAGTAAGCCGCGCCGATGTAGCAGGCCACCGGCGCCGCCGCCTTGCCGGTTGGCGACCGCAGAATGACGAAGATCAGGCCTGCCGTCGCCACGGTCTCGGCCAGCCACAAGCCAGGGCCGTCACGCAGCTTCTGGCTGGTCTGAATTACATCCATGCCGAACATTGCGTGGGCGAGCCAAGCCCCGGCCACCGCCCCCAGTAACTGCGCGGCCACGGTGTTGATGAGCAAGCGGCCCCGCAGCCCCAGCGTCAAGGAGACCAGCGGATTGAAATGTGCGCCGCTCACAGGCCCGAGCGTCTCAATCAGCACGTACAGGGCGAACACCGTGGCGAGCGTGTTGGCCAGCAGCGCGACCGCCACGTTACCCCCGGCCAGCCGTTCGCTCATGATGCCCGAGCCGATCACCGCGCACAGCAACAGGGCCGTGCCCATGAACTCGGCCAGCACGGGCCGCCAGCACGCCTTCATGAGCCGGACAGGTCGCGTGCGCTCTGCTGGATGCGCTGCTGTGCCAGTTTTTCTGGGGGCAGGTTGATCAGCAGTTCCAGTCGCCGCCGGATTGCGATCAGCGTCTGGCGAAACGCCTCGAGCTTTTGCGCATCGCTGCCTTGCGTTTCGGACGGATCGGCATAGCCCCAGTGCGCAGTGGCCGGGTGGCCGGGCCAGATGGGGCAGACCTCACCCGCCGCGTTGTCGCAGACGGTAATGATCAGGTCCATCTGCGGCGCGCTCGCGCCAGCGAACTCGTCCCAGCTCTTGCTGCGCAAGCCGGTGGTGTCGATGCCGACGGCCTGCAGGGCCTTGAGGCCCAAGGGGTTGGGCTGCTGGTTGTTGCGCGGGCTGCTGCCTGCGGACCAGGCCTTGAAGCGGCCGCCGCCGATGTGGTTTAGCGTGGCTTCGGCCAGGATGCTGCGCGCCGAATTGTGCGTGCAGAGGAAGAGGACGTTCAGGACGGGGGGGGTCATGCGAATGCGGGTGAGTTGGAAACGTTGGGCCAGTCGGGTTGCAGGTGTTCGGGCAGCACGACGACGGGCGAGAAGCCGCCACCTTCGGTGCGGAAGTTGGTGGTCTGGCCCGACCAAGTGCGTGCGGCTAGCAACTGGACCTGGCCGCAGTAGGCGTAGGCGCGCAGGTCCAGCTTGAGGCGCTGGGCCTGGCCATTGACGCTGACAAGGCGTTCGCTCGGCGGTACCAGGGTCTGGGCCACGTAGTTACCCGCAACGATGTCGCGCCACACGCGCTGGGTCAGCTTGTCGCCGCGGTAGGCTGCGCGCGCGCCGTAGCCGGTGGCGGGTTTGAAGAACAGGCCGCGCCTGCGGGCCCACAAGGCCTCGGCGTTTGCGGCCGTGACGGCCACGGTCGCCGGCACCACGCGTTCCAGCCGGGTACGGTCGGCCGGGGCCACGCCCAGCGCCTCGAGACGGGCCGGGTCGGACAGGTCGATCAGGCGGCGCTTGTCGGCGGCCAGGGTATAGGCACGCGGGTGCGGGGTGAGCACGACCGCGCCTGCGGCCCAGGCAGAACGTAGGGCCGCGTGCCCGGGCTGGGCCAGTGCGAAGTCCGTCAGCCGGTTGTAGACCAGGTCCACCGGCTGGTCTGCCGGCAGGGCCGGGTGCCACAGCGCGCCGTCGCGCCACTGCAGTTCGCGCGGGTCGGCCACCACGGCCAGCAGTCCTTGCGCAGCAAAAAGAGTACGGGCGAGGGCGAACTCCGGAGCCAGGTACTGGGCCTGGGGTTCATCGTCGACGATCAGCACGTTGCGCCAGGGGCGGCCGCCGCGCTGGGCCTGCCATTCGCTGCGGAACATGTCCATCATCATGGCCTCGGTCCGGTCCAGCTCGCCCGCCGGGTCCATGAGGGCAGGCATGGAGGTGCAGCAGGCGCGGTGCGCCCGTGCGAGCGCCGCGTTCAGGAAGGCGCCTCCCGCATTCGTGTTGATCTCGATCAGCCGCGGCCCCTCGGTGCTGACGTGGAAGTCGTAGCCCATGAACACGCCCTGCGGCCCGTGGTCATGGCGCGTCTGCGGGTCGGCGTGTTCCAGTGCCTGATCCTGCCAGGCGGGCAGGGCGCAGACGCGATCAAGCGTGCCCACGGCCTGCCGGATCTCTTCGCGCGTCTGCGGGTCGAGGAAGACCACGGTGGAGGCGAACAGGTGGGGATGGCTCAGCGCGAGACGCTCTACCAGGCCGGCGAGCGCAGGGGTGGTTTCGAGTTCGGCGCGCAACTTCCGAGCGTCCAGCGTCCGGCAGGCGCATCCCAGGTTCAGGCTGTCGGCGAGGTTCATGCGGCGGGCGCGCAAGCTTTGCGGCTTGCGGGCGTGACCTCGCAACTGGCACCCTGGCAGCAGTGCCGGGTCAGGTAGGCCAGCAGCGCATCCATCTGCGCGAAGTTGGCGCGGTAGACCAGGTGCCGTCCATCGGGTTCGCTGGCGGCCAGGCCGGCATGCACCAGTTCCTTGAGATGGAAGGAGAGGGCGCTGGGGCTGATGTCGAGTTGTACGGCCAGCAGGCCGGGCGTCAGCCCGGCAGGGCCGGCCACGACCAGCGCGCGGAAGGCGCGCAGGCGCTGGGCCTGAGACAGCGCCGCCAGCGAGCGCAGAACCTTGGTTTCGCTAGTTGTTGCTTTTTTCATTATTCAATGATACTTGAAACATTGAATTGATGGCAAGGCCTGCATGCCCGGTCTTCGATGTCATGCATATGTCATGTTTCGGCCATATGGATGTCACGAGCGCTGGAGACACTGGCTTGCATGAACGCAGCCAGCAGCCACAGCATCAATGAACCCGGTCCCCTTGGGGCTGACCCGGTCACCCTGGTCGAACGGCACCGTGATGGAGGAATCGTCGTCACCTGAATCCCTGCGAGCCCCGCTGAGCCGGGGCTTTTTTTCGAACCAAGCAGATCTACCGATACCCGCCAAGGAGAAAAAATGAAAGAACTGCCCAGCCCCACGTTCCCGCTGTCGCCTGTCGCGCTTCCCAGGGGGTCACTTCACTGCCCGGATCAAGACCACGCTGCAGCGCAGCGCGGAGGCATTGAAGTCTCGTGGGCGCGCCATCTCGATGAGGTCCGTGCGGCGCAGCGACTAAGGTACGACATCTTTGCCAGCGAGATGGGCGCGCGCCTGTCCACCACGGTGCCTGGCCATGACGTGGACCTGTTCGACGACTACTGCGAGCACCTGCTGGTGCGGGATCACCTCACCCAGCAGGTGATCGGCACCTACCGTTTGCTCACCCCTGAGCAGGCCCAGCGCATCGGCAGCACCTATAGCGACCTCGAGTTCGACCTCACGCGTCTGCGTGTCCTGCGCGAACGCATGGTTGAACTGGGACGCAGCTGCGTGCATCCGGATTTCCGCCACGGCGGCGTCATCATGGCCTTGTGGGGCGCGCTGGCCGAGTTCATGGTACGCAACCGGCTCGACACCATGATCGGCTGCGCCAGCATTCCCATGCTGCACAACGGCGTGGTCAGCGGCGACGTGGCCGCGAGCATCTGGCGCCAGGTCCGCGAAACCCATCTCGCCCCCATCGAGCACCAGGTCTGGCCGCGTCTGCCCTTGCCGGTCGAAGAGCTTGACAGCCATCTGGACGTCGAGCCCCCTGCACTCATCAAAGGCTATTTGCGCCTCGGCGCGAAGGTGCTGGGCGCCCCCGCCTGGGATCCGGACTTCAACAGCGCCGACCTGCCCATGCTCATGCGCATTGCCGATCTTCCCTCACGCTATCGCAAGCACTTCCTGGGTGCCTGATGAAACGCACGCCGGACCACGCCAGCCACTGGTTGGGCCAGATCACGGCGCGCAGCGGCCCGGTGTACGATCCCGACGAGGAGAAGGGAGCGAGGCGTTACCGCGCGGTGTTCATCTCCGACCTGCATCTGGGCACGCCGGGATGCCGGGCCGAGGACCTGCTCGCCTTCCTCAAGGCCAGTCCCTGCGACCAGCTCTATCTGGTGGGTGACATCATCGACGGCTGGCAGCTGCGCCGCCGCTGGTTCTGGCCGCAGGCGCACAACGATGTGGTGCAAAAGATGTTGCGGGCGGCGCGCAAGGGCTGCCGGGTGGTGTTCGTGCCGGGCAATCACGACGAGTTCGCGCGTGGCTTCATCGGCCACCAGTTCGGCGGTATCGAAGTGGTGGACGAGGCGGTCCACACCACGGCAGACGGCAAGCGCCTGTGGGTCACCCACGGTGACTACTTCGACGGGGTGATCCAGTACGCCAAGTGGCTCGCCTATGTGGGCGATAACCTGTACGAGCTGGCGCTGCGCCTGAACCGCCATCTCAACCATCTGCGTGCCAAGCTCGGCCTGCCCTACTGGTCGCTCTCGGCCTACCTCAAGCTTAAGGTCAAGAAGGCCGTGAGTTTCATCAACGATTTCGAGCAGGCGGTCGCTCACGAGGCGCGCAAGCGCGGCCACCAAGGCGTCGTCTGCGGTCATATCCATCATGCCGAGATACGCGACATCGACGGGGTGCTCTATTGCAACGATGGCGATTGGGTCGAGAGCCTCACGGCCCTGGTCGAGCATCACGATGGTCAGCTGGAGCTGGTGCGCTGGACTGACGGTCAGGCCCGACAGACGCCTGAGTCGGCGGTCAGTCCGGCTGCCGCATGAAGATCACGCTCGTCACGGAGGCCTGGGCGGCGCAGACCCGTATGTGGGTCGGTACGTCAGCACGACGTGGGATGAGAGGCTGAGGCGGGTCTGCCGACGCATGCCCTTCGCGCTCGTGGACTTACCCCGCGTGTTTTCTGCGAACAGGTAAGGATGCCGTCGGATGTGCAGGGTTCGTGTGTCGTGTCTGTCATGCAATTGTCATTCACAATGTAAATAATTCGTCATGATGTCTACACTTGCCCGACTGGAGAATTCCGTGCCGGCCGAGAACCTCAGCGCCGCTGCCGCTGTCCCGCTGCTGGACCGCGATCACAGCATCCTCGCTTTCAACTGGCGCGTCTTCGATATGGCGTGCCGCGCCGAAGTGCCGCTGCTGGAGCGGCTGCGCTACCTCTGTATCGTCTCTTCCAATCTCGACGAGTTTTTCGAGGTGCGGGCCGAGCCGCATCTGGCGGCGGCCAAGGTGCAGGACCAGCAGGGGCTCTACACGCAGGCGTCCTTCGAGCGCCTGTCGCAGTCCATCCACGAGCTCGTTGAGCGCCAGTACGCGCTGTACAACGACGAGCTCATGCCCGCCTTCGAGAAGCAGGGCATACGCGTCGTCGCGCATGGCGACCGCAATGCCGCCCAGCGCCGCTGGGTCAAGCAGTACTTTGAGACCGAGGTCAAGCCGCTGCTGATTCCTGTGGGACTGGACCCGTCGCACCCTTTTCCGCAGGTGGCCAACAAGTCGCTGAACTTCATCGTTCGTCTGGGCGGGCACGACGCTTTCGGGCGCACCAATGATATCGCCATCGTGAAGGTTCCGCGCGCCCTTGCGCGGCTCATTCCCATGCCGGCCAAGCTCTGCGGGAAGCGGCGACTCTTTGTCTCCATCTCCAGCGTGGTCCGTGCGCATCTCGATGAGCTTTTTCCGGGCCGGCTGGTGACCCAGTTCTCGCAGTTCCGCGTGACCCGCCACTCCGATCTGGCCGTGGACGAAGAGGACGTACGCAACCTGCGCACCGCCCTGCGCCAAGGCCTGCAGCACCGCCACTATGGTCAGGCGGTGCGACTGGAGGTTTCGGCAGGCTGCTCCGATTACCTTGCGGACTTCCTGCTGCGAGAGTTCGACCTGCCCGAGGGCGCGCTGTATCGCGTACATGGCCCCGTCAACCTGGTGCGCCTGAACCAGCTCGTCGATCTGGTCGACGAGCCGCGGCTACGATTTTCGCCGTATCACGCCGCGCATGCGGCCCAGCTCACCCCGGGCCAGTCGGTGTTCGAGCAGCTCAAGCGCGGTGACGTACTGATCCATCAACCCTACGAGAGCTTCGATGGCGTGCTTGATTTCCTGCGCGAGGCCGTCAACGACCCGCAGGTGCTGGCCATCAAGCAGACCATCTACCGCACCGGTGCCAATTCCGTGCTCATGGAGCTGCTGCGCGAGGCCGTGCGCCGCGGCAAGGAGGTGACCGTGGTGCTGGAGCTCAAGGCCCGCTTCGATGAAGAGGTCAACATCAACTGGGCCGAGCAGCTAGAGTCGATTGGCGTGCAGGTGCTCTACGGCGTGGTTGGCCTCAAGACCCACGCCAAGATGATGCTCGTCACCCGCCGTGAAGAGCGCGGTCTGCGCCGCTATGCCCACCTCTCCACCGGCAACTACAACCCGGCTACAGCGCGCTTTTACACCGATCTCAGCCACCTGACGGCCGACACCGCGCTCACCGCCGACGTGGAGCATGTCTTTGTGCACCTTGCGGGGCAGAGCAAGCTGGCCCGCCTGCACGCGCTGTGGGTCGCCCCCTTCCAGCTACACCGGCGCCTGATCGAGAAGATCGAAGCCCTGGGTGCCGGCGCTGCCGCTGGACGCCCGGCCCGCTTGGTGGCCAAGATGAATGCGCTCACCGACGAGTCCATCATCCGCGCGCTCATCCGTGCGGGCCAGCAAGGTGTCAAGATCGATCTTATCGTGCGCGGCGCCTGCATGCTGCCGGCCCAGCTGCCCGGGCAGACCAGCAACATCCGCGTGCGCTCCATCCTCGGCCGCTTTCTGGAGCATGCCCGCGTCTTCTATTTCCGCGATGGCGATCAGGAAGATCTCTACCTTTCCAGCGCCGACTGGATGAACCGCAACATGCTGCGACGCATTGAACTGGCCTGGCCGGTGACTGATCCCGTTCTGCGCCAGCGCATCGTCGACGAATGCCTAGTGGCCGGCTTGCACGATGTGCAGGGCGCCTGGGAACTGCAGGCCAGCGGTCGTTATGAGCGTGTCCGTCCGGCGCACGGCCGTTCGGGTCCGGGTGCGCAGGAGGCCCTGATGGTGCGTTACGCACGCGCTGCGGGGCGCTGAGATGGACCTCGTCCTGTGGCGCCACGCCGAGGCGCATGAAGCCCAGCCCGGTGAGGACGATCTGGGACGCACCCTTACGCCGCGTGGCGAAAAGCAGGCCGCGCGTATGGCGGGTTGGCTGGACCGTCAGCTGCCCGAGGGAACGCGCATTCTGGTGAGCCCGGCGCGTCGCACCGAGCAGACGGCGCAGGCGCTGAGCCGCAAGTACAAGCTGCGCGAAGAGCTCAGCCCCAATGGCACGGTCGAACAGCTGCTGCAGCTCGTGCAGTGGCCCCAAGGCAAGGGCGTGATCCTGCTCGTCGGGCATCAGCCCGTGCTGGGGCAGGCCATCGCGCGCTTGCTGTCCATCCACGGCGGCGAGTGCAGCGTGAGGAAAGGCGCCGTCTGGTGGCTACGCCATCGCCTGCGCGATGGCGTGTCGCAGACCATGCTGGTGTCGGTGCAGTCGCCCGACGTGCTTTAGGGCTTTTCCCGGTCCTTCTTCGGGCGCCCTGTCTTGAGCGAGGGCACCGCCTTGAGGGCTGCCAACAGGGCCTTGTCGTTCTGCGCGGCAAGCGCCTTCAGGCCCGCGCGCAGCAGTTCACTCTTCTTCACGGCCTGACCCAGCTCGGCGCTGCGCAGCTTGAGTTTGGCGAGCACCGCGTGCTCGTCCTTGGGCATGGTGTAGCTGTCGCGCACTAGCTTGGGCTTCTTGACTTTGGCAGGCTTGCTCGCCTTCTTGGGGGCGGCATCCTTGCGGGCCGAATTACCGGGCGCAGGCATGCTGGTCTTGGGTGCCTTCGGCGCCTTGGCGGCCGTCTTGCCCGCAGCCTTCTTCGGCGCGGCCTTGGGGCGGGTGGGGGCGGGGGCGGCAGTAGGGTTCGTCGGCAGGCTAGGGGTTGTCATATGTTTCGTCTCCTTGCAACGAGATTGAAGAAACAATTTATACCGTTTCGTTCATGTTGGCGCTACCTTGGCCCCTTGGCTGCCCTCATTTCGATCCGGATACGAAATATTTATGTCATTCAGATGTCATCTGCGCACGGAACAGCGATGAGACAAGCAAACCATCAGCCTCGCTCCCAGAGGCCGCGGCCGCTCTGTTATTACGGTCATGCTCCCCCGGCGCCAGCCCTGATGATCGACTCCGCTCGTCCCCTTGCTGTCGCGTTCACCCAAGCCCTGACGGGGCGGGACTGACCGCTGGCGCCGCTCATGGGCGCCGGTGCCCTGTCCCCGTATCCCAGCCCATCGTCGACGTGCGCACGGTCATCGTTCATGCGCACGAGGCCCTGATCTGCGGACCAGTGGGCAGCCTGTTGCAGTCACCGGACGCCATGTTGCGCGCAGCCCACGACGAGGGTCTGGTCTACGAGCTCGGGCTACTCTGCCTGCACGCGGCCATGCGCCGTTGGGGTGAATTGCGTCAAACGGGTCGCCTGTTGCTCAACGTCAGCGCCACGGCACAGGCGCGCCCGGTGGAAGCTGGCGGCGGCCTGACGCTTTCGCAGCTCATGCGCAGCCTGATTGTGCTGACGCGCATGGTAGTGCTGGACATCATCGAGCACGAGCGTGTACTCGATGTGGATGCCCCGGTGGAGATGGCGCGTGTGCTGCACTCGGTCGGTCGCTCGCTGGCGCTGGGCGACTTTGGCGACGGGCGTTCCAGCCTTTGCCTGTGGGCGCAGGTACGGCCCGACATTATCAAGATCGACAAGTACTACAGCAGCGACATCGATCACAACGCCAACAAGCTCAATACCCTGCGGGCACTGCTGCAGATTGCCGATATCTTTGGCACCATGCTGGTGGCCGAGGGCATCGAGAGCGAAGCCGATCTGCGCGTGATCCGGGCTCTCGATATCCATTACAGCCAAGGCTACGACCTGGGCCGACCCGGGCCCGAAGTCGCCTGCCGATTCCCGCCCGACGCCACTCCGCTCACCCCTCTGCCCGGCGACATTCCCATCAGCCCGCAAGTTCGTCGCCTGCTCGACGGCGGCTGTGAGCCCAGCGCCTGCAACATCGACGTGAACCATTTCAAGCCCTACGACGACCGGTACGACGACCGGTACAGGGACTGGCGCGGTGACGAAATGATCCGTCTGATGGCGCGCCTGGCCGAGGCGCACAACGTCCCGCAGCGTGACTTCGTGGGGTATATGGGCGGGGACGACTTTCTGATATTGCAGCGCAGGCCCTTGATCTTTACGACGAGTCCGAGCGCCGGGCCGGGGGCTTCAAGGCAGGGGACTGGCATGGCGTCAAGCGCTTCTATCCGTGCACCGCAGTGTCCATTGGCGCGGTTCGCTTGGGCCGCAGAGTCTAACGCAAGGCCGTACAGGTGGCCTCCAGCGCCGCACGGGCCAAGCGCTTGGCCAAGGGGCAGGCGCTGCAGGCCTCTAACGGCTGGACGCCCGTACCCTCGACACGCATGCCTTGCCTTGAGTCTTGCCAGACCGCCAGCAGGGCTTGGGTCTGTCACGCCTTCTTCATTCTCCCGACACGGTTCGGTCATGGGCGGCTTTCATCATCGCCTAACCTATACAGGAGGTGCACATGAAAGTTGCCGTGATCGGAGCAGGGTATGTGGGGCTGGTGACAGCCAGCTGTCTGGCCGAACTGGGACACGAAGTCGTCTGCATGGACAGAGACCTGCGTCGCGTCGAGCTGCTTCGCGCCGGCGTTGTGCCCATCTACGAGCCCGGCCTGGACTCGCTGATCCAGCGCAACGCCCAGGACCAGCGTCTCTTCTTCACCACGCGCCTGGCCGATGCGCTGGAGGGCGCCGAGGTGCTGTTCATTGCCGTCGGCACGCCGCCGTGCGAGGATGGCTCGGCCGACCTCGGTCATGTGCTCGCGGTCGCCCGCCAGGTAGCAGCGCTGCTGACGCGTCCGCTGGTGGTGGTCAACAAGTCCACCGTGCCCGTGGGTACGGCCGAGCAGGTGCAGGGCGTGCTCAATGCTGGTCTTGCCGCGCGTGGCCTGGGCGGGCTGGCGGTGACTGTCATCTCCAACCCCGAGTTCCTCAAGGAGGGAGCGGCCATCGACGATTTCATGCGGCCGGACCGCATCGTCATCGGCCTGCCGTCGGGCCCCCTGGCCGAGCGCACGCGTGCGGTCATGACCCAGCTCTACGCCTCGCTCAACCGCCACCACGAGCGCACGGTCTGGATGGACCTGCGCAGCGCCGAACTTACCAAGTACGCGGCCAATGCCATGCTGGCCACGCGCATCTCCTTCATGAACGAGATGGCCAACCTCGCCGATCTCGTTGGCGCCGATGTGGACGCCATCCGCCGCGGCATCGGCAGCGACACCCGCATCGGCCCGAGCTTTCTCTACGCGGGCACGGGCTACGGCGGCAGCTGCTTCCCCAAGGACACACGCGCGCTCATGAAGACGGCGCAGCAGCACGGCAGCCAGATGCAGCTTGTGGAGGCCACCGAGCGCGTCAACCAGGCGCAGCGCCAGGTGCTGTCGCGCCGCGTCATCGAGCATTTCGGCGGCGATCTGCGCGGCCTGCGCTTTGCGGTCTGGGGCCTGGCCTTCAAGCCGCAGACCGATGACATGCGCGAGGCGCCCAGCCGCCACCTGATCCGCCAGCTCATCCTGCGCGGCGCCGAGGTGGTCGCCCACGACCCGGTCGCCATGGACGCGGCCCGTGCGGTGCTGGCCGACGACCTGGCCGACATCCCGGACGGCATCGCGCGCCTCAAGCTCGTTGGCGATGCGACCTCTGTGCTCGATGGCGCGGATGCGCTGCTGGTCGTCACGGAGTGGAAGCAGTTCCACAACCCGGACTTTGGCCTCATCCAGGAGAGCCTGCGCCAGCCGCTCATCATCGATGGCCGCAATCTCTACGATCCGCAGGCCTTGCAGGAGCTGGGCATTGCCTACCAGGGCATCGGCCGGCGCAATGCGCTGGCACTGCGATCGCAGGCGCAGGCCGCGCGCCGGGTTCCCGCCGCGCCGGCCCTCGCCACGGCCTGAGGCCGATGTCCGGGCGCCTGCCGGCCGGCTTTGGCTGGCTCATGGCCGCGCAGTTTCTTTCAGCGCTGGCGGACAACGCTCTGCTCATCGTCACCATCGCGCATCTGCAGGTGCTGGGCGCGCCCCTGTGGTGGGCGCCGCTGCTCAAGTTCAGCTTCACGCTTTCTTATGTGCTACTGGCGCCCTTCATCGCCACGCTCGCTGATGCGTTGTGCAAGCGCCGCCTGATGGCCTGGATGAACGCCCTCAAGCTCGCGGGTGCACTGGCCCTGCTTGCGGGCGTGCATCCCCTGCTGGCCTTTGCGCTGGTGGGGCTGGGCGCCTCGGCCTACGCACCAGCCAAATACGGGCTGCTCACCGAAAGCGTGCCTCCCGCAGCGCTGGTGGCCGCCAATGGCTGGGTCGAGTCGACGGTGGTGCTGTCGGTGCTGCTGGGCACGGTGCTTGGCGGCCTGCTCGTCGCGCCGCTGTGGCTGGGCTCGGCTGCCGCCGCCTGGGCTGGTGCGCTGTGGCCGCTATCGGCCGCCGCTTCCACGCCAGTGCTCAACGCCTCCTTCGCAGCGGTCGCTGTGCTCTACAGCCTCTCGGCCCTGTGCAATCTGCGCATCGTACCCAGTGGTGCGCGTTATGCCGCGCGGTCCTTTCATCCGCAGCAATTGCTGGCGGGTTTCCGGCATGCCAATGCACGGCTCTGGCGCGACCGCAGTGGCGGTGTGTCGCTCGCTGTGACCACGGTGTTCTGGGGTGCGGGCGCCATGCTGCAGTTTGCCGTGCTTCTGTGGGCCGTGCAGAGCCTCGGCCTGGGCCTGGATCGGGCGGCCTATTTGCAGGGCATTGTTGGGCTCGGGGTGGTCGCCGGTGCGGTGCTGGTGGCCAGCCGGCTGCGTCTGCGCCAGGCCACGGCGGTGCTGCCGCTTGGGGTGCTCATGGGCGTGCTCATGCCGGCGGTGCTGTTCATCCACGACTGGCGCGGCGCCGCGCCCGTGCTGCTGCTGGTGGGGGCACTGGGCGGCATGCTGGTGGTGCCCATGAACGCGCTGCTGCAGCATCGCGGCCACCGGCTACTGACGGCGGGGCAGTCCATCGCCGTGCAGGGCTTCAATGAGAATTTCAGCGTGCTGTTGGCCTTGGGCCTGTACACCGCGCTGCTGGCCCTGGACGTGCCGGTGCAGGCCGTGTTTCTGCTGGCCGGCCTGGGCCTGGCGGCTTTTGTGGGCCGCATCGTGCTGCGGCGTCGGCCTCGCGCGGTCTGGCGCCTGCTCTCAGGCCACCTGCTGCGCAGCAAGCGGTAGGGCCTGGGGCGGGGTCGCGCCCTGCGCTGCCACAGCCATTTTCATCACGGTCTCGATCTGCACCACGATGCCGCTCCAGTCGCAGGCGCGGGCTGCTCCGCGTGCGTTGGCGCGTAGCGCTGCGCACTGCGTGTCGCTTTGTGCCAGCGCCACCAGCTCGCGCACAAAGGTGGTTTCGTCGTCCATGGGCACCAGCAGGCCCGTCTGGCCGTGTTCGATGTTCTCCGAGGCGGCGGCGTAGTCATAGGCCACGACGGCAAGCCCGCTGGCCATGGCCTCCAGCACTACATTGCCAAAGGTCTCGGTCTGGCTGGGAAAACCGAAGATGTCGGCACTGGCGTAATGGCGGGCCAGGTCCTGCCGGTCGAGCTGACCGGTGAAGATGGCGTCAGGCGCCAGGGCCTGCAACTCGGCGCGCTGCGGGCCGTCGCCCACCAGCACGAGCTTGAGGTCCGGGCGCTGCAGCCGCGCCTGGGCGTAGGCGCGCACCAGCAGGGGCAGGTTCTTCTCCTTGGCCAGCCGGCCTACGCACATCAGGACCGGCGTAGCAGGGCTCGCACCCCAGCTCACGCGCAGGGCCTCGTCGCGCAGCGCCGGGTTGAACACGCCCAGATCCACACCGCGTGCCACCACCTGCAGACGCTCGAAGCCGGCCGCAGTCAGGCGTTCGGCCAGGCCACGCGTGGGCACCATGGTGGTCAGCGTCTGGTTATGAAAGCGGCGCAGATAGGCCATGATGGGCTTGCTCAGCCAGCCCATGCCGTAGTGACTGCTGTAGGCATGGAAGTTCGTGCGGAAGTCCGAGGTGACCGGGATGCGCAGCTTGCGCGCCACGCGCAGCGCCGACCAGCCCAGCGGGCCTTCAGTGGCAATGTGCACCAGGTCCGGCCGGTGCAGGGTCCACAAGGGCTGCAGCTGCCGGCGCGAAGGCAGGCCCAGCTGCAGATGCGGGTAGCGCGGAATAGCCATGCCGCGCATCAGTACGTCCTGGCCGCTGGCAGGGCTGGCGGCGTCGGCGGCCTGGCGCGGGCGCACCAGCTGCACGTGATGGCCCAGCTCGCGCAGGCCCTGCACCACGCGCTGCAGCGTCAGCGCCACGCCATTGACCTCGGGCGGGTAGGTCTCGGTCACGACGGCAATGCGCAGATGGGTCTGCGCGGCGGGCAGGTCTTCGACCAGCAGATCGGTGGTGTCGGGTTTCATACCCCCATCTTGCGCAGGGTTTGTCTCAGTTCGATGACAAGGCCGGGCCGCTGTTGTGTTGTGTCATGAAATTTTGGTGACAGGTGTGGCGCTGTCACGGAGCTTTCATGCGCACCACCGAGCATGCCCCCAGGCGCAGACCTGCGCCTCGAACCGGTATCACATCAAGGAGCCTTCGTGAGTTCATTTCTGCACGCCCTCAAGGTCCAGCGCTGGGACGACCACCGCTACTACCACCACAGCCGCATCAACCAGTCGCTGCACCTGCTCAGCGCCACCTCTTTCCTCGTGGCCTACGTTTTCCTTTTCATCAACCCGCCGGTGGCCGCGCTCATCGCCTGGCTGATCTCCATGGTCTCGCGCCAGTCGGGTCACTTCTTCTTCGAGCCCAAGGGCTACGACGAGGTGAACCAGGCCACGCACGAGTACAAGGAAGAAATCAAGGTGGGCTACAACCTGCAGCGCAAGGTGGTGCTCATGGCCGTCTGGGCCGGCCTGCCCGTGGTGCTGTGGCTGCAGCCCGACTTCTTTGGCCTGCTGGAGGCGCACGATCAGCCCAGCGGCTATGTGCTCAATGTGGGCTGGCTCTGGTTGTGGCTGGGTGTGGGCGGGCTGGTCTTCCGTGTGTTGCAACTCGCGCTGACACAAAGCCTGGGCACGGGCATCGTCTGGGCCACCAAGATCATCACCGATCCCTTCCACGACATCCTGCTCTACTGGAAGTCGCCTCTGTACCTGCTCAAGGGCGAGCTGATCGCCGCACCCGAGCAACTGCAGGCCGAGCGGGCCCGGCACGAGGCCGAACTGGCCGCCGAACTCGCCCGCCAGCAAGGCTGACCCTCAAGAAAAGGGCCCCGGAAAACCGGGGCCCTTTTTCATTGCCAACGCGGTCTCAGCGGCCAAGCAGCTTGCGCAAGGTCTCGCGCAGCACGGTGCGCTTGATGGCCCGGTTGCTCAACTCGGGCGAGCCCCACCACCAGCCGTCCTGCTGCATGCGGCGCGCGGCCTGCACGCAGCGTTCCAGCACGGCCTGGAAATCGGCCTCGGTGTAGTTGAGGCTGAAGATGAAACGGCCCGTGCCCACCCAGCTCAGGGCCAGCCCGGCGTCGCGCAGGTAGTACTGGTACATCCAGTTGTAGCGCGCGGGCTGGGTGTAGTTGAGCGTCCAGACGCTCTGCATATTGGCCGCCTGCACCGGCAGGCCTTCGGCGTGCATACGGGCGTTGAAAGCCTCGCGTCGCGCGTCCCAGATGGCGTCGAGGTTCTCGTACAAGCGTGCGACTTCGGGCTGCTCCAGGCTGCGCAGGAAGGCGTTCATTGCGCCCATCACATAAGGGTGTTCCTTGAACGTGCCCCGCGCAAAGCACAGATCGGCCGGCTTGTCTTCTCGAAAACGCTGCATCAGCGCACGCCTGCCACACACCACGCCCACAGGAAAGCCCCCGCCCAGGGTCTTGCCATAGGTGACCAGATCGGCCTGGACGCCAAAGTACTCCTGTGCGCCCCCTTTGGCCAAGCGGAATCCGAGGAACACCTCGTCAAAGATCAGCACGATGCCGCGTTCGGTGCAGACCTCGCGCAACTGCTGCAGCCAGGCCGTGTAGGCGGCGCGGTCGTAGTGGGCGGTGCGGCTGCTGTCGAGCAGGGTCGAATCTCCCGGAGCGTTCCGGTTGGGGTGCAGGGCCTGCAGCGGGTTGACGAGCACGCAGGCAATGTCACGGCGGGTGCGCAACACCTTGAGGCTGGCCTCGTGCATGTCGCGCAGGGTGTAGGTCTCGCGCGGGGGCAGGGGGTTGCCGGGGCCGGGCTGCACGTCTTCCCACCAGCCGTGGTAGGCGCCGGAGAAGCGCACCAGATACTTCCTGCGCGTGTGGTAGCGCGCCAGACGCACGGCCTGCATCACGGCCTCGGTGCCGCTCATGTGGAAGCTCACATCATCCTGGCCACTGATGGCCTGCAGGCGTTTCACGTTGTCGGCCACGCAGGGGTGCAGCGAGCCCAGCACCAGGCCCAGCTCCTGCGTCAGCGCAGCACCTGCGGCCATGGTCTGGCGGTAGAAGTCCACGCCGAGCACGTTCACCCCGTAGGAGCCGGTGAGGTCGTAGTAGGTATTGCCGTCCAGATCGCTCACCTTCACCCCGCCGGCGGACTGCACGAAGGCCCCGGTGGCCAGGTGCTGGCGCACCAAGGGGCTGTACTGGAAAGGCACACGGTAGGCGCCCGTGAAGCGCAGGTCCGGAATGCCGTCGCGCATCTCCTTGGTGAGCGCGATGGACTTCGGCGCTGCGGCCTGCAGGCGGCCCGCCAGCGCAAAGAACCCGGCATGGCGCTGCTGCGCCACGGCTTGGGGCGCGCCATCGCTGTTGAAAAAGTGCGCCTCATCGTAGGCATAGCCCGGCAGCCAGCGCGCGAGCCGCTTGGCCATGCGCGAGTGGCCGGTCAGCGAGGGATGCTTGGCACGCGAAAGCTCCAGCCGCTGCCTGGCTTTTGGCAATGCCACCGCAGCTGCGCCCAGCAGGCCGGCCGTCCATGCGAGTTCATCAACCATGAGGTCTTTCAGAGAGAGGACAGTGCTCTTTGTAGGCCTGGCGTTTGACACCCGTGTGAAAAAGCCGTGACGTTTGTTGCGTCATCACGGTGTCGTGCCAGCGTCACACGCCGCTCATAAATTCGATGCATGGTATCCAGACGCCCAAGCCTGTTCCACCGCCTGCTCCAGCAGGAAGCCCTCAACTTCGTGCTCACCAACCGCCTGCCGCGCGTGGCGCTCACGCGCTTCATGGGGCGCTTGAGCAAGGTGCGCCAGCCGCTGGTGCGCGACGCGTCCATCGCACTCTTCAAGTTCTTTGGCGGGCTGGATCTGAGCGAGGCCAAGAAGCAGCGCTTTGACAGCCTGCACGACTGCTTTGTGCGCGAGCTGAAAGACGGCGCCCGGCCTTTTGATGCGGACCCGCAAGTCGTCTGCAGCCCCAGCGACGGCATCGTGGGCGCGCACGGCCGCATCGAGGGCGACGAACTGTTGCAGATCAAGGGCATGCCTTACAGCCTGGCGCAACTGCTGGGCAGCGCAGAACTGGCCAGGCAACACCAGGGCGGCACTTACGTCACCCTGCGTCTGCGCGCCAGCATGTACCACCGCTTTCATGCGCCCACCGACTGCACCGTGCATCGCGTGACCCATATCGAGGGCGATATGTGGAATGTGAACCCCATTGCACTCAAGCGCGTGCCCAGCCTGTACTGCCGCAATGACCGCGCCGTGATCGAGGCCACGCTACCCACAGGCCAGCGGCTCACGCTGGTGCCGGTGGGAGCCATCCTGGTGGCCAGCGTGCGCCTGCACTTCCTGGGCATCAACCTGCACCACGGCTATCGGGGCGAGCAGGTCATCCCCTGCCATGCGCCGCTGCAGCGCGGGCAGGAGATGGGCTGGTTCGAGCACGGGTCCACCATCGTGGTGCTGGCGCCCCGGGGCATGGAGATCGTTGGTGGGCTCACGACGGGGGCGGAGGTGAGGGCAGGGCAGGCTTTGCTGCGGCGGGTTTGAGCGCCGGGCCGGGCCGCTGCCCGGCGGCTGGCGGGGCGCTCGGGCGCCGTTACAGTGCGGGTTTGTCGGCTTGTTATTTTGCGCGCCGGCACAGCCTGTTCGGAAAAATCCCTGTCCAGACAAGCGCCTGCGCCCGTGTCTGGCCTGAAGACTCAATAGGGGCGCCGACGTTATTCCGCACATTTGCGGGGTTTCGCGGTTTGTTCATAGCGCGGACCTGCGCTATAGTGATTCTTCAAACGAAACAAGCACTTGGCTTTCAGCAAGGGAGCTTCAGGATGAACAAATTTCCATGTTATTCCGCACCTTTGCGGTCCATATCACGTTAGGCGCCTGAAATACAACCATGGAACTTGCGAGGCATTGGTCAGAAGTCAAGCGCGTTGTGGGTCAAGGGCAAAGGTCCTCGATTCATTGCGCTATCGCGTCGGTGTCACCGGATGGCACACCGCACGTCACACCGGTGGGCACCGTGTTTCTCCGAGATGATCTGACGGGGTACTACTTCGATCAGTACACAAGCTCACTTGCGCAGAACCTGGACCTCAATCCCAATCTGTGCCTCATGGCAGTCAACACGGGTTCTTGGTTCTGGCTCAAGTCGCTGTGGTCTGGCCGCTTCGGCTCGCCGCCAGGGGTTCGCCTCTATGGCACAGCTGGTCCTCTGCGAGCGGCAACGCAAGAAGAACTGCAAGGCATTCAAGAGCGAGTGAAACCCACCAACTGGCTCAGGGGCAGTCGCCTGCTCTGGTCCGACTTCCGGAACGTCCGAGACATCGCCTTCACGGCGTTCAGGCCTGTGAGCTATCCGAAGATGATGGAAGGTCTTTGGCGTGCAGACGCCTAACCCTTCCTATATGGACTCCCCCACAAGTGCAAGAGACTGATCGAGTGGGGACCAAGGGGTAAAGCGCCTGCAGTCGTATATCCGGCATCTGTTGTGGGATCTGTGTAGTCCCGTGCCGACATGGAATCTGCG
>JADCGR010000039.1 GCA_020248905.1 Curvibacter sp. | reverse complement strand
GTAAGCGGCCAGGCACGCCACATTGACCTGTGCGTGCCAATGTGCTGATCAAGTCGAGATCAGGTGATCAGGGCGTCGCCAGCGTCCAGCGGTGCGGCAACAGCTCATCGATGCGGTGGTTCGGATGCTCGAGCAGCCGCTCGAGGACGTCCTTCAAGTACGCCCATGGCTCGTGTCCGTTCAAGCGCGCGGACTGCACCAGGCTCATGATCATCGCCGCACGTTGACCGGCCAGTTCGCTGCCCGCGAAGAGCCAAGCTTTTCTGCCCATCGCCCATGGGCGCATCAGGTTCTCGATATGGTTGTTGTCGATGGCCACGTCACCATCGTGCAGGAAGCGCCCCAGTGCTGTCCAGCGGCGCAGGCTGTAGTCGATGGCCGCCGCGATGCCGCCGCCGTCGGGCACCCTGGCGCGCTCCTGACGCAGCCAGGCATGAAGCTCACTCCACAGCGGCACGCTTTGCCGCTGCCGGGCATCGAGCCGATCGGCGCTGCTGGCCGCCGCCACCTCCTGCTCGATGCGGTACAGCGCTGCGATGCGCTGCAGGGCCTGCGTTGCCACGGTGCTCGCACCGGCCTTGGCGAGTTCATCGAACTTGCGCCGGGCATGGGCCAGGCATCCGGCCTCGATGCGCTCATGCAGCTTGAACACTGAGCCATAGCCCGCGTAATCGTCGCAGGTGAGCGTGCCTGACCATCGCCCGAGGAATTCGACGGGGTGTCGCGCCGCTCGCCCCGGCGCGAAGTCGTAGACCACCGCCGGTATCGGATCGAAGGCCCCTCTCGCATAGGCCCAGACGTAGGCCTTCTTGGTCTTTCCCGCGCCGGGCTCGAGCATGGCCACCGGCGTTTCATCGGCGTGCAGCACCCTGGCTTTGAGTACGAATTGGCCAAGCGCTTCGTACAGGGGTGCCAGTGCGGCGCCGCCCGCTCCCGCCCAGCTCGCCAGCGTCGAGCGCGGCGTGTGCACGCCCGAGCGGGCGTTGATCTGCTCTTGCCGGTAGTAGGGCACGTGGTCCACGAAGCGGCTGACCAGCGTGTGGGCGACCAGGCCCGCAGTGGGCTGGCCCTTGTCCACGATCTGCGGTGCCACGGGCTCTTGCACCAGCGTCTGGCAGCAGCGGCACGCCCACTTGCCACGCACGTGGCGGTGCACGATGAACTCGGCCGGAATGATGTCCAGGCGTTCACTGACGTCCTCGCCCACGCGCTGCATCGGCTTGCCGCAACCGCAGGTGGTGTCCGCCGGCTCGTAGTGGTGCTCGATGCGGCGCAGGCTCTCGGGCAGCTTCTGCCGGCGCGGCTGGCGTTTGGCCTGCTGGGGGCTGGCCGGTGGGCTGGCCTGGCCTTCTTGCAGGGCATCGAGCTGCGCCTGCAGGTCGGCTTCGTCCTCGGCGCACGTGTCCTCGAACATCTGCCGCTGCTCGGCGTTCATGCGCTCGGTGCGCGCGCCGAACTTCCAGGCCTTCAGGCGCGCCAGCTCGAAGGTGATCTTCTCGAGCTTGGCGTCCTTGAACTTGATCTCGCGCTCATAGCGCTGCGCGAGTTCTTCGTGCTGCTGGATCTGGCGGCTCTGTGCGCTCAGCTCGAGCAGCATGCGGGTGGCGAGCTCGGCCATCGCCGCCGGCTCCATTGCCCGCAGCGTCTTGGGGTCGAGTGCCTTGAGGTCCACCATCGAGGGCCGATTGTGCGCACCGCCGAGGCTGCGCGCATCGGGACATGTGCCAATTGCCCGGCCGTTCGGTCACTCAGCTATACGCGGGTGATGCGCTGCATCTGCTCCAAGCGCTGCCAGGGCAAGCCAAGGACCAGCGCGTCGAACTGTTGCTGGGTCAGCGCCACCGGAGTGCACGACCCGGCTGCTGGCCACTGGAAGCGGCCCTGGTTCAAGCGCCGCGCGGCGCACCAGATGCCCAAGCCATCGTGCACGATCAGCTTCACGCGCGTGCCGCGGACGTTGGCGAACAGGTAGCCATGGTGGGCCTGGGCGGCACCGAATACTTCGACCACGGCAGCCAGCAGACGATCAGCCCCGGCGCGCATGTCCACCGGGGCGCTGGCCAGCCACATCGCGTCAATACGGATCATCGCAGCAACTCACGCAGCCAGGCCGTGCAGTCGGCCGCGGCCGATGCAGGCCACATCACGTTCACCGCCAGAGCGCCCCGGCGCACCTCCAGACGGATATCGGCGGGCGGCGCGGCCTGTGGCTGCGCCCCAGGTAACGCCACCGGGACGAAGGATGGAGCCGGTGGGGCCGTCACCGTCGGTCCAATCAGTGCAGGACGCGTCAACTCCTCGCCGGTTGGCCGAAAGCCACGACCCTTGCGCCACTGGCGCACCAGGTTGGCGTTGACACCGAAGGCCAACGCCACACCGGCCGTAGATGCACCAGGCGCGCTGCAGGCCTCCACGACCTGTGACTTGAACTCGGTGCTATGCCGGCGACGGGTTTTGAGATGCTCGTTCATTTGCTGTCCACCTAGTTTTGATGGACAGCAATCGTGCTGGATTAGCTGGGGGAATCAAGGTGGGGTGACCAGCCGCTTACG